>CAIQHB010000037.1 GCA_903871465.1 uncultured Methanosarcinales archaeon
AATTGTTAGAAAAGAAGTAGCGGCATGGGAAAAATTCAGGGACAACAAAAAAGCAAAGGTAAATTGGCATTTCACAACTAAAGATGCAAGGGTAAAACTATCTCGCCTTTATCCGACATTACAGAGCTGACGAGACACTAGGGTACATACATGTCCATCATCTCAGGCAACTAGCTGAGATTAATTCTAGATACAAAGTTGATCCTATAGCTGATCTTCGTCCTGTTTGCCCGACATGCCATTCAATAATTCATTTGAGAACACCACCTTATTCAATCGAAGAATTACGAGAATTGATCAAGTCAAAAGAGGCATCTAGCTCATCTACGAGCGTTGCGCATTAATAGAAGCGGAGATCAAGATTCTGGAAGGAATCCATGAATGATGAGGGGCTGGAGACCATGAATATTAGCTTCCTTCGCGGCCATGTATCGCAGCTCACCCAAATCGTAAGCCAATTTGCCCTCAAGCCGGGCGAAGAGGAGGTCAAGAAAAAGGGCTGGTGGCACTTTTGGATGCAAAAATGATCGAAATAGTTTACCTTATAGCCAACACCGGAGCCTCGATTAGCCGTTCTGCACTGGAAAATACTTCGTCGTTAAATATAAATGTCAATTCAAGCACAGATTGGAATTTGATATTTGCCACGATATTTCTAGGTATATGTGCACTTTTAGTTCCCTTTATAGAACGCATAGAACGCTTTATAGATAGACCAAAACTAAATTTTTCATTTAGACTAGCTCCACCTGATTGTCATTTAACCAAGCGTATGATTACAAGAGGAACTCAAATCTCCTTCGAGCCTGTTTATTATTTCCGATTAAAAATTGATAATACGGAAGGAAAGTCGCAAGCAAGAAAGTGTGAAGTGGTGTTGGAGAAGATATCGGTAGTAGAAGACGCAATCGAAAGCGAGGTTCCCAATTTTCCTCCGGGAAATCTAATATGGGTGGGTACAAAGGAACAATACATTGACATAAACCCTCGCCGAAGTGTTTTTTGTGACATAGGTCATATAGCATCACGGCAGTATCAACTAACTGAAGAACTCGATCAGCGCGTATCTCTGCCCGGATACCGAAGAGATGATCTTTGTTTTATGCTGGAACTTCTTCATCATTTCAAAGCGCAGCCGAATTGTTTGCATCGAGGGAAATATATTTTGGATATCGGCGTATATTCTGAAAACGCCGCATATCAAAAGGCGCGTTTCGAAATTTCATGGTCCGGAGAATGGAAAAACAGTGAAACCGAAATGTTCAGCGGAAGCGGGCAGCCAGGTGGAGAAATCAATATCATAAAACTTAGCAATGATGATCATCCTCAAATATCTGAAAGATGCCTTTTATTCTGTTCTCGATATGTATGTCCATTACGTCCGGACCGGATTATCTGGATTCTAGATAATAATGGTGGCCATATGGATAAGAACACCTTACAGCGATGCATAGGGATGAGCGATGCCTTACTTGACCCAACTCTCGATGAACTTGCCAGGGAAGGCAAGATCAGGATAATCGGAGAGATAGTCACATTATTATAAATTCTCTAATGCCCTATAATCAGTGATCTCCAGATATGATCAATGATAGGCCATACCTGGACATCGCTTGATAGCTGTGGGATGGCATGGCAAAGGACCCCTTTGCAATCCACATCTAGACTTGAAAGCAATGGGAAGACTTCGCGCAGAATCTCTTGAGAAATGAGGTTATCAGAAGCGAGGAACATCCCTGACTCAGGGGATGGAAATCGGATATGTCGCGAAGGGTGCCAAGAGGCGGAGGTGGAGCAAGAGAGGATGGCGGCGGAGTTTGATGTTTGGTATATAGGAAGCTGCTGGAGAAAGCATGGGATGAGGTTTCATTCGTGATTAAGAGGAATAATTGATAGTGGTGTAGCTCTGTCGATCATCACGACGGGGAAAAAAGAGGTCCTTCTCCATTTCCAGTGGCTAACCTCAGGCTATTTTGGTCTTTCAGTTTGTAGTTCGTCTCCGTGCGTACTCTGTGAACTTTGTGTCTCTGTGGTTGAAACGTCGTTAGCCACTGGTTTATGACCAATGGTCACGAACTACCACCACAGAGGCACAGAGCGCACGGAGGACTCACAGAGTGCTCCACGATCTATTACCCACTCGATACAGCGAGGAACCAAAAAAAGTATACTAGTAATTATGTTATATCATAAGATTGATTCCTGTTTCACATCATGCTGCTCGCAAACCTGAGGCTCATTTGAATCTGGCGATTGACATCCCTGCTCGTGATCTCCATGTGGCCCGGATACATGGTCTTCACATCCAATTTCGCCAATCTCTCAATGGACCTGACCAGCTCCGCTGTATTGCCACCCAGCATGTCCGTCCGGCCTATGTTTCCGTCCGGGAACACGGTGTCGCCGGAGAAAAGCACCAACTCATTCTTTTCATAAAGGCACAGGCTGCCCAGAGAGTGGCCGGGTGTCTCCATGACCTCCAGCTTCCATTTTCCGGTATCCAGGACCATGCCTTCCTTAAGGATCTCGTCCACCTTGTATTCCGGGGCTTGCTGGCCGAAGAGATAGGCCACAGAGGCGAGATCGTCGCCCACGCAGCCCACCTCTTTTTCGCTGAGCATAAGCTTTGCGCCGGTGGCTTCTTTCAAGACTGGAGCCGCGCCGGAGTGATCGTGGTGGCAGTGAGTGAGAACGATCATTTCTATTTTGGCAGGATCAATAAATTTTTTGATATTTTTTAAGATGGGTCCGGCCATCATGCCTGCGTCTACCAGAATGGGCCTCTCATCCATAACCAGATAGACATTGCCATCGAAGGCGGCACCGCTAACCTTATGCACTTCAACCATTAGATAAACACCAACAGAATCGAATGTAGCTCTTACAATATATTAGTTGGTACCAATGACCCTGATGGAAGAAGCAAGCAGAGGGCGCGTGCCCCGCGAAATAGAAGCAGTGGCGACTCGTGAAGGAATAGAGCCGGCAAAGCTAGCTCGTCTGGTGGGAGCGGGCCGGGTGGTGATTCCTGGAAACCTGCGTCGAGAGGGCCTGGAGCCCGCAGGCATCGGGGAGTGGCTCACCACCAAGGTGAATGTGAATGTAGGCACCTCCCAGAACCTGGACTCGCCAGAGAATGAAGTGGAAAAGGCCATGGCCGCGGTTGAGGCGGGCGCGGATGCCGTGATGGATCTGTCCACAGGCAGAGACCTGGACCTTGTCCGGAGAAAGATCCTGGATGCTGTCGGCGTTCCATTGGGCACGGTTCCCATCTATCAAGCGGCAGTAAAGAAGGAGCTGACCAGTCAGGGCATGTTCAACGCCCTCGAGAAGCACGCCAAAGATGGCGTGGACTTTGTGACGGTGCACGTCGGTGTGAACAAGATCTCTCTGGAGAGGCTGCGGCAGGATCCGCGCGTCATGGGCGTGGTCAGCCGGGGCGGATCTCTAACTATGAAGTACATAGCCGAGACCGGAGAGGAGAACCCCTACTACGCTGAGTACGATTATCTCCTGGAGATGGCAAGGGAGTACGAGCTTACCCTCTCTCTGGGCGACGGCCTCCGTCCGGGTTGCATTCAGGATGCCTCCGATCGGGCCAAGTACATGGAGTTCATCATGCTGGGCGAGCTGGTTCGTCGGGCGCGGGCTGCGGGAGTGCAGGTTATGGTCGAAGGGCCGGGTCATGTGCCCGCAGATGAGATTGAGACCAGCGTCCGGGCCATGAAACATTTGACGGATGGCGCGCCTCTGTACCTGCTGGGCCCTCTTGTCACGGACATCGCGCCCGGCTATGACCACATCACCGCCGCCATGGGTGGAGTGATTGCGGGCATGGCGGGAGCAGACTTCCTCTGCGCTACCACGCCCTCCGAGCATCTGGATCTGCCCACCAAAGAGGACGTGATCGAGGGCACCTATGTGACGCGCGTAGCAGCCCACGCCGCGGACCTCACCCGTCCGGGCGTGCGGGATCGAGCGCGCGCCTGGGACCTGGATATGGCGAAAGCACGCGCGAAATTAGATTGGCCAGGTCAGTTCCATGCTGCCATAAATCCAGCCCGCGCAAAGCAGATCCGGCACCGGCGGGGCGTGGAGACCGACACCTGCACCATGTGCAGTGAGCTATGCGCCATCCGGCTGTCGAAAGAGGCCATGGAGAGAGAGTTGGAGAATGAGAAGGATCGAAAGTAAGATTGAATCGCATTCAGTCAAACCGACGCATTCCTCTCCTTATGCCTTCGAGTCTCTCCCTCCCGCATCGGTATAGTTTTCTCAGCTCTTCCTGGTATGCGAAAGATGCCGGCACAAGCAATAATGGAATCGCGGCTATCGCTCCAGCCCCGTGAAGAATTGGCAGCGTGGACAAGAAAACAGCTCCCGTAACGCCATAAATGGGAACTATTGGAATTAAGATAGCCAGACCGAATGTCCTGTTGAAATGGATTCCTACCTTGCCGGCTAAGAAACCGTTATTTCCAATAAGTAAACCAGCTCCAATGCTTGGTCCTATTCTCTCAAAGAGATTATAGGATGGCCCGATATAAATCCCAAAATCAATGCCGAAAAAGGAAAAAAGTCCGTGAAATTGATTCCTATCCTGGCTGGAATTTCCTCCCAGGCTTGAGACAACCAGACCTATGTCGAGCTGTAGAGCTCCTCTATCTGCCATATGCAGTCAGATGGCTCTCAATACAGATTAATCTTTTTGATCCATCAATAGAATTGTCCCAGATCCAGCCACTCCTCTGATATTAGGGCCCACCAATCGGCTGCTAATGTCACTTCGAAAAAGGGCTTTGTTACATAATCATAAGGTAACCAGAAGTAACCATCCATACCCCAGGAAGCGCCCCAGGAGTTGCGGCAAAGAATGGCCCCCATGGTAGCATTGGGACACTGTACTTTATCGTCATATCCGACAGCCACAACAGCATGGCCTCCGATGTTCGCATCCCCTGGCTTGGGATAAGCTACCAATCCGTCCTTGCCAACTGACTTGAACTGCGTGAAGACCTCAAAGCCAAATTCAAGCGGCATACCCGCGAAGAGCTGTCCTTTTATGCCGGTAAGAACCGCGGTTCCAGTCAAACCCGGTTGGTCGATGAGGACATACTTCACTGCCTGGAAGCTTTGCGCCATCAGTCCAAGCCTGTAGGCAGGCTCCATCTTGAATGCCTCTATCGAATAGGGAAGCAACTTCTCTGAGACCGTGCCGAATGCAGCCAAACTGCCCATTGTGCCTCGAATGGTTGCGCCAGCATCCTCTTCCGCAGAGCTTCCTTCCAGCCAGCGGGTGTACCAGTAGTTGAATAATCGGCTTGCTGCGAACTCCTTTCCCGTCGACTTCTTGATGAAGTAGCCTATCAGGCCGGCTAAAGCGTTGGCTGTGCAGCTCCCTAGATCACCCTGGTCGACTATAGCAGTACAATATTTACGAAGATCAACATTTGAAGACAGGCCGACGGGGAGCTGTACCAGGAGACGGGCAACATCAGGCAGATCAATTGAATAGTCTCTTATATCTGGTTTCTGGCGAATCCATCCTAATTTTTTTATTGCAATCCACTCCTTTATTACAATATGCCATTCATTACTTATTAAGTATTTCTAATAAGATCGCCGACCAGACGATTTTTGGGGCTCTCTGCACCGCAGATGATTCTTCGCAAGATGCGTGCCTTATGCCAGCCTTATGATGCATCCTGGTGAATTGAAAGCCTTCACATCTTCACGCGAATAGAAAAGGTCTTACGAATGGGCCAACGCCCAAACGGCCTCCAAATCTGCCTCGACCGTGAGAATCCTGGGCATCATTCCAGTCATATGATTCAAAGTTGTTCCAAAAAGGTTTTACCTTGGCAGTGCCTAAGAGCCGGGGATGTTCAACAAGATCCTGATCGCCAACCGGGGAGAGATCGCCATTAGGGTTATGCGTGCTTGTCGGGAGCTGGGCATATCGACTGTGGCCGTCTACTCCGAAGCGGACAAGAATGCCCTTTTTGCCAAGTACGCCGACGAAGCAGTCTTCATAGGACCGTCTCCTTCCCGTGAGAGCTACCTGAAGATTGACAATATCATCAAAGCCGCCCTGGAGACCGGAGCCGAGGCCATCCATCCCGGATATGGCTTCCTCTCCGAGAATACTAACTTCGCCAGGGCGTGTGTGGAAAATGGTATCGTGTTCATAGGCCCGCCATCTTCTGCAATTGATGCCATGGGCTCCAAGATCACAGCCCGTCAGACTATGAAGGATGCAGGGGTTCCAATTGTTCCCGGCATTGAGGAAGGCATCAGCGATCCAGATGAAGCGATGGAGATTGCAGAAAGGATAGGCTATCCGATAATCCTCAAGCCTGCGGCTGGAGGCGGCGGAATTGGCATGAAGATCGTGGAGAGCCGCGAGGAGATGCTGCCCGCCTTAACCTCTTCTCAGTCCGTGGCCCGCAACGCCTTTGGCGACGACACCATCTATATCGAAAAGTATCTGACGGAGCCTAGACACATCGAATTTCAAATACTGGCCGACAATATGGGAAAGACCCTCTACGTCTCAGACCGGGAGTGCTCCATTCAGCGCCGCCACCAGAAGCTGATAGAGGAGTCTCCTTCGCCGGTTATGACCGAGGACCTGCGCGAGAGGATGGGCTCAATCGCCGTCAAGGCCGCGAAAGCCATCGGCTATGTGAGCGCCGGGACTGTGGAGTTCATGTATTCCCGCGGCGACTTCTACTTCCTGGAGATGAATACCCGTCTGCAGGTAGAGCACCCTATCACAGAGATGGTTACAGGCGTAGACCTGGCCAAAGAGCAGATCCTGGTGGCCGCAGGTCACCCCCTGGAATATGACCAGTGCGACATGCAGATACGAGGCTGGGCCATCGAGTGCCGCATCAACGCCGAGGATCCCTTGAACGACTTCTCACCAGCTCCCGGAAAGATCAAGAGGTACAGAAGTCCGGGAGGTCCGGGCATAAGAGTGGACAGCGGTGTCTACACCGGCTACGTCATCCCACCTTACTATGATTCATTGATCTCCAAGCTCGTGGCCCACGGCAAGGACCGCAAAGAAGCCATTGCCAGAATGGAGCGCGCGCTCTACGAGTACATCATTGTAGGCGTGAAAACGAACATCATATTTCACAAGGCCGTGCTCAGGAATGCCAGGTTCAGAAGCGGTGACATCAATACCGGCTTCATAAAAGAAGAGAACATCGCAGAAGCGGTCAAGCAGGTTGCGGCTGTGGATTACGAAAAAGGCAAGTCGCTGGCGTCCGCTTTGGGCGCGGACAACCGCCAGGTCGCCGCAATCGCTGCGGCCGTTGGATCGTACCTCAGCCAGCAGAAGCCAGGGGAGAAGAGCTGAGATTGGCCGCACATGATATCCTGTCATCCTTAGGATCTGGAGATTGGGTCTCCGGAGAGGAGATGGCGGCAAAGCTTGGCATCACCCGGGCTGCTGTCTGGAAGCAGATCCGGAACCTTCGCAGGAGAGGATATGAGATTGAGGCCTCAACCAAGAAAGGGTACCATCTGACCTACAAACCGGACCTTCTGGATGCGGATGTGATCCGCTCTGGCCTCAAGACGAAGTGGCTGGGAAGGGAGCTATGCAGCTTCTCGGAGGTCAACTCCACAAACGAGATTGCCAAATCCAGGGCCGCCGATTGCCCAAACGGCACCGTCATTCTGGCCGAGACCCAGACGCGAGGTCGCGGCAGACTGTCCCGGCCCTGGGCATCCCCACCGGGAGGAATCTGGATGAGTCTCATCCTCAAGCCAAAGATGCCACTGGCATCGGTCTACCAGATTAACATGGCTATTAGTGTGGCCGTATCCAAAGCCATTTTCTCCCTATTGGGCCTGAAGGCCGGCATCAAGTGGCCCAATGATCTCTTGATCCGGGAACGAAAGATCTGCGGCATCCTCATGGAGATCAGCGCCGAGGTTGGACGTCTGGATTATGCGGTAGTAGGATTGGGCATCAACGCCAATGTCGGATTGTCCGATTTTCCGGAGGAGTGGAAGTCCACTTCCCTTTCTCACGAACTGGGCCATGAGGTGTCCCGAATTGATTTGATCCAAAGGATTCTTTTTGAGATCGAGGAAGCATACGAAAAAATAGGCTCAAGAGTGATCTATGACGAGTGGCGCAGTCGTTCCGTTACCATGGCAAGAGCCGTGCGCATCAAATCGAACTCTGGAGATCTCGTGGGTGTGGTCGAGGATCTGGCAGAGGATGGTGCCCTTTTGCTGAAGACCGAAAACGGATGTCAGCGAGTACTGGCAGGAGACTGCATACATCTGCGAGCCCTGGAGGCAAAGTGATGTCGAGAAAGGTTCGCGGCATTGCCAGGGACACTCTGAAGTTCATCCTGGAGGCGTCCAGGTCGTCACTGCCGGCAGAATTTGCGGGGCTTCTTCAGGTCGAGAATGAGATCATCACTGAAGTTCTGATATTACCGGGCACGGAAAATTCGAGGATGAGCGCACTCATCCGGCTCTACATGCTTCCCAACATGCAGGTAGCGGGCTCTGCTCATAGCCATCCCTCCGGTGTCCTCAGGCCCTCCGAACCTGATATCCAGTTCTTCTCTCGCACCGGAGACTATCACATCATCGTCGGTCCGCCTTTCGATGAGCATAGCTGGGTCTGCTTCGATGCAACTGGAGACCGGCGTGACCTTGCCATCCTGGATGTGGAGTTCAAAGACGATGACTTTGAAGGCGATGACTTTGAGGATGATCTCGATGAAGATTTCAGCTGAACCAGACCCGGTGGATGCTTGACATTGGTCGTCGCCACGGGCACTTTTGACCTTCTCCATCCCGGCCACGTTCTCTATCTTGAGAGGTCTAAAATTCTGGGTGACGAGCTGGTGGTAATAGTTGCCAGGGATGTGAATGTGCGCCACAAGCCCAAGCCCGTCCTGCCTGAGGAGCAGAGGCGCAGGATGGTGCAATCTCTGGCGGCGGTGGACAGGGCCATCCTGGGAGAGGAGAGTGATATCTTTCGGACCATTGAGCAGCTCAACCCGGACATAATCACGCTCGGCTTCGATCAGCACTTTGATATCGGCCATTTGGAGACGGAATTATCCCGCCGAGGTTTGCATCCAAGAATTGTGCGGATCGAGGCCCATGAGACCTGCGACTTATGCAGCTCGAGGCGCATTGTCACCAGGATCCTGGAGCGTTTTCGGTAGCGGCGAATCCAGGCCGTCAAGTACTTATATAGCACCCTCGTTTGCGGGCTCGTATGGCCAGAGTCGCTGTAGGAGGCACTTTCGATCCCATCCATGATGGGCATATCGCCTTGCTCCGACGTGCGTTTACGCTCGGTGAAGGAGGAGATGTGGTCATAGGCCTCACCTCCGACGAGATGGCCAGAGGGAGCAGAACCCGCCCTGTGCGCGACTTTGAGACACGGGAGAAGAATCTGCGGGGAATCGTTCTCAGATGCTTTGGCATCAAAGAAGCTTGCATAACAAAGATCATTGACCAGTGCGGTCCTTCTATCTATGAAGACTTCGATTTTATTGTAGTCTCACCGGAGACGCTGCCTATGGCAGAGAAGATCAACCGATTGCGAGGGAAGAGAAATTTGTTGCCGATGCAGATATCGGTGATTGAATACCAGCTCGCACAAGATCGGGTCCGCATAAGCTCCACCAGGGTCTCCGAGGGAAAGATCGATCGGCACGGCAAGATCTTGATAAGATAGTTAACATATAAAAATTGAACTTAATCGCCCCTGAAAAAATTAAAAGTCATTGGGAAATCCTCCCACGAGATGCAAAAAAAGGCGACCCGCCGGGATCCGGGGCTTCGGTTAAGACTTTTCATGACTATCCCGGCATCCGCGTGGGGTCCTATTTTACAGGTCCGCCATCCTGGGCAGTATGTTGGGATCGATTCCTCTGGCCAGCTCTGTTACATCCTTGAATTTGCTCTTTGACACCGGAAGAGCTGGCTGCGGCAAAGTTGCATTGTTCTGCTCAACGATTTTTTGCGACGTTTCTGCTGAAGATGTGGATACAACGTGAATCACCGCAGGAGTGTAACCAGAGGTATCAGGGCTGATCAACATGGCTGTAAATTCGCCTCTGGTGGCTTTACCGCTGCTGTCGGATCGGATGAAGGACCCATTCATCGAGTCGCCTTCGACGGTTCCGCTTATGTGGGTGGATGCAAGCGTCTCAGCTTCCACTGCTGCCAGGGATACGGATATTGCATTTCCTGATAGCGAACCTGCCACTGCCCCGTTCCAGGGGTTGTCGCCTTCAAATTTGGCCTGGCCGAATATGGATTCTCCAGACTGGCTAATGGCGGCGATAATATCCTTCTCCCCCAGAGAGATTTTCCAGATGCCCTGCACGCTAGCACTGCTGATGCGGTCGCTTGTGTGGGTGCTATTATCTACAACGGCTACGTTGGAGGCGTTTGCCGTATCGTTCGCGAGCTGGCTCGTATTAGCTGTTGAGGCATCCTGTGCCTGTCCAAAGCATACCGATACCATTAATGCCAATAGGAGAACTGAAGTCACTCCCAAATATCTTATCTTCAAATCCAAGACCTCCATTATCCTTCAGATTATCTATTACGGTTAGACTTCATTTTCGATATCAATTTAATCCAACTCTTCGGAAAAAGAGAAGAGCGATTTTCAAGCGCCCGCCACATTGAGGAAGGGAATCAGGCCGCTGCCGCCTGCTGAATATACTGGCAGCACGCCGTTCCACTTTTCTATGAATTTTATGGTCGCTACATCTGGATTTTGTTTAAGCGCATTGCCCTGCAATTCAAGCTCCCTGGCCTTGGCAGTGGCGTTGATGACAACCATATCCGCCTGCACCTGGCTGATCTGCTTTTGCGTCTGGGCTTGCAACAACCGCTGCTTGGCGGTGTTTGCTGCCTCAATGCTATCCTCGAACTGTTTACTGAATGCGAAATTCACTATCCGAACGCCATCTACAACGATGTAGTAGTTCCCCAGCTCTTGCTTGAGCCTGTTCGAGATCATGGCCTCGACATTGGGTCTCTGTTGAATAAGTTCAGGTGCGGTGAATTGTGCCGTTGCATTCTTGACCGCGTCCTGCACATTGGGATCGATTATTATTGCTTCATAATCACTTGACAACTTACCATATATTTTCACAACATCGGTGGGCTCAAAGTGGTAGTTAACAGCGATTGTCGTATCGACCAGCTGCAGATCTTTAGACGCGCTGGAAGCCGGCGCTGAATGCACCTGGACCCTCACCGGATATGTATGAACAGCCTGGATGATCGGCCATTTGAAACCAAGGCCGGGCTGAAGAGGATCCGGGCTCGTCTTGCCAAAGGAGGTCATGACCCCCCTCTCGCCCTGGTCGATGGTGTACCAGGGAAGCCCCCCGATAGCAACGAACGCTAACGCCAGTACGACCACCGCCGCCACAATTCCTATTCTTCTTGCGGCTTTTTCCTTTACCGCCTTGGCGAGACGCTCCATCTCGCGCCGCTGATTTTGCTTCTCCGGAGAAGGACTTACGGGATCAGGGCCCACAGGGGCTACTGTACCTACAGATTCGCCATCGCTATCTACCATTTTCGTGTCTCCTTTTGTCCAATGCTCTTCAAAAAATACATATTATTCTGGCTCTAAGTCTGGCTATAAGATAGTCCTTATTGCATCAATCGGATTTATAGTATTAATGCCAGGGCAGCAGGACACCGCCCAGATACATTAGCCCGATAAGCACCGGCTGGTGGGCGAGGTAGATGGCCAGCGAGTTCCGGCCCAGGAATGCGAACCCATTCACCAGGGATGATCCGGCAATATCCGGTACTGGAATCCTGCGACTGTAACCCCTGTAGAAGAGATCGCCAAAGGCCACACCAATGAGGATCACCCCGAACCAGGGAAGGAGGGGAAAGTAGTCCACTGAGCGGAAGTCCATCGGCGCCAGTCCCAGCCAGAGCAGCCATGGAAAGTCCACGCTGAGGCTCTGAAAAAATAATCCTATTAATATAAATAGTAATCCTAAAAGGAAGTTCACGCCATGCAGCCGGAGGAAGGGATAGGCCAGCAGTAGAGAAACGCTGATGAGATGTAGCACTCCGAAAACAATGAAGCCTCTTCCCATGAAGAGATAGGTGACCAGTGTTACGCCCATCGCCAGGCTGAATATCCAGAGGCCCCTCTTCATAAGCCGGTAGCGAAATCGGTCTATCTGCCCCAGAAGCCGTGCCCGAGAGTGGCTGAGTGTGAGGGAGACTCCGACCAGCAGGAGGAAGAGCGAGGCCGTGAAGCGAGCCAGATAGAACCAGAATCCAGAGGCTACTTCGATCTGTTGGACGCCAAAATAATTGAGGTCAAAGAACAGATGGAAGAGAACCATCAGGACAATGGCCATTCCTCGCAGGAAGTCCACCTCCCAGAATCTGACCAGCTGCCTATATTCCATAAATATGCTTTGCCGCCTATGCCTTATAGATATAGCCATTTCTTGAGATGAGATTAAATAAAAAGAGTGCCCACAGAGTAGTAATGCGAAGGCTTACGGCTTATATCTCCGGCAAGGTCCAGAAGACAGGCTATAGGGCCAGAGTTATTTCTATCGCCAGGGACTTCGGGCTGTTGGGCTACGTCCAGAACCTCGATGACGGTCGCGTTAAGGTTGTAGCAGAGGGCGAGGATTACGATCTTGAGAGCCTGCTTGCGGCTCTGGACATCAAGAATACACTTATTCGAGTGGCTGATATCCAGAAAGAGTATTCTGCCGCAACCGATGAGTTTCAGGGCTTTTTTAAGGCTATTGCTGGCAACGGCGAGACAGATCAGAGACTTGATGAGGCAGCGGAATTGCTTAAGCAGCTAATAGATGTTAACAAAGATGTGCTGAAAGAGATAAAAGCTACGCGTGTGGAATTGCGAGATGAGATAAAAGCTACGCGAGATGACCTGAGAACTGAGATTGGTGGTGTGAGGGATCAAGTCAAGTCCTCTGGAGATCTGCTCGCCGCAAGAATCGACAGTGCCAAGGACGAGATCGCTGCCAGTATCGAGGATATTCATTCCGATTTGAGAGATGACCTTAAAGAAAGGTTGGTAAAAATAGAAGCAGACGTATCTCAGATAAAGGCTAAAACCGGCATTTAATTTTATTCAATCGAATTCTGATCGCGATAATTTAAAACTGCGAAGGAAGATTTTGCTTATAAAAGAAACGAGGAGATAACCCGTCACAGGATTATCTCAATATCCAGCTCTTCTGCCAGTTCCTTGTAGCGGTTTCGGATGGTGACTTCCGTCACACCCGCCACATCCGCCACCTCGCGCTGAGTCCGCCGGTCTCCGCAGAGGATGGAAGCGATGTAGATCGCGGCTGCGGCCACGCCCGTGGGACCACGCCCGCTGGTGAGTTCCTTCTCAGCCGCCTGGCGGAGTATCTCAATTCCCTTTGCCTGCACCTCGCCCTTCAGATTCAGGCCGGAACAGAAGCGCGGAATGTAGTCGATGGGGCTGGTCGGCATCAGCTTAAGAGCCAGCTCTCTGGACACGAACCGGTAGGTTCTGCCGATCTCCTTTCGGGATACCCTGGAGACCTCTGCGATCTCGTCCAGAGTACGGGGCACGTTGCACTGGCGGCAGGCTGCATACAGTGCTGCGGCGGCGACGCCCTCAATGCTCCGCCCGCGAATGAGGTTCTTGTCCACAGCCTTACGGTAGACCACGGCTGCCGTCTCTCTTACATTTCGAGACAGGCCAAGGGCCGAAGCCATCCTGTCCAGCTCCGACAATGCGAAGGCCAGGTTTCGTTCCGTGGCATTGCTGACCCGAATGCGCCTCTGCCATTTTCTCAAGCGGTAGAGTTGAGCCCTGTTTTTGGAGGAGATGGTCTTGCCGTAAGAGTCTCTGTTCCTCCAATCGATCATGGTGGAAAGGCCCTTGTCGTGGATTGTATACGTCATGGGCGCCCCAACCCTCGACCTCTTCATGCGCTGATCGTGGTCGAAGGCTCTCCACTCCGGACCCTGGTCGATGAAATTCTCGTCGATTACAAGTCCGCAATCAGAGCAAACAAGTTCCGCACGTTCGTAGTCTCGCACCAGTGTATGGCTCTTACACTCCGGACACTCGACCGTGAATTTCTCGAACTCATCTACCTTCTCCTTCTCACGCTTGAGCCGGGTCCGCTCTTTCAGCTTCTCCGGCTCCGTCCTCTCTATCTCTCTCAGCTTCTCAATCTCTTCCACTTGCTATCTCTCCCCGACGCCTCGTCGATATAGAGCTTCTTTCCGACGTGGGCAGCGGCATCTATTCCTCTATTTGGTCGAACGATGATGTATGGATGATCAATTGGGCCGAATATATCGAAAACTTTTCCGACCTTGGTCCTCTTCTGGTCCACAACCCAGGAATTCGTTCTGGGGATATTGGTCTCGCTTCCAACAATTTGCTCGGTCTGGACGATTAACTTATTTTGTACCACATGAAGCGCGGTGCCTAATCTCTTCAAGAGGCCACCTCATCTATATAGATAAGGAGGCAATATATAAGCCTTCCGAAAACCATTTATTAAATGAATAGTTAGGGCGGGCCTAAAGCTTTATCTGCCAATGCCGATAACCAGTATCTAATGTTCGAGCAGCTTCCAACCGTTCCCACATCGCAGGAACTTCTGGATAAGTCCTTCAGGCGCGCCTCCCGCGCCACTGACAACGAGTCCATGGTCCAAAACGCCGGCAATATACTCTCTGACAATCTCAGCAACCTTGTCCACAAATTTCCGTCCTTTGAGAATCTGCCGCCTTTCTACAGAGAAATGGCCGATATAACTGCTGGTGTAGATCGCATGCGAATCAGCCTATCGCGTATGCGCTGGGCTGCCAGGCAGATAAGACTGATCTCAAGAGAGTATGTGGGCAAGATGAAGAGAGCTCAAGGACTGGATAGCGCTCCGACCAGAAAGGCGGCATTTGGACGCTATTCTTCCGTCATGAGGTCCATTGAGAAGGATCTGCTATTCCTGAATGAAGCCAGAAATCGGCTTCGTAAGATGCCTACAATAGACCCGAATGTGCCAACCATCCTCATTGCCGGATACCCTAATGTGGGCAAGTCAAGCTTCATTATCCGTGTCACCGGAGCCAGACCTGAGATTGCCAGCTATCCATTCACCACGCGGGGAATCTTTGTGGGCCACTTTTATAGGGGCCACCAAAAGTATCAGGTCGTGGACACGCCCGGACTGCTTGACCGGCCCTTGTCCGAGCGTAACGAGATTGAGCGGCAGACCGTGGCTGCTTTAAGCCATCTGCAGGGCGTAGTGCTCTTCATCCTCGATCCCAGCGAGCATTGCGGTTATCCTCTGGATTCGCAGCTTCGTCTTGCAGAGGATCTGAAGAACTGGATCCATCTGCCCTTGTTGGTTGTGGCCAATAAGGCAGATATCTTGAGATATAGAGATGTGCCTGAAATGTCCACAGAAACAGGCCAGGGTGTTAGTGAAGTACTTGAAACGCTTGTCACCTTACTGGTGGACGCCTTGCTGGTGGATCCCGTGCCAGTGGACCGCATGCGAGGGGACAAGGACGCCGCCCAACAAAATGAAATTTGAGATCTCGGCATGACGCAGCTCTATTCCAGGGTCTAGACATCACCCTGGCCCTAATGCTTATGCGCGACCTTTAGCCTGAGCACATAAAGCTGCTCAAAAAAGCATCCAACACTCGCCACCGTCTCCACTGTCAGGCCCGCGACCAAGGCCATCTCTTGCACCTCTTTCAGTCCGGTCAGGCTGGATATGAGAAGGAGGGCTCTCCCACCAGGGCAGAGATGATCCGGCAGACTTTTCAGAAATCGATCGATAGTCTCCCTGCCGCTCTCTCCCCCATCCAGGGCATAGTTGATCCATTGATCATTCCTTTCTTCCGCATTAGTGGGAAGATAGGGCGGATTGAAAAGTATAAGATCGAACTTTCCTCTGATTCCCTGGAACAGATCAGCTCTAACGGTATCGATTCCCTTTGCCTTTGTTGCCCTGACAGCATGAGGGTTTATATCCGTCGCGAGCAGGCTCTCAACCATTAATGCCAGCTCTCGGGAGATGAAGCCGCTGCCACAACCGACCTCAAGCACGCGATCCTCTGATTTGGCCTCGGCCAGGGCGCTATTGAGGAGGAGAAAAGTATCTTCCTCAGGAGTATAAACCTCCTCAGATCGAAATTGTAGAGATATACTCTTGGCTCCGGCAATGCATTCGATGACGCGATTTTGATCTATCACTTATGCTCAGAATTATTATGTTGTTATGATGTCCTTATAATTATCCTCAAGATTATCCGGTTTCAAGGTTGGCGGCACCGGCGCAGATCGTCGATGTAGGCGCAGATATCTTTGAGAACATTGGGATCATTCAGCCAGATGCCTGCTTCGTAATTATCGTCGATTCCTCCTTTGGAGAGATTGGCAGAGGTCACTATCGCCTCACGCCTATCTATCACGTAGATCTTGGCATGCAGGGAATGCACAAACAGGACCTCGCCGCCAAGGCTTTTGACTGCATTCTGGATGTCGTCGCTCATGCCCGAGCTGTAGTCTGACTCGCAGCCTCGCATGAATACCACAAGCCTTCCACCCTGGCGAGAGAACTTGTGCAGTGGCGCTGCGATCCTGTCCCACATCTGCCTCTTTATCCAGGGGGAGACTACTATCACCTCGAACCTTGCATTCTCCAGCATGCGGGTCAAATGGCTCTCGATGGAGTGAAGGCCTCGGGGCGGAAAGGTGCCGAGGAATAGAGCTGCCGGGGTGGCTCCCTGATGGGCGATATAATCCTCCAGGTATCGCAGCCTCTCTGCCGATTTGTACTCTGCAGTATGCTTCGTTCTCTTGAGTTCATCTTCCAGATCAGAGGCGCGGGTCTTCAGTTTGAGCAACTGGCTGTAACCCCTCTGGAGGCGATCGAGCTTTGTCTCGCGCTCCCTTATCTGATCCTGCAATCCGTGAACATTCATCTGCATTTGGCGGCAATCTCTTTGCAGTCTTCCACTACGGCCTGCCTGGAGCTGGATAATGCTGATGGAGAGTATTACCAGTGCAAGAAAGATCAGCCATATCAAGTACCCCTCCATCCTCACTAACCTCGCAAAATAGATTCATTTGCAAGTTATATAAAGATGACTCAATCAATATGCATATACAATATTCAGTATTAATTTCTCGTTACAAATTAGGAATAGTCGGAATAATATATTATTATCTAATTCGGAGAACACGGTTAGATTAAAATAGACAAGATGGATTAAATAGATTAGATAAAAAGAGAATTCAGGAGATGTCGCCTTAGAACATCCCCGGCGGCATGCCGCCCATTCCGCCCATTCCGGGCATTCCACCCATGCCCCCCATACCGCCCATGCCACCCATTCCTGGTGGCATGCCGCCTGGTGCCCGAGCTGGCGGCTTCTTGGTCGAGGCCAGGACATCATCGATACGAAGAATGAGACAAGCGGCATCGGTTGCCGACAAAATGGCCTGAATCTTGACGCGCAGCGGCTCGACAACACCGAGCTTGTACATGTCCTCGACAACGCCAGTGTAGGCATTCAGACCCATGTTCTTGTTCTCCGCATGCTTATTCTTGAGTTCAGCGACCTTGTCGATGGCGTCGAATCCGGCATTCTCTGCCAGGGTCTTGGGCACGATCTCCACAGCTTCTGCGAACTTGGTGACCGCCAGTTGCTCACGGCCTTTCAGAGTGGCTGCATATTCCCGGAGGCGCATAGCCAGCTCGATCTCTGGGGCTCCACCGCCCGCCACCAGCTTATTGTCCTCAACAACATCGGCGACAGCATGCAGTGCATCATCCAGAGCTCTCTCCAGACCGTTCAAGACCTGCTGAGTGCCGCCCCGGAGAAGCAGGGTTACGGCAGGATTCTTGGTGCCGGTGACAAAGGTCATGATACCGTTTCCAACCCGCTTCTCTTCCACCAGAGCGGCTGAGCCAAGATTGCTGGGATTGAGTTCATCAAGGCTGTTGACGATAATAGCGCCCGTTGCTTTGGCGAGTTTGTCAATGTCCTTCTTGATGACGCGACGGAGAGCAAGAACGCCCGCAGTGGCCAGGTAATGCTGGGCCTGGTCGTCGATGCCCTTTTGGCAGAAGACGGCAGTCGCTCCGCTGGCAATCACTTTATCCACGGCTTCCTTTACTCTCTTCTTCTCGTGCTCCATGAATTGCTGAAATTGTGTTGATGATGTGATCTGGAGCTCGGTCTTGGTCTCTGTATCCTTGGCTTCAATGGCCGTGGAGAGAAGGGCGATCCTGGCATTCACAATCTTGCGGGGCATATTCTGATGGACGATCTCCTTATCAATCACTACGCCCTCGATGATCTCTGAATCCATGGTGCTCTCGCCGACCTTCTTTTCCACATTGACCCTATCCATGTCAAAGCTCCTCTTGTCTCCATAGGTCTCAGTAGCGTTGAGGACCAGGTCGACGGCAAACTTGGCGATCTTGTTGTCGGGAGACTCCGCCAATTTACCGGTCATGGCGGTCTCGGCGACCCTCTCCAGCAGGGCGCGGTCGCTCTCCTGGACATCGAAGGCGATGGACTTCACGATCTCCACTGCCTTTTCGGAGGCCATTCTGTAGCCCTGCACAATCATTGTGGGGTGAACCTTCTGGTCCAGAAGAACCTCCGCCTTCTTGAGCAGCTCGCCAGCCAGGACAGCCACGGTGGTTGTGCCGTCGCCTACCTCTTTATCCTGGGTTTTGGCAGCCTCGATGAGCATTTTGGCGGCAGGGTGCTGCACATCCATCTCTTTTAGGATAGTCACGCCGTCATTGGTGATGGTTACATCTCCCATGGAGTCCACCAGCAGTTTGTCCATGCCCTTGGGGCCCATGGTGCTGCGCACGGCATTGGCCACGGCGCGGGCAGCCATGATGTTATTCGAAATGGCTTCTTTTCCCGACTCTCTGCGGGTGTCTCTCAAAATGATAACTGGTGTTCCGCCCATTCCTGCCATATATGATAATCCTCCAATAAGTATTTCTATTGATCTCACGTTAACAGTATTTGATCTTCTATAAAACCGTTTCCATAAGATACGGCAGCATAAGATTGTTCTGGGGAAAGGATTGAGGGGCCAGCCAGCAACTTTAAGTACTTGAAGATCATGCAAGTTCGCTAGTACGCTAACCGTATTGAGGAATCAAAAATGGTAAATGGAACAGTAAAGTTTTTCAACAGAGTCAAGAGCTTTGGATTCATAGCAGGCGACGACGGTAAGGACTATTTTGTACACGTAACTGGCTTGAAGCCCGGTGTCACCATCGATGAGGGTGACAAGGTAAGCTTCGAGGTCATTGAGGGCGAGAAAGGCCCCAAGGCTGACAAAGTAGAAAAGCTGTAGATACTCGCAGTAAAAACAATAGAGATGCAATAGAGAAGCCGAAAGGGTTTTCTATTATATCTTCTATCTATAACCAATACATTTCTTTTTATTCTGGCATTCTTTGAACCATTATGGCTATTTTGCTTACCAGATCACGGATCACCGCCTGAATTCTAGCCCCTTTAAACCTCGTCCGCCTTTGCTCACATGGTTGCCTTCTTGAATGGTTGCGCTCTTCACCGCTCAGGACCATTCCAATACCAGTATCCCGAATTTTATTTAATATCAGACTTCAGCGGTCTCGTGCCCGCCTTCCCGTCGGGCAGGATCACGGACATAACAATGGATATGGCCAGTACGAAGACGATTACGCCCAGAGCGACGACTGCCGGGATCTCTATAAACCCGGAAGCAAGCATCTTGGCTCCTACAAAGATGAGGATAGCGGTAACACCCTGGTTCAGGTAGCGGAACATAACCATACATCCGGCCAGAGCGAAGTAGAGAGCCCGCAGGCCCAGAATGGAGAAGATATTGGAGGTGTAAACGATTGTCGGGTTGAGGGTGATCCCGAGAATGGCGGGCACTGAGTCAAAGGCGAAGAGCACGTCAGACGTCTCGATTATCAGCAGTACTATAAAAAGAGGCGTCACAAAGCGCCTGCCGCCTTTGCTGAGTATGAAATTTCCGTCTCCATAATCCTCTGTGGTGGGCAGGAATCTTTTGCAGAGCCTGAGAACCGGATTTCTTCCCACATTCATCGGCTCCTCATCCTTCCTCAGAGCCAATTTCAGGCCGCTCACAAGGAGAAAAGCTCCGAAGATATAGACGATCCACTGGAACTTGTCCATCAGCTCGATGCCGGCAATTATGAATGCGCCTCGCATGACCAGGGCCGCTATTATGCCCCAGAAAAGAATTTTGTACTGGTAAATACTTGGCACCTTGAAATAGGAGAATATGAGCAGGAAGACAAAAAGGTTGTCGAAGCTGAGGGTTCTTTCCACCAGGTAGCCTGCTGCAAATTCGATGGCACGCTCCGTACCCATCCAGAAATAGATGAGCAGGTTGAAGGCAATTGCGACTATCAGCCAGATGCCGCTCCAGGTCAGGGCCTCTTTGATGCCAACTTCATGAGATTTTTTATGAAAAACACCAAGATCCAAAGCAAAAAGGATCAAAATTACAGCCGCAAAAACAACCCATAACATTGCCTCGTGGCTAATCAAAATTTTTATCCTCCAAAGAATACTACCAGCTTTTTCCCTTATACTATTTCTCTTTTTTTACGAATTATCATACTCTCTGCCGGGAGCAGTTCCTTCTGAAATAGCATTCCCCTGCTACAAGAACTTTTCTCTGCAAATGCCGTGTCTTTTTCTAGATCATGTCGGCAAACGCAGACGACATGACGGCAGAGAGCATAAATGAGAGGCCGATCAGCAGGAAAACGACTCCTGCAATCCTGGTGATTTGCTTTCTATCGATCCTGCTCGAGAGGAGCTTGCCCAGGTAGATCGCCATCGCCGATAAGATCAAGAGAGCCGTCATGACTCCGACGAAAACCAAGAGGGGATCGTACTCCGTGGCAAAAAGGGCGGAGGCGATTTGGGTCTTATCCCCCCATTCCGAGAGGAAGATCATGGAAAAACCGGATACAAAAGCGTTCCTGGGAGATAGGCTGCCCTCCTCTTCCTGCTCTTTGTCGCCCCTCAAGATCATCACGCCAAAGAGAATGAACACTGCGCCGGATACCAATTTCACCAGATGGACGGGAATGACGTTGGTTACCCAAGAGCCCACCAGGATGGCAAATCCGTCTGCCAACAGAAACGCGAGCATGATGCCGGCCAGCAGTTGCGCATACTCCCGTGTCCGTGAGGAGAGGAGAAGAACGGAAAGCTGAGTCTTATCTCCCATCTCGGCAAGGCCCACGGCCAGCAGAGGAATCATGATATCGTTTAATGGCATGATTATTTTCCGATTTCAGAACAGATCATTTGAAACGCTCGTGATCCATTTTGATGCATGTTGATCGGTTACCTTCCCCAGAAGGGGTCTTTCTTGCGCTTGATCTCCAGGAAATCCTCCAGCACCTCGCGCTCATCCTCGGCGAGCTTCGGCTTCAGCTCCATCTCTACGATGCGGGCGTGCTTTTCAGGAATATTGACATAAAGGATATCGCCCTCATGGATCTGGCGCCCCACCGTGGGGCCGTCGATGGATATGGCGACTTCCTGGCCGACGGTTGCCGATCCCTGGTTCTCATTATGAGCCTGGATTCCCTTTACCACGCCCACATTGGCACCATCCTCTCGCATGAGATTGACCTGAGTCCTTACTATCCCACCGATGACCTGGACGCCTACCACAGCCGGCTTGGACTGGCGGAAGACGCAGTCCGGCAAAATTCGCACAGCACCCGGCCTGATGACGGCTTCCAGGCGCTCTTGTTCTATCTTCATCTTTTGGTCTTCGACCCACTTCTCATAGTTCTCAATGATGGAATAGATGATCTCGCTGGAAAAGACGGGCACGTTGGTCTTTTGGATCTCAGTGATGGCATCGGGCAGGATATCTACATTGAAACCCATGACTGCCGAAAGCAGAGGATCATTGATGGCAGCGGCCTTAATTACATCCCTTCTTGATATGGGCCCAACATCAGCAAAGTGTATTGGTATTTTTCTAGCCTTCAGCTCGCCTACCAGAGCCTCCAGCGATCCGAGGGTATCAGATTTGAGAATCACACCTTCGTTCTCAGTGTCAATCCTCACTGCTTCCAGCTCCGATTTCAATTCCATGGATAGAGCCTCAACCTCTTCCGGGGAAGAGACCACTCGAATGGTCGATCCTGCCAGGGCATTCTCGATCTTTGGCGCCGATATTTTGACTCCAGAGGCTGCAGCAACATGCTTCACCGGCAAAAATCGCTCTTCGCTCCGGATCTCAGCCAGCGGTTTGGGCTTGAGCAGGGCTCTTATTTTTGTTACCACCGGCTCGTGGGCCGTGCCAACAATTACCGTATCTCCGGAGTTGAACTCTCCGTTGTAGAGGATGACATCTAATGTCACGCCCAGCCCCTTTTCCTCCTTGACCTCTAGAATTGTGCCCACGCCAGGCCCCGTGGCCGTGAGCTTCAGATTATCCTTCAAGAACCTCTGGGCAAGTCCCGCCAAGATCATGAGAAGATCGGGCACGCCCTCGCCAGTGACGGCACTGATGGGGACGATTCCCACAGTTCTGGTAAAATCTCCGATCCGATCGTACCTGTCCCCGTCGAATCCATATTTGTAGAGCTCTCCCACCAGTTCGTAAAGCCTGGTGTCAAGCACCTCTGTGACTCTCTCATTTTGCGCTTTCAGGCTTGTGGCAAACGGAGCGTTGGCAGTAGGATGCCAGCCGCCGATTCGATCCATCTTGTTGGCTGCGACGACGAAGGGGGTCTTGTAGCGCTTGAGAATGCTCAGTGACTCGATGGTCTGGGGCTGAAAACCCTCATTTATGTCTACGATCAGCACCGCCAGATCGGCCAGGGAGCCGCCCCGACTGCGCATGGAGGTGAATGCATGGTGTCCCGGCGTATCGATGAATAGCAGTCCCGGAATCTGCATCTCATTTCCAAAGTGCGACCCGCAGAAATCCTGGATGACATTCAGGGGGACCTCAGTAGCTCCGATGTGCTGGGTGATAAGCCCGGCCTCACCCTTGGCAACAGCCGTTCCCCTAATCTTATCCAGGAGTGTGGTCTTGCCGTGGTCCACATGCCCCATCACCACCACGATGGGTGTTCTGAGGCTGGATTCATTGCCCTTCGATTTGCTGGCCTTTTTGGACTTCGGTTGCATACAGATCGCTTCTCGGGAAAGTGACTCTAAAAAATGGGTTTATTTTTTGAGAACTTAAAGGCTCCCATGAGAGGGAGGCAGAAATGCTTTCAGCCAGAACTCACTCATAGAGCCATTCTTCGTCGATTCGCCTGAAGCACACAAGTTCCGAGGCGTCAAAGTGGAGAGCTATCTCGCGAGCTGCGGACGCGGCTGAATCTGAGCCGTGCACGACATTTCGTCCGGTTTCGATTCCCAGGTCACCTCGAATGGTTCCTGGAGTGGCATCCACCGGATTGGTAGCTCCGTTCATCTTCCTCATGGCCGCAATTGCGCCCCGTCCTTCGACCACCAGGGAGACCGAGGGTCCAGAGGTAATGAAATCCACCAGATCCTGGTAGAACTTCTTGCCCACATGTTCAACGTAGTGCTCTTTGGCCTTCTCCACAGGCATCCGGGTCAGCTTCATAGCCACAATCTTGAAGCCTTTCTCCTCGATGCGCTGCAGTATATTGCCCACCAATCCACGCTGCACTCCATCTGGCTTTACCATGACGAAGGTTCTCTCGTTCTCAGCCAGGCCTTATGCCCCCTTTCTGGCCCACTTGATTCTCCTTGTTACTCGGCCGAGGGCAACGTTATTCTCGCACTTGGCTGAGCAGAAGTAAAAGACGGTTCCGTCTTTTTTAGCATAGAGCTTGCCGGTGCCCGGCTCGATGGTCTTGCTACAGAAGGTACACTTTCTTGCTTCCATCTTCCATCACCTGCTGGTAAGCTTCTTAGCTTCTCTGGCAGTCTCCAGCAGCATCAGAACATCGCCGATGCGAATGGGGCCCATGCTGTTCCTGGTGATAATGCGGCCCTTATTATTGCCTTCCAGGATACGGCACTTGATCTGCATAGCCTCGCCATGCATGCCAGTGACGCCGATGACCTCGATGACCTCTGCCGGTATGCCGTTTTCATCCTCCATCGGATATCACCTACTTGAGAGCTGCGATTTTTTGGACGATTTCATCCAACAGTTCTTTTCCTTTTCCTGGCTCCACGATGGCCGCAGCCGCGCTCTTTACGCCTAAGCCGGCGGCAGCTCCAAGCTCGCTCTGCTTCTTGACATAGATATAGGGTGTCTTCTTCTCTTCGCAAAGAGCTGGAATATGAGCCACAATCTCAGGGGGCTGAACATCTTCGCCGACGATTACCAGACGGGCCACACCGCGCTCGATGGCCTTAGTGGCTTCGTTTGTCCCCTTCTTTATTCTGCCAGTATCACGAGCCAGCTCGAGGGCCTCTAGAGACTTCGTAGCCAGCTCAGCTGGAACATCAAACCGCACATATATTGGTCTTGCCATAATTTAATTCTCCTTCCGGGCCAAAACACGCCCATCATCATTCATCGCAAAAGCGCCTTTTCAGATTAGACCTTTCAGATCAGCCTGAAGCTCCACATGTAAAAAGGTTGCGCTAGGGTTTGAGAAGACCCACCAGCACATTAGTTAGCTTCTCCTTAGCTATAAATCCAGATAGTTCTGAGTCAGTGCCTTTCGTAGTATAGTTTAGACTATTCTTTCCGGCGAGATCCAGCACCTTCTGGTTCACACTTCCTGATGGCAGAAGATACTTGGCGTAGAGATCAAAGCCGTTGGCCTGATCCTTTGAGACGCTTACACCCAGGTAAAACTCCTTGTATCCGCCTGAGAGGGGCATGCTCGCGCCCCCACGGCCCAGAGCCTCCACCTGCAGGTCAGCTTGATGGTCGTCAATAAGCGTGAAGTTTCCTGCGGACAGGCCGCCCGCGATCACATCTATGACTTGCTTTGCGGCGTCTTGCGTGCCGAAGAGAACCGGCTTGCCCATAACCATCGTATATTCAGAGCCTGCTGGGATCATCATGTAGCCTTCATATGGTATGACAAGCCCATTGTAGCCCACTTTGAAGGGCTGAATCCAGTGGAATTCCAGCGACGTTTTATTGAAATAGACATAAGCCAGCTTTTCGATCTTAGTGGAATAGATCTGGCTTCCGTAGGTCAAGCCGAGAGACCCTGGAAATGCGGCCTTTGCTGCATCCGTCAGATCCTGCGAGGGGGTCAGGTTGATCCAATACGCCATCATAGTGCTCTCTGGCGACATCTCCAGGACATCTTGCAATCCTTCGAAATTCCTGTCCACCAGGTTGCCCTGCACCCCGAAGGTCTGCAAGGAATTGGAGTTAGATACAACGATAGTCGAATTCTGGTCGCTGCCCCTGAGCACGAAACCTGCAAAGGCGGAGATTACCATAATAGCGCCTACGAAGATAGCGAAAGCCTTCTGATTCATCCGCATCCCTTACAAGACTATTATTATTTAACTTTTCTCTGAGGGCCAGAGGGGTTCATCCTGATTATAGCTGCGTTTCAAGGCAAGGGCAATCTCCGCCTTCTCCAGCTCGCGACCCAGGTAGCCGGCATGATCCAGACGCGTAACCAATCCCATATTGATGAGCGTATTCAGGATATCACGGGCGATGCCTCCCGCGACAGTTATGCTGCCGTTTCCGGCCAGGATCATATCCCGGGAAAGGGTTATTCTGAAGCTACCGGCATTGTCCGGTTCGTATTTGTGCCTATTTTCGGCTTCCACAAACACCTCAGGCATAGGCTCCAGAGGAAGGCGCCTCTTCTCCTTCAAGACCAGAAGGTCCAGGCCCAGGTCTTTTGGCGGCGTATGGCGCCATTGGGCAAGACCCATCATTCGCGCGGCTATGCCAAGTTCATGCACGCTACCTCTGGTTTTCGCGCTGTACTCAGGTGTGAAGAGCAGAGATGCCCCCATCTCCGCCCCCAGTGCTGCGAGCAGGGCATTGGCCCCAGTGCAATCGGCATCCAGCAGCTCAGTGACATTGCCCACGCCAAAGAAGAGTGGAATATGCGGGTGAGCCTCTCGAAATAGAATGTACTCATGCAGCGACGAGGCCAGCCCCAGGGCGGGAGGATCGAGAACCGGATCGGCTATAACACTTATTCCGTACCCCAGAGCCTTGTCCAGGTTCTCCTCCAGAGAGACAGGCCCGGGTCCCGGAATGACCACGGCCGGAACACCTGCGGCAGCAACGGCCTCGCCTACGTGGGGAAGATTATCGCCGTTCAGGCTCAAGATCAGGTCAGCCCCGGCATGAAGCCCGGCCAGAATCAAGTCGGGGACGACTGTATCCACGCTTACCGGAAGACTTGTGGCACTCTTGGCAGCGTTCAATGCCGCCGTGACATCTGACATACCGGCATCCAGAGGGACCCCCAGGTCGATCAGGTCTGCGCCTTGAGCCTCGAAATAGCGTACTCTTGCGATCAGATCTTCGGCACCAAATCGCGTAGCATCGACAACTTCGGCCAGAACCTTCATGCGGGAGTTGCCGCCGATCTTGACCCCCTTGAGGGTTATTCGACCGGTGGCCGCCTCCTCCAGCCGCTCCGCCCGGGCCTGGGCCTCCGATCGATTCTCGCCATCCATCAAGACGCACGCAGGGATACGGGAAGAGAGCTCAAATTCACCCAGGTGTCGAAGAACAAAGCCCAAGTCCGCGGCGTGCTTGGGCCCCAGGCGAATCTTGGCCTTGAGCCTCCGTTCCGCCTCCCGGAAATCAGCGGTTATGGCCCCAGGAATCAGGATGAGATCGTAACCATCAGGTTTCGCCCGGCAAAGCATCTCCGGGGTGATGAACGCCGCTACATCCACATCCAACACCAGCACATCTGACCCTGGGGCTGTTGCCCTGACCTGGTCAAGAGCCAGCCTTCCTGTGACGAGGAGAACCTTCATGGCGAACAGCAAATCGATTTTAGGCTAAAATCTCAAAAAGTCTCGATGAAGAAAAAGGCGCACTAGCGTGCGTCGCAGTATCTCACCTCATCCACATCCAGGGTAAGAGGCGTTCCCGGTTCAATGGAGGCAATCCTTCTTACCCGACCTACTCCCACCATCTGGAGTTGCAGTCTAGCCGCCTGAGATTCACTCTCTTCATAGTAATCCTCGCTGGATTGAATTGTCCGGTGGGTAATAATCTGCAGTGCTTTTATGCTGGTGATGAGGCCACTTGTGCCTGGAACTATATCCGGAGCGCTGGCTTCTGTAAGAAAAATCCGATCACCCGGCTGGACGGCCAAAAGCGCCAGGAAGTTATTGGGGCTCCGAATCTCCACGGTCCTGACTCTGGCAGCGAGCAGTTCCTTCATCACGTGTCTTGCTAATCCCGTTAGTGCTGTGTAGATCATTGGCATCACCCGTACATGGGGAACTCTTTGGGCATCTGAGATTGCTGTTCTTCGGGTGTGACGGCTTTCATCTGCTGAGCTAGTTGAGCCATCTGCACCTCGATCTCATCCGCCTGCTCGGTCAACTTCGCAGTGCTCACGCCTAAATCATAAATTTTGTTGAGAGTCTCAATAGCAGCAATTGCAGCTCTCGGATCCGGCTCGGGGGACGCCGTCTCACCCAAGAGGCAGACGGCAGAGAGATTCTTCATGCGGCATTCGTTCATAATGCTGCCTGTGATGCCTGTGATTGTCCCCATATCAAAGATCTCTACCTTATCTCTTATCTTATCGAGCAAATCCGATTTGCTTACTGCGCCAAAGACCCTGTGCTGGTCGTCCATCACCGTTATGCCTGCCAGGCAGACCATCTCTCGAACATTTATGGACTCGGCCCAGGATACTATCTCCCTTCCAATCTCATAAGAGGCCAGGGGATGTACAGGAATGTCGGCTGTGAGAACCACTATGCCTTTGCCCGCATCCTCGTAGATGCGAACGGGCATATTCACCACTCCGCCCAAGAGAACTGCCAGGGGCGGGAAGTATCTGGAGCTCATGGCTCCGAGATAGGTCATTTTGAGTTCGTTGACGATGTACTGGCTGGCGATATTCCCTACCAGGCCAATTCCCGGGAATCCCTCTATCAAAAGGGGATTTTTGACGGAGAGCTCCTTCTCAAGGATGACCTGGACGATTTCCTTATCCATGTGAATATACTGGTTTTTATCTGAGATAAGTTCATCGCTTCCAAAGATCAATACGGTAGATAAGAGGCCGGTTTGGTGCAAAATGTTTATCAACATCATGACAGGGAACTGCTTTCCACTGAAATTGCAGAAATAATGAAAAAAATTCGGAATTCGGGCGCGCTTACGGCACCCAAGTTCCGGAATTCAAAGTGCAAAATGGAGTCGGTTCGATCCGGAGGTCAAAATGACAGAGCTATCTAAAGAGATTATAGATCAGGCGAAGGCGGTCGGCAGGACTTATCTGATGGAGCATGAGAGCAAAGCCATTCTGGAGAGCCTCGGGATTACCACGGCTAAATCCATAGTGGCAAGGACGGAGGATGAGGCCGCAGAGATATTCATGTCGCTTGCGTCTCCCGTGGCCTTGAAGGTGCTCTCCCCGGATGTAGTTCATAAATCCGATGCAGGCGGAGTCAAGCTCAACTTGAAGGATGCAGATGAGGTGCGAAGAGCCTTTCGGGATATTGTTCGAGCATTTCCGGGCAAAAAGGTGGAAGGCATCTCCGTGCAGAAAATGGCCCGGCCGGGATTAGAGGTCATCGTGGGAGTCACGAATGATGCCACATTCGGGCCGATGTTGATGTTTGGTCTGGGTGGCGTATTCGTTGAGGTTCTTATGGACGTATCCTTCCGGTCCATTCCCATCACCGAGTCGGATGCACAGGATATGATAGAGGAGATCAAAGGCTATGCTCTCTTGAAAGGGTATCGCGGCCACTCTGTCGATATCAAGGGGCTTATAGATTTGCTGATGCGAGTATCGGACTATGTGATGAAGAATCCCGATATCGCGGAAATGGACTTGAATCCCGTATTCCTCTATCCGGACGGCTACATGGCGGTTGACGCCCGCATAATTCTGGGCGAGCCGCGGCCTTCGCCCCCCGCTTTGGTCAGCCGGGATCTTCACGACCTCTTTTATCCGAAGAGTATCGCCGTCATCGGCGCCTCCGGGACTCCCGGAAAATTGGGCTGGAACGTCTTCACCAATCTTGTCAGCCACAACTTCAGAGGTATGCTTTATCCAATCAATCCCAAGGCAGACGAGATTCAAGGCCTCAAGGCATATCCATGCATCAGCGCTGTGCCGGAACCAGTTGACGTGGCCATCATCCTGGTCTCTGCGGGTGTGACGCCGGATGTCGTTGAAGAGTGCTGCCAGTGCGGTGTGCGCTACATTGTGGTTGAGTCCGCAGGTTTTGCAGAGCTTGGTCCGGAAGGCCAGAAGATAGAGCTGCGGATGAAAGAGATCGCAGATAGATACGGTGTTCGGCTGCTGGGCCCCAACTGTTCCGGCATCATCAATACCCATTGTAGTATGGTCCAATCCATTGGCATTGTCGATGCCCTCAGCACGGGCAGTATCGGCCTTGTCTCTCAAGCTGGAGTCTGCGCCGCAGGAATGCTCTGGGGGCTGCGCCAAATAATGGACTTCGGCATCATCGCCACCATCGGGAACAAGCTGGACATCAACGAGACCGATATCATGGAGGCGGTGAGCAAGGACGAGAACATCAATGTCATCTGCATGTATCTCGAGTCGGTGAAAGGAGGGCGGCGTTTCATTGACGAGGCCCGCCGCATCACATTGGATAAGCCGGTGGTGGTGCTCAAGTCCGGCCGCACCGATGCCGGCAAGAAGGCAGTCGCGTCACATACTGCATCTTTGGCAGGCAACGACCGGATTTTCAGCGCCGCCTTCCGTCAGTCGGGCATTATCAGAGCCCGCGATTACGAACACATGTTCAACCTGGCCCGCGCCATCTCCAAGCAGCCCTTTCCCGACCGAGAAGGCGTATTCATAATAACCTATGCCGGCTCCCTGGGAGTCATTGCTGCCGATGCCATCACCGACAACGGCATGCGGCTCGCTGAGCTTGAGCCGCACCTCAAGCTGAGACTGAAGAAGCTGCTGCCGGATTATGTCTGCGGCATGAATCCCGTGGATTACACCTTCAGCCAGGATGCTGAGACGGTGAAGAGGACCATTGAGATCGGTGTGGATAGCAGCGACGTGGGCAGTTTCATCGTGATTCTTCAGGCTGAGATTCTGGAGAGCTACCCGGATACCCTGAAGAGCATCGACTACAAGGGAAAACCCATCATTGCCTGCGTGGCGGGAAAGGAGTTCGCAATGCCTGGCGTCATCAAAATGGAGAAAGCAGGCATCCCGGTCTTCTCCACTCCCGAGCAGGCGGCCGATGCTCTGGGCATCATGTACAGGCACTACACGAGAATCAAGAAGCAGAAGACATAGACCCGGGAATCAGGAGCCCAGGGACGGGAATCCTTGCGAAATGGAGCGCCTCTCGGGCTCTTTTTGCCTGCGGCAGCGGAAGACCTTTCCGTCTGCATTTTTTATTTGATTTTTTATTGGGTGGCATTATTTGAAGGCGCCGGGTCAAGGTTTCATAGATCGACATTATACAGAAGTGGTGGGCCCATCAAAGGATATCCATCCTCCTCCGAGCCTATGCTATGAGCTAGGTCACTGATGCCATCACCGTTGTCGTCTCTCATCCGACCGTTGTTCCAGTAGTTTCCAAGGCGACTGTGGAAAGCCTTTGAATGGTATTGATATTGCAGTGCCGCATTAGAGCTCCAGGTGTTTTCTGAGAGGAATGAGTAGACATCCTGCCCATTGCCATAGAAGCTATTGAGATAGATCTCGTTATTGCTGGATTTCTGGGGATATACTCCTTCGTCCAGATAAAGGCCCTTCTGGCATTTGCTGAGATTGTTGAGGAAAATCCTGTTATGGCTGCAATCGATAAGTCTTATTCCCTGCCGGCAGTTGCGAGCGATATTATCGGTGATATTGCATTTCGTGCAGCTGACGAGATCAAGACCTGCATCCTTGCATTGAACTGTGTTCCCGGCCAGCTCGGTCTGCACGGAGCTGGTGATGAGGATTCCGTTATCATCTTCCGAAAGCTCGTTGGATTGCAGGCGGTTATTGAGAGACCGGTCTAGCTTTATGCCGAGCAGGCTGCGAATTATGATGTTTTCCCCAATCTCGTTTTGGCTCGAAGCCTGAACGATAATGCCATTCTTGACGCCCTGTAATCGATTGCCGGAAAGATTATTCTTCTGGCCGTTCTCCAGGAATATGCCCTCAGGGCAATTGGTTATATCATTTCGAAGGAGATCGTTCTTCATAGACGAGTTGAGATATATGCCATGAATAACGGTTTTGAGGAGGTGGTTTTCTTTGAGCGTATTGTTGCGCGACTCCTTTAGCATTATACCGGTATCTCCTCCGCTCACCAGATTCCCCCCGAGCAAATTCTCTTCGCTTATCCCAGATATCACTATGCCCACAGGGTTTTGACGGATGGTATTGTTTGCAAGGTTATTTCGGCTTGAATTCTCAAGCTGTATTCCTTGATCAAAATTGTCATCTACTGTATTCCCGGTGAAGTTGTTCTGGATGGATTCCTCAAAGAATACACCGCTTCCGGCAGTGATATTGCTGAAGCGATTCCTCAAGATACGGTTATTATTTGAGGATATGAGATGAATTCCGTACTGCTTATTGAAACCGGCAATATTATCGAGGAAGCTATTTTCATGGGAAAAGAAGAGCGTTATTCCGCTACCATCATTATTCCCCAGGTCGTTTTCCTTGATAATGTTATCTGTTGAATCCCAAAGATAGATGGCATAGTCGTTCTTGTAGGCAATGTTATTGGAGATCACGTTGCCTTTGGAGAGGTATGGATAAATGCCGTAATCGTTATTGATGGCGGAGTTATTCACTATCCAGTTATGATCAGCAACAGAAAGGACGATGCCGTAGTCGTTGGTGATCAGTATATTTTTTTCCACAATGTTGTCCAGGGATTGGAAGAGCTTGATTCCTGCGCCCAAATTGTCGCTCGCATTGTTTCCTGCCAGCGAGTTATTTCCAGACCGGATGAGCATAATGCCAGCATCGTTGTTCTCATAAACCTGGTTATCCATGACCCTGTTTCTTGCCGCGGAGAGGAGAATAATGCCGCCTAGATAGTTCCCATTCACCTCATTGGAGTCTATGGTATTGTTGCCGGAGGCCACATAAATGCCATAACTATTGTTCTGAACAGTATTGTTTGCAATTATATTATTCCGGGACATCACCCTGATCCCGGACATGGTCCCATTATCGGCACCAGTCAACTTTAAGCCTTCCAGCCCGGTGTTATCGGCCAGAATGCTAACCACGCTAAAATGACCGCCGGAGTTCAATATCGGCCGATCCTCACCCATTACGCCTCGCAAGGCTAGGCTTTTGGTTATATTGATGCTTTCATTATAGACTCCAGGGCTGATCTGAATAATGTCCCCAGGAGAGGCGGCATCAATTGCCTCCTGAATGCTCTGGCCAGGGTTCAAGGTAACGATCGATGCCTGCGCGGTCACTGCCAGCATGAAGACGGCAATAAGGCAAATCCAGAGCCAAAAGGGCGGCAACTTATGAGTTCTTAATGGCATCATAGCGGTATATCCTGCGAGAGGCTTAAAGCTACATAATTTCAAGCGGAATAATTTCAAGCTGCATATTTCCTTAAGACGGTGCCTCATGGCATGTGCCACTCCAATATGGGATATTTGACTATGCTCGAGCCGCCTGATGCAGCATTGACGGATAGGCAGATGCCATTTGCCGTCTCCATCAGTGCGGCCTTCCTTGCCGTTGCCAAAGTCGCTATAATGATTTCCCACAACACCTTTCGTATTTAGTCTATCTGACATTTTAAGTTTCTGGTGACACTTGGGGCGCTTTACTTAAATAGTTTTTTTATTTTTAAATATTTACAAGCGGCAGGACACCGACTGACATTCTAGGAGCCAAACTAAGCCAATCTCCATTTAGGATTGATAGAATCAAGGTACTTGAAATCAGTGAAGCTGTAGGGCGCCGTATAGTACTCCGGATCTGTCATTGCCCCATAGTAGCTATCCACTGCGAGCCAGGTATCGGGATGGGCTTTATCCTCCACAGCAACCCAGATATGGCCCTGGGAAGCAAATCCGCTTGGGTCATACAGGAAGATCACTTTATCACCCAAGCTCTTGTAAGCATTTTCCAGCTTTTGAGAACCGTCGTAGCACATTCCCAAAGGAGTCACGGGAAATATGGTATATCTGCTGATAGTCTTTATGAACTCGGTATCACTTGTCTGCGCATAAGTGATATTGATCCGGATGGCGTCGTTGGATATCACCTTTATAGGGCCTGTCTCGGTGGTAGGAGGGGTCATCCATAGATCTCCCAACCTTGGCGAGGCACCATTTGGTGTGATATAGACTTCATTTCCGCCTTTCAGCTTGACGGTAACATAGGACTGATTGGAGGCGGGTTCTGCATTGTATCCATGCGTCACGAGAAAAAATGCCAGATCCTTTGTCGTGATGCCTATATCCTCATAGCTGGATAGGAGCAACCATAGATCGTTCTCTTCCGAGGCCCGGCAGACTGGGGAATACAAGATCAATAGCATCAATATAATGACTTTGTATCCCTTCAACCCTACCACCAAAGACCTACAATTCGAAGCACATTGCGTTTTCTGTAGTCATATTTGGTAACACGTCTATAAAGATTTGTTGATTCTTGAGAAATTTAAAGAGTAAAGAGACACAGGATAGAATCAAATCGTATTGTTAAGGCAATAATGCTAATTTATTGTAAATCATATTGAATTATGACAAATCATATTGCAGCAATTGCACTATAATTATCGGCAAAGCTAAACAAAAGATAATCTAAAAAAAGTGGCCGATCGGCTTCTTAAACCCTAGAAGAGGGTAGTTAAGAAGAAGAGGGGCACTAAGAACAGAATTACAAAGCCTATAACCATCATACCAATTGCCACGCCATTACTGCCTGCCATGAAGATCCTCCTACTACATTTGCGCTACTGCTTGTAAGAGGTAATATTAATTACTATCGGAACACATTGCCCGGAGACGACTGAACCGTATCTCTGGAGCTTTCGGTTCCGGCTTATGGAGTTGTTCCCTCGATTCATTTACTTCTTGCTCGGATCGATTTCGAACCGGCAATGCGGCAGGGCAATCCAATGTCCGGGTCAGATACGATATCAGTGCTCCGTTGAGCAGGCCAATACATTTAACTATCTTTGACTGCAAGATTTCTATCGTGCGATCTATCCAAAAGAGCCAGACCAAGGCCCAGGGGGCAAAGCCGGGGAGAAGAAAGGCAGTAGGCGCAAGATTTGTGCTCTTGCGGCCGGCGGGCTACCCTTTGAAGAGCATTTTTCAGGAACATCCAGTAGTCTCCGATCCCAAGCTCTTCGAGCTTTATGCCCAGGAGCAGTGGTATGGGGAGGCGCTAAAGCCTGGTTGTTATCTATTTGACCGCAGGCTCTATCCGGACTTCGCCTTTCAGGTGGTAAAGGTGCACCCCAGGCACTCCGTCGTGGGAACGGAAACCACCATCAAGGTGGAACAGAAGGCCGAGCCCAAGAATAAGATGAAGTTTGACGTCAGCTTTGATGATGTCATCGGCCAGGAGACCGCCAAACGCAAGGTCAAGATAGTAGAAAAGTTCCTGCAGGATCCGGAGAAGTTCGGACGCTGGGCTCCGCGCAACATTCTGTTTTACGGTGTTTCGGGCACAGGAAAGACTATGATCGCCAAAGCCCTCTCAGCCGAGGCAGGCGTGCCGATGCTCGCAGTGAAGTCCACCAGCCTGATCGGCGAGTTCGTGGGTGAGGGAGCCAGGCAGATTCACAACCTTTACGATAAGGCGGAGGAGATGGCACCCTGCATCATCTTCATCGATGAGCTGGACGCCATTGCTCTCGACCGGAGGTATCAGGATCTGAGAGGCGACGTCTCGGAAATTGTGAACTCGCTGCTTACAGAGATGGATGGAATTTCGAACCGGCTCGGTGTCTGCACCATCGCCGCCACTAACCAGATCGAGGTTCTGGATGCATCCGTTCGATCCAGGTTCGAGGAGGAGATTGAGTTCAAGCTGCCCAATCTCGAAGAGCGGCTAAAGCTTTTGGAGAAAAATGCTGCGACTTTGCCCCTGGAGCTGGAGAATGTTAGCTTGCGAGAGATCGCCCGGCAGACGGAAGGCTTCTCGGGGCGAGACCTTGTGGAAAAAGTTCTGAAGGCAGCGCTCCATCACGCCATCATGGAAGAGAGCAACATCACGCAAAGGCATCTGGAGGAGACCATTCCCAAAGCCCGGAAGGAATACAGGCAGCCTCCCAAAGAGATGTTCTCCTGAAAGGAAGGCCTTTTGTACTTCTAAGTGAATTGGCGATAGAGCAACATGTGGCAGGATATTCTAAACAAGTTCAAGAGGTTTCCGGCTCAGGAGAAGGTCATCCGACTCATCCTGCAAAGAGGCTTCCAGATCAACGATGAGGCTCGCGTTGTATCGGGTCATATAGAAATCCCACACGCTCAGATCGCCAGAGAGCTGGATGTGGACCGCAGGGTGGTGGACACCACGGCCCAGGCTATCCGCGAGGATGAAGCTCTCCGGAAGGTCTTCAAGAATGTGCATTCCATCACTTTTCTAGGCGATGTGGCACCCATTTTGGGCTTGGGAGTCATTGAGATTACGCCGGTTGATGCCGCGAAGACGGGCCTTCTGGGAGACGTGGCCAGCGCAGTGGCCGGGTTTGGCCTCTCCATCCGCCAGGCCGTATCGGATGACCCATATTTTGTGGAGAGCCCCAAACTTACTATTATCACGGAGGGCAAGATTCCCGGAGAGCTGGTGGGGCTGCTTATGGAGATCGAGGGAGTGAAAAGGGTGACCGTGTATTAGCAACGGACCCTGCGGCAGCTCTTTTGAGACTTCGATGCTACTTTTTGGGATGACAGAATCAATCAACAAAGGAAATGAGACCTAAGAATTCTTCCCTCCTAAGAAGAACCCTTGGACCTGAACAATGCCAGCGCCAGTATATTTGCGAATGCCTCTAACAGCCGCCTCTGTTCCGGCAGCAGAAGTTGATCGGCCTTGCTGAGTCCAACGCCGAGGACTCCGACTGTCACCTCTTTTGTCCTCATGGGAAGATAAGAAAATGTCGCTGACGATAGAGTCTCAGTGCCGTGACCTGCAGGCTTTGCATGTTGAAAAACCCACGTTGCCACGCCCAGAGTTCTCTCGTCGAAGATCATGTGTTCACCTATTTGCGATCGAACCGACAAACTTCCATTTTCATCCGGCAGCAAGATCATAACCTCGCATTCAAAAGCCTCTGCAATCTCTTTGGCAGCATAGCGAAGAAGCTCTTCCAGGTTCCCAGTGGCCATCAGGTCACGACTGAAGGAATAGAGGGCGGAGACAAAACGCTCCCTCTGATGGGCGCTCTCTCCTTGCCACCTGACCAGATCCGCCAGGAAGCTGGTCACAATTCCTACGATGAAGAACACGCCAAACATGGGAAGATAGCGAATGTCTTCAATGGCAAGATTAAACCCAGGCGGGACAAAGAAGAAATCCAAAGACACCACGGCCAAAAGCGATGCCACCCAGCCGGATCGTCTGCCCCAGGCCATTCCGCTGTAAACTACGGGCAGCAATAGAACCATGGCAATGTTGATGAGACCCAGCCATTGTTGAAATATCCAGCAAAAACCCACTGTCGCCGCCACACTCGCCAGGCTGCCATAGAACGGCTGCCAGCTTCCGCTGACCGCGTGGGCGGTGTCCACTTCTTTTTTCGGATCGATCTCGGTCCCGCCTATGACCAGTACATGAATCTGTCCGCTCTGGCTTATGACATCGTTGACCACGGACCCCCGCAGCCACCTGTTCCACAGGCTGCGGCGGGGAAGGCCGACGACTATAAGGGTGACATTATGCTCTCGGGCGAAGCCGTGTATCTCCTCCGCAATATTTTGCGCTATCAGGACCTCTACCCTGGCACCAAGTTCCCTTGCCAGTCTCAGATTACGTGACAACTGGTCCTTGGCGGCTTCTGTTGATGGGGCCTCCTGAGGGGACTCCACATAGACTGCAAACCATTCCGCGTCCAGGTCGGCAGCCATGCTCTGACCCGTTCGAATCAGGCGTTCAGAGAGGGGACTGGTGCTGATGCATACCAGCAGCCTCGAACCTGCGGGCCATGGTCCAATGATGCCGTGGCCCTGCATGTAGGAGCGCATATCTTCGTCCACCTTGCGGGCTGCATACCTCAGCGCCATCTCCCGCAGCCCCAACAGGTTGCCCTTGCGAAAGAAGCGCTGCATGGCTTGCTCGGCCTTGTGAGGGATATACACCTTACCGTCCTTTAACCGCTGAAGAAGCTCTTCCGGTGGCAGGTCCACAACTTCGATCTCCTCTGCCAGCTCCACTATCCTGTCCGGCAAGGTCTCCCGAACCTTCACGCCTGTAATCTGATAAACGATATCGTTCAGGCTCTCAATGTGCTGGATATTCAGGGTCGTGTAGACATCGACCCCCGCCTCCAGCAGCTCTTCGACATCCTTGTACCTTTTATCATGGCGTGAGCTCGGAGCATTGGTATGAGCAAGCTCATCCACCAGAGCTATAGCCGGATGGCGCTGCAAAACCGCGTCCAAGTCCAGCTCTTCCAGGGTGACACCACCATGCTCTATGTGGCGGCGAGGAATTACCTCCAAACCCTCCAGGAGAACTTCGGTCTCTGGCCGTCCGTGAGTCTCGACGACCGCGGCCACCACATCCACGCAGTCCTTCCGGAGAGACTGCGCCTCTTCCAGCATGTGGTAAGTCTTGCCGACGCCGGCAGCCGAGCCGAGGATGATTTTGAGTGCTCCTCGGCCCAGTTTTTCCTCCTGCTCAACGCGCTTCAGCCTGCGCAGCAAAGAATCGGGACTTGGTCGACACTCCCTGTCCATCAATGGCCGCCCCTATTTAGCTCGTCCAGCGCCAGATTGAGATTGAGCACGTTCACCCTCTCCTGGCCCATTATGCCAAACTGTGCAGGCTCAATATGTTGATAGACCAACACTTTTGCTTCAGACTCAGGAATGCCCCGGGCGACGGCCACCCGTGGCACCTGAAGCATCGCTCCTTCCACGCTTATGTGCGGGTCTAGGCCACTGGCTGAGGTAAGGACCAGCTCACTTGGCACCGCTGCATTACTGGACAGGTTGTTTTCCGCTCTGACCTCTGAAATTCTCTGACTCACCAGCTCCATGAGCTTTTTGCTAGTCGGACCAAAGTTGCTGGCACCCGAGCCATTGCCTGCGTAGTTTACCGCCGATGGTCTTCCATGGAAGTAGCCCGGGCTTGTGAAGTTCTGACCGATTAGCTCCGAGCCCACGACCGATCCATTCACAACGATCAAGCTCCCGCTTGCAGGCTCAGGCATAGCAATCTGGATTATGCCCGTCATGAGGAGGGGATAGATCAGGCCCGTGAGCAGAGAGAACGCTATGAATAGCAGCATTGCAGTCTTTAAATCATCTGTAATCTTGTTCATTTTCCTCACTCCAGGTGTAGCATCACTACCAGTACGTCAATCAGTTTGATGCCGATGAAAGGCACAATCAATCCACCGAATCCGTAGAGGAGGAGGTTTCGGCGCAGCAGATCTGTCGCTGTCGTCGGCCGGTACTTAACGCCCCGCAATGCTAGCGGAATGAGCAGAGGGATGACGACGGCATTGAAGATGATCGCCGAGAGAACCGCGCTGGTAGGCGTGGTTAGCTGCATGATGTTCAGGATGCTCAGCATGGGATACTGCGCCGCAAATATGGCAGGCAATATGGCGAAGTACTTGGAGACATCGTTGGCCATGCTAAAGGTGGTAAGAGCACCGCGGGTGATCAGGATCTGCTTACCTATCTCCACTATGTCCAGCAGCTTGGCAGGGTTGGAGTCGAGGTCGATCATGTTGGCAGCCTCACGCGCAGCCTGGGTGCCTGCGTTCATGGCCACAGCCACGTCTGCCTGGGCCAGAGCAGGTGCATCGTTCGTGCCGTCTCCTATCATCGCCACAAGATGCCCTTCCTTCTGGTATTTTCGAATGGACTCCAGCTTCATCTCAGGTCGAGCCTGACCGATGAAGTCGTCAATTCCCGCTTCTGCGGCGATAGCTGCGGCCGTCATGGGATTATCTCCCGTGATCATGACCGACCGTATGCCCACAGTGCGCAGATGAGAGAGACGCTCCTTGATGTTCTCTTTGAGCACGTCCTTCAAACGTATAGCTCCCAATACTCTCGGGCCTTCCGCCACCACCAGTGGGGTGCCTCCTTCTCGGGCTATGCTTTCCACAGCAGTCTTGATGCCGTCCGGCATGACGCCACCTTCATTCTTGACATACTCTTCTATGGCGTCGTGTGACCCTTTACGTATCTTTCGGCTGTCCCAGTCTATTCCGCTCATGCGCGTCTCCGCGCTGAAGGGGATGAACGATGAACCAGCCGGTGCTCGAATGTCTCTGCCGCGCACGCCCAGCGTCTCCTTGCAAAGATCTACAATGCTGCGACCTTCGGGCGTCTCGTCGGCCAGTGAGGAGAGCATAGCCGACTCCGCAAGATCCTCGTTGCTGACGCCGCTCGCAGGGATGAACTCCGTGGCCATCCTGTTGCCGAGGGTGATGGTGCCGGTCTTGTCCATTAGAACGACGTCTACATCTCCTGCAGCCTCAACTGCCCTGCCGCTCAGAGCTATGACGTTATGCTGGAGCAGCCTATCCATTCCTGCAATGCCGATGGCAGGCAGAAGGCCGCCAATGGTTGTGGGCATCAAACAGACCAGAAGAGCAACGAGAACGGGCACTGACACAACCATGCCCATATAGCCGGCAAAAGCCTCGAGGCTGACAACTACTACCAGGAACAGACCCGTCAGGCCAATCAGCAGTATCTCCAGCGCCTGCTCATTGGGCGTCTTCTGGCGTTTGGCGCTCTCGACCATGCCGATCATTTGATCGAGGAAGGTCTCGCCTGGATCTGCCGTGATGCGGATCTTGATCTTTCCGGAAAGGACTCTTGTGCCGCCAGTCACTCCGCAGAGGCTTCCTCCTGCCTCCCGGACTACGGGCGCGGACTCGCCGGTAATGGCCGACTCGTCCACCAGGGCTACTCCTTCTGCTACCTCTCCATCGCTGGGAATGATATCGTTGTCTCCCACCAGGACCAAATCGCCCTTACGAAGCACCAGAGCTGTCACCTGCTCTGTGCTGCCGTCAGGAAGCAACCTGCTAGCGGAAGCCTCGCTGCGGGCCTGGCGCAGGGTTTCGGCCTGGGCTCGACCCCGTCCTTCCGCCAGTGCCTCGGCAAAGTTGGCAAATAGTATGGTGAACCATAGCCAGATGCTGATTTGGGCATCAAATCCATAGTTCAATTTAGAGATTATATCGTGTAAGGTGATCAGGGTCGTCAGTATTGCGCCGATCTCCACCGCGAACATCACCGGATTTCTCCAGAGCGATCGCGGGTCCAGCTTAGGAACCGAATCCTTCACAGCCTGCCAGACCTGGGCTGACTGCCAGAGGCTCGACATGTTGGTCTTCATCTAGATCACCTCAGAAGGTCCTTCCTGCCTGCATGAGCAGCTGTTCCAGTATCGGTCCCAGCACAAAGACCGGGAAGAAGGTCAAAGCACCTACTATTATGACGGTCCCTGCCAGCATTATGACGAAGAGCGGGCTGGCGATAGGCAGAGTGGCAACGCTTGTAGGCACTATCCTCTTCTGGGCCAGGGAACCGGCTATTGCCAGGGCCGGGAGGATGGTGGCAAATCTTCCTACTATCATTCCCAGAGCTGTCGCCAGGTTGTAGAAGACGGTGTTCGCATTCAGCCCGGCGAATGCAGATCCATTATTGCCGCAGGCTGATGCGAAGGCATAGAGGATCTCTGACAGACCGTGGGGTCCAGCGTTGTTCAGGCTCGACAGGCCCGTCGGCAGAATTATGGCGACTCCCGCCAGGATCAGCACCATCACAGCCGGTCCCAGCATACCTATCACCGCCATTATCATCTCGAAGGGCTCAAGTTTCTTGCCGAAGATCTCCGGAGTTCTTCCGATCATCAGTCCGGCCAGGAACATGGTCATGATAGCATAGAAGAGCATGCCTATGAGGCCGACTCCCACCCCACCGAAGATCACCTCGCCTATGGCCATATTGAAGAGAAACACGAGTCCGGTTAAAGGCATCATGCTGTCATGCATGCTATCAACGGCTCCGTCTGAGGTCACGGTAGTAGACTGGGCAAAGAGCACCGAGGGGACGACTCCGAATCGCGTTTCCTTGCCCTCCATGTTCACGCCTCCAGCTATGCCCATCTTTTCCAGAAACGGGTTTCCTCGGGTCTCAGACCAGAGGGCCAGGCTCAGACCCATCAGGTAAAGCACCAGCATGGCCGCGAATATCGCCCGGCCCTGTTTGGGGTTATTGATAATGTGCCCCAGTGCGAAGGGAAGCGAGGCGGCTATCAGCAGCATCCCCAGTACCTGCAGAAAATCCGTTAGAGGCGTTGGACTCTCGTAAGGATGGGCTGAATTGGCATTGAAGAAACCGCCTCCATTGGTTCCCAGGACTTTGATGGAATCCTGCGAGGCGGTGGGTCCGACGGCGATAGTCTGCACACCACCGTCAAGCGTTTGTGCGTTGACGTAAGGGCCCAGGGTTTGAACCACGCCCTGGGATGCAAATATCAATGCCCAAATGATCGCCAGGGGCAGCAGCAGATAGAGGACTGATCGGGTTAAGTCGACCCAGAAGTTGCCAATTGTTGCCGTATTCTTGCGAATGAAGCACCGGATAACGGCCATGGCAACTGCTATTCCTATAGCGGCAGATAGAAAGTTCTGCACAGTCAGCCCCAGCATCTGAGTCAGATAGCTCATCGTCTGCTCACCGCTATAGGACTGCCAGTTCGTGTTGGTCATGAAAGAGACAGCGGTGTTCAATGCGGTATCCCATCTGACGGGACCCTGGGCTTGAGGATTGAGAGGAAGCAGAAGCTGCACTTCCTGAAGCCCATAGACCGCTATCAATCCCAGCGCGTTGAAGATCAAGAGAGCTGTCGCATAGCTCTTCCAGGACATCTCTCCGAGCTCATCCACGTTGCAAATTCTGTAAAGCCCCCGCTCCATAGGTCGCAGGAGCGGCGAGAGCAGCGTACGATTGCCGCTGAAAACGTTCGCAATATATCTTCCCATGGGCTCCGCCAGTATTATCAATACAACCAGCAACAGCGCCACATACGCTAATTCCATCAACATTTATATCGCCTTCGTAAGAATATAATCCAAAGTAAATGAGCAATTAGTATACTATCATAGTCTGTTTTCGACTATAATAGAGTTCTGAATTTATCTGGAACGCTGTCCCGATACAAAATTGTTTATGTTCGGAGAATATCTACAAGTCAAAACATCTGCATCTATTCCCGAGATCGGGCTAATAGATGTTGCTGCGATTTTTGGCTCAAGCAAGCGGAAGATCGCGGATAGATCACATTCGACTCCGCCCTGAAATTTTCTCATCGTTTAATCCCTCAGGAAAAAGGTCGCGGATTTTTTTAATAGACTCCGGCCATTCTCCATGAGAGGATGCCAAATGCTGACACCAATATATAAATGTATTTGTGAAGAAATCACATCCCTGCGGTTACAACTTAGGCGGCACCTTTGGTCATCCGGCCCACCTTCTCCACCCGCCTTCCATGCCTGCGCCCATATACGGGCATGCGTCCCCACGACCGCAGGCGCACGGGAACGCAGGAGCACGCTTCGGCGGCGCCGCTGGAGAGCATGCTGAGAAGAGATGATGTGAAACATATGTAACGCCGGAGATGTCCGAGATGATCGATGAGGTCATGAAAGAGCATCTTGCGGGAAAACTCAGGAGGACCAAAAGAAATTGCGTCCTAATCCATTAAATACGGTGAATGCATATAGTTGGAAACGAGTGTCAGACTATGAAGGCTATCTTGGTCATTTTCCTATTAGCGGGATTACTGTTATCATCTTTTGCTGCATCGGGATCATCTGATAAGGTAACATTGGGACCATTTTCTGTCAGCTTCAATAATAATACGACCGAAAATTCGGCCACGGTTATTCAGGAGCACGTGTTACATAATGACTCTACAGAATACGGGTTCCAATTACAGGCAGGGGCCAAAGGAAGAGAATTAATCGGTGTCGCCATCTTTGATTATAATAATAGCACTGATGTATCTGAGAACCGTCTTATGGAATTCATTACAAATAGGCTAGCTTCGCAGTCATACAGAGCCACATGGGACCGGGCGACCGTCGGGATTTTTCAAGCCATAAGAGCCAAGATTAGTTCATCCGGAAGGTCGTCTTACATTGCTGCCTATTCTCCTGATGAAAAGAACAAGACGGGTAGGATAATCGTGGTAGTAGAATCATTTGAGCCGCTTGTTGTGACAGACTCATTCCTTCGGGACCTTCAAGTTTCATATACGATGAAAGCGATTATTCCTTTAGGTGAATGAATGAAATGGTTCATGAAAATTCTGCTTGCAGCATTCATTATGCTCGTAACATCGATGGCGCCTGTTTATGCTGATGACGATGAAGGCAATGAAGGGGCCAACGGGAGCGAAGCAGACTCTGGTGACTCCGGAAACGATGAAAAGGAGAGCGCACCCGGCTTCGAGTTCGCCTTTGCGGTCGGCGGGGCAATAGCTGCTGCCCGTCTTCTCAAAGCCCGAGTGCTTTGAAACCACGTTAATCCCAAGATCTCTTTTTCTCAAATATCGAAACGGTTAAGGTCTATTTGGTGCAATAGAATCCCCATGACTTTTTCATTCTTTCCCGCTGTCGATCTACGCAGCGGCAAGTGCGTGCAGCTCGTGGGTGGCGTCCCTGGAACTGAGGTTGTCGCCCTGGATAACCCGCTGGAGCAGGCAGAGCGCTGGCAGGCGGAGGGCGCGGACCATCTGCACATCATCGATCTGGATGGGGCCATCCTGGGGAGAAGAGTGAACGCCTCCATCCTGAGCCGGATCGTGAAGAAGCTGGACCTCTACACGCAGGTTGGCGGCGGCATCAGAACGAAAGAAGATGTGAAGACAGTCCTCGATCTGGGCGTGGACAGGGCGATCCTTGGCACCGCAGCACTGAAAGATCCGGAGATGGTCTCCCAACTGGCAGAAGAGCACGGCTCGGAGAGGATCATGGTCGCCCTGGATGTGCGGCGAGGAAGTGTAACCACGGAAGGCTGGCAGAGAACGCTTGGCAAGAAGGCCGTGGACCTGGGAAAGCTCTTCATGGAGAAGGGTGCGGGCTCCATCCTCTTCACCAACATCGATGTGGAAGGCAGAGAGCGAGGAATCGACATCGAGCCCACCCGTGCTCTGGTACAGGCGCTGAAGATCCCGGTGGTCGCTGCCGGAGGCGTTACCTCTGTCGATGATGTCCTGGCCTTGCGCGGAGTAGGCGCAGCCGGGGCCGTGGCGGGCACTGCCATTTATACAGGAAAACTGAGCGTGCGTGGGACTATGCAGGCGCTTCGAGAGTAGAGAGGAAATCAGTGATATGGTGATGATGATGAGAAAGGGTGATGCAAACGCAGAGTTTCGAGGAAGCAAGGCCTCGGCCAGTCTAGATCTGGACGGATCCGGAAAGGCGTCTGTCCGCTCAGGATCGGGATTCATGGATCACATGCTCACGGCACTGGCCAGGACTGGACAGCTGGACTTGACAGTGCAGGCGGAGCCGGGCTTTTATAAGACCGAAGCCCTGGGGGCCGCCATCGGCCAATCTCTGGATAGTGCCCTGGCGGACCGCAGCGGAATTCGCCGCTATGGCAGCGCGTCCGTGCCCATGGATGAGGCTCTGGCCGATGTGGCCCTCGATTTCAGCGGCCGGCCCTATCTAATCATCACCGGAGAGTTTCGAGGCGAGAGGATAGGCGACTTTGATGTGCAGCTCCTGCCGCCATTCCTGGAGTCAATATGTGTGGGAGCCAGGCTGACGCTGCACATTCGCTTCTATGGCGAGAACGACCACCACAAGATGGAGAGCGTCTTCAAGGCCCTGGGTTTTGCCCTCCGCCAAGCTGTGGCAAAAGAGGGGACGGGCATTCCAAGCACAAAAGGGGTGATTTAGGGATAAACAGAAAGTCTGAAACCATTTCCGGAAACCATAGATTATAAAATTTTTAAATTAGAATAGATTTTCAATCTGCTTGAAGTCGATCCTCGCGGTCGAGTCCAGCGTGAGCGGTGTCAGGGAGATCTTTTTGTCCTGATAGATGGTCTGCACATCCGTTCCTTCCTCATCACAGCAGATCAGCTCGCCGTCAATCCAGTAGTAGGGCCGGCCTCGCGGGTCGAAGCGCTCCTGCACTTTGGTCTTAAAGATCTTGCGCGCCAGCCTCGTGACCACAATCTCCGTCTCCTCTGTGGCATTGACCGGCACATTCAGGTTCAGGAGATCCACGCCCTCGGGAAGGCCATGCTCCAGGACTTTGATCGCTACGCGGCGCAGAACTTTTGTCGCCACCTCAAAGCTGTGCTTGGATCCGTGGTGCATGTCGAATTTATCGCCCTGATCAACGGCCTGAATGGAGGCGGCAATGGATGGAATACCATAGCTCGCCGCCTCCAGGGCAGCGCCGATGGTCCCACTGGTAGTGACTGTATCGGTGCTGATGTTCTCGCCCACATTGATTCCAGATACGACGAGATCGGGCAGCTCCTTGAGGATGGCAAAGATGCCGATGATTACGGAATCAACTGGGGTTCCCGTGACGGCATAGGCCTTGAAGCCGTTCAGGTTCACCTCCGCGAACCGCAGCGGCTCAAAGACAGAGATCGATCTTCCCACGCCGCTCTTCTGGCCAGAGGGAGCAGCTACCGTTACATCTCCCAGGCCCTGCACGCTTTTCGCGGCTGCCTGCAGTCCGGAGGCATAAACGCCGTCATCGTTGCTGACCAGTATGCGATGCATCACGACATTCCAGGGAGCCGGAGGTATAAAATCATGCGCTTCTATTAATTGAACATCTTCAGCAATCGCTCCACGATTAGGGCGAAGCTCTCTCCCGCCTGGGTCTTGCACCCCGCAAAAGTCTGACCGCTGTCGCCCCATGCGCAGACCTGTGGGTCGATGGGTATGGCCCCGAGGAACGGCGCATCCATCTCTTCAGCCATTCTTTCGCCGCCACCGCTGCCGAATATGTTGATTGTCTCCTGGCAGTGGGGGCACTTAAGGCCACTCATGTTCTCGACGATGCCAAGCACCGGCAGCTTCATGGCTTTGACCATGTTCACCGCTTTGCGTGAATCGAGCAAGGAGACCTCCTGGGGTGTGGTCACGATTATCGCGCCTGCCAAATCGGGGATGAGCTGCAGCACGCTGAGCGGCTCGTCGCTCGTGCCCGGAGGCAAGTCAACGATCAGAAAATCCAGGTCGCCCCAGTTGACATCCTGGATGAATTGCTTGATGGCGGCCATCTTCATCGGCCCGCGCCAGACCACAGGCGTCTCCCTACTGGAGAGAATTAGAGCCATGGACGCCGCTTTGATGCCGTTGGCATCGGCGGGCTCGATTCCCTCCGATCCCTGCATCAGCTTCTGATCTTCTATTCCGAGGAGCTTGGGAATATCGGGGCCGGTGATGTCGGCATCAAGAACGCCTACCTGCAAGCCTTTCATCTGCAGAGCACGGGCCAGGTTGACAGAGATGGTGCTCTTGCCTACACCACCTTTGCCGCTGGCGATGATGATCTTGTGCTTGATCCTGGCCATACGGTCAACTATACATGTGCCTTCCTTTCCTGCGTCCTTATCTTTGCATGAGCCCTTTTGGGCGCAGGAATCGCATTTCCCATTCTCTTCAGTCATCGAAAATCATCCATACGCACTGTTTATTATGATTGGTATAATAACAATAATAATTAGAATTAATAATCTCATAATTAAATTTTCTTTTGATTATAATAAGGCTTCACCGCGACTTGAAAGCATAGCTTGCCTCCACATAGCCTCCTTGAGATCAACCCATCGCGCTCCATGATCTTGCAGTATTTGATGGCGTCGCTGCCGGCCAAATCCAAACGGCCGCAGATCTCCTCCAGGGTGCAGGTCTCAAAGGAAAGAAGGTTCAATAACTTATCGCGAGTCGCAGGCGGAACGCTCCAGTCCCAATCCGGAATCAGCTCCGCCCCTGGGAAGATCTCCAGCATCTTTTTCATCTCTTCCTCGCTCAAGGGCTCGACCGGCTCCGCTGGTGTCCTGACCACTGTATTGAGCTGAATTCGGTCCGGCTCTGTGGATTCGGCAGCTCTGGCAATCAATTCTGCATCGCGATCATTGATGCCCTTCACCAGCATCACCTCCAGCCAGATCTCTCCGGAAAACTCTTTCCGGAAGTCTTTAAGACCCTGAATTATTTTATCGATCTTGAGATCTGAAGCTGGTCTGTTTATGGCCCGGAAGGACTCAACAGAAGCCGCATCCAAAGACGGCAAAACCACATCAGCCGCAGCCACCTCCCGTCGAACAGCGGGGCTGGTAAGAAGGGTGCTGTTTGTGATCACAGCCACAGGTGCCTCAACTATCTCACGGGCCTCTGCCACTATTTTTCCCAGGTCCAGGCTCAGCGTCGGCTCACCAGATCCCGCAAAGGTGAGATAATCAAAGGGCTCACTCCTTCTGGCTTTGATCTCTTGCAGGACTTTCTGCGGCGGCACAAAACGATCACGGTAACGGGTGAGGCATCTGGTTCTGCCCAGCTCGCAGTATATGCAATCCAGGTTGCAGGTCTTGTGCTTGAGCAGGTCGACGCCCATGGAAAGGCCCAGGCGGCGAGATAGCACCGGTCCGAAGAGGTATCCCATTTTTCAGTCCCGATCTTTTATTTGCCGAGATGTCTTTTATTGCTAAAACATTACATGCCCTGCAGGCTTCTTCAATATAACTTTCTTCCCGAATGACCTTCTTTCCTTCTTTTCTAGACTCTCCTCTCAGTTGATATTCCTTTCAGCAAAGCTTAAAAGACGGCTGTGCCGATGAATTCGTATGGACAAGGCTCTTGAACTGGTCAGGGTACTCGGCCAGAGCGATGACTACTTTGAACGCCAGAAGGCGGCATGGGCCCTGGTGAATTTGGGTGAAGATGCCGTAGACGACGTTGCCGGTGCCCTGGAGAATGGCGAGTTCTCCGACCTGCGATACAAATCCGCCTGGGTCCTGGGAAAGACGGGATCCCCCAGAGCCGTGGACTCCCTCTGCCGGGCCATGCTCAGCGATCCGGATCATGTAGTTCGCGAATGGTGCGCGGCCGCGCTGGAGGCGATAGGAAACCAGGATGCAGTACAACCGCTGGTCCTGGCCATGAAGCGAGACAGCTCCAAAGATGTGCGTCTGCGAGCGGCAATGGCACTGCGGAGCCTGAAGGCCGCGGAGGCGCTTCGAGAACTATTGAGCTATAGCGAACCCGAGACACGGGGCATGGCGGTGACTGGTCTCGCAAAAATTGGAGACATTGAATCACTGGCGGATGTGGCCAGGCTGCTGAACGACGAAGACCCTGATGTTCGGCGCAGAGCTGCGGCATACATGGCTGAATTCAATTGCAATGAGTCATTGAACTACCTATCTCAAGCGGTGCAGGACAGCGAGTCAACGGTGAGGTGCGAAGCGCTGAAGTCCCTAGGAAAGATGAAAAGCGAGAGGGCCTGCAGTCTAGCGCTTCCAGCGCTGAAAGACGAAGACTGGCAGGTTCGCATCACTGCCGTGACAACGTTGGGCGAGATCGGCCACAACAAAGCGCTTGATCATCTGGTCGAATTCATGTTTAGCCAGGACGACGAGGAGATCCGGGCCTGGGCAGCCTGGAGCCTGGGCGAGATTGCCGACGAGAGGGCGGTGGAACCATTAAAGCTGGCTTACAAGACCTGCCCCACGGAAGTGATGAAGAAAGCCAAGGACTCGCTGACGGAGGTCTTCAAGAAGGAGGTATAGAGTTATGTCTGTAGCAATATAATATATATTATATTTTTTAATGCATTATATCAAAAAATTTTATGATTAAGAATGCAACACTCGAAGCGTGCCACCTGGAGCTATTACCTGAATTCCCCGTTGGTGGAAAATAAACATCGCTCCTCCGCGTCCCTGGTTTTCTTCCTCGATCCGGTTAGTTTCAGGAGTTCTAACAGGCAAATGACGCAAACGAGTTGTCATGTCACAACTCGCTTGCTCTAACGAAGGGAACTGATCTGCCCCATGCCTGGGTTAAAATTTCATACTAATCCTCGTCTTCCTCATCTTGAAAATGGTCGTTCGCACTCCCCTCACAACAACACTCCGTATGGTGCTTGGTGCAACAGCCCTTCTGGCAATCATCGCAGCACTTTTTGCAGCAACACTCATCCCAAATGGTGTAAGCCATTACATCCAGAGTCTTAACCGGAGTGATCGGGTCGTCGCTCATTATGACCAGCTCACAACATACTGGACATTTTTCGGTGGCTTTGTACCTGACCACAACGCTTAGACACGAGCCGGGATGCAGAGTCGCCGGGAATGGATTGTTGATCAACTTCCAGTGACGGTTCTTGCGCTTGAACGCAACGCTAGTCACGTGCAGGTCGCAATCGCCGACGTTGCAGATGGAGATTGTGCGCTCGGCGCGGCAGCAGGCCCTTACTCCGCCGAAGCACATCGAGCCCGTCACGGCGAGCTTGCCGGAGGGCGCGAAGCCTGAGAAGGTCACGGTGTGTGGACTGGTTGGATCATCGCTACTGATCGTGACCTTGGCGGTCTTCGATCCGAAGCTAGCTGGCTGGAAGCGGATGGGCACTTCGAGAGAGCCTCCAGCCGCGATCGTGATAGGATACACCGAAACTTGCGGCACAACAAACTCGCTCTCCGACGAAGCGATATTGGTGATAGACAGCGGACACGGTGCGCTGTTGAAGAGGGTTAGCGGCTCGTCCACAAACGATCCAATGCAGATCTTGCCAAAGTTGCCGCCATCTGGGATCAACTGATTCAGGCGAGGCGCCGGCACGAATCCAGACACATCCACCGTCCTGGCACCGGCCGGGTCGTTGCTCAGCAGAGTGAGAGTGGCTGATTTGGCACCGAAACTGGACGGTTGGAAGCGAATGACCAGGTCGATTGATCCGCCGGAGCTTACAATCAATGGGTAAGAAACGACACTTGGCGTCTTGAATTCCAGCGAGGACGAGATTATGTTGAATATGGAAAGCTGGCAGGATCCAGTGTTGTTGATCGTCAACTTCTCTTCCGCAAAGGAACCCAGGCAGACGCTGCCCAGATTGCCGCTGTCCGCGATAGCTGCTGCAAGAGTTGCTGTCCCGAGCAGACCTGTTGCCGAGAGATCAACGAAAGGTGCCGTGGGATCGTTGCTGATGATGCGGATGGTTGCGGTTTCAGGCCCGCTAGCCGCCACTGGATCGTACACGACCGTGAACTCGATATGCTCGCCCGGCGCGACGACCAGCGGTGTACCGGGTGTAGAAAGCACCGAGAAGCTAGTAGAGCCCATGAGACGCTGGACGCTTTTGATGACGAGATCCTGGGCGCCGACGTTGAAGATATCCAGGGTTAAGTAATTCGGCCCCTGGCAAATGGTTCCGAATGCCAGGTTGTCTTCGAGACTCACCGCGATGGAGGGGCCAGCTGGCTTGACGAAAGCGAACACGCCGCGGCCATAGGTGGCGGCGCGCAGCATGCCGTTCCTGAGCACCAGGTCGATAACCGGAACACGAGGGAAATGAATGTCATCATGCACCGACCACAAAGATCCGCCGTCTACAGAGCGCAGCACGCCGAGCTCAGTGCCCACATAAATAGCACTGGGTATATCCGAGCCGTCCAGAGCGATGGAGCTGAAGGGAAGATTGAGTGCAGGCGAGATATCCGTCCAGGAGGAGGCCCCGATGCTGGTGCGGAAGACGTGTCCGATGTTCCCGGGTCCAAGGTTGAACCCACCAAGAACGGCGTAGATCACGGTGGGATCGTTGGGATCGTAGATCGCGCGCGCAACGTTCCGACTAGGGAGGTTCCGGGTTATGTTGGTGAAAATCACTCCCGAGGGCAGACCTACGGTGGCGGCTAGTGCATTGGTTGAGACGAATACCTGGTTGCCAACTGCGATAACAACATTGTTCCCATTGGTCCTGGCCACATCTATGTTGCCGGTTCCGCTGAAGGGGGACAGAATGCGCCAGGTTGCTCCGCCATCCCTGCTCTGCCACAGGTTCTGATTGCCACTTACATAGATAATACCAGCAGCGCTGGGGTCGGTGGTGATGGGAAAGAGACCGCAAGCTTGATCGCTTGTCGTACCCCACGGCGTAATGTCCTGGGTCGATGGGACCGTGGGTGAGAAATCTGTGCCGTCCGCATTGGAGACCCACACTCGCGTGCAGGGCGCCGGCCAAAAGCCACTTGTCCCGTAGACGCGGCCCACGGTCACTCCGTCATAAACGATATCCCAGCCATCGCCACCCTGAGGACTGTCCCAGCCTGGTGCAGCAACTCCTGCGGTGGTCTGCAATCCGTCATCCTGCGGAGCACCCACAGTGACGCTCCCAGTGGCATCAGGCCTTATGTCGATGTTATAGAAAAGGCCGGTCTGCAGGCCGCCGTCGTTGAGCGAAGTCCAGGTCACCCCTGCATCGATAGACCTGAAGATTCCGCCATCGTTGCCACTATAGATGATCGAAGGTGTGGGACTGAGCTGTCGGACAAACGCCCAGGCATGACAGTCCGCATGCGGGACGGGCATGGTGGTAAAGCTTGCTCCAGAGTTTGTGGACCTGGCCATACCAACGGCACCGAAACAGATGATGTCGTTGACCCCGTCACCAGGAGAGGCTGGATCTACTGCCATGTGGAAGCTGTACCCGCCCTGAGTGTTGCCAGGCATTCCGGTGGCGGTCTGCTGTGTCCACGACCCGCCCTGATTCGTGCTCCGGAAGACTCCGATCGGATCAGGCGCACCACCCGTTCCCTGAAGGCTCACATAGAGCACTTGCACGCCCCCAGGGTTGGGCGGCAAGGTAGGCGGAGCAATGTCGACAATGACTTTTCCAAAACCTGCAGGTGCAGGACCTACCGCTGCGGATACTGCAGCAGTGGTGCCGCTCAAAATCTGTGTCCAGTTCTGCCCACCGTCGTTGGACCTGAAAACACCACGTCCGGAAATGCCGGAGTACAGGATGCGATTGCCAGCCGGAGAAGAAGCGTCCAGCACGAGAGAGCGTGCGTCTCCGCCACTATTGGCGCCCTGCGTCCAATTGAGGCCGGCATCGGTAGAGCGGAAGACCCCACTCCCCGAGGCCAGATAGAGGATGTTGCTGTTGGCAGGATCGACTATGACGACATTTATAAACTGGTTTACGAACTTTTTGGCTGTGGTGGCTGCGTTGCCCGTATTGCCGGAGGGGTAACCGGAACCGAGACGGATCCAACTGGCGCCTCCGTCGATCGATTTGAACAGACCCGCCCCACCTCGTCCGGGATTGGCAATGCGTCCGCTGGTCCCGATATACAAGATGTCGTGATTGTTGGGGTCGATGGCCAGGCCGCCAGGCTCGCCTATTCCAAGCTCTATCTGGCGGTCGAAAATCGGAGTCCAACTGTTGCCCCCGTCAATGCTGCGCCATACACCTCCGGCGGCCGTACCGATGTAGATGACGTTGGAGTTTGAGGGGCTGATGCCGATGGTTGAAACCAACCCGTTGACACGATTGCTGCCCTGATTCATTGGGCTAGGGCCGATGGGAGCCCACACTGTCCCCTGGAGGGTCATGTCAGATCCTCCTTGTCCTCTGCATCATCGGCCATAGGTCTCGCTTCCGGCGGCTTGAGAGGCTTCTGGGCAGGCGGCAGCGTCACGTCTGTTGGCGTCCGCATTACTGATCCTGGTAGTTTCTGCCATTCCTCTAGCGCTCTCGTATACGCATCCATTGTCGGAGGCGCTCCACCTTCCAGGCGCTTCGCAACGATTTCCTCATGTACCACTCTCTCCCTGCCCTTGCCTGTCGGCCCTTGGTGGTGCCGCTCCTCATCCTCATCATGGTCCTTTCGCTTAGGCTTGGAGTCGCCGGAATTCTTCATTATGACACCTTCTTTCTGCTTATTCATCGATGGATGTAGCGTTATTTGTCGTCGCTCTGCTTGTCGAATTGATCGCGATACTGCAATTTGTATATCCATTATATTCTTCTGCGATACTATTTAATTTTACCGAGGAGGATTACTATTAACCTCTTATTTTGGGCAGCGCTTTATAAATACTGTATAAAGCCCCAAGATTTTTGGCGGTTTTTAGGAATCCGCCGAGATTTCAGACCGGGTGTGTAGTCCCGAAACTCTCAGAACTACACAAGATTTCAGACCTGGAATGATATCCGCTTAAGTGGCATCAATACGCCAACAATTGTGCATTATAGGTGTTTGCATTAGTACTCGTCTAATACTATTAATACTATTTTTTCCAAAATCTAAGATCATGCAGTCTATATTTGATCTGAGAACCGATGAAACTTTCGAAGATAGAATATGAAATTTTTTATTATATTTATCGTAAACAAAAAGATTTATTAGTTTGTAAGAATGCCTGAGTTTTAAGCATATAAGAAGAGCGTAAACAACATAGGACTGTGACTTTGGGAGGACCCTATAATGACAAGTCTTTTTTCCATATCAGCTCCTGTTGCACTAGGATTGGCCATAATGTTCGTTATGGCTTTTGCAGAAGGAGCCAACGATATCTCAAAAGTAGTATCAACTTTAGTCGGAAGTGGCATAACGACCTATCGAAAGGCTATATTTTTTGGAACATTTTGCACAGCCATCGGCGCTTTAGCAGCCATTGTTTTAGGAAAAGCGGTGGCAGTGACTCTTACAACAGGTATCATCACCCCTACTGCATCCGCCAGCACTGCCTACGCCCTTGCTGCTTTGATTGGTGCTATTAGTTGGACGCTCCTGGCAACGAGAATCGGTATGCCTATCTCCACATCTCATGCCATAGTGGGGTCGATCGTCGTTTTGGGCGTCATTGCCTTCGGGCCCGGGCAGGTCCACTGGAATATCATCGTGGAGGACGTCACTCTGCCCATGGTAGCCAGTCCCTTAATCGCTATTCCTATGGCACTAGCTCTCTTCCTTATCTTTGAACCATTGTCCCGAAAATTCTCGCTGGCCACTTCGCATTGGGTTTCTTCAGGAGCTGCAAGTTTGGCCGAGGGGTGAACGATGCTCCAAAGATTGCAGCTCTTGGTGTATTTTTTTCCCTGACTAGCGAAAGTGGATGGTCTTCGATTCCAACAACGCTGCTCTTTTCAATTGTGGCCCTCGGGATGAGCATGGGTAGCATCTTTGCCGGCCTAAAGGTTACAAAAACCTTAGCAGAACACGTAACTCCTATGGACAATGCTGAGGGCTTAGCTGCCAATGCGACCACTGCCTTTTTGCTTCTATTTGCTTCTGAATTGGGTTTACCTGTTTCGGTCACTTATGTGATCGGATCGTCCGTCATTGGTTTAGGCGTGAGGAGAGCTATCAAGGATGTGTCATGGAGGACTGTAAAAAGGATGATACTATCGTGGGTTGTGACGGTTCCTGCAAGTGGCTTTATTGTATAGGTCTTTCTTCGTTATAAATCATATAGGGTCTTAGGAATAAATGGAGAGGGGTCTGGTTATGGAAGCAATTTTAGTATCTCCCAATGGATATACGGCCTCGCCCTTATTAGCTCTGGTAATAAGCCTTCAATGATTGGACTTGAAACCTCATCTACTTGACGATTACTTGCACAACTTGATCTCCTCAGTGAATTTTCTTCGCAATTGCGGAGGAAGGGTTCCAAACCATATTTATAGCTCGGCCGTTATCCTGGAGAATCTTAACAGATCCACTATATTGATCCACCACGACTTTTGAGCGAAAATCGTTACAGGCAATTTTATTCCACGAAGATTGCTGCAAGGTGCGCCTCTGCCGTTTCACTTTTTAACCTTTTAGATCGAATCCAATATGCTCTTGAGATCTTTTTTGGCCGCTCTTACCTCTTCCGGATCGACCGCTGCAGAGTCCAATTGTCCCTTGCGAGCCTCTTCTACAACCTCAGTCAGGATCTTCATCGTCTCCACCGATCCCGGACAGGACTCGTTAACCTTGACCTGATTCTCGGACCCGTAGATTCCGAGGAACGGAAAAATGCGACATGACCAGGGACGCAGCTCATAAATCTTGCAGCCTTTCGCCCCGGCATCATAAAATTTGCAGGGAAGGATATGCTTGAAGTCCAGGACGCCTGGGCGGTCGGGGTCTGGAATGGTGTACTTCTTGAGGGCCTTGTCGATGGGAATCTTGAGGTGCTTTGCCAGGAGGGCCGCGTCCTCGGGCAGCAGCCTGATGGGGTCGCCAGTTGTGCAGCATGTCCCGCACCTGTGGCATTTGAGAATAATGTGGCAGGCCATGCGGACGTAATCAACCGAGGTGTATTTTGGTGCATCCAACTCCCTGAATACCTGTTCGTCCGTCAGTGCCGTGGCCTTGAGGAGCAAAAGGGCGATTCTTTTAGGGTCCTTTTCTGATTCCATCATTACGACGCCAATTCAGATAGACATCCTTTTCAAGCTTGCCCTTCCTCCTGGGTTCTATGTCCAAGGAGATCGTCCTGATCGGCAGGTCCAATGTCGGCAAATCCACACTTTTTTGGGAGCTTACTGGAACGAAAGTCCGGATCGGGAAGCGCCCGGGTATCACCCAGTACCCATTCAAGACAAAGGTCGGAAACGTCTTCTATGTGGATATGCCCGGTTACGGCTTCATGTTCAAGACAACTAAAGCCGAACAGGAGAAGACCAAGGATCTGATCGTTCACTACTTTGAGAGCCGGGCCGCGGAGATCCTGTTGGCGGTGCAGGTGATCGACGCCGCCTCTTTCCTGGACATTGCCGACCGCTGGGAGGACCGGGGCGAAATCCCCTTTGAGATCGAGCTTTGGGAGTTCCTGAATGACATGGGGCTGGATGTGGTCTTGGCTGCGAACAAGATGGACCGCATCGCCAAGGTTGATCTGGACGGGGCGCTGGACCTGATCTGCGAGAGGCTGGGCATGCTGCCGCCCTGGAACCAATGGCCGGACAAGATCGCGCCAATTAGCGCCAAGCGGGGCCAGATCGAGCCGCTTCGAACCATTATCTCGAAAAGAGTATCGGTAAATCATCCCGACTAGGGCATATCCCCTGACCCGGATCGTCTCCTATCTAAGGCGTGGGTGCAGGAAGTATGCCCTGTACTTCAAACTCTTTCTTTACAGCCTCTCGTATGTCGCTGCTTATCACTTTGGCCTTATTCCGCCCAGGGATGGTTACCTCCAGCCTTAGAGTTAGCTCGGAGTACCTGGAACTGATGAGTAGAACGTCTATGGGTCTGTCTTTCAGCACCATCGGATTGCTGCGGGCCTTATCAACGATTATTTCCCGGGCCCGATCTATGTCTCCCGCCTTCTCCAGATCGAAGTCCACCATCCAGACAATCTCCGGCTCCCTGATGGACCAGTTTATTATGGGCTCCGTGCTCATGATGCTGTTTGGCACAATGATCCTTCGGTTGTCCGAGGTGCGAATTACCGTATGTCTCAGGGTCAGGTCCTCCACCTGTCCATAATCCGCTCTGAAATCCACGAAATCGCCCACTCGAAAAGGCTGAAAAACGGCAATGAAGATGCCCGATGTGAAATTGGAGAGGGAGTCCTTGGCGGCATAGCCTATGGCCAGACCCGCTATGCCAGCACCTGCCAACAGGGCGGTGGCCAAACTATGCAGTTGTGGTATCTGAAGGATGACGAGCATCAGGCCTATCAAATAGATGGTTGCTGAGACCAGCCTCCGTATCATGAGCTGCATGGTCGCATCCATCTTCACTTCTACCTTGTGTACCACTTTTGGGATATAATTCAATAGCATACGGTCCACGAAACGAACTGCAGATCGCGTAAAAAGTATTATAAGGATTATTATTATGAAATTTACTAGAATAGATATAATATCGATGCCATCGACGGTATTTGCCAGAACCTGAAGAGGGACCAGATCGATGTGCTTCCCTGCCGCCAGGTCGACTCGATTTTGAATCTGATCGGCCAGGAATTGGGGATCAGCCAAACTCGTTGCTGCAGAGAGATCCATCAAAGAGAAGGACTGAAAGAGTATACTTAAAAGTTTCTATAAAAGAGTAAGATTTAACAAATCGTTATAAATCTTCAAAAGAATTTAAAGCGGCAAATTGCCGCTTAAGAGAACATGCGTAAAGCTTCTTCCGATCCTTCGACCTCATCCCCGAGTACCTTCCGGATGGCCTTCTCGAAGTCATCTCTGGCGACAGAGGTCGCATTTCTTCGCAGAGCATTCATGCCCGACTCCACCACAATGGCCTTAAGGTCGGCACCGCTTGCCTCGTCGGTATTCTTCGCGACCTCTGCTAAGTCAACGTCTCCATCCATCCTCATCTTCCTGGAATGTATTCCCAGGATCTTGAGCCGACCTTCCATGGAAGGCATGGGGATCTCGATGATCCGGTCAAAGCGTCCCGGTCTCAGCAGCGCGGGATCGAGGATATCGATCCTGTTCGTGGCAGCGATGATCTTAATGTCTCCCCTGGTTCTGAAGCCGTCCATCTCCGCCAGGAGCTGCATCATGGTCCTATTTACCTCCGCGCTTCCGGTCGTGCCGTCATGCGTCCTGATGCTACCCACTGCATCTATCTCATCGATAAATATGATGCTGGGGGCCTTCTCGCGAGCCATTTGGAAGATATCGCGAACGAGCTGCGCGCCTTCACCAATAAACTTGTGCACCAGCTCTGAGCCGGACATGTGGATGAATGTGGCCTTGGATTCATGTGCTACGGCCTTAGCGAGCATGGTCTTTCCTGTTCCCGGCAGTCCGTAAAGCAAGACACCTCTGGGCGGCTCAATGCCGATATCTTTGAAGATTTCGGGATTGGTCAGCGGCAGCTCCACGGTCTCCCTGATCTCCTGGATCTGGGTTTCTAGACCTCCAACCTGTTCATAGGCTACATCCGGAAGCTCAACCAGCTCCATGACTTTAGCCCGGACATCCACAGAACGATCTAAGATGCGAACTATCGTCAGTGAGTTGTTTATGGCCACGCGGGAGTTGGGCTGCAGCTTCTCCATCATCTCTGTCGCAACAGTGGTGATGAACTCCTGGTTATTTCCATGCTGCCTCAGCAGGACATAGTCCGGTCCCATCTCCACAACCGTCGCCAGAAACAGCGGCATCCTCTTCAGGAGAATATTCTCTTTCTTAAGCCGCTCCACCTCACGCAGATATTTTTTATTGGCAATGAGGGACTCGAAGAGCTTTGCTCTTACTTCTTCCCTCTCTACCCTGGTGGTCTCCAGCTCTTCGGCGAGACTCTTGGTATCGGATTCGAGAGCGGCTATCCTCTTTGAAAATGACTCCTGGATCGTGTCTTGACCAGAAAAGGCCGTTGATTCACTCATATAATTAAGACCTGCGTTTTTCAAGCTTATAAATTCATGCCCAAGACAGAATCCGAAAATCGGAGACCACAAGAGGTCGTGACTTAAATCAACCCCGTTGTAGATATGGTTCTGATCCCGGCGGGCAGAAGCGCTCCGCGGTTTGGAGGCTCCTCGATCCCAAAGCCACCCTCGGGGTCAGGGGGGCCAGCACGGCCATACGTTTGCCCCGTCGCCCTTGCGTGTAACACCCGCGCGGAACCCGGAAAAAAGAGGCGGGATAATTTATTGCGCCCAAATAGAGAGTACAAATGTTGGGCCAGGTCTTTTCGCATGCATATCGAGTTAATGATGTCAAAGCATCTCGATTTTCATCCGCCGCGCGTGAGCTTTGTCCGAATTTCATGGGCGTTTCAGTCCGCTCCCTTTGTAGCCTCTTTTTTAGCCATCTGCAGCCTCTGTTTAGCGGTATAGCCCGTAGCCTTCTCCAGGAAATTTCGAAAGCGCTTGTTGGTATCCAGAGCGACCGCGTCGCTAACACCCAATTCCGACTCCGTGGTCACATTGAGCTTCTTGCCATTTATCGATACATAGATGCTTTTCAGGGCCCCGAAACTGAGAAAGAGCTTGCTGCCCTCTTGTTTTATGTCAACCGGAAATTCTTCTTCCAGTGCTTTTTGAATTCGCTCCATATCGGGGTTGAAGCCGCGCTTGAATGAGTAATCCATGAAAGCATGATGGGTGCTGATCGAGTATAGATGTTTCGTGCCTGAATTGGGCTGCCGAAAAAATTGCGCTTTCCCTCGATTTCGCAAGGGAAAAGCTCGAACATAGCAGATATGCGATCTAAATAACGGTGTAGCTTGCAGCCTCGTCCAGTTCCTCCTGGATTCTCAGCAGCTGGTTATACTTGGCTGTGCGCTCGGATCGGGCTGGCGCGCCGGTCTTGATCAGTTCGCATCCCAGTGCAACAGCCACATCAGCCAGAGCTGAATCCTCTGTCTCCGCGGAGCGGTGGCTGGCCATGACCTTCCATCCTGCCCGGAAAGCCATTCTGGCGGCGTCAAAGGCCTCAGACACGGAGCCTATCTGGTTGAGCTTGAGCAGCAGGGCGTTGCTGGCACACATCTTGATGCCCTTCTCCAGGCGCTTTATGTTGGTGACGTACAGGTCGTCTCCTACTATTATCGTGCCTGGCAGCTTGGCTGTCAGCCTGGCAAAATCGTCGTAGGCTTCCTCCTCGAAGGGGTCTTCCAGCAAAATTATGGGATAGGTATTCACCAGATCTACATAATAATCGAGGAGCTCCCCGGGAGACAATCGGTTTCCATCTACCGAGTAGCCGCCCTCCATGTAGAAGCTGGAGGCTGCGGCATCAAGGCCGATCCGGATCTCCTCTCCGTAGCCAGTCACATCAAGAGCGCTCATGATGGCATCCAGAGCATCGCGGGTCTTTATGAGGGGAGGGGCATATCCACCCTCATAGCCGACGTTGGTGGCGCCCACTCCGTACTTTCCCTGCAGGATCTTTCCCAAAGCATGATAGGTCTCTGCTGACATGCGCAGTCCCTCGCTGAAGGTCTTGGCCCCGGTGGGCTGGATCATGAATTCCTGAATGGACAACTCGTTTCCGGCGTGCTTTCCGCCGTTCAGGACGTTGAAGGAGGGAATAGGCAGCATGGCTGTATTCACTCCGCCCAGGTACTTGTAGAGAGGCATCCCGGAAGATGAGGCCGCTGCTTTGGCCGTGGCCAGGGATACCCCTAAGATCGCATTTGCGCCCAGATTGCATTTGTTGGGGGTTCCGTCCAGCTCAATCATGAACTCATCGATCTCCCTCTGGGCGGAGGCGTTCATGCCCAGCATCTCTGGGGCAATTATTTCATTTACATTCTTGACGGCCTTAAGGACGCCCTTGCCATCGTATCTATCGCCGCCATCGCGTAGCTCCAGGGCCTCGTGCGTGCCCGTGGATGCGCCTGAGGGCACAGCAGCGCGTCCGAAGCCGCAGCATGTATAGACATCGACTTCGATTGTAGGGTTTCCTCGTGAATCAAGGATCTCACGAGCATGAATTCTCTCGATCTCGAATGACATGGTATACCACGCCAGCCACTTCGCAGCCTTATTAATTAAAGTTTGGGCGACAAGGAAATGATCGTCAGTATTTTCTATCTTTGCCGCAAAGTTGGAGAGATGGAAGAGGTTTCTGAAAATGCCTGCGTCTTTTGCGAGATTGTGGGAGGAAGAGCGCCTTCCCATAAGATCTACGAAGACGATCTGACGATGTGCATCCTGGATATCAATCCCTTATCGAGAGGCCAAGCTCTGGTGATCCCCAAGAGGCATGTTCCCTGGTGGCACGAGCTATCCCTTGAAGAAAACGCCAGCCTCTTCCGGGTGGCGAAGATTGTGGCAGAGAAGATGATGCATTCTCTCCAGCCGGACTTTGTCTGCATGTATGCTCGCGGCAGAAGAATTCCTCACACCCACATCTTCCTGGTTCCGACCTACAACGGAGACGTTCTGGACAGGTTCTTCAATGCTCTGGAACTCTTTCAGGAGTCGCCAAAGAGGCTCGCGGCTCTGAGTGAACCAAAATCTATGGAAGAGACGGCGGATTCGATCCGGAAAGCCAGAATCGAGACTGAATGAGGCGAGCAATCCTAATTAGAATGCAATCGGGACATCTTCGCGATTAAAAATGAAATATGGAGATATATAAAGCAGACAACACCTGATCTTCTAAGCTTCCGCCTCACCCATCAGCCTATCCACCAGCCATGCAGGCTCGAACTTCACCAGATCCGGATAGGTCTGGCCCACGCCCAAGAAGAGCACAGGTTTGCCGGTGATGTAGGCGATGGAGATGGCAGAGCCACCTTTGGCATCGGCATCTGTCTTGGTCAGGATCGATCCGTCGATGGGCACAGACTCATTAAAGAGGCGCGCCCTCTCCACTGCATCGTTGCCTGCTATTGCTTCGTCGACAAAGATGAGCAGATCGGGTTTGGTCACCCGGACGATCTTTCTCATCTGATCCATGAGATTGATGTTGGTGTGCAGCCTTCCCGCAGTATCCGCCAGGACGATATCTTTGTTATGCGCCTTGGCATACTCAATGGCGTCGAAGATCACAGCCGCCGGATCGCCGCCGGTCTTGTGCTTGACAACCTTCAAGCCCAGGTTTGTTCCATGCACTTCCAATTGCTCGATGGCGCCCGCCCGGAAAGTGTCACCTGCCGCCAGGACTACGGAATAGCTGTGGTCCATCAGGTACTTGGCGACCTTTGCGATGCTCGTCGTCTTCCCTGTGCCGTTCACGCCCACAAAAAGGATCTTGACAGGTTTATCTTTGGTCTTGATGTACTCGTCGAAGTCCAGATGGTTCCTGGACAGAAGGCTAATGAGAGCCTTTCTCAGGGAGTCCTCGGCCAGCTTGCCGGTGTTTGCCCCGATCTTCTTCCTCTTTCCCACCAGATCGGACTTGACCTCTTTGACGATCTCTTCTGCCACGGGAAGGGCCACGTCGCTCTCCATGAGGGCCATTTCCAGTTGCCACATGGGCTCGTCCAGATCCTTCTCTTCCAGGATTATCTCCTGCTCAAAGACCAGGCTCTTGGCCTTTTCCAGGAAAGAGAATCTGCTTTTAGGTTTGTTGGCCTCGCCTTTCTCTATGGGCAAGGCTTGGGTCGTACGGGATTCAGAACGAATGAACTCGGTCTTCTGCTTAGACTTTTTATCGGCGGATTTGACGGGAGATTTATCGGGAGATGGTTCCGCGGCCCTGACTTCGCAGGCCTTCGATTCATCTTCCCCGGATTTTGGCTCCGCCTTTAAGCCGGATGCGGAGACTTTCTCCGCAATCTTGGAGGATAATGCCTCTTTGAATCCCGAGAGCTTCTCCTTAAACCGGTTAAACAACCCCTTCGCTCCCTTGACCCTGCGCTGCTGCGTCTTCGTACTGCTGCATTATGGACTGGATCTTCTGCATCTCTTGATCGATCTTTGCAAGCACTTCATTGAGCTTTTTAGATCCTTCCAGAACTTCAGCTTTGCGAACTTTCAGAATCTCACGAGTCTCGGCAGGAGTTTTCTCTACGCTCACGCCTGCGCCTACATTCAAAACTACTTTCTCCTTAGAGGCAAGTTTGCCGTGGATGAACGACCCGGACCCAATTGGAACAAGGATCTCTTGTCCGACTTCTGCCGCATCCAGAGCTTCGACGGCTCCTTGAGCCCTCTCCAGACCATCGGCCGTCATCTGCGTAATGCTCAGCTGGTGCATGATGTTCTCAGCCTGGGCCTGATACTGCTGGTATGCGGCCAGGAGTCTTCTGACTTCCTCCTCGCCTCCAGGAGAGCTACTCAACTGCCTTCACCTCGTCTATCCGGATGAGGCCCCTCTTCAGGCCATGTTCGCTTCCCATGAGGGAATAGACTTTGTTGGTGGCATTCTTCTCGTTCTGGCTCTCCACAACCTTGCGGAAGGGCAGCCAGGTCTTGCCGACAATGCCTCCCTTGTACCTTCCTTTAATCTCGAAATTGATCACAATTCCACCCCAACTCTACTATATTCATCAATTTTAGGATTGAAACCGGAATAACCCCTGGGAGACTCGCCCCTCGGAAATTATTCCAGGAAACCCAATGCATCAACAATGCGACCCAACTCCGGGCCGCTTGTATCTTCCCCAGCGAAGTATCCGTGGCTGTTTGCCAGCACCGCTGAGCCTACCAGAGGCGATCCGAGGTTCACTGTGCCTATGTCCACAGGCAGCCCGAAGAGCTCCTCTATGACTGCGACCTCCTCCTCAGTGACCCGTGGGTGCACGAGAAGACCTTTATTGGTTGCGACGCCAGCCATTCCTACTGTTTTTAGACCGCCGATGGTGCCTTTCTCCACCTTGACGCCCAGCGTCTCAGCTATGGCCTCGCATGCCCTGATGGATAGTCCCGGATGGACCAGGGCAGCACTGTCGTTGGCCAGAATCACATTGCCCGCGGCATTGATCTTGGCAGGCAGCCTGGTTACCTTTCCATGCTTGCGAAGAATTTTTAGTTCCTCCTCACCGGCATGATGGGTAACAACGAATCCATTGCTGTTGGCAGAGACGAGGGACCCCAAGACTGAGCCTACCCCGGCCGTCACTCGCACAGCCTCGACCTCGAGGCCTGTCTGCAGAGTCTCTATATCTGCCGGCCCGACTTCAAGTGGAACGAGGACGACCAACTCTGTGCACCTGGCGAAGACTCCCAAGAGGGAACTGCCCGCGATCTTCAACCTTTTATCGGTCACCTGCAAACTCCGCTTCGACCCCGCCGTCTTCGAACTTGACCGCGCGCACCCTTACGCGCAAGGGGGGCTTCATATCGCCTCTGGCCCAGATGACCTCATTCAGGCCTGGGTCGATCTTTATATTCTCTACAGGGGTCTTCATGTGCCGGGCAAGGTATTTTCGAACCTCAGTCATGGCCCGGTTGGACCTTCTATAAATTGGAACGCTCTTCACAATACCCAAGGGTATGGTGTAAACTCTCTCTGTGTCAGCCATTGTCTATCTCTCTAAGCTGCTTCTTCTCCAATGTCGTCTCTTGGGGTGAGTAACTACCTTCCGCAAGGTCTTGACAATGACCCAGGAGGGAACCCTACGATTCTGATTGAATGCCTTGGCAAGCCTGATCTTCTTGCCTTTCATTTTTTTGGACAAATCTCTTCCTCCGAATAACTCTAGTGTGCATATGATTTGAGGGGAAGATCCGATCGATCTCCCTCTGGCCGTGCCTCTTTGCAAGCTCATATCTCAGGCCTACCTCGAAGTCCGAGGCGGGATACCTCTCGGAGAACGTCTCCTCGAAGTCCAAATAGCGCGAGGCCATGGCTCTGATGGCTTTTCCACCCAGCCCTGCCAGAGGTCTCAAGTATTGCACGTGCAACCGGTCTTCCAGGCTTCGGATCGCACTAGAGCCCATCTTGGGTGCGCGATCATCCCGCCTCGTCCCGTCCGCCACAAATTCACACTCTTTCGCCATTGTTTCTACTGCAATAGGATGAACATAATCGAGAGCATCATTGGGATAGCCCGAGGATCGCAATATCTCCAGGGCTTTTTCCAGGACATCTGTCTCAAAGACCATCCTCTTGAAGGGATGGCCCAGTTCTTCTGCCGCATCCGCCGCTCTTGTCCAGGCATCGTCATGGCCGAAGCTAAATGTGACAAGCTCTATCTCATCGAAGTAAGGTTCGAGCAGAAGAGCCGCTAAGCTGCTATCTTTTCCGCCGGAGAACAAGACTGCAACCTTCATGAATAGCCTGAAATCAGCCGGACTTATCTCCTGGTAATGGTAATGTCTCTCTTCTTGGGCTGGGCCTGCTTGAGAATCGTCTTGAGCTGTTCATCGGTGATCGCGCCCCGCAGCCTGCCGCTTTGAGCAAGCATGATGAGCTGAGCCTCAATCTGAGAGACGAACTCGGGCCTGGTCATGCGTATTGCATTGAGCCGTTCCCGGGCTTCGGGTGTGAGGATAGATCTCATGAGGGCTGCTTTCTTCGACTCCAGCTCCTGCTGGGCCTGCTCTTGCTGAGCTGCCGCCATCTGCGAATCTCCCTGCTGTCTTTGGATCTGCTCCAGCCGTTTTCGTCTTAAATCTGCAAGCTCATCATCAGCCATTTGCCAGACTCCACCTTATGTCGCCGATTCTGCGCCCGGTTCAGCCACGGGTGCGGCCGAGGCCTGGGCTTTGCTTCTGACCTTATGTGCCATTTCATCAAGGAATGCCTGGCCCGCAGGGGTCATCTGGCGTCCCTTCTTTAGCTTCCTCACGTAGCCGGCTTTCTCCAGTTGCTGCAGGGATTCCCTTACCACTGAGCCGCTGCCTTTGGCAAAAGCTCCTGTAGCTACCCCTTTGCGCTTCTTTCCGCCGTAAAAGGTTCTGAGGCGGGAAACGCCCACCGGCCCGTCGATATATATTCTGCGCAGGATAGACGCCGAACGCACAAACCACCAATCTGGATTGGTGGGCGGCATCTCCCTATTTACCCCAGTCTTAGCAAATTCAGCCCAAACAGGAGGCTGAACTTTGCCTGCCGCCTTCAGCTCCTGTGCCGTGGCAGCTATCAAGTCGTGGGGAGGTACGTCGTAAACAGTTGTCAAATTCTTCAATCCTCCAAGATGATAAGGAACAAACCAGAACCCTTACGCCAAAACAAGTATAAATGCTTTTTCGAGCTTTTTCCCGGCCCGAATATTTTAGCGCAATTGTCCACCTAACGAGATTTATAAAGCTTCTGCCAGAGAACTCACTATCAAGAAACCGTTTCTTGAGTTGTTTGGCCAATGGGAGAGAGAAACTCGTACCCCACTGTTACTAAGTCCTGAGGATTTAGCTTTATGCATCTTCTCTTTCGATTTTGTCTTTTCATTTGCGCGTCATATTTTGCCGAATATGTCGCACAAACTGATTTGTGCGTCATGGATGACGCGCAAATTCACGCCAGCAGCGATCTGGTCGAGCTTCCCTTTACAAGAGAGCTGTTGTTCTCTGAAACCGCCTCATTCAAGACCGCCGGAAACTCATGAAACGAATGATTTTTGTATCGCATGTATGAGATGAAGATGTCTTTGTTTTGCACAGACGAACCATCTACGAGACAAAAATCAAATACTTGTTAAATGCCGCTCCACTTGATCTCCTCTGAATTCTCAAGCACCGGATTCTCCTCGAAGCTTGTGAAATCATATCGATCTTGCCGCGAAAATCCTTGAGCAGAGAAGCCATGACCAGCTTATTGTCGCCCCAGATGAGCCTGTTCCGGAAATCATTCATGCATGGTGGTCCGCAGTTCGCCAAGAGTCGTCTGACCGGATGCCAGAGCCTCGCTTCTAGGCATGTCCACTGTCTCGATCTCTTGCATGGGCATGGCAGCTCCGGCCACATCCACGCTGCGGCGGCGGCCGTACTCGTCGTACTTGCCGTCCCAGACCAATTCAGTCCTCATTTGAGAGAGAGGATGAGGGTTATCGGGGCCCCAGCGGACGGGATCAGGCATGGGACGGGCCTCCGGGTCGGGGCTGATGAGGGCGATGGAAACCGCGAAGATGTACTTCAGAATGAGGTTTTGGAACTTGAGGCTCAGGGTCAATTACTATTATCCTCCCGATGGCTCCTTTGAGAGCGGCAAACGGGAAAAACCTTTTGCATGAAGTAAAGGGTTTCAAGTTCGTGGGGCATTTTCAAGGAGCTTGCGTGGGGAGAATATTTAGCTATGTGAGTCCTTTAGACAAAATGCCAGGAATATGAATACATCTAAGACTATAAATTGCGTTTAAGAAGGTGGTGTCTTTATTCCTCTTGAAGAGGTTGGCTTTAGAGAAAGAGATAGACTGAAACTCGCGGTAAAAAGATTCGACATCTCTAAGTTCTGCGGAGCATTCGGTAAAGGTTCTATGGAAGAGCTTGAAATGCTTGAGGAAGAGGCTCAGATGTGATTCAAAAAGCCACGCTTCAGGGAGGCCTCACAACGCCTCGATCTTCTGCACATAGCAAGAAGCCAGAGTCAAAATAATATAATGCAGGAAGATTATTTAAGTATACAAAGCCTATTTAAAAAAAGGCGAAAACTATGAGTGCATCTAAGACGATTGAATGCGTTTATGAAGGTGGTGTATTCAAGCCACTTGAAAAGGTCGACCTAAAAGATGGGACTAGATTGAAAATCAAGATGGGAGGCAGATGTGACCTTTCGAAATATTACGGCATACTTGGTAAGGCATCGGCAGAGAGATTGGCAGAGCTAGAAGAAGAGGCCCAGCTTTGATATTTTTGGATACTAACGTAATTTATAATTTGCTGTTTGAAACCAAATTCTCTGCCGCTGCCAGAAGATTCATAGAAAACAATAACGAGCTTGCGACTTCATCCAACGTCATAAACGAATTGATTTCAATCTCGATTCGCAACCTTTGCGAGGAGAGATACAACACCAGGAACTATTCCTCATTTAGGAGATTCGTAGCGCAGAATGGCTACGACCCGTTCGAAAAAGATCTGGATGCGATATTTCAGTTCTTAGAAAATAGCGATTTATGTCTACTGCCCATTGATGAAGATGCAAACCATTGGAGGGAAATTATGCAAAGATATAGGCTTCTTCCATGCGACTCGCTTATAGTATCCACCTGCATTTCCAATGGCGTAAAACAGATCGCTACCTTTGACCGAGACTTTCTCAGAGTAGATCAATTAGAGGTAATTGATTTAAATAAATAAAATAATAATAAGATAACGCGCGTCTTAGATCAAACTAGATTTTTCGTTCAAATCCCTTGCACATTGCAGGCAGCACCGGACACATCCACGCTGCTGCGGCGTCCGAACTCATTGTACCTGCAATCCCAGACCAGCTCTATCCTCATCTGGGAGAGAGATGAGGATTATCGGGCCCCGGCGGACGGGTTCAGGCATGGGACGGGCCTCCTGGCCGGGCTGATAGGAGGCGATGGAAACCGCAAAGCAGGACTACGGAATGATATTTTAATCAACGCTCGTTCTTCTCTCCCCTGGGCAATTGCCGATGAGCTGCCGATGTATTGCCGATATTTTGCCGATAAACTATAGGCTCTGGCGCGGCGGGATGGATTCGTTACCACCAGCCATCCGTCTTCCACCCAGCCCGTGAGAAGGTTTCTCGCCATCCTTTCGGAAAGCCCCAGCTCTTTCGCCACATTCCGAGCTGTGATGGTCTCTTTTCCGGCAAAGAGGCCCAGTACCACCCTTGCTCTGTGATCCAGACGGCGCAGGGCTTCAGGCACCTCCTGCATTCCATTCTCAGCGCACTTCTGAGCCCTGACCCTGACGGCCTCAAAGACCTCCGCAAGAGTACCGATAAAGTATTCAAGCCAGGGCGTAAGGTCTGCCTCACTTCTGCCGAAGTAGTAGTTGTGGTGAGGATGGACTGTCAGGGCCCGGTAATAACCCTGTAGGTCTCGGGCATAGTGCTCCTCCAGAGAGAAGAAGCCGCCGAGACCATAGCCGCTTTTATGCAGGATGAAAGTCGCCAGCAGACGGGCTGTCCTGCCGTTACCGTCATAATAAGGGTGGATGGTCACGAACTGGTAATGGACCAAAGCCGCGATGAGGGGAATGGGAAGCCCGGATCTCTCCGCCTCGGCGGCCCACTCCACCATTGCGACCATCAGATTCGGCACATCTTTTGCCTCTGGCGGCAGGTAGATCAGAGAGCCCGTCACTGAGTTTTTGATGGCGTTCTGGCCTTCCCGATAGGGCGTAGACCCAAGCCGGGGGCTACCCTCAACCAAGGCATGCAGCCTACGGATAAGCTCCTCGGTGAGCGGCTTGTTCTTCCTGGCTCACTCTTCCACGCGCAGTAGGGCATTCCAGTAGCTTCTAACCTCGGAGACGTCCCTCTCCCGGCCAGAAACCTCGGCCCGTTCATCGGCAATGACACGTCTGGCTTCCTCCAGTTTGAGGCGATTTCCTTCGATGAATGTGGAGAAGTGAGCCGCAAGCACGCGGGAGCGCCCCCGAAGCTCGGCATCTGCGGCGGGCGAGAGTGGCGTGTGATCTACCAACGCTCTTGCCGCCACTATCTGCATCAGGCCTCGGGCGATAGCGGGGATGAGAGTGTATTTGGGAGTCCAGGTAAGGGTGGTCATTTATTTCTTTCCAAATGTGTTATTTATTTTATCCTCCTGATAACGACTTTGCGACGGCAAACGGGAAAAACTTTTGCGTGACTGCCTTCCAAGGAGCTAACGCTATATAAAAGAGGACTACGAATGAATTTGATGCAGAGGCTGACCGCTTGCACGGTGCGTTCTGTTAAAGCATCTTTTCCTCTGCCAGGCCCAGGACATTGAGCAGCCCCAGCAGGTTCTCCCGGGACAGAGATCCATCCGATACCTTCTTCAGGACCTCTTTTGCATTGAAGGCCACACCAAGGCCTGCATTCTTGATCATAAGACAGTCGTTGGCCCCATCGCCTACGGCAACGATATTGTCCGGGCTGATCTTCTCCAGCTCTGCAAGGCTGAAGATAATGCGCCCTTTGGCTTCAGCATCGATTATATCCCCTTTGATCTCGCCCGTGAGAACTCCGTCCTTCATCTCCAGCTCATTGGCAAAAGTGTAGTCGAAGCCGAGGCGCTCTTTGAGCACATCTGTGAAGTAGGTAAAGCCGCCGCTGATTAGGGCGATCTTATAGCCCACATGCTTGAGGTGGTGAAGCAGTTCCTCAGACCCAGGGGTGAGCCGCAGGTCGGCAGCGATCTCCTGCAGGGTGGCGAGCGGCATGCCCTTTAGGAGACGCACCCTCTGGCGGAGAGATTCTTTAAAGTCCATTTCTCCGTTCATAGCCATCTCTGTTATCGCCTTCACCTGCTCATCAACTCCTCCGAAGCTAGCGAGCCTGTTGATGATCTCGAAATCCACGATAGTCATATCCATGTCAAAAACGATAAGCCGCTTCTCTTTGAGGGAACTACATAGATCCTGGATCACTACATCCAGACCCAGCCGCTCACAATCGCGTTTGATCAGTGTCCTGCAGTCATCGGCATTGCAGCCGGCAAAATCCATGAGAAATTCAATGGAGATGAGGTCCCCGCGAGCAGTTACCGATGACCTCTCCACATTGACATTATTCCTGGCGGCCACATCCGCCACATCACGAATGATGCCCACCCTGTCTTTAGCGAGAATGGTGACTACATGTAAATTCTTCTTGGAAGAATGCAGACCCTTGCGCTGCCCCAAAGAGAAGAATGTAACCTCGACGGCCAAGCTTCCGGCATTCTCTCGAAACCAGTCCTCCAACACATTTGCAGTAACTCTTGAGGACCCGAAATCCGCAACCACAGACATGACGAATATGCCTTGCATCACTCGTTGATCCATGTCCACGATGTTCACATTCTGGAGAGCAGGCTCTTTCAGGATATCGCGAATGAGGCCCGGCCTGTCCCTGCCCGTGAAGGAGATGACCCAATATTCGTCGGTCGGAGTGCCGTTGCCCACTCGTTCTGGCAGTTGCATTGAGCCCAATGCTAACCATACAAGCCTAAATACTTTTTCGACCCGGTTAGGATCAAGAGGTCGTTATGTACAAATCCCAGATGCTCATCAACGCCAGGCCTGTTGCCTCCTTATCCGGCAAAGTTGATATCATTTATAACCCGGCAAACCGGGAGCCGGTGGCCGAGGTCTCGGTAGGCTCACGCCAGGATGCCCGAATGGCTCTGGAGGCGGCAAAGAAGGCCTTCCCTGCCTGGTCCAGAACTTCCTGCCAAAAGAGAGCGGAGCTTCTGCACGCTGCCGCCGACATTGTTCGAGAGCGATCGGAAATGATCGCCCGGCTGCTAACGCTGGAGCAGGGCAAGCCGCTCAAGAATGCAAGAGCGGAGATCTTCTCATCTGCGGATGTCCTGGACTACTACGCTGAAGAAGGGACGAGAAACATTGGGGAGTGGATAACCTCACCTCACAGCCGCAGCATCGTGCTGAGGCAACCCATAGGCGTCGCCGCGCTCATCACGCCCTGGAACTTCCCCGTGGATCTTTTGGCCTGGAAGGTCGGACCTGCTCTCGCAGCCGGCTGCACATTCGTGGCCAAACCGCCTAGCCAGACTCCTCTCGCGGCCACGGAGTTTGTGCGGGCCGTAAGCGACGCGGGCCTGCCCGCGGGCGCAGCCAACGTTGTGCACGGGCCGGGAAGCGAGGTCGGAGCGGAGCTGGTGGAAAACCCCATCTCCCGCAAGATCGCGTTCACCGGAGAGACAAAGACCGGACGCTGGATAATGGCTCATGCAGCTATGCATATCAAGCGGGTCTCTCTGGAGCTGGGCGGCCAGTCGCCCTTCATCGTCTGCCAGGATGCAGATCTGGAAGCTGCCGCAGCAGCCTGCAGCCAACGCGCCTTCTCCAATATGGGCCAGATCTGCATCAGTGTCAATCGAATCTATGTGGCAGAGGAGGTGGCGGAAGAGTTCACGGCCAAGCTTGTGAAACGAGCTGAAGGGCTGAAGATCGGAAACGGCCTTGAGTCAGACGTAGACCTGGGCCCCATGTTCAGCGAAGGGCAACGTGAGAAGACCCGAGAGCACGTAAAGGATGCAATTGAAAAAGGAGCGGAACTGATCTCCGGAGGCCTGGAGCCGGAGGGTGACGCTTATGAGAAGGGCTACTTCTTCCGGCCCACCGTGCTGGGCCGGGCCGACCACAGCATGCGGGTTATGCGTGAGGAGACCTTCGGACCGGTAGCTCCCGTTATGAAGTTCAAAACCGTGGATGAAGCGATCAATCTTGCCAATGATACGGAATACGGTCTTGCCGCTTACATCTTTACCAATGATCTCAAGACGGCCTTATGTGCTGCAGAAGGACTGGAGGCGGGCGGCATTGGGGTTAATGTAAACAATGTGGTGGAACTGCAGGCGCCCTTTGGCGGATGGAAACAGAGCGGCCTGGGCAGAGAGCTGGGGCACTATGGCCTCGAGGCATATTTGGAGACAAAGCACATAAGGCTCGGACTCTAGTGTTTAGCTTCCAAATTACTAATATGGGCAGAGAAATCTTCGATAGTAATCTATTTAACGGCAGCAGCCAAACGCTATTTGACATGATGCGATTGACGGCCTACCTTTCCGGCAGAGTTCAGAGGGTAGGTTACCGGGCTAAATTAGTCACTCTGGCCCGTAACCTTGGTCTGGTGGGGTTCGTCCAGAACCGTCCTGATGGTCGGGTATTGGTGATCGCGGAGGGCGACAAAGATATCGTAGAGAAGTTCGCTTCAGCCATCCGGATAGAAAATGCCCTGATCAATGTGGAAATGGCCGATGCCAACTATTCGAATGCATCAGGAGAGTTTTCTCTCTTCCAGAAAGTCACTGGCCCTGACGAGGTCGGCGAGCGATTAGATGAAGGAATTGAGATTTTAAAGAGTATGCTGACAGGCATCAACAGTCTCACTAAAATCACTCAATCAGGCTTTGAGGGCTTAAACTGCAAGATGGCCAAGATGCTTGACAAGCAGGATGAAACCGTAGGCGAGATTAAGGGATTGAACTGCAAGATGGACACGATGCTCGACAAGCAGGATGAAACCGTAGGCGAGATTAAGGGATTGAGGCGGGACTTGAAGGACCACATGGACCAGAGGTTTGAGTCCATCGAGGGCGAGCTGGCAGAGATCAAATCCGCGCTGCGAGTTAGGGGCATAATTTGAAAAGGGGCATATCGTAGAATCGCTATCTTACACTCGCTCAAGGGCAACTCCTTAAGCCAATGACCTTCTTTTCCTAATGCAATAGATAGCCCAGAATGGATAACAGCCCAAAGACGGCCGCCGTCCATCCAACTTCTGGTCGAAACTCTCGCAGACCCACACCCAAGGTCACCGATATTCGTCCTTTGCAATCCTACAAGTTAAATGGAAAGAGAAGCAATAATGATCACTTACCAGGACACGGCCCGTCAATCCATGCGCCATAGACGGTTTCCGGGATGTTCTCGGAAGGATCATCGCAACGGGTGACATAGCCGTACCAGCGGTGCACCTTCTTTTCCGTCCCGGCGACGATCTGCTGCTCACACCATAGCTTCAGACCGCATCCTTCCGCCAGACTGAGCTGCTTTATCAATTCCTCCTGACTAACTCCTTGACCTAGCAGCTCCTTCAACCTTTTCTGCGTATCTTCCATAGACATAGTTAATGCTTATACTTCGCATTTATTTAAGGCATTGCAATAACCCATAGCGAGGCGTTTCTATCTGCAAAAAGGGATACTGCATTGGCTTTGCCCGGCCTATGCCATAACCTCGGTCTTCTTCATCCCAAGAAGCGCCAGTGACGCCAGCGCTGCCGCAGAGGCCCCAAAGAGGAATGTCGCTTGCGGGCCGAATATCGACCAGAGCCCTCCTGCCACAAGGCTGGCGAGGATGGCAGCCATTCCCGTGGCCGCGTAATATAGCCCGAGAGATGTGCTGCGCAGGTTGGCATGGCTGAGATCGGAGACAAAGGCACTCTGCGAGGCATCAATTATGGCGTAGACCAGCCCGTAAAGAGCGAAGAGAATTATGAGCCCCGTCAAAGAGGAGACAAAGGCAAACCCCAGAGCCGTCAGGACAAAGATGGCGTACCCAAGGGCCAGGACATTCTTTCTCCCGATTCTATCCGACCAGATCCCCATGGGCAGGGATAGACCGGCATAGACAAAATTGAAAAGGACATATAAAAGCAGAGGCGCAGCCACAGCCTCGGCCCCGCTGAAGAAGGTTTGGGCGCGAAGGATGAAGAACATGTAGCTGAAGTTGCCCAAAGAGAAAAGGGAGGCGACGACTAAGAATTTTCTCAGGTCCGGCGAAAGATCGGAAAACTTTGGCCTGACCTGGCAATTAGGGGACCTTTTCTGCTCCTGGACCAGTTTGAAGGGAATAAGGGCAGCAATGGCCAGAACCGCTGCCACGATGAAGATGGAGCTGAAAGCAAGGCCTCTCTGCCAGAGAAGATAAGCCATAATCGAACCAACGACAGCGCCCAGGGAATCCATGGCTCTATGCAGTCCAAAGCCCCTTCCTCGGAGGCTTTTATCTGTGGATTCGCTGATCAGGGCGTCTCTTGGAGCGGTTCGCACTCCTTTGCCGGTTCGTTCCAGTATCTTAAGCACAAAGACCTGCTGCCATGTTGCGGAAATCGGCAAGAAGAGCTTTCCAAAAGCAGAAAGAGCGTAGCCAGCTATCACCAACGGCTTTCTTTTGCCCAGGGAATCGGACCAGTACCCAGCAAAGACCTGCAAAATGCTGGGCAGACCATCACTTACGCCACCGATGAGGCCCAATGCCAGGGAGCCGCCACCGAGACTGGTGATAAATATAGGTAGAATAGGCTGAATGATCTCGCTGCTTATATCGTTCAGCAGGCTGACGAATCCTAGCAGCATTATGTTCTTACGGGTTTTGGGATCGGACATTGAACTTTCTTGGCCCCTGATCTATTGATTCAGGCTTTCAAGACGAAAAGACGGAAGACGGGGATTACACGCCATCTTTCTTGCGATTGCTGATGACTCTCGCGATACCTGCCACCTCATCCGGCGCCAGATCCTCCGGCCTTCTGTCCAGCTGAGCGGCATCCAGCTCCGCCATGGTCTCCCGGTCTACTCCAAAGGCCGCCAGACCTTTCTTCACCTTTTTGCGTCGATTTCGAAAGAGCGTATCGACCAGCCTCATAAAGACTCCGGGATCGACTTCGGGTCGTTCTGCCCTGGGACGCAGCCGAACTATCAATGAGTCGACCTCGGGCACCGGTCGGAAGGCAGTTCTTGGAACGCCCTCCAGTATCTCGATTTGGCAGAAAAAGCCCGCGATCATCGCCAGCCGGCCATAATCTTTGCTGCCGGGGAGCGCCATCATGCGCTCGGCAAACTCCTTTTGGAACATCATTATCGCCAACTCAAAAGGCCGGGGAAGCAAGCGATAAGATATCTTGGAAGATATCTGATAAGGAAGGTTGGAGACGATCTTATTGTAGTCAGGAAGGATAACTGTCAGGGCGTCGGCATTTATCACCTGAACATTGGAGGCTCGACCGAGAAGCTGCGCCGCCAGATCGGGATCGATCTCTACTGCATAGACACGCCCTGCGCGCGCTGCCAAAGCTTTGGTGAGAATGCCTGTGCCAGGTCCTATCTCCAGTACCCGGTCTTCCCTTTTAATCTCCGCAAAGCTCACTATGCGTTCTATTACCGAGCGATCATTTAGAAAATGCTGCCCAAGTCTCATCTTACGCGGGGAATAGTGGTAAAGACCCGATACTTGATCCGATCATCCATCAGCTCGTCCTCGACGCGCTTGGTGATGAGTTTCTCGGGGTTATGCAGCCCTTTCACCCTCTCCATCAGTTCTACAAAGCTTTTGAAGGGCCCCTTCTTGCGCTCAGTGAGCACCGCCCACATCAGCTTCTTGCCAATGCCCGGCAGCAGCTCCAGAGCGTGCATGCGCGTGGTGATGGGCCCGGCTTCATTGAAGTAACGAATGAACCTGGGCTCATCTTCCAGGACTATGATTTGGATTTCAAAGGGCAGCTCCAGCTTGGCGCTATTGGAGAGTTCAACATACTCAATCCTGCGGTTGACGTGATCTATTACATCCCGGCTGCCGCTTCCAATGTAGACCCTGGTTCCTGCTACTGGAACTACTCCCTCTTTGGGTGTCATCTCCATGAGCACGAAATTCGTCTCGCCCACGGCCTGCACAAGAGGTTGCTTCTGGTAGCTTCTGGTGTCAGGAGTACGTCCATAGGGGAGGTAATCGAGAACCCTAGCTACCTCTTCTCTCTTCGGCGGTCTCCCCTCAGGCATATGCCTTACCCCCTGAATACGATCTCTAGAATGCTGTTGAGCTCTTCTTCGCTTAAAGTGAACCTTTCCTTAGCATAAATCGCCCTCAGCTCATCCTTTGAGGCAGGCCGAACGTCGGCGATCTTAACGGCAATTTGCTTGTTCATCTTTTCAAGCTTCATGAGCTCAGCTACCATTGCCTGACTCTCTTCAGCAGTACCCTTCGCGAAGAGGTCCGCGTGCCTTATGGCCCGGCGCAACTCGTACCCGAGTTCTTCTTCATCGACCCTCTTCAGCCGGATCTGGTCAAGGAGCTCCTTAACCTCTGCCAGGGTCAGGAGATCCTCCTGCAACACGCTTTTGACAATCATCTACTTTTGCGCCATAAGATGTTCAGGTAACGTGATCAAGGTCTTGGTAGCGTCGCCATCGGTGACCTTTAGGACGAAGGCTCTGCCCCTCTTTCCTATAACCTCAGCCGTCTTTCCGTGGAACCTGGGATGAGGCATGCCCTTGTGTATGCTGGGATCGATGAGCACGTGAACCTTTGACCCGGTCTCGAACTCTTGAATCGCCCTGACTACGGGGGATATTCCTCTACCCCTGACAGTCTTGCTCAGCTTGTCTCTTGACTTCTTCCGCATTCCGTGATGATGTGCCATCTGATTCTCCACCTACATCTATTACATCTAGCTCTTCGACGATCGCGTCGACTCTAAGGGCATCCGCGAGGTTAGGGCGGGTTCTGCCTCCGTCGCCGGAGATCAGCTCCTTGATATAGAGACCGCTGTCGCCTCTGATATTTATGCGGGCCAAATTGCCCGTGACCTCAATTAGATCCGCGCTGTGAACTTTCCTCACCCTGAGCTTATCTGCCCTTCGGTGAGACACGCGAGTTGGCGTACGCTGATCGATCGGTCCTATCAATCCAGTTAGGACTGATTTAAGCTTTTCTTCTGAAACCTCCGCTCCGAGCTTCACCAGAGCAGAGTAGGTCTTCTGGAAAGTTGCTTCTTTGAGCCGCTCCACCATAGCGGATTTCGCCCCGCATAGACCCAGTACTTCCACCTTTCCCAAAGCGCTGCGATTGATCTCCTCTTGCAGCTTATCGAGGTCGATTGTCCTGACACGCGGCCGTACTGCTTCAACAATGAAAGGCCGGCCTGTTCCGATCATGCGGGCATCGATATCCTCGCGGCCCGCACCGTGGAAGACTGTATCCTCTGCCTGTGCCGCATCCATCACGGCAGGCCGGATCAGCTCGTCAACGGACTCCAGGTACATGCGGCCGGTGCCGCTGCAACGCGGGCAGCCGCTGCCGTGACATTCGCGGCAGGGCCATCTGGTCTGAGGAATGCCGCGCACAAGCTTCCTGTAGCGGCCGCGCAGGTATAGCGATGCGACCTGCAGCTCCACCTCGCCCTTCTCCAGAACCAGGTGAACGACCACATCCGGGCTCTTCAAATCGACCTGCTTTCCCGTCTTCTGCGAGAGCCTTTTTCCCACTTCGCGATTGAGCTCGGACTTGAAGGGCTCGGCATGTGTGGAGCCACCGTCCGCGAGGAGGAGCTCCTCGTTCTCGGCCAGAAGGCCGGACACTTTTGTGCCTACGACCAGGGTTTCAATCTCCCAGCCCGAAAGAGCCTCGGCCGCCTTCCCCGCCCAGGCGTCGAGCTTCAGGGGAGACATCTCGCCCAGGCAGACGGTGCAGCGGGCGTCCTCCTCATTCTTGCGACCCAACTTGAGCCGGGCCGACCGGAAAGAAGGCGCCAGCTCTTCCTGCAAGGCCTTATCCTCCACGGCAGAGGCCTGCATGGCCAGCACGGTCTTGATGGACCGCCCTCTCTCTGCATTGGTGAGACCTGTGGAGAGCATGGCGAACTGGCGGCCCAGACAGTTGTCGCAGATGGGACCCAGGCGGACGATATTCCGGGCCGTCTCCAGGATGTCGTCTTTGGGATTCTCAAAATTCTCTTCACTCATAATGACTCTTCTTTTTCTATGCGATCAAGCTCATTGTTTATTAGAGCTCGCATGATGGCTGCGTGAAGAGCAAAGAATTGCAGAGATAAACGGCATTCCTACCTTGCTTCAGCCCAGAACCGATATCCGCCTTATGCTGGTGTGGCAGTCGAAGTCACAAGCCATCCCCAGCAAAGGCCGGATGGTATCCTGCGAAGGCTTGTGCTCCTTCCTGCAACTCTCTGCAGAAAGCCACTCCATCTTTTGTAAGCTCGAAGGTCATCTCATTTCGAGTTGGGTGCTTTCTGACCAATCCCTCTCGGATCAAATCCCGTAAAGCCTTCCTCACCTTATCGCCCCTGCCGGGAAACCTCCTTGCAAAGGCTTGCTCGGGAACATGGGCTGAGTTGCTCATCTTTGCAGCTTTGCACATGCTGATCATCACAGCGGCTTCAAAGCCGTCCCTCTTAATCATTAAAAATAGGATATCTTTTAACGATTTAAATCTATTTATTATCGAATAGAGACATCCTATTCTCTTAAAAGATATCCCGTAATGTTTAAATAAATTAATAGCACATCCTTACACATGCCATTGAAGACGGCTCAAGCCATCCACAGGAGGCACGGCATAGCAGAAGATACCGACTGGGAGCTATATGAATGGATCGAGGAGCATCCGAACCTGAGCATATATGAGCTGGCAAAGTCCATCAACTGGTCACATGGAAAGGTTTACTCTTCCGTGAAACGCCTCACAAACGACGGATTGGTGAATGTGGAGAACGCCATTAGAAATGGGCGGTCCGTCTCGATTGTGACATACAAGAAATGGCAGGAATTCTTCACCTCAGAGGAATTGGATGAGATGCGCCAGCCGGGATATTTTGATGAGATTGAGGAGATCATCGAGAGATCGAAACGGATGCATAACTCCTGATTGCGTTCTAACTCAGCAAAGTGAATAATCAAAAAACCATCATGATCCTCAGGCAGGGATCATGATGGTTTTTTGTCTATTATGCATGAATATCCAAGAACCAGTTCATGACCACTATGCAGTGATCGGCGTGCAGGCTGGTCGGCCCCAGTGAAACGACCTCCGCCCCGGCCCCGGATATCATCGTCTCCTCCTCTGGAGTCATGCCTGTGTGGTCTCCCAGTATGAAGGCCGCATCTTCGGCGAGAGCGCCGGGGACCAGTTCGCGAATGTCTGCACCATCTTCCCGAAGGTAGATCAATCTCGCCGCCTTCAAATCGTCAAGCACCTGTGCGAGCCCACCCGTGCGCACGAAGATTCCCGAGGTGGACATAGCCCACTCCAACGTCGCCGGAACGGCCAGGGCCTTCTTGAGCAGGGCAGCGGTGGTTCGTTCGTCCGGGTTCAGATGCCGCAAAGTCTCGCCCTGAAGCCGGATCGTCTTTGTAACATCGCCACCAAGCAGAACCAGATAGACGCACACGTCCTTTCGGATGCCGTGGGAGATGACGAAGGCGGCAGTAACGCTGCGGCAGAGGATGTCCAGGCGGCCGGAGGTGCCGGGGATGTCTTCTAAGGAGAAATTGGGTTCAGTGGTAGCCTTGTGACCGACTATGACGAAGTTGCGCATGTTGCCTTAACGGCCAGAGGGGTACAAGCTTCTTTCGTTCTGCAAAAGAGATTAGTAATGGTATGTTATGGTGTAGCATATGAAAGAGAAGTGGCTCATAGCCAGCGGTTCATGGGAGGAGATCAAACCCAGGATCACTACCGCTCTCGAGTCGGGCTTCGACTGCGTCCTTGTGGATAATGAGAACATCGATCGCGTGCGGGAGCTCGGGAAAATTAAGGTGGCATGCTTTGGAGCAGATAGAGGAAAAGAGGACATTCTGGTCGTCGGCAAGGGCGGAGAAGGAGACGGAACGGTCCCTCTTCCTAAAGACCAGAGCAGCTCTATTGACAGTGCCCTGTCAAAGACCACCACCGGAGTAAAGGCTGCTTACGTGGTTATTGCCAACAAGAGATATGAAGAGTTCGCGGTAGAGATGGGTAAGCACGTCGACTATCTTCTGGTGATCGGCACTGACTGGAAGGTCATTCCTTTAGAGAACATGATTGCAGGGCTGCAGGGCGTACGAGTCAAGATCATCAGCGGCGTAAAGACCGCCGAAGAGGCAAAGCTGGCCCTGGCCACACTGGAGAAAGGCGCTGATGGCGTGCTGCTGGATAGCCTCGACCTTTCTGAGATCAAGAGGGTTATGAACGCGGTCGAACAGTCCGAAAAAGGCCGTTTGGAGCTTATTTCGGCCTCTGTGACATCTGTCAAACCCGTGGGAATGGGCGACCGGGTCTGCGTGGATACAGCCAGTATGATGACTCCCGGAGAAGGAATGCTCATCGGCTCACAAGCGAAGGGCTTCTTCCTTGTTCATAGCGAATCGGAGGACAGTCCCTATGTAGCGGCGCGGCCCTTCCGGGTAAACGCCGGTGCGGTACACGCCTACATCCGTGTGGGGGAGAAGACCCGATACCTCTCGGAGCTGAAATCAGGAGATGAAGTCACCATAGTGAGCAAGGACGGCCTGTCCAGGAGCGCTATCGTAGGACGGTCCAAGATCGAGAAAAGGCCAATGATACTCATCGAGGCCGAGGCCAAAGGTGAGAGGATAAGCACACTCCTGCAAAACGCCGAGACCATAAAGCTGGTTGGCGCGGATGGAATTCCGCGGCCTGTGACAGAACTCAAGGCTGGGGACGAGGTTCTCGTACATCTGGAAGAGACTGCCCGCCACTTCGGCATGAAGATCGAAGAGAGCATTGTAGAGAAATGAACGGTAGCATGATCAGGCAGTCACGTATTGTTGCCGTCCTGGGAATGGAAGGCGCAGAGGGCGTAAAAGCTGCAAGTGAGGCTGACATGATCGAGTTGCGGCTGGATCTGGTAAATGAGCCCATTAAGGCCATGAAAGCCGTTCGCCTGGCCACAACAAAACCCATCATCGCCACCAATCGCCTCAAGACAGAAGGCGGAATGTTCCAGGGCAGCGAAAGGGAAAGGATCGAACTCCTCCTCCAGGCAGCGCCTTTTGCCGACTTCGTGGACATCGAGCTATTGGCGGATCTGAGAGATGAGTTCATGGCAAGAGTGAATAAACCCGTCATAGTATCCTATCACGACTTCCTGGGTATGCCAAACGAGGATGAGATGGCGATTATCCTTGAGAATATGAAGAAGACGGGAGCAATTTATGCCAAGATTGCCGTAACACCCAAGAACCTCAGGGACAATTTGAGGATTCTAGGACTCTTGCTGGATGCGGACCTGCCTTTGTGCATGATCGCCATGGGAAACATAGGCCGTCATCTACGGGCAGTAGCTCCTCTCTATGGTTCCGTCCTGACCTACGGCTTTGTCGCGAAGAGCACGGCTCCAGGGCAGATGAGCCTGGCAGAGTTAAGACTGGCAAAAAAGCTGTTCGATGTATGCTCCGACAAACCTGGGCAGGAGTCTGATCTTGATGATGCACCGCCCCACCATCTTGGGCAGATAAAATCGTGATCGAACAAGGGGTTTTCTCTCCCTCAGAAAGTTATTACATTATTTTACATAAGATTTAATTACTCTAACAGTACATCAGTAACTATGCACGTGACTGTGGATGTTGGAGGGAGACCGGGGCTGGATTGCGGTGGTTTTTGCAGTTTCTGCTATTTCAGTGGCGTGAAGAGAATAGAGACTCTGGGATGCAGGCGATGTAAACCCTATAAAAAAGGCTGTGATTACTGCACGAGGGCGGTATTAGAAATTGAGCCGGGTTTCAAGCCCCTGGATCAATTGATATTCGAAGCGGCTCAACAGAGCGTCTCTCTGGTGCCGGATACTATCACAATAAAAGGAAACGGCGATGTAAGCTTCTACCCAGATCTTCTTAAATTAGTTAGAGCCTTAAGCAACGGAAAAGTGCCCATCTTCCTGGATTACACCAGTGGAAAAGGTTTTACAAAAGGCGATGAAGCGGGGCCATTAATCGATGCAGGCGTGCGAAGGATTAGCTTCTCGATTTTCTCTACCAATCCAAAGCTTCGCCAAAAGTACGTTAACGATAAGCATCCAGAGGCAGTACTATCGAATCTCCGGACCTTCTCGGAGATGTGCGACCTTTACGCTATGATCGTCCTCATACCGGGTGTAAACGATGGCCTTGAGCTGGAGAAGACCTGTCAGGACTTAACGGATATGGGTGCCAAGGGCCTCATGCTGATGTCTTTCGCAAATAACCGTGAGCAGGGGCTCATCTTCGGCAATGAGCCAATTATGCCGAATATGAGACCCTTTTCTGCGGAGGAGATATGCAAAATTGCGACCTCAATAAATGAACGGTATGATATGAGGGTCATTGGCACCCCGCTCTGGGACCCTCACACGGGAGCGCCTTTTGCACTCGCCCATCACAAGGAAGAGCTGAAGAGGCTTCCGGCTATTGAGAAGAGCGCCACCATCGTCACCAGCTCCATAGCCTATCCCTTACTGTCATCGATATTCAAAGAACTTGGAGACGAAGTGAATGTCGTAGCGGTAAAAAAGGAGATTGGCAATCTGATCACTATTGAGGATTTTGAGAACCTTGCACTTGATAACGTTAAAGAGAGAGTCATTATTCCGGGAATGGTACTTGCCCATGACAGAGATATCCATAGAGCATTCGTTCGTGACGGCAAGAGCAGGCTGGTCTTCAGAGGCCCTGACGACCTCACAGTTGAATCGGAACGAAGCATTTACATGACTCAGGCTCAGGTTCTGGATAGGGAAGTCGAAGCCTTCACTGGCTTAATAGAAGAGATCAACGATCTGGGGACCAGCACACCTGAAATCTCGCTTGCCCAGGTGAGCACTAAAGTAGGCAATATCACTTACATCTGCGAGACCGCTAACCTGGAGAGATTGGTCCAGGCAAGCGAAAAGGAGAAGATCGGGCTAACGGTTTAGGCTCAAATCGGGCAAGGGAAGGCGCGATTTTCAGAGAGATAATAACAAATCTGCCTGTTACTTATCTCCTAAATCATCCGACGATTACTTTTATCTCATCCCCCTGCCAGTCCATCGAAGGTGATTTTATTTGAGCGAGATATGTGAGATGGTGATAAATAAGGAAGAATACCTGGAGTTCCTGGCGCAGCGTCTGCGACTGAGGGGCTCCTGCCAGCGAGAGATCGAAAGCGTCAGCTTTCCGTTTCTCTTTGCCTCGGGAAGCGAGATGCTACGCACTTACATCCTGGGTGCCTGTGAGTTCACCAGTACTCTGCCGGACAGATACAGACTTCCCGACCGGGGTTTCATCTGGTACCTTTTCTCCCAATCGGTGAAAGAGATTCAAGTCATGCCAGATCAGATGATAATCAAATACGAACTGCAGGACGAATACCGCAAGCCTTTCAAGCAGTTCTATCTCTAGCTCCTATTCTCTCGACCCCAGGTGCCTGTCAGACGCCCTTTCAGGGCCAGGCGGCCCAGGATAGCCTCTGCCACTTCAGACAGTGGAGCGGGACGCGTTCCCGCCAGGGGCGTTCCGGGCAGGGGCGTGAAGCGATGCGCCCTCACTTTTCCGCCTTTTCCCTCGATCCATCTGACCAGGTCCAGAGTCATTTGCTGATCCTCTGCGGTCTCCATGGGCAGGCCGAAGATCAGATCCACCTGCGGAGTAAGACCGTGCTCCAGGGCCAGCTCGCATGCCTCCTCGACCTCACACCGACTATGGCCCCGGCCGATGCTGCAAAGAACCGTCGGGCTGCCTGACTGGCCTCCGAGGCTGATGCTTTTGTTGGCGCAGTATTTGGTTATGAGCGCTAAGGCCTTTCTGGAGACGAACTCGGGCCTGACCTCGGAGGGAAAAGTGCCGAAGTAGATGGGCTTCTTCTGCTCAGCGAGAGCTTTCAGCAGCGCCTCAACCTTTTCCAGACGGGGTGTGCGGCCGTCTGAGCCATAGGCCAGGGAATTGGGGGATGTGAAGCGAATATCCTTGTGGCGGCGGGCAAATTGTGCGATGATCGGGATCGATCGGTGGCGCATGCAAGAACCGAAAAGGCGCGGCGTCTGGCAGTAAGCGCACCCCCAGGGGCAGCCGCGAGAGATCTCAATGGGCGCCAGGATCTTGGCGAAGGGAGGATATTTGTCCAGATCTACCGGAGACCTCTTTTCCGTGAACCGAACAATGCCGCTGCGTTTGTAGGCGAGGCCTCTAACATGGCCTTGGTCCCGGCCGTCTTCTATCGCCTCTATCAATTCCGGCAGCGTCTCCTCGCCCTCGCCTATCACCACGAAGTCGAAGTGCTCTAAGACCTCCTCCGGCATAGCAGAGGGATGCGGGCCGCCGGCTATGTAAATCGCCTCCACCTTCGCCGCCCTGGCTAGTGAAACTTCAATGTAGATCTCCTTTGCCTGGGCGGTGGCAAAGCTGTAGAGCATGATTCCAGGCATAGGCTTGTGGGCGAGAGTTGCATTTATGAGAGGCAGGAGAGCGGCAATGCTGTAGGAGTTCTTATTGTTCCAGCGAAACCATATTTTGAACCGGTTCAAATATTCGTCATCCTGCAAACTTGAGCGTTAGGAGAACGGAAACCAAGAAGAAAAGGATTTGGATATGGCGCGAGGGGAAAACAGGCGGGAATCCGATCGAGCGGTGATCGCGGCCAGGGAGACCGGACTCAACCGGGCCCTGGCCGGACACCACTGGGGCCTGGCCTTAGACAGCTATCTTCTGTCTCAGCTATCACCATTGTCGCGAGGCTCCGGGCCGACTTCGCAAGAGAGCGAATTCTAATGGGTGGATGAATCCCAGCTGCATGTCTTATCAGAAAATAAGCATATTCGTCAGGAGTGCATTTACCCTACGGCCTATGCCCATTCCAATCCCCACCCCCGACCCCTTGTTCGTCTGAAGTCCAGGTGCCTTCAAAGGAGCTGCAATCTGCATTCATGCGAAACTCGAAACCGCCAGTGTGCAGGCCACCCGATTGAATCCAGGTGCCGCTCAACACATTGCCGTTCACCATCGCGTCAACAATTTGTCCCTCATCATGCTCGTAAGTTCCTGCAAAATTGTTGGGCGAAACCTCGTGAAGATCCATTTTCACATCACTCGGAGCACTTTGACCGGTCCAGCCGGTGATCCAGGTGCCACTCCAGTCGCAACCCTGGGCCAATACTGCCGGGGTACAGGCGATCATGGAGAGAATTAGAAGCAAAGCAATCTGTCTCATAGACTTACATTAGCTCTTTAAAGATAAATAATCTTGTGATGTTGGGGCGATCAGGAGGAGCTCCGGTCCAGGGCCGAGATCCGGAAATTAGCCAAACATTCTGAACTGATAGCTTCAATGCATAGAGCATGCATAATAAAATTGAGAAAAAAATGAAAATATATGTTCATACAACACTAAATGCACCCACTTGGTCGACTTGATCCAGCTGGTCTGACAGCTCCCCTGTTCGGCTATTATAATACCCATATAGATAAAAGTCCGCCTGATAGCTGCCAAGCTGCGCGTCGTCAGGAATATGCCAACGAGGGCTAACAAAATACGTGTCGCTGCCAGGTTCCGCATATACCGACTCTGGGAGTGCAGTATACCACTTGCCTCTTCTATCCATCACTTCATAGGAGACCCAAAACGTATGGCCTATGTCGCCCGTGTTCTTTATCCAAACATTGGCGCCTCCCTGATCCGACCCTCGGTACCAGTCTCCAGATGGAAAATCGAATGAGTCAATCTGGGCCGAGATTGAGCCTGCACTTGCAGAATCCACACTTACACATAGCAGTAATAGAAGAATACCGATCAAGACTCTTTTCATGCCTACAACCTCCAAATAAATTTTTGCAATTTCTCCCACAAAGTTACTATTACTATTTAAAGATTTTCAATATATATGTGCTATCAGGAAGACCCCTAAGACGTTGCTCCGCGATATTCTGTTTCGCCAATATATTTATAAATATTTATTTTCAGATAGAATTATTTGCCGAGAAGGAGCAATTGAATGGACATGAAGGATTTCATATTCATAGAGAATGGTGGTGAACATTTTTTCAGGATCTCTCCAAGAATAACGGAACGAACCGGAAAGCATTCACGTCGACCAGCCCCATATCGGTAAGCTTCAGCTCCGGAATGACCGGCAGGCAGAGAAAAGAGAGTGTCATAAAAGGATCTTTGAGGGTGCATCCTTGCGCATGAACGGCGTCAATGCAGTCGTCAATGCCCGCCGCCACGTACTGCATACGCCTCTCCGAGAGCAGCCCTGCCACAGGCAGAGGCAGGCTCGCCAGTATTTTGCCTTCGGCCACTGCCACAAGCCCGCCGCCCATCTGCTCCACCGCCAGGACCGCGGCCAGCATATCATCATCTACGGTGCCGACAACAACGATATTGTGCGAGTCATGAGCCACTGAGGAAGCCAGAGCGCCTCGGGCGAGGCCAAAGCCCTGCACCAGGCCCAGGCCCACGTTGCCCGTGGCCTTATGTCTCTCCACCACTGCCATTTTCAGGATGTCACAATAGGTATCGGATACAACTTTCCCTTCCACAACCCTGGGCGAGAGCAACAATGTCTTTGTGATGATCTGATCGGGAATGATGCCGATAACCCGGGCCGGGCCCGTCGCCTCCGCCTTTATTTCAAAGGACGGTAGATCGATCTTGCCGGTGTGCATCGACTTCTGCTTTGCGGCAGGTGCGAACTTTTGTTGGGCGATAAATTCGCCATTTTCCGCCACCAGCTTTCCATCTTTAAAGACCTTGACAACGTTGAGGCCATCCAGGCAGCCGAGCACGGCAATGTCAGCCCGGTAGCCGGGGGCGATGGCACCCAGATCCCGCAAACCGAAGTACTGGGCTGCATTTAGGCTGGCGATCTGCAGAGCTGTGATGGGGTCAAGGCCCTGCTCGATCACCAATCTAACCATAAAATCAATGTGACCCTCGCCTAAAATGTCCGCCGGATGACGGTCGTCCGAGACGAAGAGAAATTGGCGCGAATTTTGGGGCGTGACCAGCGGCAGCAGATCCAACAAATTTTTGGCGGCACTGCCCTCCCGCAGCATGATGTGCATGCCCTGGCAGAGCTTCTCCACAGCCTCGGCCAGCGTTGTGCACTCATGGTCTGAGCTGATGCCGGCATTGATGTAGGCGGAGAGGTCCTGGCCTTTCAAGCCTGGCGCGTGGCCGTCTATGCGACGCCCGTCGGCCAGCCTGATCTTCTTCATAACTTCCGGATCGCGGTGGATGACCCCAGGATAGTTCATGACCTCGGCCAGTCCCAGGACTCCATCTTCCTGCATCAGCCCGGCCAGAGCGTCGGCATCTAGAACAGCCCCCGAGGTCTCCAGATTCGTGGCCGGAACGCATGTGGGGAGCATCACAAAGACATTCAATGGAACGCCTCTTGAGGACTCCAGAATATAGCGGACGCCAGCCTCACCCCAGACGTTGGCAATCTCATGAGGGTCGGCGATGACAGTCGTGGTGCCCCTGGGCACGACCGCTCGCGCGTACTCGGGAACGGTGACCATGGAACTCTCGATATGAACATGGCCGTCGATGAACCCAGGAGCCAGGATCAGGCCCTCCAGGTCAATGGTATTACGAGCGCTACAGCAATCGAAGCCTGCGATCCGGCCTTTATGAATGGCCACGTCAGCTCTATGCACCTCTCCTGAGAGAAGGTTGGCAATGTTTCCTCCTGTGAGGAAGAGATCGACCTCCACTTCACCCCGGGCGGCAGCGATCATCTCTTCGAGATAATCCATGCAAAACGGTTGCAATTGGTCGTATTTAAATGGATCAGAAATGCCGGAGTTGGCCTCCGATCTGCAACGGATTTTTTTCTTCTGGTCTTATACAGATAATACGTTCAGGCATGATGAGTCCGGATAAGCAGCGTTCTCTCTATTTTTAAATTATTCAATCGACGAAGCAAAAAAAGTCACTTGAATATTATGTTTTCATGCCAAAAATATTAAATAGGTTGCTATCGTCTCCCTATTTAAGAAATCTCAACAGCACCAGATAAATTTAAATCGGAAAGCATAGATAAACCAAGGTGTGCGTGAAGTGAAGGATATTCTGCTCAAGGTGGCTAAAGCCTATCCCAATGACTCAGCCAGGGGTATCGCCCGTCTGGACCCTAATGCTCTGCTAACGCTGCGGCTTTCTCCGGGAGATATCATAGAAATTGAAGGAAAAAGGCTAACTGTGGCCAAGGTCTGGCGAGCCGACCGGCAGGATTGGTCCCAGGATTACATCCGCATAGACGGCTTCATCCGCCAGAATGCAGGAGTGGGCATAGGCGACAAGGTGAAGATTCGCAAAGCCAAGTTTGCAGACGCCCAGCGCATCGTCCTTGCGCCGCCATCCGGTTCAAATATGCATTACGGTGACGAAGCTGCAGACATGATCCGCCGCCAGACCCTGAAGCGGCCGGTGGTTGCGGGCGATATCCTCCCTATCATGAGTTCCGGGACCCACCCCTTTGTGGGCCGGATGGAGCCTGTGCCTCTGGTGGTTACTGAGACCCAACCCGAAGACGTGGTGGTGGTTATATGCGAACGAACGGAGATCGTCCTCCTGGAGAAGCCCGCCAAGAGCGTTCAATCCGTCAAGGCCACCGGAACCACCTACGAGAATGTAGGCGGTCTGCGTTCCGAGGTGCAGCGCGTCCGGGAGATGATAGAGCTGCCCATTAAGCATCCCGAGGTCTTCCAGAAGCTAGGCATCGAGCCGCCTAAAGGCGTTCTGCTCTACGGGCCTCCGGGCACGGGAAAGACTCTCATCGCCAAGGCTGTGGCCAACGAAAGCGGCGCCAACTTCATTTCTATTGCCGGGCCCGAGATCATGTCCAAGTACTACGGTGAAAGCGAGCAACGGCTGAGAGAGATCTTCGATGATGCCCAGAAGGCGGCTCCTTCGATCATATTTATCGACGAGATAGACTCCATCGCACCCAGGCGCGGCGAGGTCACGGGGGAGGTGGAGCGGCGCGTGGTGGCTCAGCTCCTGGCTATGATGGATGGCTTGAAAGAGCGCGGCCAGGTGGTTGTAATCGGCGCCACCAATCGTGAAGAAGCCATCGACCCGGCCTTGCGCCGCCCAGGCAGATTCGATAGAGAGATTGAGATCGGAGTTCCGGATAGGGCCGGCCGGGTGGAGATCCTGCAGATCCATATGCGCAACATGCCCATCGCCTCGGATGTAAACCTGGAGAGCCTGGCGGACAGGATGCACGGCTTCGTGGGCGCCGACGTGAACGCGCTATGCAAAGAGGCGGCCATAAAGGCCCTGCGCCGCTACCTCCCGGATCTAACCACAGAGGATGAGATTCCGCAAGAGATCATAGAAAAGATGGAGGTTATGAGAGAGGACTTTGAGTCTGCTCTGAAAGAGATCGAGCCGTCAGCCATGCGAGAGGTTCTGGTAGAGGTACCACGCGTAAACTGGAGCGACTTGGGGGGTCTCGGGGCACTGAAACAGGAATTGATCGAGGCCATCGAGTGGCCTATCAAACAGCCTGAGAAGTTCCGCAAGATGGGCATACGCCCACCCAAAGGAATCCTTCTTTACGGTCCGCCGGGCACGGGAAAGACCATGATCGCCCAGGCAGTGGCCAACGAGACCGATGCCAACTTCATCAGCATCCGTGGGCCGCAGATGCTCTCCAAGTGGGTAGGAGAATCGGAAAAAGCCATACGAGAGATCTTCCGCAAAGCAAGACAGGTGTCTCCCGCCATCATATTCTTCGATGAACTGGACTCCATTGCTCCCATGAGGGGCACGGATGATGGCAGCCACGTCATGGAACGTGTAGTGAACCAGCTTCTAGCGGAGCTGGATGGTCTGGAGGCCTTGAAGGATGTAGTGGTAATAGCAGCCACGAACCGGCCGGATATCTTGGACCCGGCCCTTCTCCGGTCGGGGAGATTCGATCGGATGCTTCTCATAGGGCCACCTGATAAGCTGGGAAGGCACGAGATTCTCAAGATTCATACCGCCAAGATGCCCAATGGAGAGGATGTCAACCTGGAGGAGCTGGCGGAGCTGACCGAGGGTTATGTGGGCTCCGACCTGGAGTCGCTCTGCCGTGAAGCTGCCATGCTGGCGCTCCGTGAAGGTCTGGAAAAAGTGGATATGAACCACTATCGTGAAGCCTTAAAGAAGGTCAGGCCGAGTGTGGAGGAGAACATGGTCAGCTACTATGAGCGCATCAGCGAGAGGTTCAAGGGCGGAATTAAGGTTGAGCCGGCGTCCTTAGCCGGCTACAGATAGTAGAATGATCTTAAAAAAAGGATCGCAAAGAATGGAGGAATGGCCTCCGAACTCAGATTCCAGCAATCCCGGCCAAGAGCGCTGACGAGAAAGAGCTGACACAACAATTAAAGTACAACCATGAACAATCAGTCGATCGGTAATTAGACAGAAAATCTATGGAAGGAAATTGAAGGGAGAGAGTGAGGGTATGGGAAAGGTGTTCTCGGGAAGCATTGTGGGCAAGGAGATCGTTAACATCGACGGCGCTGTGCTCGGCGAGCTGGAGAATGTGATCTTTGAAGTTCAGACCGGGAAGCTGGCGGACCTGGTGGTAAAGCCAGATTCAGGGCTCAACCGCACGAAGTACCGGGAGGATGGAAAGTTCGTGCTCATACCCTTCAGCTCTGTCGTCGCCGTCAAGGACTATATCGTTGTGGACGAGAGCCGGGCCATGAAGGCATAAAGCTTATTTCTTCTCAGCACGAGCAATTGTCGATGATGCAATTAAGGTCATATTTAGCTATCAGCATTCTGATACTGGCCACGGCCGCAGCAGGCTCCGTCAGTGCAGCGGACAGCGGAACGAAGGTTCTTCTGGAGACAAGCCAGGGCAATATCACAATACAGCTCTACAGCGACATGCCCATCACTACTGGCAACTTCCAGAGTCTGGTGGAGAAAAAATTCTATGACGGTTTAATCTTCCACAGAGTCATCGACGGATTCATGATTCAGGGCGGAGACCCGGAGGGAACAGGAATGGGCGGCCCCGGTTATGAGATCAAGGATGAGTTCACCGACCACAACAGGAACGATCGCGGCACCATAGCCATGGCCAATTCCGGGCCGAATACAGGCGGCAGCCAGTTCTTCATCAATCTGGTGAACAACAACTTCCTGGACAGCAAGCATCCGGCATTCGGCAAAGTCATCGAGGGATTGGATGTGGTGGATGCCATCGGCAAGGTTAAGACCGACTCCAGCGACCGGCCGCTTACAGAAGTAAAGATAATCAAGGCCACGATTATCTCTTGAAGTGGAAAGGAGATGACTTGACAATGGCAGAAGGCACAACCGAGACAGGTAAGAAAGTATTGCTCAAGACCAGCATGGGCGACATCATCCTACAGCTTTGCGAGGACATGCCCATAACCGCCGGCAACTTCCAGAAGCTCGTGGAGAAGGGCTTTTACGACGGCACAGTCTTTCACCGCATCATCGCGGACTTCATGATTCAGGGCGGAGACCCGACGGGAACGGGCTGTGGGGGCCCTGGCTACGCCATCAAGGACGAGTTCACCCGCAAGAACAGGAACGACCGCGGCACCATCAGCATGGCCAACGCCGGGCCGAACACAGGAGGCAGCCAGTTCTTCATCAATCTGGTGAACAACAACTTCCTGGACAGCAAGCATCCGGTCTTTGGCAAAGTGGTCGAAGGCCTGGATGTGGTGGACGCCCTGGGAAAGGTGAAGACCGGAGCCAATGACAAGCCAGTGAAAGAGGTCAAGATAGAGAGCGCGAAAGTTATGGCTTGATCAATTAACATTTTTTAGAGGAAATCCACCAAATCCCATCGGACTTGGTGCCTCCCAATCGGTTTATTCAGGCAAATTTGGGGGAGGCTATGTTGCCACCCCCGTCTTGAATCCCAAAATGGTAGCCAACAGCTCAGGGCTGATTTCAAATCGTCGTTCTTTGGAATTGTACGGTGCCGCATGATACTGGAATAGTGCCGAGGCAGGTAAGCTTGCGCCTCTGTTGTAGAAGTTCATAACGTCAGGCTGGGGTATCCATCGACAAAGCATACAGCCGTCTAAAGACGTTGCCCGGGTTGCTATTGCAAGCCATGACTGACCTTCAACTCTGTCAGCAAATCGCGCAAGTCCGAGTACTTTATCTAACCGTTGTTGCGGATATGCCCTCCAGCCATTTAGCTCCCTGCTCCAAAAAATCGCATTGCTGCGCTTTGGTGTGTTGGTCCAATGAAGGCAGTTTATAGGCGTTTTTCTGATTAGCGCGCCTGGAAGGGGCCATATAACGAAGTCGTGCGGTGCTCTTTTTGAGCCAGTGACTGCAACGATCGCAGGCACTTTGTAGCGCTCTATCGCCACGTTTAGCCCCTTTACGATACTATTCATCGTCGCCTTGCTGTTGTAGTTGTTCATTCTGCCTATTTCGGACATTGGCCGGTTTAGGCTGCATTCTCGCAGAACATTTCCGCTTTGTACTTTTTTTCCCAAAAAGTTTATATCATTCAGTGTATTTGTACTCATTGTAGATCACATTCTTTTCTAAACTAGAGTCGTGGTCTGCCGTGTTCTGCTGGGGGAGTCGTGACCCCCAACATTGCTTTTTTATAGCAGTTGCTTTATTCCTCAAAGCCGCTTGGCTAAGACAACTTGACCCTAACGGGCCTGCCGTGTTCATTTTTTCTTAGCTTCCTATCCCTTACTTAGGCCTTCGTGAAGGGCCATGGGATCTTACATTATGAGGATTACCTCAGCAGATATAAGCTTTTCCCCTAAACTTAGCACAACAAGTCAGATCCCAGTCCATTAACTCGTCTACTGGTTTTTTTTAAACCTAGTTTCTAACATGTTTTAGATGATTTCATGCATGTTTTAGATGATTTCATACATGTTTTAGATGATTTCATGCAGGTTTTAGATGATTTCATGCAGGTTTTAGATGATTTCATGCAGGTTTTAGATGATTTCATGCATGTTTTAGATGATTTCATGCATGTTAGCTAGCTTCTTGCGCTGACACAACAAAGCATTTAATATTTAATATAGTTGATGCTTTGCCTATGCTGCCTACAAATAAAGACAAATGTTTGATATCTGTTCAGTGCTTATACGTTTTTCGAGCAGGCAGCGAAAGTGATGTACATTTTTGTACATTATATACGATAAAAGAAGTAATTAAAAGAAGATTTTAGCTTGATACCACCACTACAATGCAATTTCTTCAGCTTTATTCTGCTTCCTTTTCCCAGTAGACACACGCATGAGAAATTGCATACAATGCCTGGCGCCACTCTGTAGTTTATTTCCTTTTCGCCTTGCTCTCACTTCGACGGCTTCCATTTAATAGCATGGTCTTATTCAACTTTTTTTGAAATATACCGTTATCGATAATCTGAATCAGATACCATAGGACGCATCGATAATATGGATCCATATTGGCTCATCAACGAAGTATTCCAGCCGATGCCATTAACGGTAATGAAAAAGACTTGATCCACCTAGCATCCTAGTATCTGCATGGTCCTTATGGAAACATTGAATTACATCCACTTTTATCTCTTTTGTCGGTCAGGTGACCTCAATTGCAATTGCTCCTAATCCACTCTGATTTTATTGAATTCGAGGCCAAGCGGCCCACGAAGATGGCGGAAGAAGTCGAAGAATCGGCCAAGAAAGGCCGCCTGGAAGAGGCGCTCTGCGCTTTCATTGCCGTGGAGAAGTTCGACGAGGACGATCCCGATGCGGTTATAGCCGAGGGCGCAAAGCAGGTAGCGGATGTGGCCGGGCAGGTCAAGGCCCACCGCATCATGATCTATCCTTATGCCCACTTAAGCCCCAATCTATCCTCGCCTGCGACTGCCATCAAAATCCTCACAGGCATGGCAGAGACGCTCTCCGGGGACTATGAGGTCATGCGGGCTCCCTTCGGCTGGTACAAGTCCTTCACCATAAGCTGCAAGGGCCATCCGCTCTCCGAGCTCTCCCGATCCATAAAGCTCGGGGAAGGGGAAGTCGTCTCCCAGGCGCTCAAGTCCGAAGCAAAAGCTGTCTCCTACTGGAAGGTTCTGGATCTGGACGGCAGCCTCGTCGACATAGACAAGTTCGACTTCCAGGGACACGATAACCTGCAGAAGTTCGCCAACTACGAGATCACCAAGGCCAGAGCCGTGGACAGGGTTCCGCCCCACGTAGAGCTCATGAGGCGCTTGGAGCTGGTCGACTACGAACCTGGTTCCGATTCGGGCAACATGCGCTACTACCCCAAGGGCAGGCTCGTCAAGTCCTTGCTAGAGAACCTTGTCCTGGAGAAGGCCACGGACATGGGTGCCATGGAAGTGGAGACGCCCATCATGTACGACATGGAGCACCCCACACTGAAGAAGTACCTGGACCGCTTCCCGGCCCGGCAGTACCAGATCGAGTCGGACAAGAGGAAGCTGTTCCTGCGCTTCGCGGCCTGCTTCGGCCAGTTCCTCATGGGCCACGACATGTCCATCTCCTACAAGTCCATGCCCCTGAAGATGTTCGAGATCACCAGATACAGCTTCCGGCGCGAGCAGCGCGGCGAGCTGGTGGGCATTCGCCGTCTGCGGGCCTTCACCATGCCAGACATGCACACCCTGACCCGCGATATGGCATCCGCCACAGAGGAGTTCAGGAAGCAGTACCTGGCCAGCATCTCCATCTTGAAGGACGTGGGTCTGGACCTGGAGGACTACGAAGTGGCCATCAGGTTCACCAAGGAGTTCTACGGCGAGAACCGCGAGTTCATCGAGGGTCTGGTGGACATCGTCAAGAAACCTGTGCTCATCGAGATGTGGGATGAGAGGTTCTTCTATTTCGTGCTCAAGTTCGAGTTCAACTTTGTAGATACCATGGACAAGGCCAGCGCTCTCTCAACTGTGCAAATCGATGTCGAGAACGCGGAGCGCTACGACATCACCTACATCGATGAAGCCGGAGAGAAGCAGCGGCCCATACTGCTCCATTGCTCGCCTTCCGGTGCCATCGAGCGCGTCATGTTCGCCCTCCTGGAGAAGGCGGCCCGACTGTCGGAAGAGGGCAAGCTACCCATGCTGCAGACCTGGCTCTCGCCCACCCAGATCAGGGTTATACCCGTGGCAGAGCGCCACCAGGCCAGAGCTTTCGAGATTGCAGGAGAGCTGGGATTCCGAACGGACGTTGATGACCGGGATGAGACAGTAGGCAAGAAGATCCGTGATGCAGGCCGCGAGTGGATACCCTATGTGGCAGTGATAGGAGATGAGGAACTCAGTTCGGGGCAAATGACGGTCACCATCCGGGCCGATTCCACGCCCAAGAATGCGGCCAAGTCAAAGATGACGGTCGAATACTTGAGGAAGAGGGTCTCGGCAGAGACCGCCGGGAAGCCCTGGCGCAGATTGGCTATGTCCATGAAAGTCTCGGAGCGACCCAAGTTTATCTGATTGCCGGTGCCGGCTCGGCCGAATACCGGCGGCCCTTCTTTTCTATTTTAATTTTTATTCTTTTGACAACCTTGGTAGAACCAGATTCATCGCACTTCAGGCTCCCGGGCCCTCTGCCGACGGATGTCTGTCCACGCTAGGCCCTCCCGGAACGTAAAAGATCCGGCCTAGATCGCTATAGTAATTGCCAACGCTGCCGTTGTCCCAGCGGTTGTTCTGGCCTACATCGTAGGCGTTGCAGCCATTATTGATGAGATGGTTGCCGTAGACTAGATCCCACCCTGAGGAGAAGGAGAGATAAATGCCGTATCCGTTCTCCATAGCCATGTTACCTGCAAGAGTGTTATTGCTGCTGTGATTTGCCAAATTCAATCCCTTTTCGTTATATGAAACGTTATTTCCTTCCAGAGTGTTGTCATTGCTGTCGTAGGAGAGGTAGACACCTCTGACGTTATGCCCGGCCGTATTGCCACGGATGAGATTTTGCCGGGAGCTATCCAGGTATATGCCGGCATTTGTATTATAGCTGGCATTGTTATCGGCAATCAGGTTCCTGTTGCTGGACTCCGTTAAGGAGATCCCGTACCAATCGTTCTTTGTGACATTGTTGCCGATTATGGCATTGTAGCTGCTGGAGCGCAGGGAGACGGAACAGTCGCCGTTATCCATCAGATCGTTCTTCCTGATGATATTATTCGATGAATAAACCAGAAAAATTCCGCAGTCGCTCTCCTCATTTATATTGTTATCTCGGATATTATTATTCTCGATGGTATTTCCTTCTGATGCGTAGAGTGTTATGCCGTTAGTGTTGTTGTTTATATCATTGTGGGAGATGTTGTTCGAGTTGGAACGATCCAGGCTAACGCCATCCAGGCAACCGCTTATAGTATTGTTTTCTACAATATTGTTCCGGGAAAGGATATGTATCCCGGTCTGCCGCACGGTTCTGATATCGAATCCAGACACCCGGGCTCCATCAGCTCGTAGGGTTATTGCGCAGCCGATTGAGCTTCCGTCCAGAAGAGGATGCCCTATGCCCTCCAGGATGATGGAACGGGTTATGTTCAGACTCTCGCGATAAACCCCGCCATGAACAACGATCGTGTCGCCAGTGTTAGCCATATTTATGGCAGCCTGGACACCCTGTCCGGGACCGACATCGATTGTTGCCGCTTCGACAACTGTAGTCAGAAAGATGATAGCGACTGCCAGCATGGCTAGATATCTTCGTCTGTCTTTCATTGCGCTCCCTCCTACTACTATGATCTTTCTGATTTTAAATTTTTCGATTCTTCGATCTTTCGACCTTCGGGCCTCTCCGTCTCCACGAAGATCTGGCGGTCCTTGATTTCTGTCCTGTACACTCGCAAGGGTTTCCTGGCCGGGCCCCTCAGGACCGATCCATCCTTAATCTTGAACTGAGAATAGTGCCAGGGACAGGTAAGGACCTCTTCTTCCAGCGAGCCCTCATACAGGGGAGCGCCGGCGTGTGAGCACCTCGCCTCCAGGCAATAGAACTGGCCTGACAGGTTGACGACCAGTATTTCCTCCTCTATTAGATCAAACTGCTTCATCTCCCCAGGGGAGATATCCTTTGTAGCGCAGAGCTTCATGAACATCTTTTATCACCCTCAGCCCACAGCCTGAACTAAAAGGCTATTGGAGATCTCCTGTTGCTTTTCCAGGTACTCGCAGACTGCGATTACGAATTCGGCGTGGCTCCAGACCAGGGGGGAAACAGAAACCGGAACTCCGGTGAAGGGGTGAATCTGTTCCGCCATCACTCCCGACGGCAGGGCGGAGTTTGCCGCCCATATCAAGAGCTCCATACCCTCATTCAGCTCCAGCATCGATCTCGCTCGCGCGATGTGCCATCTTGCCAGCCAGAGCGTGGATATTAACCAGGGATTTCCAGTCGCGTCTTTGGATGCTCTCTGGTATTCATCATTCTCATATCTGGCCAGGCCGCCAACGCCCTTCCCGATCCAGAGCCGGTCGAAGATTGAGTTCATAGTCTCCTCTACCACCTTATCCGAAGCTTGGAAGCCTCCGTAAAGAAAGATTGCGGATGTGCTGCTGTCGACGTTCATATCGCGTGATCCATCCGGAAATATGGCGTTTATGAACCTGCGACTCTTGGAATCGTAGAGGTGCTTGAAGAATGCGTCCTTTAGATTTCTGGACGCCAGACAGAGGGCATCATGCCGTTCGCGGTTATAGAAGACCCGGGAAAATTTGGCGGCCGCCCACAATCCCGCATAAACCGTTGCTGCCGTCCAGGTGAATACTCCATATTTCTCCTCCCAGAGATCGAAGGAGGGCCTGGGAAGGCCTGTCTTGGGATCGATATACTTCAGCAAAAAGTCGGTTGTCTTCAGGACCAGATTGGGATAAACGTCCTCTATGAACTCTATGTCGTGAAATTTCTGGAAGTGCCTCCAAAGGGCGTACAGGACCAGAGCCGTCTCGTCCTCCTCGATGGCAAGGCCTTCAGACCCGGAAGCTGCCAGCCAGCTGCTTCCCACAGATCCGTCCGGTGAATACTTGTGGTGAAAGAAGCCATCCTCTGTTATCACTTCATTACAGAACCGGAAGAAGCGTCTGGTTACCTCTGGAAAACCTGCCAGGTCGAATGCCGTGCTCGCGATACTGCCGTCTCTCATCCAGACATAGGAGTAGGTATCCCGGTTGAACTGCAGAATGTTCGAATCCGTGGAAGCAATTATCCCGCCCTGGCTGTCGGCATGGGCGCGCATAATAAGAAGCGAGTTCTTGTAGGCACGGAGGATGTTCCTGGGAAGACTTGCCAGATTGAGGTTCTTCTTGTTCAGCCAGGCAGCCCAATAGTTTTCCGTCTCCATGAGGAGCTGCTCGGCTCCAATCTTTTTGACTTTAAGGGTTAGATCCAGGACCTGTTGCAGGCTCCGGGCGCAGACGATCCAATAATGAACCGCCCCGGTGGAGCCCGGCAACAAATCCAATTCAAAGGAGACGGCCGAGTCCACAGAGCCCTGGGCTATGGTATTTCCTTCCAGAAGTCCGTCTTCGGCGTCTTTCCAGGTTCCTTCCCTGCCCGGCTGCTCTTTGTAGCCTGTGGCGAACTGGTGCAATCCCTTCTTCTGGGCGGACCCGCCGATGAGAAAGTAGCGATTGCGTTTGTAGTGGATAATGGAGTCGAGGGTAGGCTCGTACATCACCGTATCGCCAACGGAGTCTCCATAGATGTGAAAGTCGTGGGTGAAGAAGAGCCTGACCTTCCTTGGCGACTCTGAAAGGTTGCGGATGGTCACCTTTCTCAGGAGAACGTCCAGGGAGGGATGCACGCCGTCATTGGTCTCCAGCTGAAGGCCCAGCTCTGCATTCTTTGCCCGGCTTCTGCCGACCAGCGTCTCCGGCAAGTAGCCCGTTTTTACATCCCAGCCGTCATCCGACCAGCGAAAGAGGCCATCCACCCAGAGGCCCATCCTCATAAAGTGTCCCAGCAGATGATTTTCCAGACCCACCTTGGGATAGAAGAAATCTCTGATGTTCATCTTTTTGTCAAAGGCGATGGCGATACGGCCGTTGCCTAAAACCGTCTCTCTGGGCATTCATCGACTCCTGAAATAGATCTCATAATCATAGGTTACATTGGTATAAAACAAAAGCGATCGATATTTTGAAAATGAATCCTCTGAGGCAACGTTTCTGATATGGCATTTCTTGATATAGCGATCCTGACATCGCAATTTCTGGCATCATCCATCGGAAAAGGCCGAAATTGATTTAATTCTGGAAGACACAATTAATTAATTATGATCAATTTCAAACATATCAGGGTGATTTTGTCATTGTTATTGTTATTGCTTATGGTCTGTGGATCTCAAGCCAAAGACATAACCGTGCAGCCCGGAAAGAGCATTCAAGCGTCTATAAATGCGTCTAATCCTGGAGATATCATAGAAGTCCAAAGAGGCACCTATTATGAGAACTTGAATGTTTCCAAGCAGCTGACGCTGCGTGGCGTGGGTTACCCTGTAATTGATGCCGGCCATAACGGTAGCGCGATAGTTCTAATTGCGGATGGCATAGTTCTGGAAGGCTTTAGAGTAACAAATGCCAGTTGGCTGGGGAACTTTATAGGAGTCGACGTAAAAGGAAGCAGATGCACTCTAATATCCAACAAGGCTCTTAACAACAACTATGGCATAGCGCTCGAGGGTTCCAATAACAGCACTCTGGAAAATAACACTGCTATTGGAAACATAATAGGCATCCTCGTTGCTAAAGCGAACGATAACCAAATTAGCGGCAACAACATAACCAACAGCGATGGCTCTCTTGATCTGCTCAGCGGCGGCATTGTTCTACTTTATTCCAAGAACAACTCCATTGCCAGCAACATGGCCGAAGACCCTTACAACGGCATCTATCTGCGATATTCTGACGGCAACCGCCTTGATCGCAATCTCGCCGCAAGCATGAACGGAAATTGTATATCCGTTTTAGATTCCAGCAATAACCAGATAGAAGGGAATAATGCATCGGACGGTTACTTGAACGGCATATATCTGGATAACTCCAGCAATAGCACCCTTGAGCGGAATATGGCTCAAGAGAATTACAATTATGGTTTGATGCTCAAATCGTCTCGCAGCAACATCATCAGGAACAATTCCGCCATCAACAACAAATGGGACGGCATAGATCTCACCGATTCCGGATCGAACACGCTGGATGAGAATAACGCTGGCGAGAATTCCGGATACGGCATCTCCCTATTTAACTCCAGCAACAACACCCTGGCAAGAAATGATGCCAGCGAAAACACGCTTGACGGCATCTATGTCTATTATTCTACGAACAATTTGATCGAAGGAAATTTTGCACATGGCAATCGAAAGGACGGCATTGAAATCGTTAATTTTTCCTTCGGACTAGGAAACAACACCATATTTCAAAACTATTTTGTCGACAACAATCGGCCTGTTTATGATGACGGCATAAATACATGGGACAACGGCAGTCTCGGCAACTACTACAGCGATTTTGCCTGCCACGATCGCGGAGATGGCATATGCGATTCTTCTTATGCCATTTTGGGCGGTAGAAATAGCGTGGACAGATACCCCCTGGCTAAGGCTGAAAAGACCTGGTTAGAAGGTAAACTCCCACAGACAGGAAGCCCTGCTGCAACCATGCAGAGCGGACAGAAAACAATGGACGATTCTGTTGAAGCAGCCGGTGGAACGCAATCAGGATCCACGGCGAATGGCGCACTAACGTCTATTCCTGCTCAAAATTGTGATTGGAGCGGCACATGGAATACGGATTTCGGGACGATGGTGCTTCAACAGTCCGGCGAAACCGTAACCGAGACGGCCGGAACGCATCTTGTTCAAGGAGGACAAATCCAGGGAAATGTATCGGATAATAAGCTGATCGGCATTTGGAATCAAACCGGTTCGGCGGGAGGCTATTTTGCGGGATCATTCGAGTTCAAAATATCCAATGGCTGCAATTCATTCAGCGGGAACTATTGGAATGGATTTGATACTTCCGTCACTCCTTCTGGAGGATGGAACGGAAACAGGTTAGGCGGTCCACTAGACTCTGCCGGTGGAATGCAATCAAATGCTGCTACAGATACGCAATCCGGATCGGTTGTGGCCGGTGCCGGTGTACAAAATGATTGTGAAGGTTTCTGCGTACAACGGATTGGCTCAATTTGGGATGGGAACAGCACTCCACCCAACTGCGTGTGTGACTGTTATTTCCCGTATCATTCTGATGGACGGGGCGGATGCGTGGCTACAGGTCCAACTGGGACATAGAAAAGAGTTTGGCGGCGGTTCGGGAAGTGAAAATTGAGGGTCGCCCAGCGCAGGACAGGGCAAGGACGGGGCAGGGAAAGCGTTATCATTAATTGAGGCGGAGATTCATATCCATAAGGAGGAAGATTAATGACCCGCAATATTTTAACCGAGAAAGATCTGGATGTGCAGGAGAGAAAGGTCTTTGGCCGAATCATCGACATGTGGAGCATGGGAAGCGAGGAAGATCCCTATTCCCAGAGTACCAGGTCTGAAGTGATCAAATACTCCAAGAAGGACGAACTTACTGAGGAACAGATCTTGAAGGTCCTGGAGAACCTGGAGGAAAAAAAACTGATCCATACAGACGAGTCGGATGGCACCGCGTATATCAAATACAATGTCGAAGCCGTTCAGATAGTCAAAGAGCTTCAGAAAACCGCATATGTACATAGCAGAACTGAGTTCGTACCACATCATTGAGAAAAGGTGTTCGAGAACTCTTGTTCCGGCAGCTTAATAAGCATATCAAGGAGCTGGAGGACGAGATAGACCGCCTCGAAGAATAAGATCCACCGTTAAGAAACTTGCTACCCATCATCACCTCCCTTTTGACATCCGCGCGAGATAGAACTGCCAGCGAGAAAATACATATACTAGGAGGAGATATGGAAAAGAAGGTATCAAGCGGCATATATCGAGCAGCCAGTACCATGAACAACCTTAAGACCTTGGCCCGCGGCATGTGATGATATGGCTGAAAAAAACCGGGTCCAAGGCAAAAGCAAAAAAGCATTGACCAAAAAGGCAAAGCAAAAAAAGAAGAACGATGTGAAGTTATGAGTGAAGCCAGAGATAAAAAGATGAAACGCAAGCGCAAACTCGAAGAGTTGAAGGCCGTTAAAGTCATGAGAGCCTGCAAGTTCAGGCGGTATGACGAGAATAGGTGAGTCCTTCTTTTTTGTTGCGCCAAATTGATCTAATTCATTCCTATTTTTAGCTCAGATCAAATGCGGATACAATCAAGAAGAAGATGCTTTCCCATCATATGCAGCTCTGAGAGGCCAGTACACCCCTTGAGCAGATGCTCTCAAGCACCGGATCGAAGCCACCAACCACCAGGCGCCCTGGTCTACGAGGTTTAAGAGTTCTTCCGATCAGACCTCTCCTGGGATTAGCATCAGCTCCTCTTCGATATAAGTTAAGTACATATTAGGATTCGCGGGAGGTATTTTCATCGACGAGAAATCGAAATAGGTCTTTCTCGTTTCCAGGATATTTTTATCATCCTCTGATAAGATAGGTGATAGAAGGTAGGTACCCAATTTACTCAGCACAAGATTGTTTAGGTGCGACTCGTAAGCCTTTTGGACCTCGTTTACGTAAAGATCCACAGGTTCCATCAACTCAACAACACCTGGCGTATTTGGCGTATTAACAGTAGCTCCCCTTTGTGTTATTATTTTTTTTATCCCTGGCAGTAGTACATCATTAAACATAGTGGATTCATTATTTGTCATATAGGCCAATATCTCATTAAAAAACATCCCAACGAGTGGGTCGTAATCGTAGATATCAGTGTATTTTATGCCTTTATCTTCCTCTAATCTCTTTTTGCAAGTCGCTTTCTTCATATTTCTGAGATTCTCCAGCAAAAGGTTCGCAAATTCGTTTGTGTCTAAGACCTCTTTGGATCCTTTTATGGATTGAATAAATATATCATCGATATCTTGGAAAATAGATAAAGTAAGTTCTCGCCATCGTATCAAATTTGCAATTGTCTTCGCAGCAGCATTCCTTACCTTATCCGCCTTCTCTTTTTGTTTAATATCTCTGTCTTTCTGTAATGCGGCTTTGATGGAGTACACAGAGACGAGAATAACAACGATAGTGAGGAGATCACCTACTTTAACCCCTGGCTCGAGTACTATTCTACCAAAGAGCGTTATATTCTCAGGCTCTTGTGCCGAAAATACCGGGGCAACAAATACAAACATTAAGACTAATACTTGAAAAGCAACTATGAAGCGCATAGGTGTCTCCTGTTAAATTTCAATTATCACGCTTTTAGTTTATTTTCCATGTATTTTTTCCACCATACTTTAGGGTCTCTTCCATATATCTTTATGAAGTCAATCCTAGATAGCGACTTGCCGTTTAAATCCACCCAAAGCACATCTTCGCTCGTTCCTGGAAGAGGGATCGCACCAACAGGTATGTTCTTTCTTTCCGAACCTTGAAAAGGAATGCATTCAAGCCAACTTGCTTCTGTACCAGGTTTCTGAGAAGATACTCTTTGATAATCGTTAACCAATCCGCAGTTACCACAAATCAAAACGGCTCTTTTTTTCTGTTTCATAGCCTCATCTATAGCGGCTTTTGAAACTAAATTCATCGTTTTACACTCACAGCATTGCCAGGAAATTTTATCTCCGTTCATTTCCGCTGTCATCGTAATAAATCTATCGAGTCATTGAATATAATTGTTTCTATCAGCCAACTATTCGATATCAAAGCAACGAGATATCATCGTGTTTGAATGAGTTTTGTATCGGGGAAGGAAGAGATTATCTGGAACTTAGAACCCCGATAACTAATGGTCAATCTCTACTTCGTCCAATTGCTCGGGGCGGAGTTGAAGCCTCCGCTTAATCCCTAAGTCATTTCTTCGTTGTGCAAACAAATTATAGTGATTGTGAGCTTAAATCACTCAGAAACAGGCATTATCTGCAATCGAAACGCCCATGCGCCCAGATAGGGGCTCACACGTGATGGATGGAAAACAATATCGATCGACACTAAAAATCAGTTTTCCATGGGAAACATATACCCAAACCCGGAATCAAACCATTCTTTGATCTACTGAGAAATATCGGCAAGTAAATATAGATAGAAAAATCTTGGACTGCTAGAGATGTAGCCACATGACACCCGAGGAGGAAGCCCGCCAGGAGATTGACCGTCTTTTGCAGGCAGCAGGCTGGCAGGTTCAAGATTATAGGAACCTTAACCTGGGGGCGGCGTCTGGCGTCGCTGTTCGTGAGTTTCCTCTAGAATCTGGTCGGGCCGATTATCTCCTTTTCGTTGATCGAATAGCGGTTGGAGCTATCGAGGCAAAGCCTGAAGGTACTATTTTAACCGATGTGGAAGGGCAGACTGAAAGATATCTGAGAGGAATTCCGGAGAACATCCCGCATTTTCAAGATCCCTTGCCTTTCGAGTTCGAGAGCACAGGCGCGGAAATATATTTTGCAGACCTTAGAGATTCATACTGGCGCTCCAGGAGAGTTTTTGCTTTCTTCAGGCCCGAGACCCTGCACGATTGGATCAAGGAAAAGGATACCCTGAGAGATCGGCTGAGGAAGATGCCCAATCTCGCCAAAGCCTGCCTGAGGGACTGCCAGTTCGAAGCCATTACTAACCTTGAGCAGTCTTTCGGAGAGGGTAGGCCAAGAGCCCTCATCCAGATGGCCACAGGCAGCGGCAAGACCTACGCCGCTGTGAACTCCGTATACAGGCTTATCAAACACGCCAAAGCTCGAAGAATCCTGTTTCTGGTGGACAGGAAGACCCTGGGTGAACAGGCCTTAAACGAGTTCAGGCAGTTCGCCACGCCGGATGATGGCCGCAAGTTCACTGAGCTATACAATGTCCAGCACATGACCTCCAACACCCTGGATAAGTCCTGTATGGTCTGCATCAGCACCATCCAGAGAATGTTCTCCATGCTCAAGGGCCAGGAACTCGATGAGGAGCTGGATGACCAATCGAGTTTTGAATACGAGCCGGTGGAAGCTGAGCCAGTGGAGATCGAGTACAATCCTGATATTCCCATTGAATACTTCGACTTCATTATCATCGACGAGTGCCACAGGTCCATCTACAAACTCTGGAGGCAGGTTCTGGAGTACTTCGACGCCTTCCTGATAGGCATGACTGCCACTCCCTTGAAGCAGACCCTGGGATTCTTCAACCAGAATCTGGTGATGGAATACACTCACGAAAGGGCGGTAGCGGACGGGGTTAATGTAGACGGCGACATCTACAGGATCAGGACCCAGATAACAGATAACGGAAGCGTTATAGATGCGGGTTTCCCTGTCGAGAAGAGAGACCGCATGACCCGCAAAAGGCGTTGGGAGAGGCTGGACGAGCCAATCCAGTATACGAAGACGCAGCTCGATCGCTATGTGGTGGCTCCGGACCAGATAAGGACCATCATCAAAGCCTTCAGAGACAGGCTCTTCCAGGAGATCTTCCCAGGCAGGACCGAGGTTCCCAAGACGCTCATTTTCGCCAAGACGGATTCCCATGCCGAGGATATAGTGAACATAATCAGGGAGGAGTTCAACCGGGGCAACGAGTTCTGCAGGAAGATCACCTACAGGACGACGGATGAGAGGCCGGACAGGATTCTGGCCAGTTTTCGCAACTCCTACTATCCCAGGATTGCGGTCACAGTGGACATGATCTCCACAGGGACGGATGTGAAGCCCCTGGAATGCCTGTTGTTCATGAGGGATGTGAAGAGTCTGGGCTATTTCGAACAGATGAAAGGCAGAGGAACGAGAGTGATCTCCTCCACGGACTTCCAGCAGGTGACGCCCGGAGTGAACCACAAGACTCATTTCGTTCTGGTTGATGCGGTAGGAGTTACGGAGAGCTGTAAGGGCGACGGGCCACCTTTGGAGTGCAAGAGGTCTGTATCTTTTGAATCCATTCTCATGTCCGTGGCCAAGGGCGTGAGGGACGAGGATACCCTTTCCACGCTGGCGGGCAGGCTGGCGAAGCTGGATCGGAAGATTGAGGAGAAGGATAGGGACGATCTGAAGGCGACGGCCGGAGGCAAGCCGCTCAGAGAGGTCATAAACGACCTCATAGATGCCATAGATCCGGATAAGCAGGAAGAGAGAGCCAAAGAGCAATTCAGGGTCGAGAGCCCATCCGAGGAGCAGGTAAAGGAGGCGGCAAAAGAGATCGCCAAGAAGGCATGCTTGCCCTTCGACGAGCCCACGTTCAGGAATGCACTGATCGATATCAAGAGAAAGAGCGATCAGATAATCGATAACGACTCGAAGGACCAGATTATTTACGCGGGCTACGACCCGCAGGCATTGGAGAGGGCAAAGGGAACTGTGGAGAGCTTCAAGAAGTTCATCGAGGAGAACAGGGACGAGGTCACTGCCCTGCAGATAATCTACAGCAAGCCCTACGGCCAGAGGCATTTGACCTACGAGCAGATCAAGCAGCTGGCAGAGGCAATCGAGCGCCCGCCGTACGGCCTCAATCAGAATCTGGTGTGGCAGGCTTATGAGCAATTGGATCGATCCAGAGTTGAAGGGGCTGGGCCGCAGAAGCTGCTGACCAATATTGTCTCCCTGGTGAGGTTTGCCATGGGCGAGAGCCCGATCCTGAGCCCATTCCCGGATACCGTGAACGAGAGGTTCGATGCCTGGGTCTCCCGAGCGGAGGCAAAAGGGAGGAAGTTCACACCGGAGCAGATCGAGTGGTTTAAGATGATCAAGGAGCACATCTCAACAAGTCTGGGGATTGGGATGAATGACTTCGACTATGCGCCATTTCATGACCGAGGCGGTGTGATGAGGGCCTACAAGCTGTTCGGGCAGGACCTGGGCGGGATTCTGGATGAGTTAAACGGCGTGCTAGTAGGATAAAAAAATTGAATTCGTTGATAAATCTTTAAGCATTATGCAGACTTCTTATTTTCCAAACCAATTTAAGAGTAATTAATATGCTAACCAAATCTATGAAGAGCAACAAAATGAAAGGAACTGTTAAATTATAATTGAAGCTCCAATTGTTTATCCCAGTATCGTATATAAGAACTCCTATAAAGACTGCCATTAATTGTGAAAATAGAAAGATACCACTCAGAGGCCGAACGTGAAATCTGGAATTCATTCGTAAATCTTTAAAATTTTCCCAGCTGAGCTCCAATTCGGGAATCTTTTTTTCTAGTTTTCTAAGATATTTTATTGTTTGCATTTGACGTTTTTCAAGATAAAACCATTCGATCTCTATTAGAGCGGCAATTGGCGGAAAAACCAAAGCCACGGATGGTGGAACATTTTTGGTCAAAGCAGCACCTAAGAATGCAGCCGCAATAGTCAAAGTCAATTGAATTATCTTTTGCCGCATTTCAAACCTCTTAATTATTTGCTCACTTAAGAATGAATACTCCATCTTTAGACCCGTTAGCTTAAGATTTTCTTGATCCATGTCCGTAATTCCCTCCCGGGTCTCATCAATTGATTCCTTGGCTTAAAGCTTCCGGAGTTGATTTCATGCGTGGATCGGAATGATCGATAGATTTTTAACGATAACTTATTACTTGGATAAGCTGAAGATGACGAAGGATGATGGAAGCCAATAATTATTCACTACGGCTCCCAGAAAGATGGACATGGATAAAAGTTGGAGATATCAATAACAAATTACAGTATGGAAGCTCAGAGAAGGCAAATGGTGATTACTCCGGCATTCCTGTCATTCGAATGGGAAATATTAAGGATAGTAAAATAATTTATGATAATCTAAAATATTTCTCATTAGACTCGCCGGATTTGGACGAAATCTTGCTCGAAGATGGAGATGTTCTATTTAACAGAACTAATAGTCCAGAATTAGTTGGAAAAGCAGCAGTCTATAGAAATAGAAGCAATTACCCTAAAGCCGTGTTCGCTTCCTATTTAATTAGGATAAAAGTAAAAAAAAGTTTCTACGATCCTGAACTGCTATCTCTTTTTATAAACTCCTTTTATGGCCGCGAATTCATTAAATCAGTCGTATCGCAAATGGTAGGGCAGGCTAACGTAAATGGCACAAAATTAGCTGCAATGCCTATCCCCCTCGCACCTCTAGCTGAGCAGCACCGCATCGTCGCCCGCATCGAGGAGCTATTCAGCCGCCTGGATGTCGGGGTCGAGGCGCTGCAGAAAGCCAAGGCACAGCTCCAGCGCTACCGTCAGGCAGTGCTCAAGGCAGCTGTGGAGGGCAGGCTCACTGAGGAGTGGCGGAAAACGCATCAGAATGTTGAGCTTGCGGAGACGCTGTTAGAGAGCATTTCCATCAAGGAGGCAGAGCTGCCAGATGAAAAAAACCGACCCCAATTGCCGTATGGGTGGGCATGGGCAAGTTTAGAGCAGCTATCTGAACAGATTGTAGATTGTTTACATTCCACGCCAGAATTCGCATCTAATGGCAAATACTGTATTGATACAACGTGCATTGAGCCAGGAAGAATTCTTTTCGATAAAGCTCGTTTTGTTTCAGAAGAAATTTATAGAGAGCGGATCCGAAGATTAAAACCTGAAGCAGGTGATATCTTATTTTCTAGAGAAGGCACAATAGGTACTGCAATTACCGTTCTCAATAATGTGGAATTCTGTCTGGGGCAAAGGATGATGATGTTCAGACCATCAGATAGTATTATTCCCGCATATTTCATGTGGGCTATGCTTTCAGACACATTCAAAAAACAATGGGAACCTAAAGTTACAGGAACAACTGCGCCTCATGTAAATATTCGAGACTTAAGAGTAATGGTTTTGCCGCTTACTTCCGTAGCCGAGCAGGTTGAAATTATTGACGAAATCGAAAGCAAACTTTCATTAACGGATGAAATTGAGCGAATCATAGGACAAAACCTCATACGAGCAGTGCGCTTCCGCCAATCCATCTTAAAATTGGCCTTCGAGGGCAGGCTCGTTCCCCAGGACCCCAGCGACGAGCCCGTCTCCGTGCTCCTGGAGCGAATTAAGACAGAAAAGGCAAAAGAATCTCCAAGAAGAGCCAGAAGAAACAACAGCATTCAGCAGATGAGGCTGATCCAATGACCGAAGAATCCTCCATAGTCCAGCGGGTCTGGAACTACTGCAACGTCCTCAGGGACGATGGCGTGAGCTACGGCGACTACCTGGAGCAGCTCACTTACCTCCTCTTCCTGAAGATGGCAGATGAGCAGACCAAGCCACCGATCAACAAGCCATCCACCATACCAAAAGGCCTGGACTGGCAGAGCCTCCAGCCGGAAAAGGGAGCAGAACTTGAGGAGCAGTACCGCCACATCCTCGAATCGCTTGGCAAAGGGCCGGGAATGCTGGGGGTGATCTTCCGCAAGTCCCAGAACCGCATCCAGGACCCCGCGAAGCTGAAACAGCTCATAGACCTCATCAACGGCGAGACCTGGATAGGGTTGGACATCGACATCAAGGGCGCGATCTACGAGGGCCTGCTGGAGAAGAATGCAGAGGACGTGAAAGGCGGCGCGGGGCAGTATTTCACACCCAGGCCATTGATAAAGGCCATTGTGGAGGTCATCAGGCCCAAGCCCGGAGAGACCGTCTTTGATCCGGCCTGCGGTACAGGCGGGTTCCTCCTGGCGGCCTATGATTACGTCGAGAAGAAATACCCTATCGATAAGGAGCAGAAGAAGGCGCTGAGGTTCGAAACCCTGGGAGGCAAGGACGTGGTCGATGGAGTGGTCAGGCTCTGTGCCATGAACCTCTTTCTGCACGGCATTGGAGGCGAGGAGAGCCCCATCGAGGTCGGAGACTCCCTGCTATCGGACCCGGGAAAACGCTACAAACTGATTCTCACCAATCCGCCTTTTGGAAAGAAGAGCAGCATCACCATAACGAACGGCGAAGGGAAGGCCGATAAAGAATCGCTGACCTATAACCGCCAGGACTTCTCAGCCACAACCCTCGAACAAGCAGCTCAACTTCCTCCAGCACGTGAAGACCCTGCTTGAGATAAATGGCCGCGCGGCAGTAGTTGTGCCTGATAATGTTCTATTCGAAGGCGGAGCGGGCGAGACTGTGCGCCGCAAGTTCCTCCTGGAGTGTGATGTTCATACTCTGCTGCGCCTGCCTACAGGCGTCTTCTACGCCCAGGGGGTGAAGGCCAATGTGCTCTTCTTTGATAAGAAGCCAGCCAGCGATCGGCCGTGGACTGAGAAGCTCTGGATCTACGACCTGAGGACTAACAAGCACTTCACCCTCAAAACCAATCCGCTCAAGCTCGATGACCTGCAGGACTTCATCCAATGTTACAACCCTGAGAACAGGCATCAGAGGGAGGAGAGCGAGAGGTTCAAGGCCTTCAGCTACGAAGAGCTGGTGAAGCGCGATAAAGCCAGCCTGGACATTTTCTGGCTGAAGGACGAAAGCCTGGAGGACTCGGATAATTTGCCTGCGCCGGAGGTGCTGGCGGCGGAGATTGTGGAGAGCCTGGAGACGGCGCTGGGTGAGTTCAGGGCGATATATGAAGAGCTGGGGAGCAGGGCAGGACAGGCCGAAGGCGGAAAATAGAGTAAACTTAAGCCTTAGCTATTGTGGAATCGGAGATCGGAATTGTGAATGGAAGATCCAATTTTGGAAGAGAATGAGAGATAAATGGTAGTGCGGTTACAGATTTTATATTATGAATCAAGGAGTGTTAGGTCGTTCATGCGAAATGAATGACAGCCACAAATGGTAATTATTATCTAGTGGAGAGTAATATAGAATGCAGACGAAACCAGGAAAACACAATAATATAAGAATGCAAGAATATAATTATATGGATTGCGCAAATTTTGTTATCGAACAATAGAGGGATGATGTTGCGAGAGAATACTGAATATAGGAATCTTTTGATGCTTAGGATAATACGATCTGCTTCAATCGTGATTAGTCTCATTGTGCTTTTCAGTTCTGAAGCGGCAATGGGAGAGGAGAATATATCAAGCGCGATGTCTACAAGAATTAATACATCAAATATTGCACAAGTTAGTTTTTTGGATAATATAACCGGAAATCTTACTAGCTCGGATCTATTGACTCATTCAAATGAGTCGCTGAATGTGTCTGCATATTCTACAGAAAAAGACAGATCATCATGTCTTAATAAAATTAAAATCTGTAACAGCCCATTCAATTCAAAAGGACCTTGTGCTGACTACATAAGATGCATGAGAGGATGCGCATGCGATTATCTTTCCGCAAATTGCTTCTGCGAAGAAGAGCATCCCAATGATAAAGCTGCATATGATATGTGTGTTGAAGAAAACACTGGAAAATGCGATTGCGAACAACCAGCAGGTTGCTAGGCAATAAAAAGGCATTGTCAAAGAACGATTATCTGTGCATATACCAATTTCGAAGAGAAATGAAAAGCCCTCACGGGAGGAGTTCGTGAACTGGCCAAAATTACTTGGTAATAATATGCCCAAACCCGGACTCGAACCGGGGACATTCAGATCTTCAGTCTGACGCTCTCCCAACTGAGCTACTTGGGCGAAAGTGGGCCCGACGCGATTCGAACGCATGACCTCCGCCATGTCAAGGCGACGTCATAACCAGCTAGACCACGGGCCCGCAAGCAGGTCTCCTATCTTCTCCTCGCAGATAAAGGCTTCGGTCCTCGGAGAAACCTGGCAGGAGATGCCCGGAGGCTTGCCAAGATGAGCAGGAAGTCCAAATTCTCAAGAACGTCCAAGGATAAAGGGCAGAGCTTCATAGATTGTCCCCCGCGGACGCGGGGTTAGGGGGGCCGCCACGGCCGGGAGTGGGCCCCCGTGTGCATTGCGCGGGAGGCCCGCAGGCCGACTCGCGGCACCCAAAAAGAGGAGATAAGCTGTTCTAGCCTATATCGGACAAGTCCCGTCTGCAGTTGAATGATTTCTGCATATTCAGGGCTTCTGGTCCAGGCACAGGCATGATTCAGGCATACCAAACCCAGATTCAATTATAATAAACCTCTTTATGGTACTCATCCAGCGCCTTGATGGTGATCTGATCCTTCTTGGCCATGACAATGGCATCCGCCGCCGCCTGAGCCGCCTGGATGGTGGTGATGTAGGGGACATGGTAGTCCACAGCGTTGCGCCTGATCTGGAAGCCGTCCTTGACTGACTGCTTCGTGGTGGGCGTATTAATTATCAGCTTCACCTCGCCACGTTTTATGTAGTCCAGGACATGGGGGCTGCCGTTGAAGATCTTGTTCACCCGCTCCACTGATATGCCTGATTTCTTAAGATACTCGGCAGTGTTGTCTGTGGCGATTATCTTCAGTCCTGCATCAACCAGCTTCCTCGCCGCCACCGCCACCGTCGCTTTATCGTCATCCTTCACGGATATGAAGACCAATCCCTCCAGTGGTAGGGGATTGTCTGCAGATAGCTCCGCTTTGAAGAAGGCCAGACCCAGCTTGTAGTCTATGCCCATAACCTCTCCCGTGGACCTCATCTCCGGCCCCAGCAGAACGTCCGCACCGGGAAGTTTGTCAAAGGGCAGCAATACCTCCTTGACTGAGACGTAGGGCGTCTTAGGCTCCTGGAGATAGCCCTGCTCGCGCAGGGATTTATCGATCATGACGTTGGCTGCAATCTTGGCCAGGGGCAATCCAACCGCCTTGGAGACGAAGGGAATGGTCCGGCTGGATCTTGGGTTGGCCTCCAGAACATAAACCGTGCCGTCTTTGTAGGCCATCTGCAGGTTCACTATTCCCACGACCTTCAGGCCCAGCGCAATCTTTCGCACATAATCCCGCACTACCTCTAAAACCACACCAGGCAAAGTCTGGGGCGGAATCATGCAGGCGCTGTCACCCGAATGAATCCCTGCCTCTTCAATGTGCTCCATGATGGCACCGATGAGGACATCAGTCCCGTCGCAGACGGCATCCACATCGATCTCCACCGCGTTTTGCAGGAAGTCGTCGATGAGAACAGGATGCTCGCGAGAGACCCGCACTGCCTCACGCATATACACTTCCAGACCTGACTCGTCGTAGACGATCTCCATAGCCCGTCCGCCTAAGACGTAACTGGGCCTGACGAGAACCGGATAGCCAATCCTCGCTGCAACCACCTTGGCCTCAACAGGAGAGTAGGCGATGCCAGCATTGGGCTGAGGGATATTCAACTGGTTCATGAGGGCATTGAACCTCTCCCGGTCCTCAGCCAGATCGATGCTGTCCGGAGTGGTGCCCAGGATCTTGGTCTTCAGGCCGCGGCGAGCTATCTCCTTTTCCAAAGGCATGGCCAGGTTTATGGCGGTCTGCCCACCGAACTGCAACATCAGACCGTAAGGCAACTCCTTCTCGATGATATTCATGACGTCTTCCAAGGTCACAGGCTCGAAGAAGAGCTTATCCGAGGTATCGTAATCAGTGGAAACCGTCTCTGGATTGTTATTGATGATGTGGGCCTCTATGCCCTGTTCACGTAGAGCCATCACGGCATGAACTGTGCAGTAGTCAAACTCAATTCCCTGGCCGATCCTGATGGGGCCGGATCCCAGGATTAACACCTTCATTCGGTCCGAGGGCACAAGCTCGCACTCGGTATCATAGGACGAGTAGTAGTAAGGCGTCTTGGCCTCAAACTCGGCAGCGCAGGTATCGACCATCTTGTAGGTGGGAATAATACCGAGAGCTAGGCGCATATCCGTTATCTCTTCCCGGCTTTTGCCGACGAATGCCGCTATCTGCCCATCTGTGAATCCGGTGCGCTTGGCCTTGCGGAGGGTCTCTGGATTCAGATCCTTTCTTATCTCCGCTTCCATTGAAACAATGTTCTGAATCCGGTAGAGGAAGTAAGGCTCAATTCCCGTCATTGCTGAGATATCCTCTGGGGAGACGCCCCTCTTCAGGGCCTGGTAGATGGCAAAGAGCCGCTCGTCAGTGGGATTCAGAAGGAGGTTCTTGATCTCTTCATCCGTCCAGACGGTGTACTTTCCTGAGTATCCAAAGTCCTTATCGATGTCCAGGGAACGCACAGCCTTCATGAGGGACTCTTCGTAGCTTCGGCCGATGGCCATTACCTCGCCCGTAGATTTCATGGCTGTGGTGAGTGTATTGTCGGCCTTGACGAACTTATCGAAAGGCCAGCGGGGGATCTTCGTCACCACATAATCCACAGTGGGCTCAAAGGATGCGGGCGTCTCTTTGGTCACATCGTTCCTGATCTCGTCCAGAGTCATTCCGATGGCGATCTTGGCGGTGACACGGGCAATGGGATATCCGGTGGCTTTGGACGCCAGAGCTGATGACCGGGAGACACGCGGGTTGACCTCTATGACCCGGTACTCGCCGTTCTTGACAGCGAACTGGATGTTGCAGCCGCCCTCGATTTCCAGGGCTCGAATGATATTGATGGCGGCGCTGCGCAGCATCTGGATCTCCTTGTCGGACAGGGTCTGGATGGGCGTGACGACAATGGACTCACCGGTATGAATGCCCATGGGGTCCATGTTCTCCATGTTGCAGATGGTGATGCAGGTGTTATTCGAGTCCCTCATCACCTCGTATTCCAGCTCAATCCAGCCACCCAGGCTCTCTTCCAGCAGTACCTGGCCGATCCGGGACCTCTTCAGTCCCATTTCGCAGATGCGGAGCAGATCCTCGCGTGTCTTGGCTATGCCTCCCCCTGAGCCGCCCAACGTATAAGCAGGCCTTACCACCAGAGGCAGTCCCAGCTCAACCATAACCTGCAGAGCCTCATCCAGGGTATTGACCGCTTTGCTTTTCGGCACCGGCTCTCCGACCCGCTGCATTGCCTTCTTGAAGAGATCGCGATCCTCTGCCTCCCGGATGGATTTGACGGACGTTCCCAAAACCTCGACGTTATACTTCTCGAGAATTCCCATCTCCGCCAGCTCGGACGTGATGTTCAAGCCGGTCTGGCCTCCGATGCCGGCGATGATTCCATCAGGCCTTTCCTTCTCAATGATCTTGGCCACGATCTCGGGCACCAGCGGCTCGATGTAAACCTTATCCGCTGTGTCCGGATCAGTCATGATGGTGGCCGGATTGGAGTTGACGAGAACTACCTCAATACCCTCTTCTCGCAGCGATTTGCAGGCCTGAGATCCGGAAAAATCGAACTCTGCTGCCTGGCCGATCTGGATTGGACCCGAGCCTATGAGCAGAACCTTATGGATATCGTTTCGCTTGGGCATCTCTATCGCCTCCCTGGATTGGGGTTTTTGCCTTCCATTACCCGCTCGACAGAGCCAAAGAAGGGGTCCAGCGTACAGAGCGGTCCGGGATGGGCTTCAGGGTGATACTGTACGGCTAAGATGTTGAGCCGATCGCTCATAATGCCTTCAACTGTACCGTCGTTGGCATTGATCTGGGTGATCTTCAGGTCTGTGTCTTCGACAGACCCCGGAACCACAGCAAAGTTGTGGTTCTGAGAGGTGATGTAGACGATCTTCTTCTCGAGATCTTTGACTGGCTGGTTGCCTCCATGGTGGCCGAACTTGAGCTTGAAGGTTTGAGCTCCCAGCGCCAGGGAGATGACCTGGTGCCCCAGGCATATTCCGAATATGGGGACCTCGCCCGCGAAGTGCTTGACGGCACTTATGGCTTTATCTGCCCTCTCTGGATCGCCCGGACCATTGGAGAGGAATAGAGCATCCGGCTTTGCTGCCTCAATCTCGGAGATGCTGGAATGGGCGGGAAAGACATCAATATCAAATCCGCGAGCAGATAGACTCTTCAGGATATGCCTCTTGATGCCCAGGTCGATCATTGCAATCCTCTTGCCCCGCCCATCGATGTGGTAGTGGTTTTTGCAGGTAACATCCCCCAGGAGATCCTGCGCCGAGATATCCGGCTGAGATCGTGCCATTTCAACCACATCCAACCCGGATATTTCATCTCTCGCGCCCACAGCGATTGTTGCCCTCATTACCCCCTCGGTCCTCACCTTTAGAGTGAGCATGCGTGTATCCACTCCACATAACCCGGGTTTGCCTTCCTCTTTCAGGAACTGATTCAGCGTTTTAACCGATCGATGATGTGTGGGCAGCTCCCAGTACTCCCTGCAGACCATGGCCTTAGGCCATATCCGGTCTGATTGAAAATCGTCTCCGCTTACACCGTAGTTCCCCTGCAGAGGATAGGTAAACATGAGCATCTGTCCGTTATAAGAGGGATCCGTCAGCGCCTCCTCATAACCGGACATAATGGTAGTAAAGACCAGTTCACCCGAGACCACACCGGGCGCGCCAAAACCGGTACCTTCCACCCTTGTACCGTCTTCTAACCCTAAGACCCCAATCATAGTATCGGCAACACAAGAAGCTAACACACCTAAATACATTTCGATGCCTGGAAAATAGACGCGGGCCAACAGTAGCCGCCCGGAGGAATCACCATCTTTTTTAAGCTTGAGACCATCTCCTTCTGACATGGAAGTATCCGTGGAGATTTTGCGCAGTCCCGATTTCAAGCAGGTTTATGCCATCGGCGCGATAGGTGGCCACAGCCCCTACGACTTTAGGATCGCTTTTTACAACGACTCGCCTAAATCCCTGGTGGAGGGCGGCAAGAGCGTGACGGTCATGGAGCGAAAGATCGATACAGAGATCATTCTCTCGCCTCTGGCTGCCAAGGAGCTGGCTAATTGGCTTGGCGACCATATAAAAGATTACGAGAAGGTATTCGGCGAGATCAAGAGGCCTGGTTCTGGCCCAGGTGGCTCAGGCAATCCCGGGAAATCCTGCGAATCTGCGCCCATCCAGGGCTACATGTGAGGCCCCATGAACTCTAAAGAGAAAGTGTTGATTCACAGAGGAATGGATAAGGTCAAGCAGAAGGATTTTCCTGTGGCTCTGGAGATCTTCGAGCGCGTCCTGGCCGCGAATCCGGATATTCCGGAAGCCTGGAACAATAAAGGCGTAGCGCTCTACGGTCTCGGTCGTATCGAAGAAGCCAATGAGAGTTATGATCGATGCCTGGCTCTCGATCCTGAGAACCTGGACGCCATGAGAAACAAAGGCTTCTTGCTGCGAAACCAGAGGAAGCTGGAGGAAGCTCTGCAGGTTTATGATTCAGTTCTTCAGAAAGGCGGCGACGCCTATGACATGGAATCAACGGCCGCAGTGCTCACGGCTCTTGGACGGCTGGAAGAGGCCTTGAATTGCCTCTACTTGGCCAGGGAGGCAATGCCTTTGGACCGCTTGGAAGATGAGATCGGGATGATTCAGGAGATGATTTCAAATAGAGAGGTGCCTGACTCTGAGAAGAAAGAGTGATATTGCATAAGTTAATAATTTGAGGATTCTTGTGTCGGAACGCGGTATCGATGCAGAACAATTTTTTCGGGATTACCGGGGAGGTGGTTATGTGAAAGGTTTCATTATGATAAACGTCGAGCCTGGAACGGAAAAGGCGGTTCACGATTGCCTGCAGGGGATCAAGGGGATTCGTGAAGTTGTGCCGGTCTACGGGGAGAAAGACTTCATCGCAATAATGGATGTGGAGAGCATAGCGGATCTCAACCGTGCAGTGTTGAATGTTAGGGACATCTCAGGAGTAACCTACACTCAGACGATCCTGGGCATGGAACTGGCGTTTTAGAGCAGGATGCATTCGTTCAAAGATCTTCGCTCGCTTGCGCCTCTTTATTTAGCGGTCTTTGTCGCCGTCCTGGGATTCTCTCTGGTCGCACCGTTCTTCCCAGGCTACGCCATGAATCTGGGCGCAAATTTCACGATGCTCGGGTTTATCGTCTCCATCTATGGAGCGGTGCAGCTCATCACCCAGATACCCATAGGCCGCCTCTCTGACTCCTGGGGGAGAAAGAAGTTACTGCTGCTGGGACTGGCCACCTTCACCTTCCTGCCTCCACTTTATGTCTATGCTGACAGCGCCTACAAACTCCTGCTAATCAGGGCTCTGGGCGGAGTGGGGGCATCTCTCGTCTGGCCCACAGCCATGGCATTGATCATTGATCAGGCCCGCCCCGAGAGCAGAGGTGCGGCCATGGGCTTCTACAACGCCGCCTTCTTCTCTGCCTTGGCCCTGGGACCGTTTATTGGTGGAGTGCTCTATGACCAGATGGGATTGAAAGCACCTTTTTACTTCTGGGCACTTCTGGGAACAGTATCGGTTGTCATCGTCTATCGACAGGTCTCCGAGCCCAATAAGGTGAAGGCAGAGATCGGACTATTGCCCGAAAATGGAGAAAAGGGAAAGGAGACGCTCATCGCACCAGGGTATCGCAACACATTTCTGGCCTGCTGCTCTGTTGTTCTCTGGGCAGGTGTTGTAGGCGGCTTCAACTACACCATGCTCCCGGCTTATGCCGCAAAGCTCGGCCTCTCCACTACGGACGTGGGACTGATTTACCTGGTTTATGGAGGCAGCACGGCCATCTCGAATATCTATTTTGGCACCCAAGCCGACCGGGGCAGAAGAAGACTGCTTATCTTCACCGGCTGTCTGGCCGGATTGGTATCTTTTGCCCTTCTGCTGAGGGCTGAGACCATGATTCAGGTCGTCATCCTTTTCGCGGGCCTTGGCGCGGGCCTGGGCATGGGCAGCCCGGCAGCGGCGGCAATCATAGCTGATACTACCTGCACGGCACGTAGAGGCGAGATCTATGGCGTGTTCAATACCGCCCGAATGTCCGGTGTGGTTGTGGGACCTCTAATCGCCGGCAGTACGGCAGATCTGCAGGGAGTTGATGGCGCGATCATTGCCTTCACAATATTAGCGGCGGCTATAGTCCTGGGGACTCTGACCATCCGGGATTCGCGGGATCGGGTCGATATGCAGAGCAGGAGATAGAGATAATCCAGATCATTCCCACTTAATCCGGCCGATCTTTTCCCAACGATCCAATTGAGGCTTTTGGAAACATGTCGGTCTACCAGTAATTCAGGAGCGCCTTTTGAACCAAACAGCGTCTCTCCTCGACATCCGGATCCATGAGCGCCACTGGAAGGACCCGGATCATCTGATCAAGGTACCAGGCCTTTCGCTCCATCAGCTCCAGGGCAGAGTTGGAAGGGAGATTTTCGATCATCTGCATAGCCAGATCGAGGGAGACTTGAATAGAAGAGCTGAGCTCTTTTCTGGCATCATCCGGATGACATTTCAATTTGCCTGTATCCTGATAAATGGCCTTTCCAAGCGTATGAAAGGCCTCGATAAAGAGGCTGAATGAGGAGTCATCCGCATCGCAGCGGCCATGCGTCCCGGCATAGCCGCAACCCACGCAGCTCTGGCTTCTTCCGTACTGGATGCAAAAGGGGCATGTTCCAGGCCGGGTGGGCAGATTGCCGAGTATGGTGAGAGCAAGGGCCCTTCCAAACTTGTGCAGCTCCTCCGGCCACACACTCGCCAGTCTCCGGGAGAATAGGTCTGCCAGGCGAAGATATTCCTGGCAGCTCATGATGACCGCAGCATTAGCTGCATCCAGTGACTCGAGGGAGATCAAAGACGCAGCTGCTTCAAGTTCGCTTGCTCTGTCCGCCATATCAGTAGTAATAATGGTTGATGAAGGCTGCAAAAATAAAAGTGCTTCTGGTGGCCAGATCACCACTCGGAAGCTCAGCTCTAATACCCTCTCTGGGTGTGTGTCATGTTGTTGCAGAACTTGAACTTGTCCCGATCCTTGTCCTGCATATAGACATACCCGATTCGCCTATCATCAACATGCTCCTCATACTCCTCTTTGGCATCCTCCCGGCAAGAGGAGCAGGCGCCACGCGGCAGCGATACACAGAAGGCCGTGTTTAAAATGCCATATCCGCGCTGGGCAGAGGAGGAGATGGTTATGAAGCCGGCACAGTTCGGACAGAGCCGAACCACTTCCTCCTGGTTCTCATTGATCATGTCCGTATCGTAGAAGACGCGCTTTTTCCTGCGGTAAAAGTCGCCCAAACCCTGCAGCGCATCTTTGACCAGTTCATCTCGATCATCCCAGATCTTCTGGACCTGTCCTACCGTTTTCTTGATCTCGCGCCACATCTCATCCGTCTGCACAAACCTTCCCGGCACATAATCCGGCTCTTTGACATGAGAGTAATCAAGGCCTGCCATGGCCTGGATGATGCCAGTGTTAACATAGGGCAGGGCGGTCTCCACCGCATAGCCGCCTTCCAGGACGCAGATGTCCGGGGCGAGCTTTTCATTGAGCCTGGCGTAGCCGTTGGCAGAGAACCGCATATTGGCCAGAGGATCGGTGTAGTGATTGTCCTGGCCGGCCGAGTTGAGGACGAGATCCGGCTTGAATTCCGCCAGGATGGGCAGAATGAGGTTATCCAGAACGTAGTGGATCCCTTCGTCGGTGGTGCCCGGAGGCAAGGGGATGTTGAGAGTGCGGCCAAGTGCCTGCGGCCCTCCCATCTCATTGACGAAACCGGAGCCCGGGTAGAGGGTGTGCCCGTCCTGGTGGAAGGATATACAGAGCACGTCCGGATCATGCCAGAAGATCTCCTGAGTTCCATCGCCATGATGCACATCAGTATCGACGACTGCGATCCTCTTATGGCCGTACTTCGTCCTTAGGTACTCGACAAGAATGGCCATATTATTGATATTGCAGAATCCCCGGTTGCCGTGCACCACGCGCATGCTGTGGTGACCAGGTGGGCGAACCAGTGCAAAACCGTTTTTTATCTCGCCCTTCTCCAATGCATCGGCCAGGGTGAGGGTGCTGCCTGCCGCAATGAGGTGGGCCACTGTGACCTGTGATTCTACATCAGGAACGCAGAAATGGGTCCGTGCAATGTCCTTCATCTCAGCCAGGCGGGGTTTGTACTCCTCGATTTCAGGAAGGTCCATCAGCCCCTCCTCGAAGATCTGGTCCCGGGTGTAAAGCAGCCGCTCTTCTCGTTCCGGGTGGGTAGGTGAGATGGCCCAGTCGAAGGCCGGGAAGAATATCAGGCCCGTCCTGGCTCTCCTTAAGGACGACATCAACAACACCTCCAGGATGGCAGAAGGCCCGCAGGAATTTCCATCCGGATGTCCAGGAGCCTTCCTACTGTTGTCCAGCCACGGATCATATTGAAGACCTCGCTGTAGGTAACCTCGGCCTCGCCCGCGTATTCTCCTATGCCCAGGCGCTCCGCACGCTCGGCTAGAAGTCTTTTCGCGAGCCTTTCGGCATATTCTGTCGTCATCTTTTTGTCTGTCACTTTGCCGATGAGGCCCTCTTCGGCCACGATGTACTCATTGCGTTCGGTGTCGATATGTAAGTTCAAGGTGAGAGTGGGCCGGGCCACGGCTGCGCCTATGGCATTGGCCACAGGTGCATACTCGGGCACAATGGCTGTTACGCCAAGACGCGCGGCAACCAGTGGCACGAGCGCAGGAGCGCCTCCACCCACGCCGATGACGCTCTGAGCCAGAAGCCTCTCTTTTTTAACTATCTCCCAGATGCGATAGGCGGGTTCCTGTTCCCATTCTTGGAACATCTCATTGACCTCAAACACGATTCTGTCCACAACGGCATCGACAACACTCTGGGCTGCTTCCAAGGAAGAGCAGCCCAGCTTGTCCGCCACATCCTGCATCGCCTTTTCGGCTTTAGCTCCGTCACCGATGCTCGAGAGTCCCAGGACACGCAAGGCATCGGTAGGCGTTGGTCCAGTGCCCCCCATACAAAGCGGGGGTCCATTTCTGTGCGGTCCGACTGCCAGGCAGCCTCCGGCGACGTGTACGACGCTATCTCCCCCAATAGCCACAGATTTGACGGCGAAGGCCCTTACCTGAGTGAGAAGCGACCCCACCTTGGCCCCTTTGGACGAGAGCAGTGGCTTGCCTGAGAGGATGAGTGCCAGGTCTGTGGTCGTACCGCCGATGTCGACGACGACAGAGGTCTGGCCCGGCGGCGTCAGCGCCAGAACGCCCATTATGCTGGCAGCGGGTCCCGAGAATATGGTCTCTACCGGCATTTGCACCGATTTATCAAGGGGCAGAGTTCCGCCGTCTGCCTTGAGGATGTAAACCGGCGAGGAGATTTTTCGATGTTTCAGCGCCCTGGCCACAGCCTCGGCGAACTCCCTGTATTTGTCCTTGGTAGCCACGGTGAGCATGGTCGTAGCCGCTCTCCTGGGAAAGTTAAGCTGGCCTGAGACCCTGTGCCCCAGCTCAATCTCCGCCACTGGCATAGCTTTGGCCATGATCTCTCCGACCTTCAGCTCATGGGCATGATTTCGCTGGCAGAACTTGCCCACAACAGCCACGCGGGAGAAGCCCTGGCCCGAGATCTTAGAGGCGGCGTCCTTGATCTGGGATTCATTGAGCCGTTCGATCTCCTTACCCCGGAAGTCGATAGCACCATCCAGGATTATGGCCTCGCCCAGGGAGTAGTCCTTGGGATTTGTTCCGGGCCCGGGGATGAGCACCAGGGCCACGGCGTCGGTCTTGCCCTCGGCGATCATATTTGTGATGAGAGTGGTGCTCAAGACCACCCTCTCGATCTTGCTGGTATCGACTCCTTTGACCAGCTCATCCAGAGCGCCAAGCAAGCACTTCAACAGATCATCGTGATCTGTCGGCACGTAAGCGGTTTTGGTCACACTACCACCATCCACCAGGACGGCATCTGTGGTGGTCCCGCCGACATCAATTCCAATAAGCATTTTCCATTCGCCTTTCCATAGGCGCACAGATCTGGATGTATATCGGCTTTGTGGTCTTTTTGATATTGGTTCCGGGCAATAGAAATTTTTTTGAGCAGCGAAGAAGACGAAAACTCCGGCCGTCAAGCCTTATCCATGCAAGGCACATAGGCGCAAATGCCTCTCCCCGAAAGGTAAGTATGGAGGGCGTCTCCCTCAAGAGCTGATGTCGGGGAACTGGAACTGATCCGGCAGGAAGTTGGAGGCACCGGCTTCATAGAGGTCCAGCTCAAATATGGAGTACTCGATCTTATTGCCTGTGTCATCGGTCACAAATAGCAATGGCGTATTGTAGCGATAGTAGCCGTAAACGTTTGAAAATCGTCCCGCCTTCCCATCCCACTGGTCTCCTATGGTAAAGTAAAGGCCGTAGTCTCCATCTTTGATGCCGGTGATATCGATGGATTCCTTGGTGCGGAGGTATACGACCAACAGGGGCTTAACATTCTGGTCAGTCAGCACGGCCACGGTATCCATGGTCCAGTTGTTATGGATAGTGAGGAGACCATAGCCGTCCCGCTGCGTGTCCCGGATATAGGTCCCGGTCTCGGGACGGTCGGTTGGTACCGATACTGACAAGACGCATAGGATAAAAATTGCCAATGTTATGGTTAGCACGAGACGCCTAAAGGCAACAGTTTCCTGCAATAGGTGGCTCCAAGATGAAGAGAATCGCAATGGCTGGGAATTGGTCCAAGAAGGCATGTAAAATCGCCCTACAACCTGCTTTGAGAAGATACCGCCGTTTCCTTGAAGATCGCATATTAGCTGCATCTACTATTTGATTGCTACTTAAATTGAGTTAAACTTTTCCTTGATTGGGCAGAAACAGACACGCCTTCAACCAGCCAGTTTGAAAGCTATCAAGAAATATTGCGAAAAAAGAATAACCTGATATTGCAATCTGTGGAAAGCAACCTCTTTCGCGACCGATTTACGGCAACCCCGCATCCGCCGCATATACTCAGGGGAGGCTCCATTGCGAGCCATCACGCCCCGGCTCTTCATCGTGCCCGTATCCAAGCTTCATTTTGCTCAATATAGCATTTCATGCGATACTTGGGCGGAGACAGTTAAGTTGATAATCCCCCTGCGCTATCGGTAAATTTGAGGATTGAATGAGCAATCTATTTGAGTATTCAATAAGTCTGCTGGTCGTTTTAATGACTGTATCTTTCATGATAGGCAGCGCCCAAGAAGACAATAATACAGCGTATAATAATACTTTGAAGAATATTAGCACAAATCTTTCTGCTATGAATAAAACCGTCCTTAATATAGCAAACATCGAGAAAATTGACCCTGTGAAGAAGATCATAGTCATTAACAGCACGAATGTGGCCGATCGAGCGAATAGTATTGGATTTGATAACTCTGATAATGCTTCAAAAGTGACTCCCTTCATCATTTGCGGTTACACTAGACCGACAAGAGACGCAATTTATAAAAACCAGTCCTCGCTTAATGCAGCTATTCTCAGCCGTATCGTCGAAGGGACGCCACATGGATACGCGACATATTATTAGTTTTCCCAAGCGGTTTTTGTGTTTTGATAATCCGACCGAGCCCGAGTGCTTGAGTCCCTCTATCAAACAACCTAAGACCTATTCCGATTGCAGGTTGCCATTCGTCGCTATTGCCAACCACCTGGCGAGCATTTCTGCCAGTTCTCTTCTCTGGACGGGCTTGGCAATGAAATCGCTCATCCCAGCCTGAATACACTTCTCCCGATCACATTGCATGGCGAGAGCAGTCATGGCAATGATGGGAATGCCTGGATTGAGCGCCTTCGATCCTTCCAGGCGGATGCAGCGAGTGGCTTCGAAACCGTCCATCTCGGGCATTTGGCAGTCCATCAATACCAGGTCGTAAGGAATCATCTGGAGCGCATTGACAGCCTCCTGACCATCGGCCACCACATCAGCCCGGAGTCCCACCTTTCTCAGCATGGCCTGTGCCACTTTCTGGTTCACAGGGTTGTCCTCCACCACCAGGATGCGTATCTTGCGCTTGTCGTTTTCAGAAATAGTAGGCTCAGCTGCGGAGCGCCCTATAGCTCCCTCGCCCTCAATTTTGGCAGACTTCTCATCTACCGCACCAGATACGGCCGGCAGCGTCTCAAACACCACTGTGAACCAGAAGGTGGAGCCTTTGCCAACTTCGCTTTCCACGCCGATCCTGCCACCCATCAATTCCGCCAGCTGTTTGGAGATAGCCAGCCCCAGACCGGTTCCGCCGTATTTGCGTGTTGTCGAGCCGTCCACCTGAGTGAACGGTGAGAAGAGACTATCCTGCCGGTTTGACGGGATGCCAATGCCTGTATCGCTAACTTCGAAGCGAATTGTGGCATTTCGTTTATCTTCGCTCTCAAGGCGGACGCGGATAGCTATCTCGCCCTTCTCAGTAAACTTCACGGCATTGCCACCCAGGTTGACTAGAATCTGGCGCAGCCTTCCCGGGTCTCCGCGCAGGAGCGACGGAACTGCGGGCTCCACCAGACAGACCAGCTCCAGCCCTTTCTCATGGGCACCGAGGGCCAGGAGATCGGCAGCATCTTTTAGCGCGGAGCGCAGATCGAAGTCCAATGGTTCCAGTTCCAGTTTGCGGGCCTCAATCTTGGAGAGATCCAGGATGCCGTTGATGAGAGACAGAAGCGCCTCACCGCTCTTATGGGCAATTTGTGCATATTCATGCTGCTCGGCATTCAAATCCATATCCAGAAGCAGTCCAACCATGCCGATGACGCCGTTCAAGGGAGTGCGTATCTCGTGGCTCATGTTGGCCAGGAATTCGCTCTTAGCGCGGGCGGCACCTTCTGCGGCATCCCTGGTCCGTTTAAGTTCTTCTTCTGCATGTTTGCGATCTGTAATATCTCGAGCGATCCCGCACAGCCCTGTGATCTCTCCATCGCGTTCACGCATGGGTGACTTGATGACATGGAAGGTATAGGAAACGCCATTTACTGGCTTTGTGTCCTCCTCTTCAATGATCTCGCCCGCTAGAACCCTGAGATCCATCTCCTGGACATGCGTCCCTGCTTCTTTGCCGAATAAATCATTATCTGTTTTGCCGATTATCTCTGACGAAGGAAGTCCAAAAAGCCTTTCCATAGCGGCATTGGCTTGAATATACCGTAAGTTGACGTCCTTTATGAAAATGGAATCTATGGCGGTTTCAAAGACGGCTCTGAATCTCTTTTCGCTCTCCAGTCGCGCCTCCTCCACAAGCTTGCGCTCGGTGATATCCATATATGTTCCGAGAACGCCGACGATATCTCCCACAGAATTGCGCAGAGGTATCTTGCTCGTAAGAACAACGATGGTGTTCCCTTCAGGTGTCGTCTGAGGTTCTTCGATAAGCAACTTGGGTTGGCCGCTCTCGATGACCTGGCGGTCATCGTTTTGATATAATCCCGCCTGATCACGCCACTTCATCTGGTAATCATCTTTGCCGACAATGTCCCTCGAATCGGCATAGCCCGCATCACGCGCGAATATCGCGTTACAGCCCAAGAAGACTAGATCTCTATCCTTCCAGAATATCCTTACAGGTACCGTGTTGATAATCGCTTCGATGATTTGATGCGTTGCACGCTGCGCTTCCTCCGCATCCTTGCGCTCGGTGATGTCACTCACGCTTCCAATAAGCGCCAAGGGCTGTCCGCTTGCATCTCGAGAGATGGTGAATTGATCCTGAAACCAACGATAATGACCCTCTTTGTGCTTGAAACGATATTCCACATGATATTCCTTGCCAGTAGCGCCGGACATGGATTTTGCCATCACATGTTCGAATTCAATCCGATCGTCGGGATGCATCAAACCCAAAACGGTTTCGGTGGGCAAGGTCTTCATCTCATCCAGGGTATAGCCGGAAATTCGGGCAAAAATTGGGCTCAAATAATCATAAGTGTTGGTTTGCAAATTGCGTTTGTAAGACGCATTCAGCGAATTCTCCAGCACCTCTCGCAAACGTTCTTCGCTCTCCTGAATGGCCAATTCCATCTGCTTGTGCTCGGTGATATCGCGGATGGTATTCAGCATGCCCAGAAATCTTCCATCAACCGGTGTCTGCTTTGCTGAATGAGATATCCACCGTACCGCTCCCTGACCGTCAATAATACGATATTCAAATTCGCGCAGTTCCTGCCCTTGATGCGCAACTTGTTCCCAAGCTTGCAGACACCTGGTCACATCGTCGGGATAAATGATGCCGGGATAAATGATGTCGGACATCATTTGCCCAATAAAATTTTCGCCCGGATGCCCTATAACGCTTTCACATTGAGGGCTGACATACGTCACAATGCCTTTTGCATCTGTCAGAACCGTCAGGTTTGAGCTATTGTGCACCAAAGACCTGAACAATTCCTCACTATCGCGCAGTCTCTCATTAGTCCGACTGCGCTCGGTAGCGTCTTCAACGAATCCTAAGAATCTTGTTTCAGATAATTTGACTGTAGTGGCCGACCAGATTCGTCGTTCCCCATTCTTAGCTAAAAAAGGTATTTCACTGGAAGCATAGCCATTTGCCTGTGCCTCTAGAAAATGTCCGAAACCACAGTCATACATGTCAGCTGGCAGCAGATTCGGAATGCTCATGTGAAGCAACTCAGACTCATCATATCCAAGAATTTTGCATGCCATTGGATTTACTTGAAGGTATTTTCCGTTCTCATCGGCAACGAAAACGCCATAGGGTGCATTGTAAACATAGCTGCGATATCGTTTTTCGTTCTCCTGCAACGCCTCCTTCGTCCGCTTGCGTTCAGTGATGTCGGCGAAGATGCAGGCGAATCGGCTCGGTGCGGGCCGGAAGGCAGTCACCTCAAAATGCTTCTTCAGCACGGCGGAGTAGTGCTCGAAGAAAGCCGGCTCTCCGGTCAGTGCCACCTTGCCATAGGTCTCGATCCAGTGCCGCTCGGTGCCGGGCATGACATCCAGAACGGTCCGGCCCACAATGTCTTCCCCTTTCAGGCCAGTCATGCTCTCAAAAGCCGGGTTGACGGCCAGGAAACGATAGTCCGTCGGCTTGCCCTGATCATCGCAGATGATCTCGTGCAACGCGAAGCCATCCAGCATCTCGTGGAACAGCATCTGGTAGTCCTGCTCGGCCCGTTTACGCGCGGTGATGTCAATAATGCTGGAGAGTACACATTTTTTATTTTGAATAATGATTATCTCTGCTGAGTACAATCCTAAAATGAGTTCGCCTGATTTTTTTCTGAAGAAGAATTCCAATCCGGCAACTGTTTTCCCTTTTGATAATTCTGATACAACGTAATTTCGATCACTATCATTATCCCAAAGACTTAGCTCAACTGTAGTCTTTCCTACCACATCCTTGAAAGCATATCCGGTGATCGCAAAAAAACCATCGTTGGCTTCGATGATCTTTCCGTCAGAAGCTTGTGTGATAGTGATTGCATAAGATGCGGAACGAAATGCGGATGAGAATTTTTCCTTGCTCTCACGCACTGCATACTCAGCTTGCTTTTGCTCAGTTATGTCGCTTGTCGTGCCAAAGACGCTGACTCGTCCGTCCGGGTAGCAATAAGCCGAACCTTTGGAACGGACCCAAAGCATCTTGCCGTCGGCCTTTCGTATACGGTATTCTGCGGTTTTTTCCTTTTCAAGAGTTCGTATCCCTTCGGAGAGTATCTTCTGCATGACTGGCAAGTCATCAGGATGAATATAGGAAAAGTATTTTTCGAAGCTGTCTCCGATGGTGCCTTCCGGCAAGCCCAGCATCCTGTTTGCAGCCGTGGATATGTAGGATCCTATATGCTCTCCTTTGGTATTGACATCATAACGCCAGACGATATCGGATATCATCGAGACTGCCTGCTCGTACTGGGCGATACGAGCTTGCGCGACTTGCAAGGCTTTGAGCAACTCTTCCTCAGTTTGCATACGGTCGATGATGTCATTGCCCATGAATGTTACTAATGAATCATTCTGATAGATACATCTGTCGGAAGATTTTGCCAGAGCCTATCTGCAATAATGATGACTGAGAATCTTGAAAGCAGAATAACCTCGATCCCGAAGAGGTAAATGTGTATGATTTTCCCTCGTTAGCAATTGGCTCTGCGATTCCTTATGGGATTTATGATCCCAAGAGAAATGAGGGGGTGGTTAATGTGGGCAAGGGCCATAATACAGCAGAGTTCGCTGTTGAAAGCATTCGACAATGGTGGAATTTAGTTGGAAAAATGAGAATATGCACGATCAAAAATTATCTTACATGAAGTATACCCTATATGGAAATATTCTATTGAACCACGTATAAACTTAACAATATCAAAGATTATTGAGTAAATTATTATTCGTCAACACGTTGCACTTCGATCGTACGAAAAAAGTTATTGGATATAATGGGCAACAGCGCTTAATCCACCTGTACTCTCTTGGCATTTACTATTACCAATTTTGGAAGGCGCACCTCAAGAATGCCGTCCTTGAAACTGGCTCGCACCTGCTCCGGCTTGACCTCGACAGGCAGCTTGATCTCTCGCTTCAGGCCCATGGTATTGATCTCCCTGCGCAGATATTTTCCCTCACGGGGATTGGCCTTGGCATCGACGTAGAGGCTATCCTCAGTCACCCGGAGATCGATCTTATCTTTGCTGGCACCCGGCAGTGCCACCAGGGCTACCAATTCATCATCGGTCTCTAAGAGGTCAATGGCGGCAATGTCGAGGCTCTTGGTCTCGCCGAATTCGCTCGTCACATCTCCCAGGATCTTCTTTGCCGCCTGGCTGGCTTGGCTCGACATCCGGGCAGCCTCAACGGCAGCCCTGCCGATGACACGTTCCAGATCACTGGTACCTGAAGAATCGGATTTCATGCTCGAAATAAGGCGCTGTTCTCATAAAGCCTTTTGCATTCCCTGGAAGAGTCCGAAGCCTGGCCGAACCTCGAGATCGCCGTCATAGACCACAACGCCCCTAACCAGAGTCATTTTAGGAAATATGGCCTCTCTTCCTTCGTATGGAGTCCAGTCCGCACGGCTGTGCAGCAGGTCGGCATTTATCCGGGAGATCGCCTTGGGATCGATTATCACCAGGTCGGCATCCTTTCCAATCTCTATGGCACCCTTGGAGGAGAGACCGAATATCCGGGCAGGCCCTGCAGCCAGGGCATCCACCAGCCTCTCCAGACGAATCAGATTTCTCTTTACGGCGAAGAGCATCAGGGGCAGCATGGTCTCGACGCCGGGAACGCCCGCCGGTGCCTCCCAGATGTCCTTCGTCTTCTCTTCGGGCAGGTGGGGCGCATGATCCGAGGCCAGGATATCGATGGAACCATTCCGCAGCCCATTCCAGAGGGCATCGTTATCCTTCTGGCTGCGCAGCGGCGGGTTCATCTTCAAGTAAGTGCCCTGTTCCCGGTAATCCTTGACATTGAAGAGGAGATGATGAGGCGTGACCTCACAGCTCACCCTTTTGCCGGGTTTCCCATCCTCTCTCGCCTGCATTATCCGCGTCAACCCTGCCGATGTGCTGAGGTGGCATATGTGCAAATGTTTCGACCAGGCCAGAACCTTCTCTATCGCCGCCACCTCTGCCGCAGCCGGACGCGCTTGTGAATAGAGCTCAGGTTCGCTCCTGCCCAAAAGAGGCTCTGTCCTCTCTTTTACCATCAATCCGTCTTCGGCATGAATCGTGGCCAGCATCCCCACGCGCTCTGCCTCCATAAGGATTCGCTGCAATTCCTGGTCGCTGTGCTCATAACTGAAGATCTCCCCCAATGCCTGAGCCCCGGCCTTCAACAGATCCTCAATTCTTCCCGGCCCCCCGTTGATGCAATAGTCCACCACCGAGCGGGATCTTGCTAGATCCAGCTTCAGCTCAAAGGATCGAGCATCCAGTGTACGCGGATCGGTGTTGGGCTGGTCCACCACTGTGGTGATGCCGCCTGCCGCCGCAGCAGTCGAGCCGCTCGTCCAGTCTTCCTTATAATTCTGTCCGGGATCACGAAAATGCACATGAGAATCGATGCAGCCCGGCAGCACCAGCATTCCGTGCGCGTTGATCTTCTCCGGGGCCCGGTGCGGTCCGCCCAGAGCCGCCACCCGCCCGTCTTTGATCCAGATGTCGATCGTCTGCTGGCCTTTGGCCGTGTAAACCAGGCCGTTTATTACCGCCAGATCAAAGTTTATATCCAAACCTCCTCAACAGGTGGCGCCTCTCATCGACCTGGGCGGCATTCTCAACACCCTTGGGAATATTGCCATCAATGACGCCCAATATCCCTCTCCCCAGATCCGTCTCGGCTACGATTACCTCCAGAGGATTGGCTGTGGCGCAGAAGATGCCACATACCTCCTGGATGCCTTTGATGGCGTTTAGAACGTTAATGGGAAATGCGCCTTTCATCAGCACCACGAAGGTATGGCCGCAGGAGAGGGTGAGCGAGTTGTTCTTGGCGGCTTCAATGAGCTCTTTATCGTTTCCCTCGGCACGAACCAGACAGTCGCCGCTGGCCTCAGAGAATGCGATTCCGAATTTTGCCCCAGACGCCGTTCCAGCCATGACTTCATAGAGATCTTCAGCCGTCTTTACGAAGTGGCTTTGCCCTAAGATCAGATTCGATCCAGCGGGGATTTCCATCTTTATAACCTTTAGTTCCATCTCTAGCCCTTCGAAGATGACTATGGCGAGTTACAGAACTTATACTTTAGGCCGGAGATATGGCCGCATTCTTATCACTCATGATCAAAAAAACATAAAAAAAAGGGCGAGTGGCGCAGACTTTGCGCTTCCATTTTACGCACTTCACTTGTTCCGCAATCCTTTCTTGGGCCCCATAGATTGGTTTATCAACTGCTTATTCTTCTTCATGATAATGACAGCCGTGAAATAGAAGACCACCATGAATAATATCGAAGAATAAATGGACATGCTTACGGATTCCATCAGGCTTAAGTGCAGCAAAAAGTAAGAATAGGGCACATATACAACAAGAACGACCAGACCCGCGATCACTGCCTGCTGTATCGGCATGAACTGCCGGAAGCGAATTAGAAGATCTACATAATTCAATTTTTCAAGGTTCACCAAGGATCCTTCACCTCATCATTCTTGAGAATGCCTTTTCTATTCATATAAAGCCTTGTCCACCATAAATTGGAAAGGGGGACTAAGACCAGCAGGTTAACCAGACCTGTAACCAACGACATTAGCGGGTATGTGGTGGTGTTCCCCGATGACATGGAACTGCCTATTATCTGCAGAGTTATGGACAGCGCAGCCACCACCAGCCAGAGAATCAGGACGTCAAACTTGTTGTATCGGAAGAAACCTATTCCTGCCCGAATGGCCTGTACCGGGCCGAGCCCCTCCAACACCAGTGCATAGGGTGCTTCGGCCAGCGCCAGGGATAGGACGACGGCATAGAGGATGAATATAAGGAATCCGGTTATGAGCATGCCCATAGCCACCGGCTCCGCCTGCACGGGTCGAGGTAGCCTCAATATGCCGGGCAGAAGGAAGACAAGACCAGAAAGCGTCATCAGCCCCATCAAGAGCGTGGAAATGAACATATTTAAGAAGTGCTTCTTTCCGGAGGACCACATGACGCCTGTGTCCGCTCTGCCCTTCTCCAGAGCCTGCCTGGCCATGCCGATGGCCCCCGCCATGAAGAATGCTTCGACCAGCGACAATATAGCGAACATCCCCAATAAGAGAAGTACAACCATCAGAATACTCTGCCATCCCAGGCTGCCAAGCGACCCTTCCATTTGAGTGATAAGATCCTGCACCGCCTGAACATCCTGCGAATTCTGAATTGATGTTGATTTCATATCTATCAAGGGCGTAACGACAAGGAAGATAGCAGCGAGGAAGGAAACGATGACCAGCATCGAGGCAAAGAAGTTGAGCAGGAAGGGAATACAGAGGTTGATGTTGCGCCTCCAGATGCCAAATCCCTTGCCGATCATTTCGCCAATCTCCTCCATCTTATCCCTCCAGACCTTTCCAGATCAGATCGCCGACGTGATGCAGCGACTTTACCGCCTTTCCTTCACCCTTCATCTCCAATCCTGTCACCAGAGCCCGGCCAATCGCCAGAGGCTTCTTGTGTCTCTCTTCTACGATTACGACCAGGTCTCCTACTGCTATTTCCGGATCGGCAGAGACTATGCCCGGCTTCATTATATCAGCCCCATTCACGACAAAACGCACGGCTCCAGCATCTACTACTACCAGCCTCTTGATGGGCGTGAGTTCGATGGCCCCCAGCACGGTGAAGAAGGGCTCTCCTTCCACGACCATCATCAAAGGCTGGCCGTCTACGAAGATCAGATCAACACCCTCGTCGCTGACAGCCATCTCTAGCGAAGCTTTGCGCAGGGATGATGGGTCTTCAAGGAAGGGCTCAATACTTGCGATTACCTTCCTGGCATCGCTCCCTTTGAGGTGGTGCCTGGATTTTATCTTCATGGTTTCAGGATATCCCGATAGGTTTAAATATGCAACGCGCAAGTTTGGAATTCGTAGCCTTTTGCGGTTATCATCGCTGGAGAGAGGTTTAATGGGTCAGAGACCGCTTGATATTCTGAATGAATCACTGAATGGACCCGTCATAGTCAAGCTCAAAGACGGAAGGGTTTTCAGGGGAGAGCTGCAGGGTTATGATATCCACATGAACCTAGTGCTCGACAAAACCGAGGAAGTAGCAGAAGGGGCGGTCGCACGCAAAATTGGAACGGTAATCGTGCGAGGAGATAATGTTGTATATATTTCACCTTGAGGTGTTTTAGATGACCAAGGGTACTCCTTCAATGGGCAGGCGCCACAAGAGTTCTCATATCAGATGCAGACGTTGTGGCAGTATTTCGTTTAATTTCAGGAGAAAAGTATGCGTTAAGTGCGGCTTTGGCAATTCTGCGAAGCTGAGAAGCCACAAATGGATGAGAAAGGCGGACTACTAGAGGAAAGAAGTTGCACGATGCCTGCGGCGTTGTCGGGATTTCCTTCAATGAGACGGGCAACAACGTAGCCAAGTCAGTTTACTATGCCCTCTATGCCCTGCAACATCGGGGACAAGAGGCGGCGGGCATCTCGGTGCATGATGGCAAATCCATTCGCACTCACAGGGGCATGGGCCTTGTATCTGAAGTCTTCGACGATGCCCAGATTGCCCTGTTGCGTGGTCAGGTGGGCATTGGCCATGTAAGGTATCCGACCTCAGGCAGATCGTGTATCGAAAATAGCCAGCCCTTGTTGGTAAAGTACAAGGATGGAGCTATTGCCATAGCACATAATGGAAATCTGGTTAACTCCTGTCAGCTTCGAGAGCAACTGGAGCAGGCAGGGGACATATTCTATTCTACATCTGATACCGAAGTAATTGCACACCTTTTTGTCAAAGAGCTCCTGCGTTTCGACCTTCAAGAAGCAGTTCGTGCTTTGATGCGCAAGCTCGTGGGCTCCTATTCGCTCGTCTTTTTGTGGGGAGATACAGTCCTGGCCGTGCGCGACCCGTTGGGAATCAAGCCTCTTTGCATCGGCGAAATCGACTCCGGCTTCATGGTGGCCTCAGAGAGCGTGGCTATTGATACCCTGAACGGCCGCCTCATCCGCGACGTAATGCCAGGCGAGCTTGTGGTTATAAGGCACGGCGTGATGACGTCCCATCAACTGGTGCATCTTCCTCATCACGCCCACTGCATATTTGAGTACATTTACTTCGCCCGGCCTGACAGCATCCTGGATGGACGGTTGATTTATGATGTGAGGGTGAACATCGGCTCCAACCTGGCCGTGGAGCATCCTGCCTGTGCGGACACAGTCACGCCCATTCCTGATTCGGGCATAACTCTGGCTGTGGGATACCACCAGCGTTCCGGTATAAGCTACCGGGAGTGCCTGATGAAGAATCGCTACATAGGCAGAACCTTCATTATGCCGGACCAGAACATGCGAGAGACGGCAGTTCGTCTGAAGATGAATACCATCCGGCCTAACATCGAGGGCCATAAATTGGTCATGGTGGATGACTCAATTGTGCGCGGCACCACCAGCCGGAGGATCGTGAACATGGTCCGAAAAGCAGGTGCAAAGGAGGTACATGTCCGCATAGGCAGCCCCCCCATCCTCGCGCCCTGTTATCTTGGCATCGACATGGCCAGCCGCGAGGAGCTGATTGCTGCCTACAAGACGGTTGCCGGAGTAGAAGCGGTAATTAATGCCGACTCGCTTGGCTATGTGAGCCACGAGGGACTGGTTGATGCCGTTGGCATACCGAAGGAGAACCTCTGCATGGGATGTCTTACGGGATTATATCCGGTGGAGATTCCAGGCGAGAAGTGCATGGCGGCCCAGTCCAGGTTATCGGAATATCTCGATGCGATCTCGTGAAAGGCTCAATAGAAATTGTTTATCCAAAATTCCGCGCAGCTGAGTACCAGTGATAGAGGCATCATGGAAAAGAAATAATTATGAAATTGTAGCTTCTGAATGATCACCCCGTTCATTCATCAAAAAGTTATGATCGGTTGATTTATTTTTTAGGTACCTCTAATGTTACTGACTTAATTTGTGACTTGATTTTCTTTTCAACTTCAGGTGAGATCTTTTCAATGCCGTGGGCCTCTTTTGCATGCACTTTTACATGCTCCATAACCTCAGCTTCTGTTTTTGCTCTCACTTGAAATCCGCATGCTTGGGCAGTGTCCCCACCATCGGCGATGCAAGACAATAATTCCTTATATTCATCTTTAGCCATAGGTAACATGTTCCCGCTCAAGGTTTATAATGCTTGTGGATTATGTTCCCAAATTTTCGCAATTTAATCCCCGTTATCACACTCAATCATTCCAAAAACCATCAATGCATTTGTCTAGCTCACCTCAATCAAGCATCTATAAAGCCATTTCATGATTTCTCGCACGACAAGTTCTCGATAGCTAATTTCGAGTAAGCTAAAATAAAAAAAGAATAGAGCAGTTTCGCTACGCAGTTTTCTTGACAGGGGGCTTCAATAGCGTGAAGGCCACGATAAGCCCCACTACAGCAAGAGCAGCTACAACCAGGAAAAACGGCCTGTAAGCATCCAGGAATGTAGCACCGGCTGCGACCTTGGTGGTGGCTGCTATCTCAGCCGCGATAATGCCTCCCACTACTGCTCCAACACCATAGGCTGTAAAGACCAGACCGTAGTTCTTGGCATTGTCTTTCATTCCAAAGAAGCTTGCGGTAGCAGTTGGCGCTATGGCCAGCCAGGCACCTAGACAGCCCCAGAGTAATGCGAAGCTGACAATGAATGCTGTGATGGAAGAATAGCTCGTGTACATCAGCAAGCATGCCGCTATTATGAGCACATAAGTAAGCATTGCCGCATTTTTGGGGGTCAGCTTATCGGTCAGAGTGCCGAAGATCGGTCTTCCCAGGCCGTTGCATATGGCAAAGGGAAGGATCAGCTGGAATGTCAGAGCAGTTATTTCTGCCGCCTTCATGCCTGCGTTTGTCATTACTTCCTTGCCCACCGGTCCGACTATTCCTATGGCCGTCAGCCCGGCCAGGGCACCGATAGTGTAGCATAGCCAGAGGCCCTTGAAGGTCCCTGTCTTGACCATATCGCTTCGCATGAAGTCAACCCTCTGGGCGGCTCCGGCTACAGGGGTTGGTGGGGTCCAGCCAGCAGGTTTCCAGCCAGCCGGCGGGAACCGGAGGAACATAGATGCCACTATGGTAATGATGATGAAAGCGATACCATAGACCTGCAAGATGTTCATTATTTGGAGGCCGGATGATTTCATGAATAGAGTGGCATATGAGATCACGGCAGAAGAAAAGCCAAAGCCCAGCACTGTAAGTCCCACGGCAAGGCCGCGTTTATCAGGGAACCACTGCGCCGATACCGCGATTGGGACACCATATGCTATGCCTACACCCAATCCGCCGATGATGCCATACAATGGGATGAGCATTGTTGCCGACGAAGCGAATGAGGCCGCTAACCACCCAAGGCCGCATAGCGCTCCACCAATCATGCTCACTTTCTTGGGCCCTATCTTCTGGATGTAGGGTCCAGCCAGCGGCATTGTTAAGGCAAACAATAATAGGAATGTGATAAACGGCCAGGTCATATCAAATGCACTTGGGCCTTTTGTTGCCGGGTCTGCTATGGCCATTAAGGTCTTGAAGTAACTTGATATGTCACCCCTCACTGCTCCGTAAGCATAAATGGCGCCCAGACAGAGCTGAATTATGATGCCAATTACTACCATCATCCACCGCCCACCGGGCGGTTCCTGTGATGCTGTATTTCCAGCCATGAGTTTAACACCTTTCGATGAATAACGATTTATTCTTATTCAATACATTTTATCAATATGATATAACTATAAGCATGAAAGTTTCCCGAGCCTATTTTATAGGATCCCTCATTATCCCCTCCCGTACCCTTGAAGGATTATTCAATGGCTTGCTCTTAATTCCTCATCTCATATATTTAAATTTGGCGGCAATTATCGCGATTATAGATTATAATATTACACTTATCGCAAAAGTTGGGGGTTTATTTTTCCATGCCATAAGTCACTACCTGTCTCATCAGAAAGCAGCCCCCCCATGAGACGCCATCATCTATAGATATCGATAGTATAGAATAAGTCCTTTTGAGAAGCATCATTAATGGCAATCTCTTTTAAGGTGAATGGCGAATACCTGAGACTGGTGGTGCTAAAATGCTTAAGGCCAATCCCAAGACCTCGTGGAATAGCACAGAATCCATACCAATGGTCCCTGCTTCATCTTACGTGGATGACGCGGCAACGCTTATAGGCGACGTGCGCATCGGCGAGCAAGTTTATGTTGCTCCATGCGTATCCCTGCGAGCAGATGAGGCGCATCCTATTATCATCGGCGATGAGTGCAACATCCAAGATGGCGTCGTCTTTCACGGCCTGATGGGCAGTTCCATTGAGCTCGGAAAAAAGATCTCCATCGCCCACGGCGCGGTAATTCACGGACCCATGAAGATAGGAGACGAGAGTTTTGTGGGCTTCAACTCGGTAGTTCATGCCTCAACCCTCGGCAAGAAATGTTTTGTCGGCCATGCGGCTGCCGTTATCGGCGTCCTGCTTGCAGACGGCAAGTTCGTGCCCCATGGCGCTCTGATAGATACGCAAGATAAGGCAGACGGCCTCGGACCTGTGCCTGAGAGCCTCAAGCACTTCAATGAGGAAGTGGTCGAGGTCAATCGGGAGTTTGCCAGGAGCTATGGCATCCAGAGACGATCCTGCGCGGGCGACTGATTCATCCTTATAAAACCAATCTTATTTTTATCCAGCATATTCTCAAGAAGCTCATTTTCCAGTTCTTTCGGACAAGAAATATATACACCCGGGCCGATATGCCCCAAGCTAGCAAAAGGAGATTGTCAATGGCCAAGATCAAAGCAGGCGTCTTAGGTGCCACCGGTGCCGTAGGACAGCGTTTTATTGAAGGATTAAAGGATCATCCTTGGTTTGAGCTCACCAGCCTGGCCGCATCGGAGAGAAGCGCGGGCAAGAAGTATAGCGTGGCTGCCAAATGGCGCCTCGAGAGCGAGCTTCCGGATGACATCGGAGAGATGACCGTGGTCAATGTCGATCCGAGAGAAGTCGACGCCGATATAGTCTTCTCTGCTCTTCCGGCTGCTGATGCCATGACCGTCGAACCCGCCTTCGCGGCTGCCGGCTGTGCTGTCGCCAGCAATACAAGCTCTTACCGCATGGTAGACGACGTGCCTCTCCTAATACCCGAGTGCAACTACGAGCACCTTGATCTGATAAAAGTGCAACGAGAGAAGCGTGGCTGGGACGGATATCTCACCACCAACCCCAACTGCACAACCGTAATGTTCACTTTGCCCCTGAAGCCGCTCATGAAGTTTGGAATTCAGAGCGTGCATGTGGCATCTATGCAGGCGGTTAGCGGAGCAGGCTACGAAGGCGTACCCTCCATGGCGATCCTGGGCAACGTCATTCCCTATATAGGAGGCGAAGAAGAGAAGGTGGAGACCGAGCCTCAGAAGATCCTGGGCAGATTCGACGGCGAAAAAATCGTGAACGCAGATTTTGCCGTAAGCGCGAGCTGCCACAGGGTGCCGGTCATGGACGGCCACACCGAGGCCGTATGGGTGACCATGAGGGATAACCCCACTCCAGAAGAGGTCAGGAAGGCCATGCTGAGCTTTGACCCGGGCCTCGGAGATCTGCCCACTTCACCTAAGAAGGCAATCATCGTCAAGGATGAGCCAGACCGGCCCCAACCAAGGTTAGATCGCGGCCGGGGCAATGGCATGTCCGTATCTGTGGGAAGGATCAGGTCCGGAATCAGGTTCATCTGCATGGGCCATAACACCGTGCGGGGCGCTGCAGGCGCGAGCATTCTCAATGCCGAGCTGCTGGTGAAAAAAGGCCTGCTGTAATGCTGATTGTGGCCTGGGAGACGACGGCCGCCTGCAACCTGTCATGCCGCTACTGCCGGGCCTGTGCGACGCCTTCGCCGGATCCGGACGAGCTGAGCCTCGATGAAGCGCTGGCCTTCCTGGACAGCATTGCGCCCTTGCAGCCCATGCTCATCCTCAGCGGAGGTGAGCCCTTGCTTCGGCCTGATATTTTCCAGATCATCTGCCACGCCGTATCTTTGCATCTCCGCGTCTCTTTGGCCAGCAATGGAACCAGGATTTCCTCCCAGATTGCGGATGAAATAGCGGCCTCTGGGATCACCCGGGTCAGCATCAGCCTGGATGGTGCCTCTGCCGGAAAGCACGACCAGAGCCGCGGTCCCGGAACCTTCCGTGCGGCCTTAAACGGCATGGATAATCTGCGCGGCAAGGTCGATTTCCAGATCAATTTCACCGTCACCAAGAAGAATGATTCCGAGGTTTCGAATATCTTCGACCTTGCCGAGAGTGTTGGCGCAAGAGCCCTCCATTTCTTCTTCCTCGTGCCCACTGGCCGCGGCCAGGAGGAGGATCAGATCTCGCCGGAGAGGCAAGAGGAATTGCTCTTGCAGATCGACAAGGAGCGAGGGCAGCGAGGAATCGAGGTGCAGGTCACCTGCGCACCGCAGTACGCCCGCCTGGCCAGGCCTGAAAAGGGCAGAGGCAGAGGTGGCTGTCTGGCGGGCAAGAACTTCGTCTTCGTCTCCAGAAAGGGCGATGTCTATCCATGCGGCTATTTTCCGATGCTCGTCGGGAACGTCAGGGACCGGAATTTTATAGATATCTGGGAGAATTCGCCAGAGCTTCTGGCGCTCCGGGAGAGAAAACTCGAAGGAAAATGCGGCCGATGCAGTTTCGCCAGGATCTGCGGAGGTTGCCGGGCGCGGGCCTATGCCAGGACGGGCAATTACCTGGAATCGGACCCTTCCTGCCGCCTGGAGGTGTAGCCCATAGACGAGATCGATCTCAAGCTGCTGGCACTGGTTCAAGACGGTTTTCCCTTAACCCCCAGACCATTCCGGGATCTTGGCGAGGCCCTCGGCCTCGACGAGAAGGAGGTCATAGAGCGACTTAGGGGATTGCAGAAAGATGGTCTGGTGAGAAGGATTGGGCCAATTATCGATCTGCGCAAATTAGGGCGGAGCGGAATCCTGGCAGCGCTGCGGGTTTCATTGGAAGATGCGGACGATGTGGCCAAGGTGGTTAACCAGTATCAGGAAGTATCGCATAACTATCTGCGCCCCAATGCGAGCGGCTACAATATGTGGTTTACGGTTTCGGCAAGCGACGAACGGATCCAGGAGATATTGCAGGAGATCAAAAGGCTAACGGGACGGGCGATGCTGGTTATGCCCACGGGCAGAATATTCAAAATTGGCGTCAAATTCGATATAATTTGATATACTAGGAAAGCCCTCCCTTAGTCCGGGCTCTTGCCCGAAAAGTTTGTGAGGGAGTGGATCATGGCTAAACCCATTTTGATGGACTTTTATGCGGACTGGTGCGGACCATGCAAGATGCAGGGCCCCATCTTTGACGATCTGGAAAATGAATTCAAGGATCGGGCAGAGTTCAGGAAGATCAATGTCGACAAAGAAGGCGATCTGGCCATAGAGAAGAGTATTTTCGTCGTGCCCACAATCATTCTGGAGAAGGATGGCGTGGAAGTCAAGAAATGGATGGGTGTCACTACCAAAGAAGAGCTGACCCAGGCCCTCAATGAAGCTCTGAAGTGAGGGCCATCGGGATGGGAATGGATTTCGATTTGGAGGCTGTGAGGAGGAGAAATGGCCGTGGAGGCTGTGCTCCCCATCTATGCATCCGCTTCGACTCGCATCTCTTTTCCATTGACACCAGCCGCGCTCCCAAGGCCAGCGTTCAGCCTGATGCTTATCTCATCACCCATGCCCACAGTGATCATTACGGCAAATCGGCCATGAACTCGGCTAACGCTGTGGCCTCCATTGAGACCGCCCGCGCTCTGGAGATTCGCTACGAACGGGAGTACAAAGGCCGCACCTTTGCTGTGGGAGAGAGCATCATGGTTGGGAATGTAAAAATCGATACCCACCCCACAGGCCACACTATCGGATCGTCCGCTTTCTCCTGGAAGACGGAGACGGGGCAGCGTGTGCTTGTGACAGGGGATGTAAAAGATTATAGTCACCTTCCCCATTGCGACTATCTGGTTACGGAAGCCAACTACGGAGATCCATACGATCCATCCTGCATCTTCGAGGACGACCTGGCAGGTTTCTTCGAGGCCCTGGAGTCAGGGGCAAGCTTCGGTGCCTATGCCTTTGGCAAAGCCCAGAGGGCAGTGGCTCTGATGAGAGCTATGGGCTACAAAGATGAAATCGGCATGGACGAGAAGAGCCTGGTCCTGACAAGGGAGCTGATGAAGGATACCGCTGGGCCGCTGACAGAGGTCAACGGAAACGGATACAATGTGGTCACGCCCTGGAATCTGTCTCAGGTTCCGGGAAGAAACAAGTACTTCCTGACCGGGCGAAGGGACACGTCTTATCCTACCATCCAGCTCAGCGACCACCTGGACTTTCGCGGCCTGATGAAGATGATCGAGCACATCTCACCTCAGGAGATCATGGTCTACCATCCTGCCGGAGAGAGGGCGAGCCTCCTGGCGCACCATTTACAGCAGTGCGGCATGGAGACGACATCTCTGGATCTTATTGAGTCATTTATACGCTAATTATAATTGTGCAGAGAACAGCATTGGCGGGTTATGACATCGGACTCCCTTAAAGCACCAAAATATGAATGGCAGAGTTGCCATCGTCATGACTCATCGCGATATAAGACGGGGCATAGCAAACGTCTGATGGGAATTGCTTCTATGATGGCTGCATGCCGATGAGGTCCTTGCCAGTTCTTGCTGATTGTTCAATCGGATGAAATATCCCGGAAGGAATTCGGACAAAAATAGAGATATATATTAGCTAAGATTACACGCACGGCAGCCAATCAACGCTGATGGCTCCGCATGTGGAGTTACCCCAGAGCTGGATGAACTTCTCGATGGAGAAGACTCCGGTAAGGTCTTCCACGCTGCGGCCATACTCGGCATGCCGGCCTTTCAACTGTGGGTCAGCGTCAGGATTGCGGGAGATCCAGCCAATGTGGGCAACGCCGATGACGTTGCTGTTCAGGTTAGATTCGAGAACACCGGTACAGCAATTGCTGCAAGGCAGTCCGGTAGGATCAACGCCAGGCTTCAATGCAGCATATCCTCTTGTCTTGACCTCCGTGGTCTTCTGCAGGTGCTCAGAGTGGGTGTACATCTCAGTAAGCACAACACCAACCCTGTAGTTTTGGACACAAAGTTTCTCAACCCACTTCTGGTCATAAGTACCAGTCTGGTAGGAAACAGGCATGTACTCAAACACAGCTTCCTTTGTGAAGTTGATATAATCCATAGGGCAAGCTTTGCCGGTTGACCAGTCGTATGCCGAGGTTTGTTTCGCTTCATTCCAGCCGATGGGAGTGTAGTCCCTATTCAGCTGCCTCTCAGCCTCGAGCTCGGTCCTCTCAATGATGACGTTGCCGGTTCCGGATTGCTTCTCTACTAACTTTTCACCTTTGACGCCTTCCTGGGTTGATACTATCAGCTCTGCATCCATGTAGCCAACGCCTTTTATGCCTGTCTTCTCATGCATGTAGTTTGGACTACTTTGCGAAACGATCGGATCCGGACCCGGCATTAAAACTAAATGGAGGGTCGATTCCTTCTGAATATTATAGTCAGCTAGCGTTCGGCCAGCTACAAGTTCTTTGCCGGCGAAGATTAGTTTTTGTTGGTCTGGAGGGATGCCTTCTTTGTCTTGGATCTTCTGCTTGACATTTTCGATGCTGTCGCTGGGTTCTACCTCCAATGTGATTGTCTTGCCAGTCGGCGTCTTTATGAATATTTGCATCGCCAGAGAATCTGATATGCCACCTAATATCAGAAGGCAAATTAGCAGTAGACATACTCGCATTCTATTCGCCAACAATCCCTCCTGCATTCCATTTGATGAGAATTTTCTCAGGCACATTAGACGTATATTAAGTTTCCTGACAATGCATTTTGCAAAGTCCCTGGAAAAATCTAGTTGACAAAATTCGAACCATTTACGGTATATGAGACAGAACCGTTGAAAATCCATCATATCTTAAAATAAATCCCAGTGGCGACCTAATGATCCTAAAAAATTGAAGGCAATAACTGGCATAAGGGCAGAATCCAGAAAGAATATCTCCATGAACTCCAACGTAAGGATTATGCGTATAAAATTGGCAGTTTTGATCCTGTCTCTGACGGTTTTCGCAATGCCTTCTGTTGCCGTTGACGTGGACAGATGGATCCAAGATCTCAAAGATCCAAATCCAATTGTACGAGATACTGGTGCTGGTGAGTCATTGACCCAGACCGTCATGGATTGGCAGGCTCGAGGAAAAGCCGTGAGGGCTCTCGGCCAACTCAATAATAGTGATGTGGAGCCATTAATCCAGGCACTTAAGTATGAGGATCGGATGATCCGGGCGAGCGCTGCAATGGCTCTTGGCCATCTTGGTGATGCCAGGGCCGTGGGACCGTTGATCCAGACCCTCAAGGATGATGAGGATTGGCTGGTCCGAACGAGTTCTGCAGAGGCTCTCGGTAAACTCAATGATACTAGAGCCATAGAGCCATTGATCAAGGCATTCAAGGATGAGGATTCAGGGGTCCGATTATATGCTGCAGAGGCTCTTGCCGAACTAAATGATACGGGAGCGGTTGATCTATTGATTCAGGCACTTAAGGATGAGGATCCGGAAGTCCGATACTATGCTGCAAGGGCTCTCGGCAAACTCCATGATCCCAGAGCTTTAGAGCCTTTAACGCAGACTCTCAATGATGAAAATCCGGAGGTCCGAGCAGGCGCTGCAGTGGCTCTCGGCTATCTTGGTGATATCAGAGCTGTGGAACCACTTATCCAAGTGCTCAAAGAGGACAAGTCAATGCAGGCACAAATCAGTGCTTCGGAGGCTCTCGGCAAACTCAATAATACAAGCAATAGGACACTTGCCCATATGCTCAGCGGTGAATCCGCGCCCAGGGGTAGCCGAGTGTGAGCTGAAGAGCATCGAGGCCGCCCGCCGCCCGTGAGCGCTCGCCCACATGCGAGCCTGGCACCCAGGCAGTATACATTATCGATTAACTATCATCACATCTCCATCACAACAAATTTTGATTATGAAATAGAGCCCTAGAATACAGAGCTGGACGAATCGCTCATCCATCCTCTGCAGGACGACATGTTTGGTAGATGTTGTAGGGCTGCTACTTCCCGGGCTCCTCGACGCCCGGAGGCCAAACGGGCAATGCGGCCTATGGATCGGCGTTCGCATCAACGCTTGGCCTATCTTTGGCGGCAGTGGCTGCAGGCTTGAAGATATTCGCAGAAACCACGAACGTGACCTGGCCGGACCGGCTGCTGCCATCAGCCATGTAGGCAGAATAGGTCCCGGCAGCCAGGGAGGATAGTGACAGATTGAGCTTATACAGGTTTAAGACTCCCAGGGGTATCACGGTTAGGCTCATCTCCGTCCCCGATATCGAACCGCTGGCTGTAGCCTCCACAGTCTCATTTTGTCGATTTATGACCCCCTGACCCGTGACCACATCTTTGTTCTGGACAAGATATAGTTTGATTTTCTCTGGGGGTTTGCCTATTAGATCGAAGGACCAGGTGCCGTTCACATTCACATTATCCAACGAATTATCTTCAGCCGCCTCGGTCGGAGTCACAACTGAGAACCCAGGCTGTTCGCTATCCGATTTATAGAGCGAGTTGGGTCCCGTTATCACCCCCGCATTCCTGGCATCCTGAATGAGTTCTTGCGGCAAGGGCGTGGACATGGATTCGCCCAGCTGGCCGGGATCGAGTGGGTCACCCGTATCTGCATCTGCCTGAATCAAGAAAATAGCAATAACCGTTATGGTTAGGATTACATTGTGGTGTATCATATCGACCCGGTCCCGGGTCCGACTGACGAGTGCCCTCTTTCCTGCCGCGCCACGGTTAAACCCTCGACTTCTGGAAGCTTGGAATATTCTTTTACGCGTCCAATGGCACACAGTCTCTGACCCGATTGCACTTTCCGTTATTACTATATGACGATTTCGGTTTAGTCAACTGTCGAAATTGATGCGGGAATCTTAAGAAGATCGAGCAATGTTATATTAATGAGAATAGACAAAAATTTAAATAGTTCAACAGTCATAGTCATCCGGGGAGTTTCGGATTGCTTCATTGGGAACTTGGGAGACTGCGGAACAATCCCTCCTGCAAGATGGATTGCAGCAAATTCGAAGAAATACGCCCGATGAGAAACCAGATTTAGGAGGCTGAATAAATATGCAAAAGAATGGACTTTATTGGATTACATGTATTGCCATCCTTTTATGTATGGCATGTGCTGCAGTTCAAGCTGCAGATATCAATTATGAGAAAGTAACCATAAAAGAAATCATGGATGGAAGCTCTCTGTCCTCGGGAAGAGCAGTTCAGATCGAGGGGACGATTGAGAAAGAGTGTCCCGCGAGAGGTTGCTGGTTAGTGGTCAACGATGGAACAGGGAGCCTGCTCGTCGATCTGAAGCCCAACAACTTCACCATGCCACTGAATCTGATCGGCAATACCGCCAAAGTATACGGAAGTGTGGCCGTTGTTGGAGAGAAGAAGAAGCTGACCTTTGAACCAGGGACTCCTTATATCATCGGCAAAAAGGTGGAGATCACAGGTGATTTCAAGTCACCTCTCGTCGTGACGGGATGAGCCATCTGTAGTTTGCAGCTCGATAAGGATTATACGCTTCTATTTTTTTTATTAATTTCTTGCATCATTTGGGCTCGATATCTCCCGCCTATCTATCTCTGTTCACGCCAGATTCTGCAGGAGAAGACAGCTTAACCACTTCTATCTCAGCTCCAGACTCTTGGCAGTAGGCCCGAATCCTTTTGAGGGAGTGGTCTATCATCCCGCCTGAGGTCATTATCAAGGAGTCTTTGCCTACCAAGGCCTTGAGGATGCACTTGTCAATGACGCCGTAGGTGAAGTCCAGGGGGATTCCGGCGTGTTCGGCCATTATCTTGGCGTTCGTTCCCATGGCTCCGATATAACTTACATGAGACCTTTCCAGGATGTCCTTGATCCCTTCGGGGTCCGGTTCGTCCACGTTGCAGATGTAGATCTTTCCCAGGACTTCCTGAAAGGCTGTCCCTCGGGTTCCGGTCTCCAGTAGGTCGGTCAATTCCAGAACGTTCCTGGGCGGCTTAGAGCCAATGAGCAAACCCCGTCCGACCAGCTCCTTGTAGAGGTCTACAACAATCGGCAGCTTTAGCCTGGCTCTCTTGATCAGCTCCGCATCTCCGAAAACCTCCTGTCCGGTGCCCCGGAGGAGCACACCGCCATCTTCCATGAGGATTACCTCGTCGGCCCAACGGTAGGCCAGGTCCACGTCATGCGTTGAGATGATTATGGTCTTACCGCCACAGTTCAGCTCGTCCAGCATCTCCATGATCTCCTCCGCGGAGGCGGGATCGAGGTTAGAGGTCGGTTCGTCCAAAATCAACACCTCTGGCTCCATAGCCAGGATTCCTGCGATGGCTACTCTCTTCTTCTCGCCGCCACTGAGGTGGTGAGGAGGACGGCGTTCGTAACCGGAGAGTCCAACATATTGCAGGGCGTAATCTGCGTACAACTTCACTTTATCTTTGGGAAAGCCCAGGTTCACAGGCCCAAATGCTACATCTTGAAAGACCGTCGGAGCGAAAAGCTGGTCGTCCGAGTTCTGAAAAACCATCCCTACCTTGCGTCTAATCTCCCGGAGTGAAGCGGAATCATATTGAAAAGCCCGGTCGTGGAAGAGGACCTCTCCGACGCTTGGGCGCAGTATGCCGTTAAGCATGAGCATGAGGGTGGATTTGCCGGCTCCATTTGGGCCTACCAGAGCTATTTTTTGGCCTTCATCCAGTGATATGCTCACACTTTTCAGGGCTTTGGTTCCGTCTCCGTAAGAATAGACCACATTTCTGCATTCAAGAAGGGATGTCATTTAACCTCATAACAGTTGGATGCCCCGGGTAAAGACGGCAATGGCTGCAATCACCGCCAGATAACCCATCACGGCAAAGATTTCCTTCGGCTCCGCCTTGGCGGATTGCTCCATGAGATCGAGTTTGCCATCGTAACAGCGAGCGTCCATAGCTACGATGAGCCTCTCGCCCTGCTCCCACGCTCTCAAGAACAGAACGCTGGAAAGCATAGAGAAGGAGTAGAGAGAGTTTTTGACACCTGCATCTCCCAACCGCATCACCTGGGCGCTGTGGATCATGGCAGACTGATCCACAAAGACAAAAATGTACCTGTACATCAACATGGAAAGCTCGACCAGGAAGTCCGGCAGACCCAGGGACTTCAACACGGAGAAGATCTCGATCATGGGTGTGGTAAGGGCTATAAAGAATAGAGAGCACATGCCTCCGAAGGTCCGGGCAATCAGAAGCAATGCCAGGTTGGCCCCTTCTTCTCTGATGACCAAGCTGATGCCAAAGAAGTCAAAGGCAAATAATGATTCGCCTCCGCCATGCATAAAGGCCACAACAGCGGCGCTCAGCAGGGAGAAGGAGACGGGTAAGAATAACAGTTTGGAGTAAAAACGCCCTGGAATTTTGGCCAACATCACAGTTATGAGGCTCATGGTAATTGCTATGAATAGAGGCGCTACCGGCGTGGCTGAGGAAACACAAAGGAGGATGGCCCCCAGGCCGAGCAGCAGCTTGAGCCTCGTGCTAGTGTCCCGCAGAGCATTGGAATGGGCGTAGTCATCCAGCAGGTCATGCATTCAGGTTTCCTTCTTGCTCTTGGAGGATGATGCAACGTTCATCTTTGCCATGGCGCGATAATAGCCCAGGAAATAACCGATGATGAGGCTACCGAAAGCCGCCTGCAGAGCGAAAAGCAAGCTCTCTATTTCACCGCTAGGCGGCGTCCATATGCTCTGCGCCCAAGGCCGGTAGGTTCCGCCCGTCAATTTATCTATTGTATCTTTGGCCTGATCGTCAGACCCGCTCCATTCGTGATTTCCTGTTGAGCTGACATAAGCGAAGGCACCGATGAACACTACAAGGATGGCAAGAACAATGAGTTCCATCTTCATACAGACATATCCTTCAGCTTTTTGATAATGCTGGGAGACGCCACATTTAGCTTCAGCAAGACATCGCTTCTGAGCTGGACGATGTACTTGAACATGAGCGCAGTTACAGCTCCCTCCACGATGGCCAGGGGAACCTGGGTTATGGCAAAGACGGCCAGGAATGCCTCGAAAGATGCCACGACACCACCGGAAGCGGCGGGGAAGGCCAGAGCAAGCTCAATGGAGGTAACAATATAGGTGGCCCAATCCGCGAACAACGCCGCCAGAAATACGGCAATGTACATATTGATCCCGGATTTCATGGACCCTTTGTAGACCAGGTAACCCACGATTGGCCCGGCTATCCCCATAGAGAAGGTGTTGGCTCCCAAGGTGGTCAGGCCGCCGTGAGCCAGAAATATTGCCTGGTAGATCAGGACTATGATTGATAGAACCGAGGTCATCCACGGCCCGAAGAGTATCGCTCCCATGCCGGTTCCAGTTGGATGAGAGCAGCTTCCCGTAACGGATGGCATTTTCAGAGAGGAGAGGACGAAGATGAAGGCACCGGATACTGCCAGCAAGGGCAGAACATCCCGATTAGCTTTCATCAATTTGCGCATTTTGTAAGCTCCATAGGCCACCACCGGCAGCGCGAGCGCATACCAAAAAACGCACCAGTAGAGCGGCAAGAATCCCTCCATTATATGCATTCACATCACAGATAAGGCAATTCCGTCTTAACATATAAAGCTTACTTGATTAAAGACAAAATTTGTTTGCTTGTCCTATTTGGACCGAAACTCCCAACCGCCTCAGGAGGAAGCTCACAACTGGTGGCTCACACTTGGTAGCTCACATGTCATAAGGCTGCCCACTCAGATATCCATTCGTGTTCACCTTGGAAGCACAGCAAAGATTCCAGATGTGCTGGACAATTTTTAAATAGTATGAATGATATGAATTATATCAGCTAGAAATTCAGCTACTGTACGGGAATATTATATAAACATAAATGCAAAAATTAATAAATAACATATTCTTACTTGTATGCAATGATGCGTTAGGTGATAGGAAGATGAGAAAGGATTGGTTGAAAGTCGCATTGATTCTCCTCTGCATGACGGCCCTGGCAGTTCAGGTATCCCTGGCCAAAGAAGAGCCAGCCGAACTCCAGGGTGAGTCGGTGAAGATTCCGGACATAATTCAGAATTCTGCCGCGTTTGTTGGAACGAACGTGGTGATAGAAGGCAAGATTGAGACCGAATGTCCCGCAGGCTGCTGGTTCATCGTAAACGATGGAGACGCGAGCCTTTATGTCGATATCCTTCCGAGCAACTTCGTCATCCCTCAGGAGGCTGGATCGAAGGTCAAGGTTTATGGAGAATTGACCCTTAAGGACGGCGACCCCATGATGATCGGCAAGATCGTAGAAATAAATGGAGAGGTCTACAGATGAATTTCCTCTCCCTGGCGGCAAAGAATCTGCTGCGCCGGAGGGGGAGGACGCTTCTGACGGTCTTGGGTGTAGCTATCTCCATTACGGTCCTATTTAGCCTTCTCTCTTTAAACTCAGGATATGAGAAAGAGCTAAACAAGGAAGTTAACAGCATGGGAGTGCATATTCTGGCCGTGCCCAAAGGCTGTCCCTACGAGGCGGCATCCCTGGTCATGCATGGTGGTGTGATACCCAAATATCTCTCTGCCAGCGACCTCGATAATGTCAGCAATATCGAAGGGATTGAGCTGGCTACACCCATGCTCATGCACCAGTTCATCGGGAAAGATGAAGAGACCGGTGAGGTTGTGCCGCATGTGGTTTTTGGCATAAAGATCAATGATACAAAAAGACTGAAACCCTGGTGGAAGGTGGAAGGAAGGTATTTTACCGATAATGAGACCGATGTGATGATTGTAGGCCACGGCCTGGCAGAAAAGCAGAACTATTCAGTGGGATCCGTGATGCAGGCGGGGCCCCTGAAGAACTTCACCGTCGTCGGCATACTGGAGCAGACAGGAGACCAGGACGATCAATTCCATTTCATACCTCTGACCGAAGCCCAGATGGTCTTCAACAAAAAGAACAAAATCACCACCATTGCAGTTAAAGTCCGAGATGTCGGAAAAATAGCGGCGGTCTCAGAGCAGATGGAGAAGATTCCCGATATCCAGGTTGTGACCATGACTCAAATCATGGGCACCATCATGAATCTGGCAGGGTCTGCGCGCTCTCTTCTCCTGACGGTTATCGCCATAGCGCTGATCATCAGCGCCTTTGGCATCATCAATACGCTGCTCATGTCCGTGAATGAAAGAACCAGGGAGTTTGGCATGATGAAGTCCATTGGTGCATCAGGTCTGGATATAGCCAGGATGGTAATGGTGGAGACGGTGTTCATCACATTCAGCGGCGGCATAATTGGAACTCTTGCGGCCATTGTGGGCTCAAGCCTGATAGAGGAATTTGTCAAAGGCATGCTGCCCTATTCCCCGAAGGGATCGCTCGTATCTTTGAGCCCGGAGCTGATCGCTTTTGCGCTGGTCTTCTCAGTGGTTTTAGGCCTCATTTGCGGCCTATATCCTGCCTTCAAATCCTCGCGGCTGACGCCCATGGAAGCTATCCGGGGTGGCGTGGAATGAAGAGCATAATCGTGGCCAACGGCCTGACCAAGGTATACCGCCGCGGGAGAGAAGAGATCCATGCTTTGAAGAATGTGGATTTCCGGGCGAACGAGGGTGAATTCGTCTCCATCATCGGCCCTTCCGGCTCCGGTAAGACGGCATTGCTCAACATCATCGGCTGCCTGGACACACCTACAGGAGGCCATCTGCAGCTGAATGGGGCAGAAGTCAGCGGCCTTGCGGAAAGAGATTTGGTGAAGCTGCGCCGGGAGAACATCGGCTTCGTCTTTCAGCAGTTCCATCTCATGCCTACCCTGACAGCACGGGAGAATATAGAGCTGCCCCTGCTTTTTAGCCACAAGAACAGAGGCCGGAACAAGATTGACAGGGTCTTGCAGATGGTGGGATTGGAAGAGAGAGGAGATCACCTGCCAGGACAGCTCTCCGGTGGGGAGATGCAGCGGGTGGCCATCGGCCGGGCCCTGATCAATGATCCGCACATCCTCCTGGCGGATGAGCCCACCGGCAACCTTGACTCGGACACGTCTCTGATGATCTTTGATCTCTTCAGGGAGCTGAACCGCAAGGGTTTGACCCTGATAATAGTAACCCACAACAAGGACCTGGCGAGGCGGGCGGAGAAGATGTACACACTCCGGGATGGGAAGATCAGGGTCTGCGAGATATTTTCGTGATTTTATGAGATCGGGGGAACTCGTCATCCGTACGGGCGCGGGAGGACGGGCGAGGCGATTGTTGATGAGGCAGGAGATGGGATCGAGCAGTTTTTTTGATGGATCGAACCCTCAAATCAATGCTCGCCTGCAGTCGCTATGGCCAAAGGAAACCTAACCACAGTGGAGCAGAAAAAGACACTCACTACTGGGTACCGTTTTCCCCCTTTTTTCAGGCCCCCCAGGATCGTGGTCTGGCAGTGCTTTCTGATCCCCCTAAATATGGAGGAAAAATAAAGTACTCATAGAGCTCCATGGCACCCTTGGAGATATGCGAACGTCTTCACAATCGATATAAGTGGATGAGATGGCGTATTTCATGAAGTGATAGTCAAAAGAATTAAAAGGGAAGGCGTAATACAATTGGGTGAAGGAAGAAATGATGCCTGAAGCCATGCCCATAAAGAGTGCCGAATGCAATTTAGAAAAGTTGCTCAAAGGGTTGTCTTTTGGGGAATCCATTACATTGACAGGACCGGAAGGTGGCCCCGTAGCTCTCCTGGTCTCGCTTAAGCCCGGAAGGATCGTGCCAAATTCAGCTATCGATTGGGATGCTCGAATGGATGAGCTGGCCAGAAAGGTGAGCTGCGCCTGGAAAGGGAAAAAAAGCGCTGTGGATATCCTTTCGGAGATGCGACGGTGAAGTACGTCATAGATGCCAGCGTCTTTGTCGCTTCCGCTCGATCCGATGAGCCCCACTATCTTATAAGCCGGAAATTTTTAAGGGAAGCGCAAACTCTTGATATCTACTGCCCGACTCTTGTTCTAGCAGAATGCGCCGCCGCCATTGCCAGGCAGACGAACAATCCGTCGCTGGCGGAGGAGCTTGTTCGCATAATTGAAGATTTTCCCGGCATCAATCTTATCTCGCTTGATCTTCCCTTGGCCAGAAAGGCGGCCCAAATTGCAGTAGAACATCGGTTGAGAGGTGCTGATGCCGCATATGCCGCTGTTGCGGTTACTTTTAATGCAACGCTGATCTCCTGGGATCAAGAGATGCTGAAGCGCTGTCCTCCGGCGGTGGAGACAATAACACCCGATCATTGGTGCAAAGCACGTTAGTCACTCTGGAAAGTGCGATCTTTTTCTGCGAGATTGGTCTGAAAAATTCTTTTAAGCCCTGCCCAGGCGCGTTCCGTTCCTACGAAAAACTCGAATCAGTTTTTCCTCAGCAGGCCCGCCCTATCATCGCTCGCATCTCTTCCCGGCTCAAGGTCTGGCGGTGCTTCTGGTCAGCATCCAACGAAGCTGGAACGCTCGAGAAGAATGGCGTTTATTCTCTCTGCACTATGCGATCGTCTGTCTGATTTTAGAGATGCACAAGTCGATTTCGCAGGCCATTGGCTGCTGCGACTTTGGTCACAGTTCCTTTGTCGATCAGTCGAATTTTTGATGTTACTGTTATCGTCCTTGGGAAATTGGGTCCATATTTTAGCACGTCATGACAATTAGGTCTATACAAGCCATGTGTTTCGCGAGCTTGGTGCTGTCCCATCCCTTCCATGGACTGGCTCTTTTGATGCTGATGTTTGTTTTATCTTTGTAATGAATATACCGTTTAAACTCTATGGCCGAACACCACTGTTCGCCAAATTTAGGTTCATCTTCAGTATCCGCCTTCTCACCTACAGAAAGACCTCCTGCATCGATCTTGGCCGGATACTGAGTGCACCAATGCCGACCCACCCGAATTTACAGATTGCATCCAGTTCTTCCAAAAGTAGAAACATAGTAAAAAATTAAATCTTTTAGGGTATTGAGAAATGTTCCTAGGAGCTAGCTACTCCTAGAACCTTCGATCTCTACCATTTTGGAAGCGCTGATGCATTCGTATCCTGTCGATAATATGTTTTGCTGGATCCGTATGAAATTCGGCTATGAAATCACCTCGGGTCATCATTCGGCCATCCGCTGCGATATATTGGGTGACACCATCTACCGTTACGGTTCCAACAGGAGAACCGGCAAGTTCCCCTTCATAGGTTATGCATTGGAGCCAATTTTCGTTCTCTCGGCCCGGCTCATCGAATTTGAATATTGCGTGAGGAAAACTTACCTTATGACAATAAGAGCAACGTATAGGTTCAACGCAACTACAAAGCTTATTGTCAACTTCCTCGACCCAATTGGTTTTCTGACACCAGTTGCAACTAAAAGATATGCGATCCATAGATTCACCTTCAAAAAGCATGATATCCTCTAAGTATATAACAATTTCCATTTATTATTATCAACAGTTATGTTTCCAGAATATGAACTCCGTAAATCCATGAAGATAAGCAAATGTTACGCCATTTTTTTCGTCTGACCCGGTGGCGTGCCAGTTTTGATGTAATTTCGTAGTAATATCCAGTAGCAAGAACAAACTTGCTATCCACCAGATAACGGCAAGTTATTTCTTCACAGGATATTATAATTTAGCCCTGTGTCCTCAAGTCGCAAACTTTAGGAGGGACATAGCATTCCTTTGAGTTATCACATTCAGGCCATAGGTAATGGCATCACATGTGGATAAGGTGCAAAACCTCATTCTTTAGGGAAGCAATGGTTCATTGATTCAAAAGGGCCTGAAAAACTTTGCGAGGGTTCACTCCATCCCCAACCTAAAGGTCAGGATATTCGTGACCCTCCGCGCACTCGATTTAATAAAATTAAAAAATGTTAATTCCATCATAATGATGGTGGCATAAGCAGCTTATCCAATTGAGCGTAGGGAGATACCCATGGCTTCGGATCACCATATCTATAAGCAGCGCTTATGTATGTGTAATTCTGACATAGGCCATCCGGAGAATTACACTCGTTCATTTTGACAATTCTCATCCCACGTTCATAGGATGCGTTGTAGTCTTCTCCAGTGGTATTTTTGGTCGTTTCCCATAACCCCCGAGAGTAGTCGAATTGAGCAACCTTGCCAATAAATGCTGTTGGGATTGAATGGTCCTTTGACTCCATCACAAGAATAGCTGCATTCCCTGGATTGTTGGAACTCGATTTCTCGCTGTCTGACTTTTTCTTATCATCGCCATTCGTGTTAGGCACTGATTTTGTTCCCAGCCGTTCTTGGAATTTGTTTTCGGTTTGATTACCAAAATAGATGGTAGGTGTTACTGTTACTGGTGATGCAGGATCATCTTTGGGAATTGTCGAAAGGTTTCCTTTGACATTATCAGAACTTTGCCTTCCGGCTCCACTATCTGAACCGGCTTGATTTGTCGGATTCTCGGATCCGGAGGCTCCCGTACCATCATCTTTCCCAGGCTGTGTCGAAAAATGTTCCGTGATATCATTAGGCTTCCCTACTACCCCATTTTCTGGATCGACTTTCTTTGTTGAACTAACGGATTTAGGACCTGCATCGACGGTTCTCGCCCATTGGATCAATGCATCAATCTCTGATCCCATCAGAGCACTATCTCCTAATCCAGAAGTCAACGAAAAGTTGGTATCGTTTATCCTCGTTTCTGCAATAAAGTTTGGTTTCCTTCGTGTACCAAAGTCTACAACAGCCTCATTAAGGACTCCTGAGCCGCTTAAATTGTACTTTGTCTCAACTTTGCCTTCTTTGAAGGTGATTTTGCTGTTGGAATCGATGTCATTCGAACCAGAAATAGTAACGCCATGCTGCAATCTATTAGGGCTTTTCATTTGAATGGTATAGCTGTTCTGATTAGATAATTCGGAATAAGAATAAGGCGTCCATCCATCTTTGCCTGCTGCATTAGGATTCGTTTTGATCTCAAATGATCGAAAATTGGGACGGCCTCCACTATTATTCGACTTATTCAGATGATATATTGAGGTTAAGCTCGCAGAATTCTCCTCATGGCTTACATTTCTTGTGTATTTCTGTACACCTGTGCCATGTACTGAATCCTTAGCGTTATCAGAGTTTGTTTCAGAAATTAGGCTACCTCCGCCTTTGACATCAATTTTCTCATCAAAGTTCAAAGCCGCGGCCTCAGCCATGGCAAATACAAGGCACAATACCAAAACAAAATGCTTCCTCATGAACATCCACCCAGTTCCATCTATCCCATCAAATCGATCATGCAACGATTACATTCATGACTTGGTGCGCCGATAGTTTTTTGGACACAGTATATCTCAAATCTCCTATATATTTCTTATTGTGCAAGAGCTAAGATGAAAGCAAATATGTAAACAAATAAAAAAAAAGTTCATTCCAGTCTATGGATGCTACCCAAACATCGCCCCCATCCCTGCCTCTGCCGCCTCAGCCTCGTCCTGGAAGGCCTTCATCAACTTCTCACCCTCCTCGCCCTTCAGCTCCTTGGCAGCCGTCTCAGCGAGCAGCTTTCGTGCCTCTTCGGCCAACTCGTCCCGCGCTTTGATGTAGATGCACATGCCATCCAAGTCCCGACCCATGGCCTTGCATTCCCGCACCGTCGGTCCGAGCCGCTTCCAGAACTCCTCGTCCAGCATCTTCATCATGTCTTTGCTGTTTTCCATTGGATAAACGTAAACTAGCTCCATTCGTATATTCTCCTGATTTTATAGATCCTGCATTGCCTTCTTCAGCATCTCTGTGCACTTGTCCATAAGCTCTGCAGCTCCGCGGATGTCCAGGGCCGCCTTCTCGCTCACCCTGGCAATCTGCGCCGCTCTCTCCCGAAAAGAGGTGCTATGGCTCTCGTTGTGCTCTATCCAGTGATCCAGAAGATGTTTTACGGACTCTTTGCTGAGGTCTTTTTCCATTTTCTCATCGCCTTCGAGACACGACAGAGCAGTGCTAACCAAAATAGTTTTTCGTTCATGGATATTCAGATCAAAAACATCTATGTTTTAGCGCTAAAATCAGAATAGATAATTATATGCGTCGATCGGGATTCGAACCCGAGTTTAGGCGTTGGCAACGCCTAGTGATAACCGCTACACTATCGACGCAATGCGATGTGACACGTTGCACCCCCTCCAATAACCTTCTAGTCTAAAAACATTGCGGGCAAATAGCCCTCTTTTGTTCTCCGGACTGCATACCCTTTATCTACCTGGAAGAAGAGTCTCTTTATGGTGAATTCGCTTGCATGATGTCGTCATAGTAGGAGCAGGTCCGGCAGGGCTGACCGCCGCCATGTACTGTGCGAGAGGCGGTAAGAAGACGCTGGTTTTGGGCAACATCTATGGCTCTCAGGCATCCATGGGGGGCCTCTATGAGAACTATCCAGGCTTTCCAGAGGGCATCCAGGGCATAGAGCTCTCGGAGAAGATGCTGGCTCAAGCCCAGAAGTTCGGCGCGGAGAATCAGACGGGTCAGGTGGAAAAGATCGTGAACCTGGGTGACTTCTTCCGTTTGAAGACCGAGAACTGGCAGTACGAAGCAAAAGCCGTCATACTGGCCACGGGCGCCAGCCACCGCCAGATAGGCGTGCCGGGTGAGAAGGAGATGACTACGCGCGGCGTATCCTATTGCGTGCACTGCGATGGTGCGCTCTTCAGGAACAAGGCCGTGGCCGTGGTAGGCCATGGCAATGGCGCAGCTAGAGCCATTTTGTATTTGGCCAACATCGTCAGCAAAGTCCATCTCCTCTCCTCGCGAGAGAAGCTGGTGGCAGAGCCGATATATCTGGAACGAATCACAAAGCTCTCCAATTATACGGCAACCTTCGGAGCGGAGATCACCGAGATCCGGGGGGACCAGTTTGTAACAAGTGTGGAGTTCAAGGTCGGCAATACGCCCCGATCACTAAAGGTGGATGGGGTCTTTGTGGAGATGGGCATGAAACCCAATATTGAGCTGGCAGAGGGACTGGGCCTGGAGATGACCCCCGGCGGATTTGTAAAGGTCAACCGGCTAAACCAGGAGACGAGCATGCCGGGTGTTTTCGCTGCCGGGGACCTGACAGGCGGCAGAATGCAGGTCACAACCGCCGTAGGATCGGGCGCCTCTGCTGCCATCAGCGCTCTGCAGTATCTTGGATAAGGACGATACTACAAGGCAAATAAGAGAATAAGATAAGAGAATCGGATAAGACAATGGCAAAGCTTGATAGAAGGCTGGATCTGAAAAGACCCGTTACCGTCTGGCGATCGCAAGACCTGGTTGAAGGCCGAGAGGCATCTGCTCTCACCATGATCCTGCGCACGGTGGGCTGCCGGTGGAACCGCTGCACCATGTGCGGCTATGCCAGCGAAGGGGCGCCAGCCTCGTCCGAGGATCTGGTGGCTCAGTTTGAGAACGCCATGCAGAGGAGCGATCCTGAGGTCACAGTGGTCAAGATCTACACCAGCGGCAGCTTTTTGGACCCACAGGAGATGCCGGTTGCCGCAAGAGACGAAATCCTGCAGCGACTTGAGGCAGCAGGCATAAGCAAGCTGGTCATCGAAACCCGGCCGCAGTATGTCACTCGTGAGAGCGTTGAAAAATGCCTCTCCATTCTTCCGACCGAGTTTGCTATGGGACTCGAGACCTCAAACGACCTCATTCGAGAGCACGTCATCCGCAAGGGCTTCACCTTCCAGGACTTTGTGGACGCCTCAGAAACGGTTCACAGCCGGGGTGGGCGGGTCAAAGCCTACCTGCTGCTGAAACCGCCCTCGCTCTCCGAGGGCCAGGCCATGAGGGATGCCATCTCCTCGGCCCGGGCGGCGCAGGAGCATGCGGACGTTCTCTCCCTCAATCTCTGCAATGTGCAACGCAATACTCAGGTTGAGCGCATGTGGGAACGGGGCGAGTTCCGGCCTCCCTGGCTCTGGTCAGCCCTGGAGGTCATAAAAAGCGTGCCGGGACCGATAGTTTGTGATCCTGTGGGTGCAGGCACCAGGCGCGGTCCGCATAACTGCGGCCTGTGCGACGCTGCCGTGGCCGAGGCCATACGGGTGCATGATCTTACGCAGGATGTCAGTCCCTTCGATAAGCTGGACTGCGAGTGCAAGGCAACCTGGCGGGAATTGATGGCACTTGAGGAACAATCCTTCGGAACTCCTCTGTTTTGAGGCCGTCTTTTTAGTTCAGGCCATTCGACCACTTTTTAGCATAGCCTTGTACCATGAGCACAGCCGTGATTTGATTCCATCTGATCCCATCTAAATTGAGAAAAATGAAGGCGGTCTAATTCCGCATTAAAGTTTCAAGAGGATTTTATTTATAGTATTATTTATATCTTTGAATAGGGGTTTCTTTTAAAAAAATAGCCGAAATATTGCTATTCAGGTAATTTAGGAATTTGACCATGAATCATTGAGCTTAATATGTCCAAGTAGAAAACCTTTCGCAAATAGAATTCAATTTGAATCCAGCCTTTAAAAATGGGCCGATCAAATGGCGTTTTCTCTTTATCCAGAGATCATTAAGCTCTCGATTGGAAACCAAAAGCGTTTAATATTGGTAGAACATCCAAAGTGCAAACTCTCCGGAGGGGAGAGCCTACAGATGTAGGATAAAAGAAATGAGGTGGTCTTATGGTAATGTTTGCTGGGGAAACTGTTACCTCGGTTGATATAGGTTTGTTCCTTATATTCTTGATGGTATTGTTAGCACCGTTTAAGGTGAAGTTAGCGGAAAAGAATCTTGAGGCATTTCTGTTTCTCATGGGTGTTTTTGCCGTCACAATTACTCAAAAGTGGGCAATGGATCTAGTTTTGCTGGCTGCAGAAGAACCCATAAAGAAGGGCATAGTTCCTGCCGTTCTGGTAGCTGGCCTGTTGTTCTTCTATGGTCAGAAGCCCTTCAAGGCATTCATGTCAGGTATTGTGAAAAAGATGAATCTTGGAGTAATCATCTTTATCACCACGTTAGTCCTGGGATTGATCTGCTCGGTTATCACTGCCATTATCTCGGCGTTGTTCCTGTGCGAGATCGCCAACACCTTGCCCCTGGAGCGCAAAGACAAGATTAACTACGTAGTTATTGCATGTTTTGCTATCGGCCTGGGTGCAGTTTTAACACCATTGGGTGAGCCGCTGTCCACTATCGCCATAACGAAGCTTCAGAAGGCACCAGTCCTTCTTCCAAACGGCATGATGAGCGTTGGCAATGCTGGCTTCTGGTTCCTCATGGATCAATTGGGCATATTGATCATCTTGGGCGTCATCGGCTGCGCTATCTTTTCCATGTTCTATATTGGTAAGAAGGCTACCAAGGCCGAGGTCATGTCCATGGGCGAGGAGTCCGGCGGCATAAGGGAAGTCATCATGAGGACGATCAAAGTTTACGTCTTCGTGGCGGCACTCTTCCTGCTCGGAGCTGGAATGGAGGTCATCATCTTCAAGTACTTCACCAAGATCCCGGATTACGTCCTTTTCTGGGTCAATATGATCTCCGCTATCCTGGATAACGCTACCCTGACCGCAGCTGAGATCGACCCGTCTATGAGCCAGAGACAGATCAACGCGGCTCTCTACGGTCTGCTCATCTCCGGCGGCATGCTCATCCCCGGCAACATCCCCAACATCATCTCTGCCGGCAAGCTGGGAATCACCAGCAGTGAGTGGGCAAAGCTCGGCGTACCACTGGGCCTTGTCATCAACGCTATCTACTTCGTAATAGTATTCGTCATGGGAATCAACCCCTCTTTGGGACTCTAAAAGCGGTGCTATTGCATCGCTTCTCTTTTTTTTGAAACAATAAAATAAACCTTACTAAATTGATTGTAAATAGTGGCAAATGGCCTCTACATTCTCCATGTTACCGATTTTCTTTAATATCATCTTTTCTATCCCTTCTTCATCTCATCTAGATCATTGATAATCTCGACGTACTGCCGGACCAGGGATTTACTCATCTCCAGCTCTG
>CAIQHB010000038.1 GCA_903871465.1 uncultured Methanosarcinales archaeon
AATATCTATAATTATATTATTTATATTTATTAATAACTTGCCTCTAGCTCTGGCGCTATCCGATCTATACGAGCCGCTGAGCATACTAACTAGATTACCGTCAATGAGTTCTGTCGCTTTCGTTTTGCTGATACTTTCCCTTTCCTTAAATCCCAACAGATTAATTGTGAATAGATTCACCCGATTCTTCGGAACGATCAGCTACAGCTTATATCTTATTCATCCGTTTATAGTAGAGCCATTGAAACCGGTATATGCTTACATCTATGGCCATAACATTTACTTAACAGATATCAGCTTATTCTTATGCATACTCCTGACACTTCTGATTGCGATCCCGGTTTCCTTGCTGACATACCATTTGATTGAGACGCCAGGAATCAGAATGGGAAAGAAGGTCATCGCAAAGCTTTGAGATATGATAACAACTCAAATTTGGCATTTTGACCCAAATCTTTTTCTGCAGATATTACATTTCTTGAAGAAGATGTGGTGATATTTATGAAATATGTAGTGCTTAATGGATTTGTCATCCTTTCGATATTTTTAGCACTCTTTGTAGGAGGTGCAAACGCAGATAATGTTGCATCTTCAAAAGAGACTATTAATGCCACCTTGACTAAAAATGCAGGTGCTGTTAGTTCAAACGAATCGCAAATGAAGACCATCGGCATCATCGGCGGAGTAAGCTGGGTGTCATCAATCGAGTATTACAGGCTGATGAACGAGATGGTCAACAAGCAGCTTGGTGGATTACATTCGGCAAAGATTCTGATGTATTCCATAGAATTCGGGAATTTCTCAGATGAGGAACGATTGGCAGAAAAAGGCGACTGGAGCCTCCTGAACAGAACGATGATTGATGCGGCACAAAGACTCAAAAGAGGTGGCGCTGATTTTATAGTAATCGCCTCCAATACGTTGAACTCACGTGCGGATGACATTCAAGAAAAGGTCCAGATCCCGGTTCTCCAAATTGCCGACGCAACCGGCGAAAAAGTAAATAGAAGCGGAATAAAGACTGTTGCTCTATTGGGCACGAGATATACCATGGAGCAGAACTTTTATCGGGATCGCCTGGAGAAGAAGTACGGACTTATGGTGATCACGCCCAATGAAACCGAACGGGAATACATCAATTCCGTGATATTTGATGAGTTGTGCGCCGGAAAGATGTATAACAAATCAAGAGAGCGATTTGTTCAGATCATTAACCGTCTTGTAGATGAGGATGGTGTGCAAGCAGTCATACTGGGATGCACCGAGATCCCATTGTTGATCAAACAAAGAGACGTTAAGGTGCCAGTTTTTGACACCATGACGATACACGCAGAAGCCGCGGTAAAATATGCCCTGAGTGGGACATAGCTTCTTTTTTACTCCGTAGGATTGCGATTTCTCTGCTTGTGTCAGCGGGCGGCCTGCTCGCCGAAGTGCGTATAACTTTTTTACTTTTTATTCCACATAATTGAACTTTTTTCAATCGTTTTCGTGGTCTCGCCATCAAGGCCTCATCGCCTTCTCCATCCCTCGGGCCACGTTCGCTCCTGCCATCCTGCTCTGCAGTTCGGCTGCCAGCACCCCTGGCCGCCCGCGACCACGAGCGCTAGTCCGCATGCGAGCCCGAACCCCTGGCGGCCCATATCCATGAGCATGAGGGCCTGGGCAACAGGCTGCTCATAGAAAATGATGCTTCACTGGAATTGAAAAAGAGGTCCTGGATTGAGGGAAGCGATTGAATTACACCATCGACTCAGAACCCTGGCGGAATTGCTTCTAAGATAGCAGCACGAAATGAGGTCCGGTCGGTTCTTGCAGACAGTTCAATGGGACAAATATCTCGGAAGGAATTCGCGCTGAATTCAATTGGTTTAATGACTTCGCGCAGGGATTTGCAGGCTGATTCTGACCAAGGGAAAACGCAGTACGTGTAACCTGCAGGATTCGCTCCTCTTATCCCCGCCTGCTTCTAAATGGCCCTAAAATCACTTCTTCCTACCTGGCCATTCCACAGTCTTTGGAATGAATTTACGACAATCGCCTGTTATCGATTAACCAGCATCGGCCGAAATCAAAAATCTCGGTAGAATCCGGCGCGCAACATCAGGGGTTACGAGGTCAAGAAGGTATTTATAATAATATTTGTGGGCTTGGTAGTGGTCTTTTCGGCTGTATAAGGCAGTACATACAACATGCAGACTTAGTGCATGTAAGATAATAGTGATCTATGATATCAGAAGTGATTTCTTTGCCATATCATAGACCAGTTTGACCAGTTAGACTATGACCAGAAACCCAACAAAAAGATTATCATTATAATCGACGTCCTTGATATCATGAGATTGATCTGCGCCGTTTTCATTCTTCTGCTACTAGCATTGATGACATCAGCACAATGCCAGCAGACAGCAAGTGATTGGTACAACAAAGGCCTTGATCTCTATCATCAAGGCAAGTACGATGAAGCCATTCAGGCTTATGACAATGCCATTCAGACGGATCCACAAGATGCAGCCACCTGGTACAACAAAGGCCTTGCTTTAAGGAAACAGAGTAAGTACGACGAGGCCATTCAGGCTTACAACAAGGCCATCGACATCAATCCACAAGATGCGGATGCATGGAATAACAAAGGCACTGCCCTTAGCAGCCAAGACAAGTACGACGAGGCCATTCAGGCTTACAA
>CAIQHB010000039.1 GCA_903871465.1 uncultured Methanosarcinales archaeon
CGTTGCCCACATCGGATGGATCTCCAGGGATCCCATGGCTGACGGCCAGCTCAAGGGTCGCCATGCCGAGTACGGCAGATCTGTCGAGGACCTGACTGGCGTCTTCTCCATCGAGAAGTTCATCCAGCTCTGGGGCAACTCTACATGCGGCGCAATCAGCGTTGACTGGCTGCCCTGTGTGTGAATAGCAGAATCTTTTTCATTTCGGATACGGCTCCGGCCTATAATCCCGGAGTCCGTACATAATTTTAGCCTCTTCATGATTTTCTGATCAGTCTATATCCGTTTCATGCCTCAGTAACAAATATAGGTGACAGTAATACCTACAAAGACCCTTCTCGCTCGCTTCTCTCAAGAAGCCTATTTAGCAAGGCGGATCCCAGATACCTGCTGCCTTCTGTGCTGAATACAAACAACAGATAGATTTATATCAAATAAAAGCATCAGCTTATAATTGTAGTTCAAGTCTCGGCTTTGATGCCAGAAAGGGACCTACATCAAAAGGGATTAATAACTGTTACGTCAACATCGGGGGTGAATGTAGCATGAAGGGAGCAGTAATAGTAGTACTTGCAATTGCCCTTATGGGGCTATGCGGAACTGTGATGGCCAATGCGCCTATAGTCCCGCCCGTGCAGTTTGAGCAATTCTGTGATAACCAAAAAGTTTCCGGAACAGGAGTTATCGACGTCAGCAACTCGGTAATCGATAAGAAGATCGCTCTTGAGTACTATAATACCATGAACGGCGACGGCGACCTCGAACTCGATCAGGAGACCGCTTATTCGCAGGATGCCGACAAGCTCAAGAGGAATGTATCCTCAGTCAATGGTGGAAATGAGTCCAACCTGAACCTTGTCCAGTCCACGAAGATGACCTACAAAGGCGATACACCTTTGACAGGCGGAAAAATGCTCAATTCCAAGGCCTTCTATGGAGGCATTGGCGCCAATGTACAGGAGCTGTACTCGGTGAATGAATTGGAGCAGGATGAGACCGCGTTCTTCTCCTCAACCACGCCATACAATCCAGCTAATGGAATGACGCCCGAGAATCTCGTTGGCGCGCTCAAGAGCGCCGGAAGAGATACTGATAGAGTTGGTAAGCTTATGGGCAGCAATCCGGCTCACTTGGTTGGAATAGAGACCAAGAACACTTTCAACGGCACATGGGGCACCGATGCAACATGGCACAAGATATTCTACAAGGATATCAAGGCTCACGAGATGTTCACAGGAACATTCGAAGCTGAGAAGACCATAAAGTTCCATGAGAACCCTGTACCTGAGAAAGAACGATCAGCGTGTGATGGTATAGACTGCTAGGCTGAGACAGCTTAGCCGTTTTTTTCTTTTTTGGAAGCTTTGTTGGGGGATTAGCATGAAAAGACGTCTGATTGCGATAATAATACTATCTTTCTTAACGGCGTGTCAGGCAATGGCAACCGTTGAGGACACCGGCATAGGATCTGATGATGTTTCGGGCAACACCTGGAACGGCCCCTCAACACCATCTTTGCCCACATACTTACCAAGTCCATGCTCCGGGGATTCGGGTTCACTTTCCGTGAGCATCAGCATTACCGGGCCAGAATCAGAGCCCGATAAATCATACACGACCCAAGGAAAGCCACTGGATTTCATAGTTACTATAAAGAATGCTGGTGAAACGGATGCTGTGACTGAGGTAAACGTCAAGCCAGAAGGCACGCCACTGGAATGGTTTAGCTGGACGACAACTTCTATAACTATCCCGGCAGGAGCAACTCGTTCCCAGAACCTGGAAGTCCTGCCTGACATTAATGCTGACGCCGGAGAATACAAGTTTGCGATCGAAGCCTCTGCCAAATGCCGTAGCCCCGATGAACGCGAGGCCAAATTCAAGGTGCAAGCATTCGACTATGCCTCAGAGACCTCTATCAGCGGCTCAGGTCAGTTCCAGATCAATAAAGACATAAGCTCGATGAAATCGGGGATAAAGTCAACCAAGAATGTCGTATTCAGCGGTACCGTGGACGCACTCGTAAAGAATGAATACATGGTGGACCAGGCAAAGGGCAAAAATGCCAACTTCCAGGAGCAGGACGCTGTTGACAACTACAATGCTGTAGCCAGTGGAGATGCGCTTGTGGGAACAGAGAGCTTCAAGAGCTCTGCGATCTTTGGTGGTGTAGGATCCAAGGTAAAAGAGAGCTATGATCTGCAACAGATGGATTTCAAGAGCCAGGACTTCACACTGCATCAGACAGGATCTTTAAAGAAGTCTGCGGAATTTAAGACGGCGGACAATTTCACCGGATATTATCTCATAGACGCCAAGCAGACAATTCCTGGCCAAAAGAGTCTGAAAGAGCTTGAGGAGTACTTCGGCTCCTTTGAGATCAATAGGCGGATACTCTTCCGGGATAATACGAAATCCAAGACGCCATGCCTGGAAGCGGATTGTTTCAAAGCACCCAGCGTAAAAAGCCCAAGCAGTCCGACCTTTACCAGTCCCTGTTTGAGCGGCTCATGCAATGACTTCGTAAATAGGCTGAACACCTTCCCCAAGTCAGCTTGAGCCTTTCTTTTTTTCCGATCTTTTATGATATTATCATCTATCTCTGTAGGCCATTATTTTTATAAACAACGGCCAAAACCTTGAAATAGACTCCAGAGAACCTGATGGCGGGTGTTAGGGTTCATCAGGAGAGTTAATGGCCCGAACTTATGGGATTGCTGGCCTTGATTACATATTTGAGGCAAAAAAAAATCCCTCCATAAACTAGGTGTTCGGCCAAAAGGAGGTCGTGTGGATTGAAGCGAAACTTGATCGTTCTGGCGGTTATTGTCATGGCTCTAGTGGGCATGGCGAGCGCTGCCAACTACATGTACGAGAAATCGTCCGTAAAAGGGGTGGGTTATCGGAGCCTGGAGATGGTTATCTCCACGGAAAGCGGCTTCAATGGACAGAAGCTGGTGGAGAAGCAATCCGGTTCGGGAAATGTAATCACCTCCAGGATAGAGATGGAAGCTGAGAGGCAGCCAACGAACCTGGATTGTGCCTGGCCGACCGGCAGCTTCCCCATGGATTACATCAACTTCACCTCGGAGCAGGAGCTGGAGTATATGCCCGTATCTTATCAGACCGGCACTTACGACCAGAAATGGGTGGATAAGCTCTGTGTGCAGAACTACAAGATAGGCGCTGTCCTGACCGAGATGTACACTCATGCAGAGCACCTGCAAAAGACCACCGAGGTCAAGACCAGGGGATACAACAACCAATCAGTTACCCCATGCTGCACAGGAGTACTGGAAGCCAATCTGAATAGCAACGTCATCGGTGTTGCACATATCGGATGGATCTCCCGGGATCCCATGGCTGACGGCCAGCTCAAGGGTCGCCATGCCGAATACGGCCGCAGTGTCGAAGACCTCACAGGTGTCTTCTCCATAGAGAAGTTCATTCAGCTCTGGGGCAACTCCACATGCGGAGCCGTCAGCGTTGATTGGCTACCCTGTGTGTAGGATGCCTAAATTGAGATAAATGAGGAGCGCCGCAGCAGAATCCGGCGCTGATTTTCTCTTTTTTTTGGGTTGTGATTAACCCAGCGTGAGATCGCGAGGACCATTTCTTTGCCTCACCGGGCTGTATTCAAATAGAATAATAGATGCCTCTGTGAGTCCTCCGTGCGCTCTGTGCCTCTGTGATGAACGTCAGTAACCGCTAGAGAGCCAGCGGACTGACTCGAGACGTTTCAACCACAGAGCTTCATCAAGGTCACAGAGTACGTACGGAGACGAACTAAAAACGGGAAAGCCATAGTAACCTGAGGTTAGCCACCGGAATGGTGAAAAGCCAATTATTCCATCCCGATGCCATCAGGTTTCTGGCAGTGTGCCTCTAAAAAGTCACTTCAATGGTTCTTCCTTTGAGAACATCTTCCTCGCTCACGTTAAGGTTCTTCATCCTCACGCCATTTTCATTACCGGAGAATACGAGATAAGGACTAGCTGCATGGGTTTCATACCGGTTCTCTGTTGAATAAGGAACTCTTATCTCAAATGCGCCTCCCATCGGTATGGCCTCATTGACATAATTGAAGGGTCTTCCCTGGTTGGAGGTCATATTCAGCAAGGCGCCAACCTTCTGGTCCGGTCCAGCCGGAACTCTTATTATAGCACCCGGAACATACTCGAAGATCTTGACTTTGCTTTTCGAGGGATTGTCTCCGCTTCCGAGAAATGTGCTCGATTCGTGAATCAGCCGGAAGTGGCCTGTACCTGCGCCATCGAAGAAATAGAGCCTTCCTAAAGTCGTATTGAAGAACCTTTGCTGAGGTATGGCGGCAATCTGAGAACCTTGGTCCTCCATTTTCATATAGCTATTTATATCTTCATTCGCCCAGGCAGTAAGAGCTGGAAGTTTGCCATAGGCCAGATCGAAGTCCGCTATTATGTACTTAGTCCCCCTGGCATCCAGTACAGCGGTCGCGTTCTCTTCACTTTCCGATAGATAGAACTTGGCAGCATCTTCTACGCCTGCCTGAAAGTTGTTCGCTACCACCGGCCTTTCTGCCAGATAGACAATCCAGTTCCCGTAATCCCACCAGCTCATGACGCTATACTCGGGAACTTTTTCTGGAAGTTCATAGTAGCTGGTCGTGTTGCTGTTATCCTTCAGCCAGATAAGAGACTGCTGCCAGTCACCGGCTACTGCAGGAGGGGTTCCTCCTCCATTGTATGCCATATTCACGGCATCCGTCAGAGTGGGCGATATCAAAAGCAGTAACAGGATTACAGCCCATCCCTTCGGAGCTTTTTTCGTTCGCGCTGCCAATTTCCGGTCAACCAGATCCATTGCCAAAAAGAAGAATATGCTCAGCAGAACTCCCATGGCAATCGTTGAGACGTAAAGAAATCTGGCCTGCCCAAAGGTGAGAAGGATAGTATAGACCGCCCAGACTAGAAGAAGCAGCTGACCTTGCCTCTTTCCACCGTCACTTCGTCGTATGTATATTATGGAGGCGGCAATCCCTGCCAGGGAGATGAGAAGATTCAATCCCAGAGCGGAGAAGACCACCTCGTAAAATGTTTTTGCATCGTACACGAGAGGCTCGGCCTCGGAAATCTTTCCGATCATCCCGCCCCCCCATATAAGGTCTAGTCCATTCTGGATCAAAGCACCTAATCCAAATAGTCCGCCAAAAACCCTGGTAGATAAAGCGAAGACAACGGCCAGGACCAAGATACTGAGCGGAAACATTGTCCAGGATATCTTCCTCCCCTGCATGAAGCGTGAGAGAATATACATGACACATAGAGCGATTATTATGGCCACCATTCCCAGGAAGGATGGCGAGAGCCAGGGAGTATTCCAGAACGGCAGAACAAGCACCAAAGCCAGACCGACTGCGGTCAAGAGCGTTGTTGCAGTATTCGTAGATGGTTTTCCTTCTTTTAGGTCCAGTGTCATCCGGATAAATGCATAAATAAGGAATATTCCAATATAGAGATCCGCACCCTCCCAGGTATACGCGAGAGCCGCCACGGCAAATCCTGCCGCGCATGCAAATAAGTATCTCTTCTCATTCCTGCAAATGGCCATGATGATGAACAGGAGAGTGGTGAGCTGAAGCAGAACCTCCAGGCAGTGGTGATCTGTTGCCGCAAACATCGTATTTACGATAAAGTTGGGAGCGAGAGCAGTCAGGAAACTCGCCATGAGGGCGACTCTGTGATCGAAGAGCTCCCTCACCAGGTAATAGATCACTACAATCGCCAGGATTCCGGTGAGCATGGGAACAAAGGATGACACCATCACCACGCCTTCGTTTGTATGCTGGCCCAGAACCACACACAACGCTGCAGAGATCTGATCGAAAAGAGGTGGCCAGGTTATGTTCAGGCCGTGTGGATAGTTCAAGTACGAGTCGAACCAGAGCGTATTGGGAAAGTGGTTTACGGTATATAGAATCCTGCGCATGTGGTAATACTCATCATAACCCGGCAACAAGATCCCGTTTTCCGTAAGAGAGCTCCTTCCCGCAAACAACCTCAGCAAAAAGCCAAAGAGAACAACAGCTAGAAGCTCTGCCGGTTCACTCCTCTTCCCTCGATCCATCGTTCTCGGTAAAGAGATGCAAAATATAAAAGTCTTTTGCAGTCGGCGCATCATCATCTATGGCGGTTATGAGTTTTTCAACTTTCTTAAGGTCGAAATGGAATTTGACCCAATCTTTAATAGGTTCCGTGTCAGATCTCCTCGCCAAAGGGATTACTTTGGGCAAAGAAGATCGGGAATTGAAAGAAAGGCTGAAAAGGATAGTCTCTGGCATGATCGCTGCCAAAGATCGAGTGGCGCGTGGAGAGATTGCAGAAGGCTGCGAGGTCTCGAGTAACGGATTCCGGTTCTATGTGGGAAGATACTTCGGCCAGATTGGATCGATGGAGATGGAAGGGCGCTCAAACGACGAATTCCGCCAATCAGTCCCCATTCTACCCTACATCGTCTCCTTCCAGGTAGGAAGAATGCCTGACCGAAAGAGGCCGATCCTCTCCATTATTTGCACTATTTGCCTAGACGATATTCTAACCAATTTCTCCGCAAGCTCTCCGGAGAAGGAAACTCTGCTGAGAGACGTCGGGCTTGGCAGACGGCCTAATAGCGAAATTGGAAAAGAGATCCGCGGGCTGGAACTGAAATTGGCAAGAATGGATGTGAATTTGGATCTCTACAGGTTTACAGAGCTATACTATGTCGTCCTTTCAATGCCGGTAGATGTAAGGAAACGTGACTACTCCTGCCAATGAATTGGCGGGGATTAGCTCTGATTCCGTCCTAAAGAAGTGAATCTGTTCTGATCGCGAGCTAATTTGCAGAGTCTTCCTCCTGCCAGACCAGGTTGCTCATCTGGCTATCATCAATATCTTGGCTGTCGAAGACCACCAGCTCGAAGAGGACTTCATTCTCGCTCAATTCAGCCCGGATTTCGTAGCTATCTGCAATCGCTTCGAATACCTCGTCGTCCAGATCCAGGCCGTGTTCAAGCTCAAAGCCCCCGATCTCCTCCCAAGAAAAGCCATGATCTGCCGCCGCCTTTGCCTTGATAAGTTCGAAGACCTCCAGCTCCTCCGCGGCTGCTATATAGATTCTGAAACCACCGATCTTGTCATCGATGAAGTCTATCTGGAGCCGCAAATGCCAGGGATCGTCGGCTATCATAAGATCTCTCTTATTTTTTAGATCATCGATCAGGGCCCGAGAGATCTCGAGCTCTTCCTCCGCCTGGTGCATGGCCATGAAGAGAGTTGAGTGCTCAAGTGCGACATCATCGATGATCTCCTTCCAGAGATCGTAAGTAAGGCTGTACACGGGTAAGATCTCCCACGGATGTTGGTTCAGATACGGATTTTGGTCGAATATGCGGGGTCATTTGTTATTGCTATGGGCTATTCAGCTTTTTCCCAAAGATCGCCCCAACGAGGGAGGACTCCTTATTTCACTTTAGCCTTTTTAAGGTCAGATACGAACTCTTCCATCAAATTTCTATTCCTCAAAACCGCAGCGGGATGATAAGTAATAAGAAAGCGGCCCTGTTGGATCTGTCCACGCAAATTTGTTACGCCCTGCATACCCAGGACGGCCTGAGTTGCAGTGTTTCCCATCAGGCAGACAATTCTGGGATGTACCAGATCCATCTGGGCCTGCAAATAGGGGTGACATAGATTGATCTCTTCTTTCTTTGGCTTTCTGTTTTCCGGGGGACGGCATTTAACGACGCTGGTTATAAAGACCTCGGATCTCTCCAGACCCGCCTGTGATAATGCCGTGTCCAGCAGCTTTCCCGCTCGCCCAACGAATGGCAATCCTTTAAGATCTTCCTCCCGGCCGGGGGCTTCGCCCACCAGCATGATCTCTGCCGGAGACGGACCACTGCCTGGGACTGCGCATTTTCGGCCTAGCGATAAAGGACAGAGCTGACACGTGCGGATCTTATCATGAAGTGTGGGGAGGTCTATATGGCTCATAATGGTATCATCAACATTTCGTCATTGATAATCTTTCTCCAAAATCAAAAAGTTGCGGAAATTTCCCGGGGCCCTTTTCTCGCTTGAGAACGAAAGGTTCTTATTTGCTCAAATCCTGTAGCGAATGAGGAGGGTACGGATGCAGTTTGCAGAGTGGACATATCCCCTGAGGAAGTTCGACGACATATATTATACAATTGAGCGGATTGTTTATGGCAAGGGCGAGCTGAAGGGCTTTACCACGGAAGATATCTACAATAACCTACGAGATAAACGATTTTTCCGGGACGTTCCGGATCTGAATCGATATCTGCTGGAAAATGGTAGAAAATACAAGATCAATAAGATCGAAGTGGGCTGGGAGCGCTACTACTAGCGCTTCATCGAGTCTTTTTCTGTGAAGTAGATATTCCGTTCATCGGTTCCGAGTTCCACGAATCTGCCAGTGGCCAGAATGCCGTGGCTGTGCTTGAGCGGGGCCACCCTCACACCAGCAGCAACTACCGATTCAGGCGGCAGTACAACATTCTCGCCAATTACGGCGACGCTTTTGCCTCCAAAACCATTTGATGACCCTAAGATGCTGTGCTCTCCCAGAGTGGAGTGGCGACCGACGATGGTACGGTTGATATTGACCCTGTGATGGATGTGGGAGAAGCTCATGATCATGCTCTCCCTGATCTCAACATTGCGATCGATGAGGCTGGTGTGGCCTATGTGGGAGTTCTCGATTACCACGCCCTTTTCGATGCTGCAGTTCCGGCCTATAGAGACGTTACCTTTCAGCAATATATCGCCCGATTCAAGCCTCGGCCCAATCTTGGCCAGCGTACTGGGATGAATCCATTGATTGGGCTTATAGTGGTACTTGCGGTCAAAGTGTCTGACCCGGCCGGATAGACAGTCCATAGCTGCCTGATGCAGCCTTTCCGGCGTGCCTATATCAATCCAATAACCAGACACAGGAAAACCGTAGACAGTATATCCATTCTCAGTCAGATAAGGGATCAGGTCGCCGCCTATATCCCGGGCTCTGTCGCCCATCTCAGCCAGAACCTCGCGGATCTGGGGGGAGAAGAGATAGAAGGCCGTGTTTATCATGCGGCTCGGCTCACTTCCCGGTTTTGGCTTTTCCACGAAGCCCCGAATGCGCATATCCTCGTCCACGCGTGCGACGCCGTAGGAAGAGATATTCTCGTCCGGCCCCAGCTCTTTCAGTGCTACGGTGAGTAGGGGCTTATGCTTCTGATGGAACTCGACGATGCTTTTCAAGTCGATATCGATGAGGTTATCGCCCGAGACTACTATCAGGTCGTCATTGATATCGAAATAGCTCATGCAGTAGCGCAACGAATCGGCGTTGCCTTTATCGTCATAGAGCGGCTGGTAGCTGAAATCCTGGTGGTCGGTGATTCCCAGGCGTTTGAAGAAGCCTTCACCGGCTTTAAAATAGTTGCTCAGGTTGAGGGTGTTGCTGGCACCCTTGCTGCCCAGGATGAACCTTCTGCAGCCCTGACTGGCCAAGACCCGGAAAAGATTGGCAATGATGGCAGTGTCACATAGTTCTACCAGGGGCTTGGGCTGGTCAAGCGTTAGGGGATATAGACGCGTTCCTGAGCCACCGACAGTTGCGAGAACCTGGGGAAACATGGCTCACGATAGGTGTACAATGAATATTAAGACTATCCCTTCAATCAGCTTTTAGCTTCAATCAGTAGCCGCGCATGATCTTCATGATGATGCGGGCGATCATGAAGGCGAGCACGAACAAAATTATGTAGAAAGCAATCGTTACTATGTCCATAGAATGGAGCATAGAGCTTTCTGGTTTATATCTTTGATTGAAGCAAAAATTATCAGATTGCCTAAAATTTGTCAATTCAATATGATCTTCTTGAATTATATTCAATCCTTTTTTGCCTTCGCCCCGTGGATCTCACATTCCCGGTTTCCCATCTCGCAGACCCGGCATATTTCTCGCTCCTCATCCAGATGACGGGTGGCTGTTGCCAGCACACTGGCATTCACGAGGTTCCCGGCCAGGAAGATAGCGGCTGCAATCTGTTCATCGGTCACTCCCAGATTGGAGGCTACGTGAATATGCAGCTTCAGACAATGGCTGCACCTCATCGCGGCACTGACGGCGACGGAGATGAGCTCGATGGTCTTCGCATCCAGGTTTGAGCTTCTTAGTATGGCGTTGTTGTGAAGAATCTTGGTTATAAGAAGCTCAGGATGGTCCTTCATGAAATGAAAAACATAAGGGATCTCTCCGTAGGCGGTATCCACGGCCTTGATCATATCTTCCGCAGAATCATCCACACCTCTTTCGATGATTCGTTCCAGGTCGTCAACGAAACTCATATTAGCACTCCGGGCCCTAACCCACGCGATCTACCGATAAGCACCGGGTTCCTAAAAGACGAACCCGGTCTCGGAATTGGGTAATATCCTTACCAGTATATAGTCTTTCATTCGCGACGGCCTGATGGTAGCAATCTCGCCCAGTTTCACACCCTCATCGAATGTTACCGCCGCCACCTTATCCTTGTAGCCTTCGTAGGGAAGCTTCACCCGGCATCCGGTGAGATTCAGGGCAATTGGCAGCGGCGAATAAGAGAACTCCACCTCCGGCACCTGCTCACGCACGGCATCCATGACTCTTGGCGGTGAGGTCGTGAGTGGGTCCTTAGCTATTGCATTTCGGGTCTTATCAAGAGCCCTGCCGACAACCTCGACGATCTTGTCCAGGGTTCCAATCTCCGTGGACTTGCGGGCTCTGTGCGCAACGCGGCCAATGGACGGAACATACTCGAAGGCATAGGGAAGGTCGCCTTTAGACATGTCCGGCCCGCCTGTGACCACGACCGGCACGCTGATGTTCCTGTAGAGGCACTCTTTCTTCTTAATGCACTCCTGGAAGTTGCCGAAGATGAACACGGCAGCATCATGTTCGTTTATCAGAGCCGTCTCGTATTCATTTATCTGGGCGATCTCCCGGCCCACTCCTCTGGCCAGGCCGAGCATGTTTGTCTTGGAGCCATGCCGACGCAGGTATTCGGCAATGTCGCAGGCTGTGTGCGGCAGATGGTGGATGGCCAGCGTCGGCGTTACAACCGCCACCTCAGTTCCTGCCAGTGGCGCTCTTACCAGCTCACCTCTCAGTTCCTTGCTCAGGGCTTCAAGCGCAGCCGTATCTTCCGAAGGAATCAAGATTAGCAGGATGATCTCGGTCTGTGTCACATTTTTCTGCAAGACATAGCCGCCCAGGTCCTCTACCAGCTCTACAACCAGGTCGTGCTTGTACAATCCTCCGGTGAACATCACAGGCTCAAGCATTCTCCATCTCCCCGATCTTCTCCTTTATCTCCGAGATCATTTCCGGCGTAAGGCTCTCCTCAGCCGCTATGAAGAAGAAACTGTCTTTGGTCATAACGTTTCGACGATTGCGAAAACCTTCCGGTGCTATTCTGACCAGGGCATCGGTCAGATCCTGCAGGAACTCCGCCTCCAGGTCCGCTACCATTAGATCGGCGGGCGACGCATCAGAGGCTATGATTACAATGTCTCTTGCCGGTTGTTCTACTCGCTCTCGGCCATAGTGGTTCCATAGGACACGGAGCATATCCGACATATGCTCTTCGTCATTGATCTTGACCTGATAGCCGCCCTGAACCTTTAGCACATCACCCACATCCTTGACGGTGAGTGGCGGAATGCCGGAACGAAGGAGCCCGTAGACGGCGAAGACCGGCTTCATAATGTCGACATAAACATACAGCTTGCCGATAGACCTGATGAGGCCGAGGTCCTGCAGAATGTCCATGATGAGCTCCCGATACTTCTTAGCTCCGAACTCCTCTTGCCCCGTGACCTCTATCTTGAAGACCTCCATGGGGTCCATCTCAGCCCTCCAGCAGCCCCGAGACGAGGAGCGCAGCACCTACGGCGCCAATGTACTGGGCGTACGGTGGAACCGTCACCTTGACCTGGAGAAGCTGCTCCATGGCCTTTGGCAAGCCTTCAATGAGCGAGGTTCCGCCCACCATAATCACAGGCTCTTTCACCTCTACTTCCTGCAGCTGCTGCTCGTAGACCTGCTCGGCTACAGAATGGCAGGCAGCCATGGCCACATCCTCCGGTTTTTTGCCCATGGATAGGCTATTGACCAGGCTTTGCGTGCCGAAGACTATGCAGTAGCTGTTCATGGCCACATTCTTGTAGTCTCCCTTCAGTGCCAGCTTTCCCAGCTCCGTGATGTCGACGCCAAGGCGCTTGGCCGTCAGCTCCAGGAACCTTCCTGAGGCTCCCGCACAGATTCCTCCCATGGTGAATCCGCCCGGAATTCCATCCTGCACGGAAATGGCTTTGTTGTCCATGCCGCCGATATCGATAACTGTTGCAGGCCCTTTCTGAGTGTCGGCCAAAAATACTGCACCTTTGGAGTTGACAGTGATCTCCTCCTGGATGAGCTTGGCGTCGATGTGCTTGCCGACAAGAAAACGCCCATATCCCGTTACACCAACCGCCGAAACCTCCTCCTTCTTGACGCCTGCCATCTTAAGAGCCTCCTGGAAGGCATCCTCGGCGCTCTTCATAACCTCGGTAGTGGGAACCCATCCGGTGCCTATCACCTTATTATCTCTCATTACTACGGACTTCGTCGTCGTAGAGCCGGAGTCGATTCCTGCAGTGAGGCCCGTCTGTTTCTCACGGGCCAGGAGACCTCTGTACTTGACGGTCGTGACCAGGGCTTCCATCCTGGTGAGCAGGGTTTCTGCCGTCGTCCTCTCTGTGAAGGAGTAGCTCAAGACGGGAATCTTGGAATGCTCGTGAATGAACTTTCGAATCTCCGATCGAATGATGGCAGCCTCTGCGCAGCGGAAGCATGTCATAACCACAACGGCATCAGCCAGATCCGGGTTTTCTACGATCCGAACGGCCCGGGCCATAGCCAGGTTCAGGTCTCCGGAGGCCACACTGACGCCAAAAGTCTTCTCTACACTGAGGATATCGTCGAGAGTTACCTCAGGGTAGACGATTTTCGCTCCCACGGTTTCTGCGGCCCGCTCAATCTCTTTTTGAATGCCGCTGTACTCCGAGCCGCAAGAGAGCTGAGCTATTCGAATCACTTCAATCCCTCCAAAAAGGCGCGAATCTTCTGGACGAAGTCCCTGGCCTCGGCATCATTTGTGGGATAAGATAGATCCAGGATAGGAACTCCTTTCGTCCTGATGAGCAGCCTGACCAGCTCGTTGGTCCGGGAGCATCCTGCGCAACCTGTCAGGCATCCAGGGTCTTGCACGATTATGGCAGCCTCAGCCTCTTCGATGAGGGGGCCAATCAGAGCCATGCGGCCCCGCACGCCGGAAGGAACATCCACAGCCGCATAACGGAGGCCCTTCTTTGGCTCCTCGGGAGTGACGTTCAAAGGCGGAGAATCTATCCCCTTTTCCGTGGCGAGCTTTCTCACAGCTTCTGGAACCACAAGCGCTTTGTGGCCCATCCTCTCCACGAGGTCAGAGAGTATCATGCTGGTGGGAGGATAAACGATAACTTTTGCCATTGATTTACCTCAAGATCAACCTTCTTTAATTATCTCATCCAGCCTCTTGATCGAGAGTGGTTTCTTCTTTTCCGGAATGGTTTCCGTCTCCTCGCCTTCGGATGCCAGTGCCCGGGAGATCATGGGCAGCATCTTGGACTCAGACTCGATCATGTAAAAGCCGGGCCTCGCTCCGCCGCCTCTTCGACCGCGGCAGCGTCTGGGGTCGCCTGGTGGAAAGCCCCGGTCCTTGATGAATATGCCTGCCGGGTCCAGACTGCGGATCTCTTTTACCAGAGCATTTACTACGTCCTCTTCACCATTCACGATGACCCCAAAGCATGTCTCTTTTACAAGAACATCGTATTTCGAGCCATAAATCTTCATGGCAATATCTGAGGGTAGAATATTCGACTCTGTGGAGGTTATCACATACTTTGTGACAAGCATTATCGCTCCTCCAGAATGTAAATCGTCTCCCCTTCCAACACATTTTTCAGTTTCTCCGGTTCCAGTACCCGGCCGATGATGTTTGTCGCCTCGAATTTCTCTCCTGACGGGCCGTAGCGTTTATCCTCTGTTAGCCTCACTCCCACGAGGCCTATCTTCTTTGACACCTGATTGGAAACGCCTATGGTGCCGGCGGGCACAATGCCGGATGGCTTATTCTCGGGCAGCAGATCCTTGTAGCTGACGGCATCTATTTCTGGCTTGAAGAGCAGAGTATTTTCATAGACAAAATAGACGGGCAATGGACCCACGGGCCTCTCTTTGAGGCCTGTGACATGCCGGAAATAGTCCAATGTCTTGGGGGCTTGATCGTCATAGAGCTGGATGGCTACGAGGCGTCTGGCTGGGATGGTAAAGAGCGTTACCTTCTTCTTTTTCAAGATCGCCATTGTCGCTCCGGGCTCCTGCCTCACAACTACTGCGTCCTCGCCCGCATAGCCTTCTACCTCTGCCTCAATGCCTCGCTCTTTCATCTGCGTCAAGGCTTCTTTCAGGCTCGTGCCCATGAGCATTATGCGTTCCGGCGTCACCCGTACAGTTATCATCTGCCCGGGTTCCGCCAGCTTCACCATATCCATTCCGAGAGTGACGCGCGCCACAACGGAGTGGCTGGGGTTACTGGTTCGATCTTGCTTATAGACGAATAGACGGCCTAAGCCCCGTCCGCCTGTTCTTACAGTCACCACTCCTTCCAGGCGCGGCTCACGGTGCTCAAAGGCTATGGGCTCCGTCAACAGCTGATCGCTGGAGATGTAGGAACTGGAGACGGAATCGACCTTTAAGGTGCCTTCTCGGGTTAAGGCCAGGAAGAATTCCGCGCCCAGTGGTGCATCCTCATTGAGCTCCGCCTGGATACGGGTGAATATCTCCATTCCGTCCTCCAAAAGAAGGGTCAAGTCCCGGGTGGCCAGCTTCTCAGTCAGGTCCTGCCATTCCACGATGGGCTCGATTCCCTGGATCCGATCGCCCGCTTCCAGCCGGTCCAGAGTATTCTTGCCGCCTACAACGTGAGCAAGCACTCCACCATCATTGGGGGTACCATAGGCTGCCGTATGCCTCCTCTGCACGAAGATGAGCTGAGTATTTTCTGCATCAAAACCTGCAGCACCAAGGACAATTTCCCAGCGGTTGTACTCATGGGCATCACGGCCGAAAGAGAGATGGGATGTAAACGGCCCGAAGGCGATGGCGTCCGCCGATGACCACCTTACACGAGATCCCTGGATCTTGTCCAGGTTCTCATGCCATATTCCCTGTAGCTCGTTTTCCAGAAGCTCGATTCTGAGTTTGCCTTTGGTGGTGTTGAGCCAGTAGGAGTTGGTCTGGCGAGACTTTTCCCCCCTGCCTTTGACCACCCCCACAATTGCGCCAGCGGCCGGGCTGGCTCCGGCTTCTTTCAGGGCATCGACAAGCCGCGCGCCGGGCTCCAGCTCGATCTCCCTCTCATCGACGAAGACTTTCAAATTAACTCCCCAGCATCTCCTTCACTTCATCTTCGGTAATCTTTGCCATAACTTCATCGGGAAGACCTGTGAAAATCGCCTTCCCATTGCGCATAAGCATGGCCCTGTCGCAGACATTCTTAACAAAATCCATGTCATGGCTCACGATTACGAACGTCTCGCCCAGCTCTTCCCGAGCATTGAGGATGGATTTTGTGACCTCGATCTTGGTTATGGCATCCATGGTTCCCGTGGGCTCATCCAGGACTACTATTCTCGGCTCTTTTATCAATACCTGTGCCATGGCAACCCGATGCCTTTCACCCTCGGATAGCTCATCAGGCATCTTTTCGAGCACAGCCACTGCCTGATCTTCTCCAAATCCTACTGTCTCCAGTGTATGGATAGCTTTCCTCTCCGCCAGTTCGAAAGGCAGAGATAGGCCAATGGCCTCGGTCATGTTCTCGATAACGCTGCGGGAGGGATAAAGGGTGTACTCCTGGTGGAGAATGCCAATGTATTTGGTGGCGCGACCGCGACCGTTAGGCCCTAAAACGGTCATGTCCACCCAATCGTCTCCCACCCGGACCGAGATGCTGCCGCCTGTGGGTGTTATAATCCCGCTCAACATCTTGGAGAGAGTGGTCTTGCCGCCTCCTGAGATGCCGACCAGGCCGAAGATCTCACCCTCATTTATCTCCAGGCTCGCATTATCCACAGCCTTCACCACGCCCCGGTCGATGCTGATATATCTCTTTGACAGGCCATTGGCCTTGATTATAGGCGCTCCTACCGCGACTTCTTCACGCAGGCCCAGCTCTCCGGCCATGGCCAGGAATTGAGCCGCTACGTCTTTTGGCTTGCCTTCCGCTTTGATCACTCCCTGGTCCAGAAGGATAGCTCTTTGGGTCAGCTCAACCATGACATCTTCCCAGTGGCTGGTGATGATTAGGGTCATCTTGAAGTCATGAACGGCGCGCTTGATGGATTCGTGCACAACTTTGGCCGTAGCCGGATCGAGAGTTCCCGTTGGCTCATCTGCCAGGAGGACCATGGGCGACTTGGCGAGCTGGCGTGCCAGAACGACGCGCTGCTTCTCTCCACCGGACAGCTCTCTGGCCACGTGCATCAGCCGGTGAGAGAGATTGACCTCATCCAGCAGGTCGGCGGCAACCTGAACGCTCATGGTGTCTCCTGTCTCCTCCACAGCTCGCATGACGTTCACTATCACTCGCTCATCACCGTAGAGGGCGAAGGTCCTTTGCAGCATTATGGCCATCCGTCTTGCAATATCGCGCCGCAGAGGATCATTTATGTCCAGGGCCACAAGATCGGCATCGATATGGTCCAGGACTCCTCCGCACTTGCACTTCTCGCCGGCACGACTGGGCGGCTCCACACGGCGGCAATTCATGCACCTGGCCACATGGAAGATCACGCTTCCGCTCATGCCCGGGAATGACTCTACTCCGCGCAAGACATGCATCAGGACGCTCTTGCCGGAGCCGCTCCTTCCCAGGATACCTACCGACTCGCCCTCCTCTATAACCAGATTTATATTGCGAAGAGCTACAACATCACCGAACCGAACTGTCAGATCCCGAATCTCGATAAAAGGTGCCAAACTATCATGCCCCATAAACTCATTGGAATGTAAGGTTCATCCGGTACCAATTCACGACACAATGCTACTTAAGTCTATCCGAAGCTTTGAATGTGTCCTGCTGATAACGATTGTTACAGCATTTGATCCCAAAGATAATGGACGTGCGACAGTACAATATCTCATCTTGAAGGTCATAATCAGAAAAAATAAAGGGCAGGATCCTGGTAGAATCAGTATCCACAAGCCTTTCCCGTTAGCTCCTCTATCTCGACTTTGATGATAACCGTGCTCTCCAGGGTCTCTTCGGAATAGATGAAGGGTTCTTGGCGATAATGGCGCATTATCAGGTCCAGAGCCTCTGCCATAACATCACGTTCCTCCACAATTCTTGCCAACCCGGACCCAATAACGCTCCGGTATCTCATGCTGCAGCGATCTATGGATCTGATCAGCTCTTGATCGAGATCCATCTCAAAGCATACGAGGCTATTATTGCGAAGCATATCCAGCTTTCTTCCTTCCCTGGCAGAATGAAAGTAAATTGCCCCTCGCCGATACCCAAAGCAGAGAGGCACCACATAGGGAATACCCCTGTCGCAAAACGCCAGCCTGCATATGTCCGCCCTCCGAATTATCGACTCCATTTCGCCAAGATCCGAAATCTCTCTGTCCTTTCTTCTCATATCATATCTCTACCTGCCGAATGTCTCTCCACCTTTTAAAACCCTGGCAAATTTCCCCCTTGGCCTAAATGTGCCATAACCTTTAAGCAAGAATAACCTTACCGGAGATTAAAACAGCGGAACTGAGAATATATTTGATCGGATCCTGATCAGAACCCTCAAGTCAGCATATAGATTTATGCAAACAATGCAGATAACTATCATATTCAATTGAAGGTATAGCAATGGAAACTCTGGATGCTATCAAGACTCGCCGGAGCATCAGGAAATTTAAGCCTCAGATTATCTCCCGCGAGACAATAAAAAAGCTGCTGGAGGCAGCAATGTTTGCGCCATCTGCAGGAAACGAGCAGCCATGGCAGTTTGTGGTATTGGATGATCGCAAGATTCTGGATGAGGTGCCGAGGATCTGCTCTACAGCCGCCATGTGCAGGCAGTCGACAACCGCAGTTCTGGTTTGCGGGGATTCGACACAGGAGAAGTATCCGGAATTTTGGGTGCTGGATTGTTCTGCTGCGGTGGAGAATCTCTTGCTCGCCGCTCATGCCCTGGGTTTGGGAGCGGTTTGGGCCGGGGTCTATCCTCTGAGCAACCGGGTAGAGGCTTTTCGAAGGCTGCTCGCTTTGCCTCCGGAGATCACCCCGTTTGCCCTGGCGGCGCTGGGATACCCGGATGAAGAGCCAGCTCAGCCTAAGAGATACCGGGAAGATAGGGTGCACTACAATGGATGGGAGAGTGGATGGTAGAATGAATGGGAGAGGCTTATGAAAAGATCTCTGGGAGCGAAGACCCTACTATACCCCACGCCCGTTTGCGTGGTTGGAACCTATGACCACGCTGGAAAGCCTAATGTAATGACTGCAGCCTGGGCGGGCATCTGCTGTTCCAGTCCGCCCTGCATAGCTGTCTCTCTTCGCAAGGCCACTTACACTTACGGCAATATCATGGAGCGAAAGGCCTTCACGGTTAGCCTTCCAACTGAAGATTACGTCAAAGAGGCGGACTATTTCGGCATGGTCTCCGGGAGGGATGAGGACAAATTTTCCAGGTCCGGCCTCACTCCGATGAAGGGCAAACTGGTGGACGCGCCATTTGTGAAAGAGTTTCCTCTGGCACTGGAGTGCAAATTGCTCCATTCTATCAAGATAGGCCTGCATACGGAATTCATCGGGGAGATCCTGGATGTAACGGCGGATGAGGAATGTCTGGGACCAGACGGTCTCCCGGATATCGAGAAGATCAGACCGATTCTCTTCTCTCCGGAGGGGCGCCGATACCACGGTGTGGGAAGACTTCTGGGCAAAGCCTTCTCCGTGGGAAGGGAGGTTTGAAATCGCTCCACTTCCATTCAGCCCATATTACTCCCTGTTCGTAACGGTCTTTATTGCCCACCCCGGATCATTTTCTCTTCTTCTTTTTGCGAAATAATAGCCTTCTTCCGTCTGGTGTAGGTTACAAAGGTGATGACGGCCGCAATCGCGATTGAGCCGAAAAGGAGCAGCATGGCCACGGTTATTAAATGGAATATGCCCTCAACGAACCCTATTCCCACAGCCAGAACAACCTCGGGTCCGGGCACTTTGGGATAGGAGGTGTTGATCCAATAGATTCCAGGCCTCTCCACTTTAAAGGCCGTAATAGACTGGCCGGAGCGGCCGCCCATCGAATAGGTGGTTCCAGTAGCCGTATAGGTGGCCAGAGTCTCGCCGGACGCCTTCTCAGATACAATGATCTTGAGGCCCCCCGGCATCTGCCCGCCTGTATTGTAGACGCTGCCATTGAAATAGCTCTGGCTCTCATAAAAGATGGTATACTCGCCCGGCACCTTGAGATTCAGTTCTGCACTTCCAGGGGCCGTCAATTGCATTAGGCCGCTTTCCGTACTCGAAACTCCTGCGAATAAATACTCGGCAAATGCAACAAATCCGAGGATAATTATCAGCACGGCCAGGCCGTAATACCAGACGCTTGGCTGAACATTTCTATCATCCATGAAAACCTCCCCCCACCACAATCCGGCCGAAAAGATGAACGGCCTTTTTTTACGCAATTATTCCTGATATATTTAGGTATTTAGATCTATTTGGTTGTTCTTCTGGAACGACTGATTCTTCTCCAATGTTTCCGGCTTGATTCTCATACTGTTGGAAGCATATCGCGTTTCCAGGTGTCGATATAAGCCTGCACATCGAATTTTCTCTTCGAGCCGCTATAGCTCATGTAGCGCACCTTGCCATAGATCGGCCTTTCCTTCCAGGCGCGATCATGAAGGCCGCCGAGGCTCCAGGCCGCTCCCACATAACCATTGGGATCTCTGCCGTCCAATTCGTACCGGTCATTAAGATAAATGACAGTGCGGAGCGCCTCCGCCGGAGACTCCGTCCACTCCAGGATCTTTTTGGCCCAGTACATCCTCATGTAGCCATGCATCTTACCACGCCGGACCATCTCCAGTTGAGCCGCATTCCAGAGATCGTCATGTGTTTTACCCATCTCCAGCTCTTCTACTCCGCAGAGGTACTCTCGTCTGTCTCTGGCATGCTCTTCCAGGGTCAACTTCGCCCAGGCCGGGAAACCCTGCAGGTTATCGTAGTTTTGATTGTAATAGCAGAAGTTGTCAGAGAGTTCCCTGCGCACGATCAGCTCCTCCAGGAATGCCCCTGCGTCTTGCATGCTCAATATGGCCTCCAGGGCCACTCTCGAGGCTCCTATCTGGCCGAAGTGCAGATAGGGAGAAAGATCCGACTGGCCATCCCGGTTGGGATCATTTCTATCCGCATCATAACGGGAGAGCTTCATCTCTAAAAAGTTCTGCAGGGACTTTGAGGCGCTGATCTCTCCAGGCTTAATCCAGCTCAAATCAGGGACCCTGTCGGCTTTGATACTCCTTGCCAGAGCATCCCAATCGTTCCCAACCACCCCGCTAGGCGGAAACGGATTCTGGTGCACTGCCGGGAACTCTTCCAGGAACTCGAAAAGCAGCCGTTGGACCTTCGGCCGGAAGCTGTAGGCGGCCCACTCCTGTTTGGGCGATGCCAACCAGCAAGGGATGATGTTATGGGCATCAACCTCGTAAAAGGGAAGACCGATCTCGTTTGCCACAGCACTCTTCCATTCCCTGCTCTGCCTCAGAGGAGAAAAATCGCAAACCAGGGCACCTGCCTCGGTGTCGCTCAGAAGATCCGGAATCTCGCGCCCGGGATCGCCCTGCATCAGGAAAAAGGGAATTTTCAGAGCCTGCAGTCTCTTTTCTACCTCTTTGAGACCATGCAGCATGAAGTGGTAGTGCCTGCTCGTCGCACCCAGGAATTCCGGGGTGAGGCAGAAGGCCACGGCCAGGGAAGAGTCATGCTCATCGGCCAGCTCCTGGGCGTAAGTGAGTGCCCAATTGTCGCTGACCCGCTGGTCGCGGCTCATCCAGTAGACCACCGGGCCGTTCTCTTCTTCCGCCTGATGAAGGGTTCTGACCCTCCTGGGATTCACGGGCATAGACAACACCACAGAACTACAATTTTCCAGTACATTAATGCATAAGGCGATTTGAAGATTGTCAATTCTGTGATTATCTCCCAAATGTTTTTCAGAAATGAAGCAAAGAAGAAAGGAGAGGAAAAGGGAACGAAGAAGAAAAGGAAGAAGAACGAGAATGGATTGAGGTAAATCATGCAATATTCAGAAGGAAATCTGGGGCGGATTTATGTCCTGAGGATGGACCACGGTGAAGACTTGATCGCATCGCTGCAAAAGTTCTTGCGGGAGAAGAAGATCGAGTCCTGCATGGCTCTTTTCATGGGGGCCCTCCGTGACGGCCGGGCTGTGACGGGGCCGGAAGTGCCTGTAATTCCGCCCGTCCCGCATTACGAAAGCTTTGATAGCGCCTGGGAGGTCTTCGGCATGGCTACAATCTACCCGTCAAGCGAAGGACCGATGCTGCATATTCATTCCGGGTTGGGGCGGGGCACCAAAACGATTGTGGGCTGCATCAGGGAAAAGGCCGAGGTCTACCTGATTGTGGAAGTGGTCCTGCTGGAGTTCTCCGGGCTGAAGGCAGAAAGGGTCTGGGACGAGAAGATGGGGCTGAATCTGCTCTCTCTGGATAAAAGGCTATGATCGAGACGGGGCCGGAAGATCCTGAAAATAGAGACTGAGCTATGTGGTTGAAACGTCGCGTGCACGCTGGCCCTCAGCGGTTACGGACGTCCACCACAGAGCCACAGAGCGCACGGAGGACTCACAGAGGGCTCTATTCATATTATCCAATCGAAACAGCAATGAACCAAATTTATTCGGATTGAGGCAGGTTCGCCGCTCGTTCATCCCGATGAGCTGAAATCGATGAAAACCCCCACCAATTTGGTGCCGCTGAAGTATCCGTAGACCGGATAGTTGCCCGGACCCGGCCTTAACTGGACGCTATTGCCGCCATCGGCTGCAATAATCATGCCAGTAGTCACGTCAAGGTATCCTATGATCCGGTAACTGGGGGATGGATTCAGGAGAGCAAAAGCATGGCTGTGGTCTGCAACCTGGGTTGACCCAAAAGGATCGCCGCCTACCCACGGTCCTCCGATGCCTTTATTGAAGAGATTCTCTGCAGCCTTTTCTGCAGGTCTGTATTCCACATTGCCGATTCCAGCAGCCAGTGCGGGCAAGAGTATTGCGGCTACCAATATGATTAATATCGACTTTCCAATTATCCTCATTGATTGCACCACCGAAATGTCAACTTTCTTTATGATGATTATGTGCTTCATATTTATTTTGCTTTCCCTGAATTGGGTCCAGGGGCAACCGAAGAAGCGCCCCGGAGAGCTCGTCGCCGAACGGAGGACGGGCAAGTGCGGAGCTACTTCTTTTGACAACCCAATAGACTTATCTTTAAAACATTCAATCATGTTTCGATAGAAATGGTATTAGATCCAGTTAGTCTAGCCGCTCTGGCCACACCCTTTCTGGCTAAGGGCGCTGAAGCCTTCACAAAAACAGCCGGGGAAAAGCTGGGTGGAAAGGTCGTTGAGCTTTGCCAAGCTGTAGTGGATAAGTTCAGAGGAGATTCTTATGCGGAACAAACTCTGACCCGCGCCAAGGAGATGCCGGAATCAGAGGATCGACAGAGTGCCCTCAAAGGCATCCTTACGGAAAAGATGAAAGCAGACTCGGTTTTTGCAGAGGATATCAAAATGCTCCTAGATGAAATGCCGAAAGACGCCGCTTCGACTCAGGTCGCCTTCGATCAGCGGGGGCAGACCGTGGGCACTCAGACCAATATCGGAAATGTGCATGGTGCTGTGAACATTGGGACCAAGTAGACACTCAAGAAAATGAGCGGCGATCCCAGCTTCGATCAGAAAGAACAGAAGGTTAATTCACAAACCAACATAGCCAGCCAGACAAATAATTATGGTGCATCCGCTCCGCCACCTGTGCCACACCAGATCCCTCAGAAACCTGCCGACTTTACCGGTCGCGAAGAAGAGATTGCCGAAATTTTTGCTAACTTCAACCAGGGAGCAACCATTTCCGGTCTTCGTGGCATGGGCGGAGTCGGCAAGACTGCTCTGGCGCTTTTTCTGGCCGAAAAGCTCAACGATCGTTTTCCCGATGGCCAAATATTTCTGGATATGCAGGGCACCAGCCCGAAACCCATGGCAACAGCAGAAGCGATGGTCCTCGTCATTCGTGCTTATCTGGGGGCGGAGGCACGCCTTCCCGAAGATCTCAATGGTCTGAGAGGTCTTTACAATTCGGTGCTCTCCGGCAAGAGAACCTTGATCCTGTTGGACAATGCAGCCAGCCGGGAGCAGGTGGAACCGCTCTTGCCTTCGACAGGATCGGCTCTGCTCATCACCTCCCGGAACAAGTTCGTCCTGCCGGGCCTGAAAGAGACGGACCTGGACGTTCTGCCGCTTATTGACGCCAAAAAGCTGCTTCTGGAGATCGCCGGGCGCATAGGCGGACATTCAGAGGAGTTGGCAAAACTGTGTGGCTGCCTGCCCCTGGCCCTGCGAAATGCCGCTTCCGCCCTGGCTGAGAAGAAGAACCTGAATGTGGCCGATTATGTGGAAAGGCTGAACGATGCCAGAAAGCGGCTCGACCTGGTGGAAGCCTCCTTCAGCCTGAGCCACGAGCTTCTCACCCCGGAGCTGCAAAAGCTCTGGTGCTTGCTCTCCGTCTTTCCTGCCGACTTTGATCGCGCCGGTGCGGCTGCAGTATGGGAGATGGAACCTGATCCTGCCGAAGAAGCACTAGGAGAGCTTGTGAAGTGGAGCCTGGTTGACTTCCTCCCATCTGCCACCGGCGAAGGAGGGCGTTACCGTCTGCATGACCTGGCAAGAGTTTTTGCCGACTCGCGCCAGGAGTTTGATGCACGCGAGCTTGCGCAGCAGAGGCACGCAAAGCATTATCAAGAACTTCTTTGGAAAGCAAACGAGCTTTTCCTCCGAGGAGGAGGAGAATCTCTGTCAATCGGTTTAATTCAATTCGACACCGATTGGATGAATATTCAGGCGGGACAGAAATGGGCGAAGATTAATGCATTTAAAAGCCCGGAAATTGCCGAGATTTGCAGCAACTTTGCCTGGGCAGGCGCTATCATGAATCTGCGGCTACATCCGCTTACAATTATTGAATGGTCGGATGCGGCGTTGGTTGCAGTCCTCAAGACAAAGAATCGAAATGCAGAAGGTGCCCACCTGGGCCACCTGGGCAATGCCTACTCCTATCTGGGCGAAACGCGCAAGGCCATCAAGTACTACGAGCAGGCACTAAAAATTGACATCGAGATCGGAGACCGGCAGGGTGAAGGAAATGGCCTGGCCAGCCTGGGCAATGCCTACGCTCGCCTCGGTGAGCCCCGCAAGGCCATCGAGTACTACGAGCAGGGACTAAAAATATCGCGCGAGATCAGAGACCGGCTCAATGAAGGAAACCATTTGAATAACCTGGGCAATGCCTACTCCGATCTCGGCGAGATGCGCAAGGCCATCGAGTACAACGAACAGGCACTGGCAATATCTCGCGAGATTGGAGACCAGCAGGGTGAAGGAAAACATTTAGGCAATCTGGGTCTAGCCTACACCAATCTGGGCGAAATGCGTAAGGCTATCGATTACTCCGAACAGGCCCTGAAAATATCTCGCAAAATCGGGGACATGCGGAGCGAAGGATGCTGCCTAGGCAATCTGGGCATGGCCTACTCCCATCTGGGCGAGACGCGCAAGGCCATCGATTACCATGAACAGGCGCTGAAAATATCTCGCAAAATCGGGGACCGGCTCAATGAAGGAAGCCATTTGAACAACCTGGGCAATGACTACTCTGATCTGGGCGAGACGCGCAAGGCCATCGAATTCCAGGAGCAAGCGTTGAAAATAGCCCATAATAGTGGGAACCGGTCGGGCGAAGGAGCCTGTTTGGGTAGTTTGGGCAATGTCTATTCCCATATGGGCGAGCCATGGAGGGCCATCGAGTTCTACGAGCAGGCACTGAAAATTGCCCGCGATATCGGTGACCGGCTGGGTGAAGGAATACGTCTGGGCAACCTGGGCAATGCCTACTTCCATTTGGGCGAGCCCGCCAAAGCCATTGAGTACTACGAGCAGGCACTGGAAATATCTCGCATGCTCGGGGACCGACTCAATGAAGGAAACCACCTTTTAAACATGAGCCTTGCGCTTGAAAAGCTTGACCAGCGGGCAAAGGCCATTGAACTGTCAAAATCGGCACTTGAGATTTATGAGCAGATAGAGAGTCCATATGCAGAACAGGCTCTGCAACAGCTCAAGGCGTGGCAAAAATAATGGCGATCAGCCCAGAGCCATTACCTGTAATCCAAATCTCTTTGCAGTCCCCATGAAGATGCGCCCTCGCCAAAAATGCAAAACCCGGCAACCTTTTTATCCCCTCACTTGCTAGCCATTTCCCATGATATTCGTCTATTCTCTAGGCGGCTCCATCCTGGCAGGCCGCGATGTCCAGAGCCTGCATGAGTACGCTGACGCGCTCCGGCAGCTCGCCGCAGAGCACCAGATCTTCGTGGTCGTTGGCGGCGGCAGGATCGCTCGCGAGTACATCGAAAAAGCCCGCGCCTTAGGCGCCAGCGAGATGTTCTGCGACACCATCGGCATCGGCGCGACCAAGCTCAACTCTGCCCTGCTCGTCGCTGCGTTGGGCGCATCCGCGCCGCAGGAGATCCCGGACTCCTATGCCCAGGCCGCCCGGCTCAGCCAGCCCGGCAAGATCGTGGTCATGGGCGGAGTTGCCCCCGGCCAGACCACGGACGCAGTCGCTGCCCTCCTGGCGGAGTACGTGCATGCCGACAAGCTGATCGTCGCCACATCGGTGGACGGCGTCTATACCGCCGACCCGGAGAAGGACCCCGCTGCGAAAAAGCTGGAGCGCATGACCCACCAGGCTCTGGCGCGCCTGGCCATGGAGACTGAGATGAAAGCGGGCTCTCGCTCGCCCGTCGACCCGCTGGCTGCCAAGATCATCGAGAGGAGCTGCATCCCCACATCCATTGTCCTGGGCAGCAAGCTGGAAAACTTAAGAAAAGGTGCCCTGGGAGGGCACACTGGTACTGAGATCAGGCCGGAGTAAGCGACTTGATGAGGTCTCCGGGAGAGATGAAACCCCAGAGTACACCCTCTTCCGAGACGACCAGCTGGCTGGCACCGGTCTTACCCAGCATCTTGATGGCTTCGTAGATGGGCTCCTCTGAATCGATGGTGAGGAAGCCGCGAGTCATTATCTCTCGGGCTTCCTGACTTGTCCTGCCGTCCGCGACAGCACGGGTCACATCGGCCAGGTTGATCAATCCGGGTGAGCTGTCGTCCACCAGGGCCTCTGAAACGCCGTTATGCACCAGAATGCGCGCCGCCTCCTGAAGCGAGACGCTGGGAGGAATGCGCACGGCGCGGCGGGCGATCTTCTTGATGGCAACCTTGGGCACGGATATCATCTCATCGATGTGCAAGATGACCCGGCTCATGGTGTCATCCCTGCCCCGAACAGTACCTCTGAGGTAGAGCTTGTTCACGGGAGTTGGCCCTACCTCTATCTCGTCTCCCACATTGAAGTCCCTGATGTTGCCGATGACGCGAATCACGCCGTCGCACTGCTGCGAGTGCATGACCTTGTTGAAGATGATCTCGCTGGCAGTGGCACCCTCCATCAGCACGCCGTTCCTGATTACGGGAACGGTTACAACGTCCCCGGTGGCTTCGATATTGAGCGCCTCAAAGGCGCCGCCTGTAGCCCGGTAGCCGCCTTTGGGCCCCGGCACGCCTTCCACCAGATTCAGGGCCTTGAGGGATTGCATCTGGTTTCGTATGGTACCTGGATTGCGATCTATCAGCTCGGCAATCTCCTCGCCCTTTACTGCTCGTCCTTCGATGCGATGAATGTTGATCAGTGCGGTTAAGATGTCTCTTTGAACAGGTGTTAAATCCATAATTCGATCAAACATTGTTCATGATTAATGTCCTATATAGCTTTATTGATCATGATGTCTCTAAACAAATTCAGTTTAATTCTGATCCGGCTTTCAGGCCTTTATAATAAAGCAATTTTGCTTGAAATGGGAAAAATAGCTTCTTATTTTCTCATGGGGCATATTTTGCTTCCCTGGTAGGGAAAACGCCCCATTCGTTGCCAGATTTTCTTCACCGGCTCCAACAAGATGTTGCCCCAGGACTCCGGGTAGCAGGAGCAGGGATAGACCTCTCCAGCCGGTGTCACATGCATCCAGCTGCGGGCCGCAAAGCAGCCAAAGCGCTTGTAGGCATCGGGAACCGAGAAGATCCTGGGCGCCCGCGCTCTTCTGCTCAGGACGAAGTCTGCCAGCAGGGCATGGTCGCCGGGCGTCAGGGCCAAACCCACTCGATCGGACCAGCGCCCCGTTGAGACCACCTCGAAGAATGTCAGCTCATGCGCGCCCACTCGTCGAGCGAGGTCATGGAACGCCTGCAGATGACAGATGTTCTCGCGGCGCAAGACGACGTATAGGTCGACCAGCAGACCTGCTTGGAGAGCATTATCCACCGCCTGCATGGCCTCCCGAAAGACCCCCTCTCTTCCGCGCATGGCATCGTGCTCTTCTGCCACAGGGCTGTCCAGGCTCACATTGACGGCATAAAGGCCCGCCTCCTTCAGCCGCTTGGCGAGTGGGGCGGTGAATCCCGCACCAGAGGTGAAGAGGGTGGAGATGGCTCGATCGTCCACACACCGCACCAATTCCGGCAGCTCCGGATAAAGTGCGGGCTCACCGCCATCAAATATCACCAGCGTGGTACCCATCTCCAGAATCTGGCTGATGAGGTCCCGGACCGTGGGCGGAGAAAGGCGAAGCTTGTTTCCGGAATTGGGCAGGGCGCAGTGTGCGCAGCGGTTGGGACACTCCTCCGTGATGGAGATGGTGACCTGGTCAGGGGTGCGCAGCCCCAGCATGGCCCGCATGCGGCTGTTCGCCAGCCGGTCGAAGGCCCGACCGGGCAGGGGAGGAATCCAGGTGGACAGGGAGAGCCGCTCCTGTCCGGCATGAGCTGCAACCTGGCCCTCAAACATCTCCATGCTGGATTTGATCAGGGGCAGATGTGCCAGCGGCCCCGCAATATCGACCTTTACCCGGCCTTCCTGCACGCTGGCCTCAGCCTTGAGCAGAGGATTGCGATAGAGGAGATAGGACCTGGAACTGCCAAGGGACATCAATAGACATCCTCGGGATCGAAGACCTTCTCGCCCACCACCTTGCCGTCTATGGTGCGGTAGAAGCAGGATCTATAACCGGTATGGCAAGCCCCGCCTTCCTGCTCGATCATCAGCAGTATGGCATCTTCATCGCAATCGACTCGTATCTCCCTGACAAGTTGAAAGTGCCCTGAGGACTCGCCTTTCAGCCAGAGCTTCTTTCGCGAGCGAGACCAGTAATGGGCTTTCCCCGTCTCTCTGGTCTTGGCCAAAGCCTCGTCGTTCATATAGGCCAGCATCAGCACCTCGCCGGTCTTCCAGTCCTGGGCGATCGCCGGTATCAACCTGTCATTCATGGCAAGAATGGTAGTGGATATATCCTATAAGGGTCTTGCTGAAAGTGCGATGAAATGCATCACCTGCAAAGGCCGGGGACACTGCGGCAGGCCGGTCTGCCCCATACTGCGGAGGTTGGAGGAGATATCCGCCCTGCCCAAAATAGGCAATCGCATGGAAGGAATGTCTCCTCCAGAGGTATTTGTAGGCAGGTACGGCTACCCGCTGGTCAGAGCCGGGCCCGTCATCCCATTGGACGAAGCCCGGACGCCGTCAATGCTGGGCATGGACATGGGGGAGATCATCGCAGCGCGTTCGCAAATGGTACGCTCCGAGACAAAGATCGGGATAAAGGAAGCACAGTCACCGGGAAAGCTGCTGGAGGCCTGCCAGCAGATCGCCATGTCGTCTGCGCCGGTAGGCACAGAGGTCTTTTTCTTCAAGCCGCCACAGGGAAATCTCCAGTTCGATGGGGTGCTCTCCCCTTCCGGCCCATCCGGAGAGCTGAAGAATATGGAGATCACCACCAATCCGCTCATCCCTCGCAAGGTGGACGAGATCGTAGAGGACAGTGATGTGGTCGCTTCCGTAGCTCTCGCCGAGCTGTATTCCTCGGGCATCGGAATGGATCACATATCTCGCATGCTTTCTCTGGGCTTGCTAGGCAGGAAAAGAAAGCTGGTGCCGACGCGCTGGTCCATAACCGCCTCGGACGACATGATAGGCAAAGAGCTCAAGGAAGCCGTGTTGGACAAAACACAGGTTAACGACTATTATCTCTTTTCCGGAGAGGATTTGGGAAACCACTTTGAGATTCTGCTTCTGCCGCGTCCCTTCAGCTTCGAGCTGATTGAGATCTGGATGCCCCGCTCCGTCTGGACTGAGGACGGATTCATAGGCGGGGACCGGGAGGATGCGCGGCCAAAGATTGGATATAGCGGCCTGGCGGGCGGCTATTACGCGGCGCGCCTGGCGGCGCTGGAGCACCTGGCCCTGTTGGGGCGCCAGGCTGCGGTGTTGGCAGTGCGGGAGATCTCGGAAGCTTACTATGCACCATTGGGCGTCTGGGTAGTGAGAGAGGTTGCCCGTAAGGCAATGAGCTCGTTGCCAATGCACTTGGGGAGTCTGCCCGAGGCAATGGCGGAGATGCAACGAAGGATTAAGACACCAGCCAGTCAGTGGCGCAAGTCGGTTCAGCTTTTGGAGAAACCCGTACAAAGAAGTCTAATGGAGTTCCAAATGGGACTGCCAATTCCTGGAAAGCCCTGAACATAGTTTCTGATCAGTATATAGATCAACTGTTCCGATCATATGTGTCTAATTTTCAATAAGATCCAATCGCAATCGTCTATATGATCACTTGGGCTATATCTTATCCATATGGGATGGGAAAATTATCTGATGGCAATAATTGCATTTGCCATAGTAACGACATCAATAGGCCTGGCATCAGCGGTTGAAGATATCTCTGACGTGAAGAACCTGATTTCATCTCTTGAAAAACCAGCCATGAGTTCCCAGGAAATGGCCGCCTTTCTTACGGCTCATGGGTTTGATGCAGTCGCCAAAAACGGCTACACAGAGCTGGCGCTGACAGGCAAGATCTTCAAGATCACTCCCCGAGCCGACAAGCCAGGATCGTACGAGGCGGAACTCATAATACAACAATGTCCAAATACCAAAATGTACGAGGAAGACCAGATATCTCTGAAATCCTAAGCGGTTTGTAGAATAACGCCTCGAAAGAGCTCACTATCCATATTTGTAGTAATTTCGAATACAGATAGCGGGACGTCATATCTCTAAACAAATTGTTTTGGTCGAGAACCACTGGCTCAACTTCGCCTTTTGGGAAGTAACGGGCGCATATAAGGCCGCCTTCTTCCGGACGTCAATCACAAGGATGAATCAATGTACGCTGGAAATTTTTCCAGGTTGATGCCTAGCAGACGGAAGTGGTGAGGTGCGCGCTGTTTGATGGGTGACCCGGAACTGGGCCAGGCCATCAAGCCCTGTCACTTTTTTCGGCCTTCCGGTTTGGGGTTATTACATACTGGAATTTTCAGGTTGGATGGCGATTATTGAGAGCCGAGCCCGCCCGAAACGAGAGGCATCACTGAGAAATCATGAATTAGGAGGGGGGCAAAAGTCATATGGAGGGGAAAGAAATGAGTTTCGACCTTTGCCATGTACTATATACGTCAATTGCCGAGATATAAGCTTTTCGGCTATGGCATTTCTTTGGGGAATCATTGAGAGAATCGAGGTGCAAGGTGGCATAATATCACACTCATCGAACCTCTGATTAATCACCCAAATGAAGTGATCTTTACATCAAACTCAGGCTCATGATCTATATTAGGCGTGGGCGGTTGCGGTGTCATGGTTCCTGGGAAGTAAAGCATTTAATATTATGAATGCGTCTTCTAATTATGGAATTAGATGCATGCATAATGGGAAGGAGAAGCATACGCAGCTATAAGGACCAAGCTGTGCCAAGAGACGTCGTCAACAAGATACTGTCTGCCGGATCTTGGGCTCCTTCGGGCATGAACGGCCAGCCGTGGCGATTCACAATCGTTGAGAATAGAGAGATCATCAACAAGCTGTCCCGCAGGACGAAAGAGCTGGTGACAGTGAAAATGCCACTTCCGGAGAACCTCCAGGCGGCATTCAAATCGGATAAGGACGTAGTCTTCTATGGCGCGCCACTTCTCATTTTGGTCAGCGTTCAGAAGAGTGAGGAATGGAGAACAGTGAACCTGCTGGACTGCGGCCTGGCTGCACAGAACATGTTCCTGGCTGCCTACCAGGCAGGTTTGGGCAGCTGTTTCATCGGTTTTGCCGCCTTCCTGAATCAGGATCCTAAGACATTGGCAGAGATTGGGATACCTGAAGACCATGAACTGGTTGCACCGCTCATATTCGGCTATCCGAACGAGACGCATGTTTCCAAATCCAGAGAAGCTAAGGTGCTGAAGTGGATTTAGCCAAAATCGTTATATTTTTTTAAAAATGATTGAGCGCAGTGAGCTTGGTGGAAAACAGAATCGACTTTGACGGCCTGAGTCGCACCAGTCAGAGATGAAACTACCAGAGATGGCCCCAGGCTTTCTAAACTTTTCAAAGGGGAAAGGCTCCGAAGCATCTCGATGCTCTTAATGGCAGAGTCTTATCCGAAGATCTGGTAGCATGCCATAAATGCTGTAAATTCGCAGTGGCCCTGCACCCGGGTTCAGTTTACTCCTCCAAAATCGCCTCTGCAATCCATAGTCTTAATATGCTGCAGAGAATTAATTTCTATTCAACGCGCTAACCAGTATGCAAAGTCGCAATGAACTCAATCATGATTAGAGAATTTATTTTATTCGAATGCTCACAACTCCGCCGCCTGGGTACGTCGAAGCCATTTGATTAATCATTTTCATGACAGTTATGCTAGAACGTTTTTATATTATAAGCTACAAACGTTTTGGTGCATTAATGTATTGGGGTTTTGAAATATGAGCGATTTGGTTATATTGGCCTTCGACACCGAGACTGATGCCGGGCAGATGAGAAATGACCTGTTGAGGCTGGAAAAGGAGCATCTAATAGGATTGGAAGATGCTGCGGTTATTGTTAGAAACAAAGAAGGAAAGGTTAAGGTCCATCATGAAGTCGACCTGGTGGAGGCAGGAGCTCTGGGCGGAGCCTTCTGGGGACTTCTGATCGGCTTCATCTTCTTTGTACCTATATTCGGATTAGTTCTCGGTGCAGCAGGCGGAGCCATTGCCGGGAAGTTTGCAAATGAGGGTGTGGACGGACAGTTCATCAAAGAAGCCGGAAATACCATTCAGCCTGGAAACTCCGCATTGTTCATGCTGGTTCGAGAATCCACACCGGATAAAGTAATGGACGAGCTGAAGAAGTACAAGAACGTCAAGGTATTGAAGACATCACTCTCCAAGGAGCAGGAAGAGCACCTCCGACAGGCTTTTGCTGGCCAGGACGTAAAAGTTACACTTTAAGACCCGTCAAATAAGCGCACCCTGCAGCTCTGCTGCCGGGTATTTAATTTAATGGCTCCTCGCTATTTGGTGTGGGTGAACTGGTAGGATCGGATCACGCAGATGGGCTGAAAAAATATAGAAGAACATCTGGATGAGTTAAGTGCTCAATTTTATAGACGGCGTCAGGCGGCTATCACTTAAGAACTGCTCGATGTTGTGACTGGATTTGAGGCCATAACCGGCGAAGATCACCGGATTTAGCTGAAAAAGGTTTCAGACTTTCCACGGGTCTGCATACCGGAATCATGTTCCTCCACTTGGACGGGGGGCACAATGGCGGTCCCTATAATTGTCTTGTGGCATCAAACCTGTCCGTTTAGGCAGCATGGTGGATCTTATGCTCCTCCTTTTGCCATTTTCATCATCCAATCGTGTGCAAAGATTTCAGCGTCTCCATTCACGATGCCCTCCAGTATCTTTAGTGCTATATATTCCGCCGTATCTGCTGGAGTTGGACTATTTCCTGGCTGTCTGTCTTCGCCTTGTGGATCCTTGATCGTGTTTTTTCCGAAATTGGTGAGAGTAATGTAGGGGTACACGACACCGACAACAATATGATCATTCTTTAGCTCTTCACGCGCGGTCAGGCTGAGACCTGCCAGCGCACGTTTCGAAGACGAATACACACCCAAGTTCGGCAAACGCATGAGCGCTGTCCCTGAGCTGATGTTGATAATTGCACCCCGTCCTTGTCTTCTCATAATAGGAACGACCTGCTGCATGGCAATGAGAGGTCCCATCAGGTTCAGATCGAAGATATGATGGAATATATCGAGATCAGTTTTTTCAATGGTTGCATAATACCCTTGACCGGCGTTATTGACCAGGATATCAATCCGCCCAAAATGATCCATCGTTTGTTCCACCATTCTCTTGATCTCATTGGGCTTTGTCATATCGGCAGGAATCGCTATTGATTCGGGAAGCTCTTTTGAGAGTGCCTCCAACTTCTCTTTTGAGCGGGAAACGAGTGCGAGTTTTGCGCCTCGTTCTGTGAGAAGTCTTGCCGTGGCAAGGCCGATTCCTGATGAGGCTCCGGTTACAACGACTATCTTATTCTTGACATCCATAAAATTCACTTCTCTTTTTCAATAATAAGTCCTGATGATTTTTAAACCAAACGCTTTGTGCCTCCCGGTTTGCCAAAAATGGCAGACTGCTGTAGCCGGAACCTCTTCTGCCCTACATGCTTCATCCCGAGCGTTTCTCTAGATCCGGAGTCCTCTGTTGGTGGAGAAATTTCGCAAATGATACCTGCCATTGAAAGCCATATCATGTTTCTCACTTTGTACTATAATTCGCAATATGTGTCATAAAAGGCTTATATGTACATGCCAAACAGCCATGCTACAGAACAATTGACCAGCGCATGGCTTCTCTACAGAGGGTGGATGAGTCTGAACTCGTCGATCTATTCCATATTCAGGAGCAGTTAGTAGAGGGGGTGTTCTAATTGAATTCGTTGTCGGTTAATGAGATCATGAAATTTTCGTCCCTCCGGGGTGCACATAAAAAGGATGTCGAATATTTCTTAAATACGGTTGGGCAGGCTGGCACAGAGGAAGGCGCTCTCATGAACCTGTACTACGATGCGCGTCTCTTCAGCTGGAATATTTCGACAATAAGGGCCATCGAGGCCGGCATAAAGTTGGCTTATACTGATAAAGTGGATGTCGGAGAGCATGTAGTGGAAAAGGCAATAGAGACTCCTCTGCCCGGGGGGGCTTACTCGCTTTGGCCGCAAATGAGCTACAAGGATCCGGCAGAAGCGTCTTCGCTCGTTAGTTGACACGGGTCTGCCCTCTTGCATTCTTTTATGAGGTCATGCCTTCGCCCCAATAATTGATCGACCCTTGGCGGAGTCATCTTTCTGTTTCCAGATAAGCTGTTATTGAAGCCATCCGGATATGGCTTCACTGGTCGCCAAACGCCTCTTACTCGCCCGACCCTTCCTCGGCTGCCGTTTCTTCGTCCTCCTTTTCTTCCTCCTGCGGCTCTTCGAGGCCTTCGAATGCCTTCTTCAGCAGGTCAATCGCGAAGCCTATGATCGCTCGGCCGCGCAGGTCGGTACCGGCATCCTCATCGAGCAGATCTTCATAGAGCTCCCTGGTCACTTCATCGTAATCATCATCTGTGTACTCCAGGTCGCTGCTATCCTTTATCTCCTCTTGCAGCATGACCGTGACATCTTGCAGGAGAGCGTAGTCTTCCTTGGTCGGGATGGCTAACTCGATCTCGGCAAACCTGTTGTCGAGTGCCTGCATGCGATCGTAATCATTGGTTCCCAGGATATCGCTAATATCTCTCTTCCTCGAAGCAGCTCTATTCTCATTTTCTATTTCATCATTTTTCTGCATCTCTCATTCACTTCCTTCTCTTTAGAGCCTCTATTGTCAATCGCACATCTCAGGGATTGTCTTCCACCAAAAGAATCCTAATAGGATCACATGTCGTTTCATACCTCATAATTTCTATCTCCATCTTCTCAGCCTCGTGCACGTGGAAGCGTGCGTGAATGCAAAGGCTCGCGATTCTGGCCGCATTTATGCCAGCATCAAGACTCATAATGCCATCAAATTTCTGAAAGTAACAAATCCTCAATTCTTAGTGTGGATTTTCGTTCCCACATAGGTCAATACGCTCATGAGATGCTGGATACAGCTTCAGGCATCTGCAAGACCGCAAAGCTCCGATGAGACACTCTTTGTGTTCCAGGAAATCTCCGGTTGTGTGCCTTAAAGATAGGCATTCATTTTATAAGAATATTATGAGATCAGGATCCAACGCAATAGAGATCTAGAGAAATATGCGTTACCAATGATTGTTCTCCTCCGACTGGTATTATGGGATTTTGCTGATGCGAGATGATGAGCTTCTCCATACTCAAATACAGCACGATGGCGGAGTTTGACGGAGGAGGTTATCACTAGTGAGATGGCTATCGGCCTGACCTACCAATGGCAGCTAACCTCAGGAACACCTCACGACGACGGCCATCATCCCCAAAATCTCTTCGTCCTGGCGTACTCCCTTTCCGCCTTCAGGATGTCCCTGTAGAACTCCAGCTCATCACTCTGCCGTTTTCCCACTACCCGTGCTGCCGTCTCCGGCCCCAGGCCCCTGCTCGCCAGCGCTATTGCGGCGGTTTTGCCATAGCTCAAGACCAGATTGGCATTCCGAAATACCCTCTTTGTTCTGCGCTTCTCCTCGGCGGTCTTCTTCTTCTCCGGCTTCTTGACAACCTTGATCTCCTCCTCCTCCCAGGGCTTGAGTGCGGCCACCATGCGAGATCCGCATAGGGGGCACTCCGGTTGCTCCGGCACGCGCTCGACCTGGCGCATGGACTTCCACTTCTTGCAGTTCACGCAAAAAAGCAACACCCGGTCGTTCATGATCCTGTTCTTGAGCAGGTTGATGACAGCCGCATCGGCATGCTCCGGCGAGGTAACATCTCTTCCTCCACCTCGACCACTGGTTCCGATAGGCGAGAGCCCGCTGGTCGTGATTGTGATCGTTCCTTCCCGGATCTTCTCCAGAACCCATTTGGCCCGGTTTATATCCAGGCGGTCGTGGTAGATCTCCCGCAACGCTTCGCGGTACATGGGTGTGCCCTCGAAGACGGCCAGAAGCTTCGCCATGCTTACCCTCTGGTAGTCTATGTCCCTGGAGAAGGCGCCAAACTTGCGGGCCACATGCACCATTTTCCAGCGCAGGAGGGTGGTATTCTTCAGGGTCATCTCCAGGATGGGCTCGACGTATGTCGGGTCCAGATCCCGGATCATCTTCTCTATCTCTTCCGCCAGCAAGGCCTTTGGCAGCGTCAGCTCGATTCGATAGGGGTCAATCTGCATGGCTACGCTGCTGCCAAAGCGAGCGGAAAGGATGGCGGTGATGACCCTTCCCAGGGTATCATTGGTCTTGTGGCCAAAGCATGCATTGATGACGACCCCTTCTCCACCGCTCTCCACAACGATGTTTGACTCATCTGGAACGGGCAGGTTCTTTTCCATCTGTTTTTTTATGAGGTCGACCAGCTCCTCTGCCGCTTCCTGGTCTACAGGATACAACCCTCGCAGCTCTTCTATGGCCAGCGTGCTCCCGCCCTCGCCCTTGTCCACCGCGCCTTTCTCCAGGGTCTCGCGGATCTCTCGCCGGATCCGGCCGACCTCCTGCGCCACATCAAAGGGAACGGGAATCTCCTCGCCGGTCCAGCTGGGGATCTCGCCGCTGCGATGAATGGGCACGACCTTGATCTCGTTCTCTCCGATCTCCGTAATCTCCCAGATCTCTCCCTTGGTGACGAAGGTGGCTCCTGCTTTGGCGAAGCTGATCACGAATGCTTCATCCAGGGTTCCCACAGACCGTCGGCCCACGATATCATAGACATTGAACCTCTTCTCATCCGGGATCATGGAGAGGTTCTCAATGTAATACTCCCGAGCCTTGCGGGTTCTCTGCAAAATCCCGTTGTTCTGTCGAACCAGCCTGTTTTCTTCCATCTGGTCGGCGACTCCCTGTATTTCATTGAGTGTCAGATCCCGGAAGGGGTAGGCTCTGCATACAATCTGGTAGGTCTTTTCCAGGCTGATATCTCCGAAATCCATCTCTAACCCCACAATCTGGTTAGCCAGGACATCAGTGGGCTTCTCGTGAATCTGGATCGACTCTAGCTCCATTGCTGCCGCCTTTCTGGAGATAGCGCAGGCCTCGGCCACATCGTCGGCGCAGGTGGCGATTATTGTCCCGGAAGAGATGAGGCCGATCTTGTGGCCTGATCGCCCCACTCGTTGCAGCAACCTCGATACCTCGCGCGGTGAACTGTACTGGATGACGTGATCCACATCGCCGATATCGATTCCTAGCTCCATAGACGAGGTGCAGATGAGCCCCCGCAGGGCTCCTGTCTTGAAGGCCTCCTCCGCTTCCACCCGCGCTTCCACAGAGAGGCTGCCGTGATGGACGCCAATGGGCTCGCCCAGTTGCCTGAATCGTGAGCCTAAAACCTCAGCCGCCTGGCGTGTGTTGACGAATATCAGGCACTTTCTGGTATGCACCATCTCCCTGATCAGTCGAATCTGCGCTGCCAGGCGGGGATCGCACTCTAGATGACTTGCCGTAGCGTAGTCTGGCCGGGCGGCCTGAGGGCTGACTACTCGAAAGTCGCTCGCCCTTTCCATATCCGTCTGGACGATTTTGCAGGAACGACTTGATCCGACAAGCAATTTAGCTACGGCCTCCGGCGAGCCGACTGTGGCAGAGAGACCTATACGCTGAAAGTCGCCTGCAAGCTCTGCCAGCCTCTCCAGGATCACGGCCAGCTGCGAGCCGCGCTTGGATGTGGCCATCTCGTGCACCTCATCAACTACTACGATCTTGGTCGTGGAAAGATTCAACCGCAAGCGCTTGCCGGTCAGCATTATCTGCATCGTCTCAGGTGTCGTGATCAGCAAATCCGGGGGCTTGAGCGACTGCTTCCTCCGATCACTCTGGCTGGTGTCGCCGTGACGAACTGCCACGGTAATATGAAGCTGTTCCCCCCATTCATGAAAGCGGCGCAGCATATCTCTGTTCAGTGCGCGCAAGGGCGTGATGTAAACCGCCTGGATGCCCTTCCTCTCCCCCGCAAGAATCCGGTGAAAGATCGGCAAGCTCGCAGCCTCGGTCTTGCCGGTGCCGGTGGGCGCAATGAGGAGCACATTTTCGCCTGCCAGAATTGCCGGCATGGCCTGCTCCTGGGGCAGCGTCGGCTCGATAATAGACTGCTCCGCTAGCCTCGCCCTGATCTGGGGATCAAGCTGACCAAAAGCGTTCACAAATAATCATTTCCTGGAATCGGGTATGAAAACCTTGCGGCAAATTCGATAAATGACTACGTCGATAAACGATTGCGAAAAGCCTTTGTGACAAGGTGTTTCATGTTTATGAAGGGGTTGTTTTATTCGTCTCGCTCGAAGAATGCCCACAAGATTCCCTTTAGACCCGGGCTCAATACTACTCGCGGCAGGTCTCATATTTAATTTTTAAGAAGAATCCTAAACCCGTCGCTATTGGGCTCTTAGCAGATAATTGCACCTACATTATCCTCAGAATGGATGATTTTTTCATTTTAAGAGGCGATTAAAGTCTGATTCTACTATTGAACCAAAATTAAAGAATATTTTAGAAAACAGAACCATTAAATGCATATGAATAAGCATCTAAACCTTCTTTAACCTTTAATTCCGGAGTTGTTCGAAGTTCGTTGCATAGTCGTTCGGCCCCATCTTTTTATATCGTTCAAAGAAAGATGCATGTGCAGGAAAATTCTCCGTGTAGAGAAATGATCCTGAGTGGAGGTATATTAAATGAATTACGTTAAGTTCTTGGTGGCATTGGCCGCTTTATGTGTTCTTGTCATCCCGGCCTTTTCAATGCCGGACAATGGAAATGGAAAGGATGCCAACCAGATGTGGCAGGGTCATGACGACAAGCAGATGTCTCAGGGCCAAGATAATACTCAGACCTGTGGCTGCCAGAATTCCATGATGGGCAGTCAAGACGGCAAAGAGAAGACCTGCGGATGCGAGAAGTCCATGGCAGGCCAAGATGGAAAGCAGTTGCCCCCCATGATGGGCCGGGATGGCAAGCAGAAGACCTGCGGATGCGAGAAGTCCATGGCAGGCCAAGATGGAAAGCAGTTGCCCCCCATGATGGGCCAGGATGGCAAGCAGAATACCTGCGGATGCGAGAAGTCCATGATGGGTCAGGACGGCAAGCAGATGCCCCCCATGATGGGCCAAGACGGTAAGCAGAACACCTGCGGATGCGAGAAGTCCATGATGGGTCAGGATGGCAAGCAGTTGCCCCAGGGACCGGATAATGCACAACAGCCCTGCGGCTCCGAGAAGTCCATGATGGGCGGTCAGGATGGCAATAAGATGGACCACAAGAACGTGAAGTCCATGATGGGCGACAGGGAAAAGGGCGGCAATGCTGGCGTCAAAGTAGTAATCCTCAATATAAATGTTTAAGCCAGTGGGAATGATCTAAGAAAATATCACAAATCATCCTCTTTTTTTTGGGTGATGATCTTTCATAGTCGTGGTGAAATATAGTGGTTTTGTAATTCCTCTGTTGTTGGTGCGGGTGGTCTCCTAATCAAGGGTTCGCGGCTAACTCAATCACGGGCCATGATGCCACAAGTAGATGCATATCATGTCCAATATAGAATGAGCAAATGGATTGCAAGAATAGAGGAGTAATTAGTCTAAGGGGAAAACTGATATGAAAAATAGTTATTGTTTAGCGATATTAATGCTATTAGTGAGCAGCAGCACGCTGCTGGTCGCATCCGCCCAGGATCAGGTCGCTCTGACGGTCCATGTATACGAAGGGGACTTCAATGGGAGCCTGCTTTCGGGTGTCTCGGTAAGCGGACAGGATGCAGCGGGCAGCAGCTTTCAAGCAGTTACAGATTCGAACGGAGATGCGGTGGTTTCAGGACAACCGGGTGCCTGGCAGTTCATAATTGCAAAGGACGGTTACAACACCCTGACTTTGAAGTATGATGTCACGGCGACCGGTGATGGTTCTGTTTATCTACAAAAAGCAACTCCAACCGTAGATAATGTCGCTCTGACCATCGACGTTCACGAAGGGGACCTTAACGGGACGATGCTATCCGGCGTCCAGGTCACGGGACAGGATGCAGCGGGCACACCGTTACAAGGACTGACTGACTCGAATGGATTGGTGGTCGTTAGCGGACAGCCTGGAACCTGGCAGTTCAATTTCACAAAAGAGGGTTACAGTCCCCTCAGCTTGAGTTACGACGTTACTCAAACGGACGAAGGTGCAGTCTATCTGGTAAGTGCTGATCTGTCTCAAGGGGCTCAAGAAGGGGCCATCTCCTCCCAACCGGATCAACAGATTAATCCAACTTCCAAATGGACCCAATCCAGCGAAGCTGAGAGAACGAATCAGAATTGATGTTGATCGAGGATCTTGGAAGCATTCTGATCTATAACAAATTTTTTTTTAAAGTTTTGAGTTCTTGCCTGAGCTTCCAGTCAGCGAATGGATATATGAGAAGACACAGGACCATGATCATGCAAAGTGCTTCAATCCGCTCCTCTTTTTTGAGATAGACTTCGGAAACATGGAAGTTCTTATTGATGATCTAGGCCATCATCGATTCGATATGCATTCCGAACCATAGTTTGCAATTGATTCATCCTGGTCGTTGAAATTTAGGCAGTCTCGCTCTATCAGGCCCATGTCACCCTGACATCGTCCGTCCTGTATCCCGGCCTCACCTTCGATTCCCCTAACGGAGTCGACGCGCCGCTCTTGAGCATAAGTAGTCCCAGGTAGGCGATCATGCTGCCGTTGTCACCCATGAACGACCTGGGCGGCAGGAAGAACTTCGCGCCACGCTCCAGGCACATGGTGTTCAGCATCTCGCCCAGCCTGGCGTTTGCCCCCACGCCGCCCACCAGCATGACCTCTTTCTTCTCGGCGTGGGCCATGGCCCTCTCGGTCACCTCTACCAGCATGGCGAAAGCCGTCTCCTGAAGGCTGTAGCAGACGTCTGTCAGATCGTGTTTCTTGGCGGCTTGTGTGGCTGCCGTGGAAAGACCGGAGAAAGAGAGGTCCATGCCCTTCACGGTGTAGGGTAGAGGGATGTACTCCTTCGCGCTATGCGCGAGCTCTTCAACCTTCGGCCCGCCTGGATGCGTCAGCCCGACGCTGCGAGCGAACTTGTCAATGGCGTTCCCCACGCTGATGTCCAGAGTCTCGCCGAAGATCCTGTAGTGACCCCGGCGCAGGGCGAGAATTTGCGTATTTGCCCCGCTGACATAGATCACGGCAGGGTCGCGGGCCCCGGACTGCCACTTGCCCACTTCGATGTGGGCCACGCAGTGGTTTACGCCGACGAGGGGTACCCCTAAGTGCAACGAGAGCGCTCGTGCCGCTGTCGCAACCGTGCGCAAGCACGGCCCCAGGCCCGGACCCTGGGAGAAAGCGATGGCATCCAATTTCAAGCCGTCTTCACGGGATCGGGCCAGAACATCTCCTACTACCTTGGCCATGTATTCCGCGTGGTGCTGCGCGGCCTCGCGAGGGTGGATGCCGCCAATGGCCGGCGTGTAAGTGGCGCTCTTTTCATAGATCACGCCCTCTTCGTTCACCAGGGCGGCGCTGAGGTTCCAGGCAGTTCCTTCCAGGCCGAAGATTATCAAGGGATTTTCAGACATATCCGAGACCTATGTCCTTGCGGTAGCGCATTCCATTGAAATGGATACGTTTTATATTGTCGTAAGCCTTAACTCTGGCCTCACTCAGACTTTTGCCGCGCGCGACCAGCGTCAGCACCCGTCCGCCCGTAGTGAATAGCCTTCTCTTGCCAGCGGAATCATCGCCTTTGGCCGTGCCGTTGTGATAAACCAGAATATCCGGGTCCACTTTATCGAGGCCGCTGATCGGCATATTGGTGTAGTGCTCTCCTGGATAGCCTGGTCGCTCTGGGCCGCCTGAGGCAAGAGGTTTGATGGCCCGGCCGGATATGGCGCAAATCCCCAGGCAGACGTCCCTGGACCACTGCATCGGCACCGAATCCAATTCTCCATCCAACACCGCTTCTGAGAGCTGGTAGAAGTCCGTCTCCAACCTGGGAAGAATCACCTCCGTTTCAGGATCCCCCAGGCGCACATTGATCTCCAGAACGGACGGCTCTTTCTCCTCCGAGATCATGAGCCCGAAGTAGATCACACCCTTATACTCGTGGCCCGTGGACTCTTTGAAGCCGCGCACCGTCGGGATGGCGATTCTATTCATTATTTTATCAGTCAGCTCCTCGTCCAGCCAGGGATGAGGCGAAAAACCTCCCATGCCGCCGGTATTGGGATTGTTATCCAGATAGGGGTTGCCGGCATTCTTATTGAAGAGCCGAACGGCTACGGCTTCGTCTGAGGCATAGGCCTGCTTGTAGTCCAGCGCCGACTGCATCGGCTGAACCGTCCGCCCGTCGCTCAAGGCGAAGAACATCAGCTCGCGCCCCTGCAAACGCTCCTCGATCTCGATCCGCTCCCCGGCTTTCCCAAAGAGCCGGGGGCTCACCATTATGCGATCAATGGTAGACAGGGCCTCTTCAGTTGTGGCGCAGACAACGGTTCCCTTTCCTGCCGCCAGGCCGTCTGCCTTGATCACCAGGCCCTTGCCGGGGTTTTCGGAGCAGTGGTGCATGGCATACTCCTTTGCAGAATCGGCGTCGTCGAAGTTCCGGCAGAGCGGCACTGGAACCCGCAGACCTTTGAGAAGGTCCTTGGTCGTGCACTTGCTATTCTCCAGTATTGCCGCTTCTCTATGCGGGCCCAGGATTCTCTGCCCTTCTTCCTGAAAGATATTGACGATACCATCGGACAAATAACCCTCCGGCCCAACAAAAGTCAGGTCTATTTTCACCAGTTTTGCAAACGCGAGCAATTCCGAGATCGTCTTTGGCGCCGTGCCCTGCATCGTTGCCAGACGGCACTTCTTCATCATCTCGCTGCCTGCGTTACCTGGAGCAACATATACGGTTTCAACTGCCTCGCTCCTGGCAAAGGCATGAGCTATAGCATTTCCTCTGCCACCTGCGTCCACCACCAGAACTCTCTTGCCGGACATCAAATCCACTTGAAGAATATGACACTAGATAAGCATATTTGCACAGCACTCCTGGATTGCCAGGAAGCTGTATTTCCCATCGGTTAGCTATTTAAAACACCTGGGTTAAGCCAGACTTATAAATCTTCATAAATGCCTTGGCGTATGGCTTTGGGTATTTAATCTCGCGGATTTCTGCGTATGTAGTTTCCACGGGTCGCAGAGGAGTTGAAAACGTAATGTATTCCCAAGAGCAGATGCTTAAAATCATTCAGGAGAAGAACGTGGAGTTCCTCCGGCTACAGTTCACGGACATATCTGGAATTGTGAAGAACGTGGCCATTCCCGCTACCCAAATGGGAAAGGCCCTGAAGAGCGGCATATCCTTTGATGGCTCATCCATCGAGGGCTTTGCCAGAATCCAGGAGTCTGATATGGTCCTCCGGCCTGACCTCTCCACCTTCAGCCTCTTGCCCTGGCGCAGCAAGGACGGCTCCAATGAGGCCCGTCTAATCTGCGATGTGCACCTCCCCAATGGGAAGCCGTTCGAAGGTGATCCTCGCTATGTATTGCGCAAACAACTTGAAATAGCGAAGGAGATGGGCTTCACGATGAACGTCGGTCCGGAACTGGAGTTCTTCCTCTTTGAGAAGCAGAATGGAGGCTCCGCGACCACCCCGCACGACCATGGAGGTTACTTCGATCTGGGTCCCGTGGATCTGGCAGAAGACGTTCGCCGTGAGATAGTCAGGGCACTGACGCAGATGGGCTTCACCATCGAGGCCTCCCATCATGAGGTAGCTCGCGGACAGCACGAGATCGACTTCGTCTATGACGATGCTTTAAAGAACGCAGATAAAGTGGTGACCTTCAAGTACGTCACGAAAACCATTGCCATGCAAGAGGGCCTGCGCGCGACATTCATGCCCAAGCCCATCTTCGGCGCATCCGGTACGGGAATGCATGCCAACATCTCGCTCTTCCGCGGCCTGGAGAATGCATTCTTTGATCCTGATACAGACTTGAACATAAGCGATCTGGCCAGGTTCTTCGTAGGAGGCTTGATCGAGCATGCCTGTGCCATAACCGCTATTGCCAATCCGCTCATCAACTCCTATAAGCGACTTGTCTCGGGCTTCGAAGCTCCAGTCTACATCACCTGGTCCGGACCGAACCGTTCCTCGCTTATTCGCATACCTGCAGGCCGCGGCCTCTCTACTCGCCTGGAGTTCCGCTCACCTGACCCGACCTGCAACCCCTATCTCACCTTCGCCGTCATTCTTGCAGCCGGACTGGACGGGATCAAGAGGGGCATCGATCCGGGAGAGCCAGTGGATCTTAATGTCTATCATCTCACAGCTTTGGAGCGTGAATCTATGGACATTAAGACACTGCCCGCCAATCTCAAGGAGGCACTGGATTATTTGGAAGCGGATAAGGTGATTCGTGTTGCTCTTGGCGAGCATGTATACGAAAATATCATGCGCCTCGGCCTATCCGAATGGGAGGCATACAACACCTTTGTTCATCCCTGGGAGATCGAGAGGTATATCAACAATTATTGACGGGCATTTGATGCCCTATCGTCTCTTTTTTTGCAGCCAGCCTTTCCCGTGCCAGGCATAGGTTTCAATGACATGATTCATCATTTGCTCCGATTACAAAAGCGTGCACAGTGGCTCATTTCGAGCCAATTTCTTGAAATGCATCATCCGAAACGTATATATCCAGCATCGACCTTGAGGGGTCCGGGCCGGTAGCTTAGTCAGGTAGAGCGAAAGGCTCTTAACCTTTAGGTCGGGGGTTCAAATCCCTCCCGGCCCGCTTTAAAACCACCGGGGCTGTGGCCTAGCCAGGTAGGGCGATGGGCTCCAGCGGTATATTTAATGATGAGCAACGGGTCTACTGAGATCTCTCGACGGGGAGGTCGTTGATGATCCGTTGGAGCACTGAAATGGGTTGTTATCAGCCACCGTTTTCCGGCTGTAAGAACTTCAGTATCGGAGATACCCGTCGATCGTGAGTTCGAATCTCACCAGCCCCACCTTTTTCTTCCGATTTCTCCACAGCGTTTAAATATCCATGACGCCCTGAAAAGACAGGGTGCCGAGATGTTCAGGGATATCCTCACCACGTGCTGGTCTATTAAAGAGGTCAATAAGAACCTCGCCGACAGGAAGCCTACGTCCGACTACTCGATAAAATACCTCAAAAATACCTGTTCTGTGCTGGCAGGCCAGATGCGGGAACTGGGCAAGTCCATGCCCAAAGAGGCAATCGAAGTGGTAGACAAGTCTGGCCAGAAGAAGAGCTTTGCCTTGAATGATGTGGCAGAGATGCTCTATGATACTCGAAAGATCGTGGAGCTGAACTTGATAGACAATATCAGTCGATGGGCCAAGGCTCACACAATCATCAGTGATCCGGGAAAATTTTAACCTCTAGAAAGTCTTTTTCTCTTTTGTCTCTTGGCTATATTTACTGTACCATTCCCGGGTTATCTTCACATATCGTATTCATAATATAATATCGCGTGCCTCAGAACTCATAGGGCTCATCATGGATTCAGTTTGACTGCATCATCATCGGCATCGCGACTTAACCCCGGCCGCCATTATCAATATCGATTATCGATCATCCTCCAGGGCAAGGTTGATCCGAGATGCTCTCCCTGGAAGCGCACATGATGCGATTGGGCGTGCATGTCTCAGTTGCAGGCGGCTTGTTTAAGGCTGTTGACCGAGCCCAAGAAAAAGGCTGCGATGCGTTTCAGATCTTCACATCCAACCCGCGGGCCTGGAGATCAAAGCCCGTCTCAGCCAATTGCATGAATCGCTTCGTCTCCAGGCTCAAAGAGTCCGAATTATCTCCAGCTGTAGCCCACATGCCATACCTCCCCAATCTAGCCTCGCCAAGAGACGACGTTCATGCGAAATCGGTGCAGGCTCTCTCTCAGGAGTTGATGCGCTGCCAGGCACTCAGCATACCGTATCTTGTAACCCATCTGGGAAGCCACCTTGGCGAAGGGCGGGAGAGGGGATTGGAGAGGATTATGAGTGCCCTGGATACTGCACTCTCCCTGGCAAAAAACGATGTGGTCATTCTCCTGGAGAACAGTGCCGGCACCAGGAACAGCATGGGCAGCTCCTTTTCAGAAATTTCCTCCCTTTTGGAATCACTGCACGCCAAGAGGCGTTTAGGTGTATGCCTTGACACCTGCCATCTTTTTGCCGCAGGCTACGATCTGCGAACAGCTTCTGCTTTGGAGAAAACTCTTGGCCAATTTCAGGACTGCATCGACCTCGAAAGGCTCATGCTCATACATCTCAACGACTGCAAGGGACCCTTGGGATCGCATCTGGATCGACATGAGCATATAGGTTTAGGGCATATAGGTGAGTCGGGTTTTAGGGCAATTTTGAGCCACCCAGCGGTGCTGCGCACACCAATGATCCTGGAAACGCCAGAAGACTCTCGCCGGGATGATCGAGGAAACCTTGACGCGGCAAGGAGCCTCGCATCAGGGATAAAATAGTCTCTCGATAACCAACATCAGAGCATTACTGGAGATAGGCTTGACCAGGTAGCTGCTTGCTCCCAGATCATAGCTCTTCTGGATATCCAGATCCTCATTTGATCCGGTAAGAATGACAACAGGAATATTGGAGAGATCCTTGTCACTCTTTATGAGGGTAAGGAGATCGATGCCACTGATGTCGGGAAGGTTAATGTCCAATAAGATGAGCAGTGGCAGATTTCCCCTGACCAGGCCTTTCAGAGCCTTCATGGCCTCTTCGCCATTAGTGGCGACAATAAGATCCTTGTTCAGCTTATTATGTTTCAAGACCCGCTTCGTAAAAGCGGCATCCATTATATTGTCCTCAACCAGCACGATCCTTATATCCCGATCCATAGATTCACCCTGAGCTCCTTCGCCGATCCTTGCCCTTGATCGATTGAATTCAAAAGTGTTATAGGAACTACACACAAAAATAGTTTTCCCACTGGATGATGTGTTCTTCAACACAATGGCCCGACTTAACTTAGACCTGTAACTTAAATCTGTGCGATCAAATATCATGTTTAGCAAATGAACTTTTCATATATTTGTAAATATTTATTTTTTGTTTCAATAGTGCTTATCAATCCGTGGCATTGATCTTAATAGGAGTGACTTATTAGCATATCGATCAGCTGCCTCCAGGCATTTCTCATGGAAGTGCACGGCATTTGCCTTTCAAGCCCAACGAGAAGGCTTTTCCCAAGGCCGCTAAACTCTTTCGCGCCGCTGCGAAGGCAGAGGCGGTCACGCTGTCAATCACCAGCGCCCAAAAAGCCATCAAATCGACCATGGAGATTCTGCGCGAGGCCATTACTAGGGAGACGCATGAGATGATTGAGATGATCGAATAGAGCAAATAGATATACCCCACCAGCTCCGTATGCTGCCTATGAGAAACCTTACGCTTTTAGCGCTGGCACTGCTGCTTTGCAGTTCCGCCGCTTCTTGCCAGATGAACAGCACTACCCAAGAGGATATGAATGCCTCCGCCCTGAGGGCACTGGTGGTTGACTCTTCTCTGAAGCTCGAATCTTATCGCTTTTCGATGGAAATGGCGCAGGATATAGATTTGGTCAACCTTTCCTCGAGGGAGGCCCGGAGGCTCTATACGCGCTCCATGGGGTTAGGCTCTGCGAACATGACTGATCACGCCCTGAAACTGGTCATGGCTTCTCTCACCTATGCCAAAGGCAATGAGGTCAATGCCTCAGCCGTTGCCCTGGATGAGTATTTACTCAATAACACCATCTACCTCAAGTTAGATGGCAACTGGACGGTTCTTAGACTGCCAGCGGCTGCAACAGCCGGGTCTCAGCAGGACACTATGGCGCAGCAGGTCAATATGCTCAATCAGTCCGACCTCACCTTGATGGGCGCGGAGACCGTGGAGGGCCAGAACTGCTACAAGGTCAGAGCTAAAATTGATATGCGCGCCTATGCGGGTCAGCTCTCCGGTGAGGTTGCATCTTACCTGCCGATGGCGTCCGCGAACAGCACAGATCTCTTCCGCAATATGACTCTGGATGTCTACTACTGGATAACCAAAGATGTGCATCTTCTCAAAAAGACCGATGTACATGAAGTCATCAATGTGACTCCTCAGTCTTTGGGTCTGCCTGCCGCCGGACAGGAGATGCGTGTGAATTCTACGACCTCCATGATCTTTGAGGGCTTCAATGAAAGCGTGAACATTGTGCTCCCGTCCGTTGCCGGCAGGGCACAACCGTTCCTGTCGGGTCTGACTGCCTCCAATGAGACAGTTCCAGTCGCTTCGAACGGAAGCGAAATAAGGCCAAATGAATCTATGTCCGATGCCGCCCGGTTAAGCGAATCGATCCCAAATACAACAAAGTTAGACGAATCAAAGTCGAGGTTAAATGAATCAGTCTCGAGGCTAAATAAATCAATGCCAGATGCCGCAAGGTTAAATGAAACGATGCCAATCGTTACATTGTCAAACGCTGCACTGCCGAATGCTCCAAAGCAAGAAAAAGGAACGATTCAGGCTGCTTCGACACCCTGGCGAATCTTTCTTTAAATTTATTCAGTGGCCGAGGTTTTCGCCGGATCCGCCGCCCTCGATAGGTCCGGCGTCCTCGTAGCCCTGACGCTGGCCTGTGCCGGCCAGGCGGGTCAGTTTCTCAGGATAGTAGAGCAGGCGAACCGCATTCAGGGCATGCTCAGCGGTGCGCCTTTCCGCGAGCCATGCCAGCGTCGGCTCATCCGCGGCCTCGTCTTCGTGTACGAACACCTCCAGGATGTGCTTGTTGGTCATGAGCTGAGCCATGATCAGACCGGACGAGGCCTCGTGGGCGCACATCTTGTCCTTATCCGCTGGCCCGGGCATGCCCAGAGCCATGACGAGGTCGCACAACTCCACTTCCAGAAGCTTCTTGGCTGCGACGGGCAGATCCTTGATGCCGGGAACGGTGTAGCGTATGATCTCGACAGATGCTTCCTTTTTGATCGCGCTGATGGCCGCGCGGGCCATATCAACGCGGGCAAAGGTGGTGTCGGCGATGCCGATGCGCTTCATGCCTGCTGGATGATGAGAAAAGCTTTTAGGCTTATCGGTCCGATCGCGACGCGAGAAAGCATCCGCTAGAGGCTTCAACCGACACAGTTAATAAGGAGGAACATATTTGCTGGTGGCTTGTGGCCTGGGGCGGCTTTTCTTTACAATCTCCCTACCTTTACCTTTTTGCCGCCTCTGGCCCTATCCTCCTTTCCATCCGACAACCTGGACAAATAGGATAGTGCAGGTTATGGGAATTCTTTGCAGATCAATTTGTCGGATGAGTCCCGCAAAGCACCTGGATCTTTTCCGCCTGCGCGATCACTTCCGCAAAGTTGGTTGCCGCTCTTCCCCAGGCAGCCGCCTTTTCGGAACTCGTTTTCTCCAGCAGGGAATGGTTATGCCACCAGACCGCTTTCCAGTAATTGTTTTCCGCGTCCTCCCATAAATTTGCCAAATTTCCCGGTGGCTGTTTTCCCATCACCTGTACCGTCTTCCACAGGGCAGCAGATGCATCTTCCTTGAGGCCAAATACGAGGTCTTCCGGCCTTTTTCCTAAGGATAGGTTGACATATGTTCCGGTCTGGTCGACGGCCAGAGTGCCCCAGTAAGGCATGCCGGGATTTCCCGTGCAGATGGAGACTTTATGATCGCTCGGAATGGCTATGGCCGAATAGAGGGTGGCAACATCAGGACGGAAGCGATTGATGGTATTGGTGCTCCAGGGATCGTCAAGATGCCATTCCTTCCCGTCCCACCAATCGGTCAAGGTGAGGGTCTCAACAGCCATTGAATAGTTGAATCTGCCCTGGTGGTCGGCGATCATTTTTTCGGCCGTTAGGTATCGATAATAGCTGGAAGGATAGTACTTTTGTGGGTCCCAAATCGGTTGAGAAGGCTTCATGATGGGATTCAGATAATGGTTGGTCATAACCAGATAATCCGACTCATTGTTGTCCCCCGCCGTTCTCAGTGCATATCTGGCCCGAGTGGCCTCCAGAACCGTGGCATTGCCACCGGCATCAAGGAGCATGTGATTAAGGCCGAACATGCGGGTCGAATTGAATAGGAATTTTTCCGCCTCGGCAACCGTATCGCAGGTCATGGCCACATAGGGCAGCTCCAAAAAGCCACTGATGCCGGGACCGTTGTCGTCCGGTCCCTTCTGTGGCGCTGCGGCCATGATGTATACCAACCCCTTTTCGTTGAAGGCAGAGTTGCTTCCTGTCCGGCCAGCGCCGGTGGGAATGATACAGGAATTCCCTGAATCGGGGTAGAGGGCAAGGATAATCGAATATGAATTAGAGGGCAGATGATAGTAATCAAAATTTGTCCCGACGATCATACCACTGCCGGTGGCATTGCCAAAAGCAGCTATGGCTGTGCAGTGATCAGGAGGCTGTGGCCCTTGCCTTCCGCCCCAGTAGAGCATCACTATCGGATCATCCGGACCAAACTGCAAACCCTGATCAATCATGGCATCCGACATACCCCGGAAAAATGAGCTGAAATCGAATTGGTACAGCTCTCTTGCGATATATTGTCTGTATTCCTTGCAGCTCTGCCTGATCTCCTGTGACGAGTTCGTCGTTAGTGCACTGGCCCAGGCGGCGTCACGCACGATTGCAATGTAGTCTTTGGCCTGGTGGCCGTACTGATATCCCATCTCATAGGGACTACCCTGCAACACGACAATGGGCATTATGCCCGGCGGAGGGAGATAGGATTTCGAGGATATGCCGAGCGACGGACCTGAATTATTTAATGGGTTGCTGGATAAATTAGTGGGAATTATTTTTCCCATATTTTCGGCATTTGAGAGTCCGGCCAGAGAACAGCAAATAACGATGCAGAGCAGGACAAGAGCGAATTGAAGGGAGATCTTCCGGGATTGTTGTCGATACATACCGAAACCTAATATGCACTGTTTAATAAAATTCTTTTGGTCACCCGCAGTACTTGCACCCAGGCATGGTCTCCCCATTGCCCAGATACAGCACCTGGCTGCGGCTGCCGTACCTGAAGACCGTCACGCCTTTGCACCCCAGATCGTAAGCCAGATTGTACACCTTTAAAACGTCGCTTACAGTCGCATCAGCAGGCAGGTTGACAGTCTTGGAGACGGCATTGTCCGTATACTTCTGGAAGGCGGCCTGAATGCGAACGTGCTGCTCGGGCGGGATGTCCAGTGCCGTGACGAACAGGTCCTTAAGATCCAGGGGCACGCCTCTGATATCCTGCACAGAGCCCTTCCGGGCCAGCTCCGCCTTCAGATCAGGGGTGTAGATGCCGCGCGCTATTGCCGTCTGCTCAAAGAGGGGCGAGACCTCCAGGAGACGGGCCCCATCCAGGACATTGCGAACGAACGCGAGAGCGAACAAGGGCTCGATGCCGCTGCTCGTCCCCGCGATGATGCTGATGGTGCCCGTGGGGGCAATGGTGGTAACGGTGGAGTTTCTCATGGCACCCCATTTCTTGAGACGGCTCACCTCGAAGAGCGGGAAGGAGCCGCGGGCTTCGCCCAGGAGGGCAGACTCGGCCCGGGCTCGCTCGGTGATGAACTTCATCAACTCTTCTGCCGTACGAACGGCCTCGCCAGAGTTGTATGAGATGTTCAAGAGAATGAGCATATCAGCGAAGCCCATCACACCCAGGCCGATCTTGCGCCTATGCAGCGTCGCCTCCTCTATTTGCTTCAGCGGAAAGCGATTCATATCGATGACGTCGTCCAGGAAACGAACGGCAAAAGAGACCAGTTCACCCAGCCGGTCCCAGTTTATCTCGCCCTTCATCACCATTCGCGAGAGGTTGATGGACCCCAGATTGCAGGACTCATACGGAAGCAGCGGCTGCTCGCCGCAGGGATTGGTGGCCTCGATCTGTCCGGGCAGGGGATGAGCGGCATTGATCTGGTCGATGAAGATTACTCCCGGATCGCCTCCCCGCCAGGCGGAGCTGGCAATCAGATTCATCAGCTCCGCGGCATTAAGCCGGCCCGCGGCTAGACCGGTGCGCGAATTGACCAGATCTATCTCACTTCCCGTACGGGCTTTTTGCATGAACTCATCGGTCACCGCCACAGAGATGTTGAAGTTCTCCAGGAACCCCGGCTTCGACTTGGCATCGATAAACTCCAGGATATCTGGATGATTGACCCGGAGAACGCCCATGTTCGCGCCGCGACGTCGGCCGCCCTGCTTGATTACATCTGTGGCCGTGTCAAAGATGCGCATAAATGAGACGGGACCGCTGGCCACCCCGCCCGTGGCCTGCACGACGTCATCTTTTGGCCGCAGCCGGGAGAAGGAGAAGCCCGTGCCTCCTCCGCTCTGATGGATAAGAGCCATGTTCTTCAAGGCATCAAAGATGCCGGGCAAGGAGTCTTCCACAGGAAGAACAAAACAGGCAGATAGTTGGCTTAGCGGCAGGCCTGCATTCATGAGCGTGGGGGAATTGGGCAAGAAGTCCAACTCCTGCATCATCTTTAGAAAACGGGCTCGATAATACTCGGCATCGTCGCCATAGCGGGTCTCGGCCCGCGAGACGTGAGATGCGACGCGCCCGAACATCTCACCCGGCGTCTCCGCCACCTGCCCGCTCTCGTCCCTCCGCAGGTATCTCTTCTTCAGGACTTCCATGGCATTGATGCCAAGCTTAAGATCGTCAGCCACTAGGCTTTGGCCTCCTCGGAATATCCCTCGTCGATGAAAGCGCGCTTTTCAGTTCGCTCGATCCTCCTGCTGCCTATTGCCAAACGCCCCCTCGCTAATACTATACAATAACACACAATTCTGTCCGATACTAGATCATACAGAATCGATATAAACATACATGTCAAAATAGGGATATTCACTTTCAAGAGGTTCACAAGAATGAAAATTGCCATCTCAGGAAAAGGAGGCGTGGGAAAGACCACCCTGGCAGGAACTCTGGCCCGCCTCTTTGCGCGCGACGGCTATAACGTTCTGGCCATCGACGCCGACCCGAGCATGAATCTGGGCTCGGCGCTTGGAATAAAGCAGCTCCCGCGACCCGTCACGGATCATAAAGACCTGGTAGAGGAGAGAGCGGGCATGCCCGGGGGCATGTTCAAGATGAACCCCAAGGTCGACGATGTGGTGAATATGTGCGGCTGCACCGGTCCCGACAACGTCAAGCTGGTGGTCATGGGCACCATCGATTCAGGCGGCTCGGGCTGCATGTGTCCAGCCAATGCTTTCGTCAAAGCGCTCATCAGGCACGTCATCGTTCGGGAAAAGGACCTGGTGATCATGGATATGGAAGCGGGCATAGAGCATCTGGGCCGCGCTACTGCCCGGGGAGTGGACGCTATGATCGCCGTGGTCGAGCCGGGCATGAGATCCATTGAGACCGTGGAGAGGATAATGCATCTCGGCAAAGAGATAGGTATTACCCGGTTCTTCGCCGTCATAAATAAGGCGGATGATCCGGGACCGGTAGCCGAGAAGCTGGCGCTGATGGGCATACCGGTCCTCGGTACCATTCCCTTCGACAAATGCCTGGTTCAGGCCGATCTGGATGGAATTACGCCCATCGATGCAGACTGCCCGGCGGTGGAGTCCATCAGAACGATAAAAACCAAACTGGAAGAGATGTTCATTGAAAAAAAGCAATAAACAGGCCTAGAGGGTCAGGTGGCCTGCCTTCAGACCCTCTTTTACAATAGACCCGATAACCTTAGACCCGGGACCCATGATCCTGCAGGCTTCCTGGGCCTCTTCTTCGGCTACTACCACAACAAAGCCCATACCCATGTTGAAGGTCCTGTACATCTCTTCATCGTCGACATTCCCCTGCTCCTGCAGGAACCGGAAGATAGGTTGAGGCTCCAGCGGATCGGTGATCTCAAATCCAAGATCCGTGATCCTGTGCAGCTTGAGAAGCCCGGAGCCGGTTATGTGCGCCAGCCCGTGCACACTGCATTGCCGGACCAGCTCTACGATCTCGGGATAGATCCTGGTAGGTGTAAGCAGCTCTTCTCCGATGGTATTTTTCCCATCCGGCATCTGATCGAAATAAGTATACTTGGACTCGGCTACGATGGCGCGGGCCAGAGTGTAGCCGTTGCTGTGCAGACCGCTGCTGGGGACACCAACGAGCGTGTCCCCCATCTGGATCTTCTCTCCGGTCACAATCTTATCCTTGTCCACGACTCCGATGGCGGTTCCCGCCAGGTCAAAGCCCCGAATGATCTCCGGTAAGGAAGCCGTCTCCCCACCCACGATAGTCATATTGGAGATTTCAGCCCCGCGGGCTAGCCCGATGGCAATCTGCGCCGCGCGCTCCGGGTCCACCTTTTCTACAGCCAGATAGTCCACAAAGGCTATGGGCTCAGCTCCGATGGCATAAAGGTCGTTCACATTCATGGCGATGCAGTCAATGCCCACCGTATCCCATTTCTCAATGGCGTTGGCGATGAGAACCTTCGACCCTACACCGTCTGTAGTCATGGCCAGGGCAAAGCTTCCCATATCCAGCAATCCGGCGTAGTGGCCGATCTGTGTCATTGCCGCACCGAACCCCTTGCGCTTCGTGGTCAGCACGGCCTTCATGGCGTCAATGGATCTGTTCTCTAAGTTGATATCCACACCGGCATTTGCATACGTAAGCTTCCTCATACCTCACCGCCCAGACCGAACTCGCTATGCAGTTCCCTCACGGCCCGTTCTCCATCCTTGGATGCGACCACGAAGGAGATATTGTGCTGACCCGATGCCTGGCTGATCATAACCACATTTATCTTGGCCGCCCCCATGGCCTTGAAGACCCTGGCGGCGACTCCGGGAGTGCCGGCCATTCCAGAGCCGGTTACAGCCACGGTTGAGACATCATGGTCGTGAGAGATCTCCTTGACCAGATCCTGAGGGAACTCTGAACGCAATACATCCTCGGCCACCTCTACCTGACGCTCTTCGATGACCATGGAGATATTGGCTTCAGAAGACCCCTGGCTGATCATGACGATGTTAATGCCGGCTTTTGCCAGTGCCGTGAAAGCGCGAGCGGCCACTCCTAGTGTCCCAATCATTCCTGCACCGGATATGTTCAGCAGGGCCACGCCCTTGTGTAATGTGACCGCTTTTATCACATCCTTCTTTGGGATATCTTCATGCACAATCTGTGTGCCCGGGGCATCGGGATCGAATGTGCATTTGACGCGCACTGGAATGCCCTTGCGAATGGCGGGCTCGATGGCCCTGGGGTGCAAGACCTTGGCTCCGAAGTAAGACAGCTCCATGGCTTCCCGATAAGAGATGATGGGAATTGTCTTGGCCTCGGGCACAATCTTGGGGTCCGTGGTCATGATCCCTAAGGTCTCCTTCCAAAACCATATCTCGTCTGCGTCTATGGCCGCCCCGATGAGCGAGGCGGACAGATCTGAGCCGCCACGTCCCAGGGTAGTAATGGTACCCTTCTCGTCTTTGGCTATGAAACCGGTTACCACCGGAACCCCCTTGAGGGGCAAGAGCCTTTGGGGAATCTGACTGTAGGTCTTTTCCAGCGGTCTGGTGTCCCCGTAGTTGCTGTCCGTGACGATTCCGGCCTCCGAGCCGGTATAATGCTGAGAGGGGATACCCAGATCCCTTAAAACTCCGGCCAGGATGGGAGCAGCCAGTTGCTCGCCATAGCTGGAGATATAATCTAAGGAGCGCGGTGTCAGCTCGCCCAAATAGCAGATGCCGATATAGGCTTTCTCCAGCTCGGAGAGCTTCATGGATACCGTCTCACGAACCTCTTTGGCGATTTCTGGATCTTTGATTGCATCGAATATAGCCTGATTATGTCGATCCGTGAGCTTCTCCATAAAATCGATCACATCTGAGACGTTTCCCTCTTTTGCCGCCTTTCTGGCACAGGCCAGTAGGTCATCTGTAACGCCTTGAAGGGCAGAGGTGACGAGAACTATCTCATTGTCGCGGTTGAAATGCTTGACCAGATCGCCCACATGCCTCAGCCGGTTTCCGTCAGCAACGGAAACACCACCAAACTTCATTACCAAGCGCGCCATCGTAAAAACCTTTGTTTTGCTATCTTCGCAGCGATTTAAGCTTTGCCTACCAATGGGCAATTAACTAAAAAAAGGAGGCAGCCCCAGCATTCAAAACAATCCGAATCGAAACCACCCTGAGAAGGCCGAAGGCTTAAATAGATTGAGTCCGAGGAATCTGAGTCCTAGTCTGGATTATAACATTTATCTTAAACTTCGCGAGGCGTATTATGGGCAAGAGGAAAAAGATAGCAGAACGTGTGACGACTCTGATGGATAAGCCTGAATTTATCAGGAATATTGGAATCGTAGCGCATATTGATCACGGTAAGACAACCCTTTCTGATAACCTTCTGGGAGGCGCAGGCATGATCTCCATGGAGCTGGCAGGTAAGCAACTCTTCATGGATTTCGATCCCCTGGAGCAGGCCAGAGGTATCACCATCGATGCGGCCAACGTATCCATGGTCCATGAAGTGGACGGCAAAGAATATCTGATCAACATGATCGATACTCCCGGTCACGTAGACTTCGGAGGCGACGTCACTCGTGCCATGCGTGCCGTAGACGGCGCTGTAGTCGTTGTGGACGCTGTCGAAGGCGCCATGCCCCAGACGGAGACGGTGCTTCGGCAGGCCCTGAAAGAAGGCGTTCGGCCGGTCCTGTTCGTCAATAAAGTTGACCGCATGATCAACGAGCTCAAGGTGGAGAAGAAGGACATGGCTGCCCGCCTGGGCAAGGTCATCGACAATGTCAATAAGCTCATTCAGGGAATGGACGAAGAGAAATACAAAAACGGCTGGAAACTGGATGCGTCCAAAGGGAATATCGCATTCGGCTCAGCCCTCTACAACTGGGCAATAAGCGTTCCTCAGATGAAGAAGACAGGCATCGGCTTTGATCAGGTTGTCGATTACTGCCGGGAAGGAAAGATGAAGGAGCTGGCCGAAAAAGTGCCGCTTTACATAGCCGTTAACGATATGGTGGTAAAGTTCCTTCCCAGCCCCATCGCCGCCCAAAGGGAGAGGGTCAAGGTCATCTGGCACGGCGACTGGGATAGCCCCGTCGGAAAAGCCATGGCGACCTGCGATCCGAAGGGTCCAGTCGCCTTCATGATCAACAAGTTGAAGATCGACCCGCACGCAGGCGAGGTGGCCACGGGAAGGCTCTTCTCTGGAACCCTCAGGCGCGGCATGGAGCTATACGTATCCGGCGTGGTCGAGACCAACCGTATCCAGCAAACGGGCATCGTCATGGGTGCAGAGAGAGTTGAGGTTGAGGAGATTCCTGCCGGAAACATCGCGGCAGTCACTGGTCTGCGAGATGCCATTGTGGGCTCTACCGTCTCTTCGGAACAGGACATGTCGCCCTTCGAGCAGATCAAGCACGTCTCTGAACCGGTCATGACCGTAGCCGTCGAGGCCAAGAATACCCGCGACCTGCCCAAGGTGGTAGAGGTCTTGAGGCAGATCGCCAAAGAGGACCCGACCCTGCAGGTCACCATCAACGAGGAGACCGGCGAGCACCTCCTGGCCGGCATGGGTGAGTTGCATCTGGATGTCACTGTAACAAGGCTTCAGCGCGATCGCGGCGTGGAGTTGAAGACCTCACCACCCATAGTAGTATATCGTGAGTCCATCAGCGGCAGAGCCGGGCCCGTAGAAGGAAAGTCACCCAACCACCACAACCGCTTCTACATCGAGTTTGAGCCCCTGGAACCGGGCGTGATCGAGGCCTTGAGAGAAGGCAAGATCAGCATGAAGATGGAAGAGGTCGAGCGCAGGAAGGTTCTCATCGAAAAGGGCATGGAAAAGGAGGAGGCCAAGAGCATTGTCGGATACTTTGGCACCAATGTCCTTCTCAACATGACCAAGGGTATTCAGTACCTGAGAGAGACCATGGAGCTCATCTTGGAGGGCTTCGAGGAGGCCCTGAAGAACGGCCCCATATCCAGAGAACCTGCGCAGGGCATAAAAGCCAAGCTCGTCGATGTGAAGCTGCATGAGGACGCCGTTCACCGCGGCCCAGCTCAGGTCATTCCTGCGGTCAGACAGGCAGTGCAGGCCGGAATACTCATGGCGGACCCAGTTCTGCTGGAACCCTTCCAGAACGTCTATATACAGGTGCCTCAGGATCAAATGGGTGGAGCCATGTCTGAGATCCAGGGACGCAGGGGCGTTATCCTGAACATGGACAGCCAGGGCGACATGATAATCCTCAAGGCCAAAATGCCTGTGGCACAGATGTTCGGATTCTCCGGGGCCATAAGGTCGGCCACCGAAGGAAGAGCTCTCTGGTCATCGGAGTTCGCAGGATTCGAGCCCTTGCCCAACAACCTGCTGCTAGATACCGTCAAACAGATCAGGACAAGAAAGGGGCTGAAACCGGAAATGCCCAAACCAAGCGATTATCTGAAGGTTGTATAAGTTCGGCCTTCGAAAAGATTAAACACAAAGGCAGAAATACTGAAAAATATGGATAGTGCCAGTTGGAGGAGATAAGTTATGGCAGATGCAAAGCCACATCTCAATCTAGCATTCATTGGACATGTCGACCATGGTAAGTCGACCACTGTAGGCAGATTGATGTTCGAGACGGGAGCAGTAGATGCTCACGTCATTGATGAGTACAGGAAAGAAGCAGCATCCAAAGGAAAGGCAACCTTCGAGTTCGCCTGGGTCATGGATAGCCTGAAGGAAGAGCGGGAGAGGGGCGTCACCATCGATATCGCCCATCACCGCTTCGATACCGCCAAGTTCTACTTTACCGTAGTGGACTGCCCTGGTCACAGGGACTTCGTGAAGAACATGATCACTGGAGCCAGCCAGGCCGATGCGGCCGTACTGGTAGTAGCTGTCCCGGACGGCGTCATGGCTCAGACCAAGGAGCACGTATTCCTATCCAGGACCTTGGGAGTCAACCAGTTGATCGTGGCCATGAACAAGATCGATGCCACCACACCACCCTTCGATGAGAAGAGATTCAACCAGGTTAAGGATGAGGTAGGCAAGCTCCTGAAGATGGTCGGATACAAGCTGGAAGAGATACCCTTCGTGCCCATTTCCGGGCTGATGGGAGATAACCTCGCGAAATCCAGTGCCAATCTGCCCTGGTATAAGGGTCCGACCCTGCTGGATGCCCTGAACGGCCTCAAGGTGCCAGAGAAGCCAACCAAACTGCCTCTGCGCGTGCCGGTGCAGGATGTCTACACTATATCTGGTGTCGGCACAGTGCCAGTAGGCAGAGTTGAGACGGGCGTCATGAGAAAGAACGACAAGATCATCTTCGAGCCCGCCGGCGTGGCTGGTGAGGTCAAGTCCATCGAGATGCATCACGAAGAAGTTCTCGAGGCATTCCCTGGAGACAACATCGGATGGAACGTGCGCGGTGTCTCCAAGAAGGATATCCGTCGCGGTGACGTCTGCGGATCGGCTGAGAAGCCCCCAACCGTGGCCAAGGAGTTCAAGGCCCAGATAGTAGTGTTGCAGCATCCCAGCGCCATATCGGCAGGATACACTCCCGTGTTCCACTGCCATACCGCTCAGATCGCATGCACCCTAACTGCGATTCTGGCCAAGCTGGACCCGAAGACAGGAGCTGTCAAGGAAGAGAACCCGGCCTTCATCAAGGCAGGAGATGCGGCCATTATCATGGTTGCGCCCTCCAAGCCCATGGTCATAGAGCCAGTGAAGGAGATCCCACAGCTGGGAAGATTCGCCATTAGAGACATGGGCACGACCGTCGCCGCCGGCATGTGCATAAGCGTGGTCCCACGCTAAGCCAAATTTTTTGGTGTAAACATGCAGAAGGCAAGAATTCGGCTCTCCGGCACAAATCCTCTGATGCTGGACGATATTTGCAACCAGGTCAAAGGAATTGCCCAGAGAACAGGTGTCCACATGGCGGGACCTATTCCACTGCCCACGAAAAAGATGGTCGTTCCCTGCAGGAAGAGTCCTGATGGAGAAGGAACAGCCACGTGGGATCATTGGGAGATGAGAGTGCATAAGAGGCTCATCGATCTGGATGCAGACGAGCGAGCCCTGCGGCAGCTCATGAGAATCCAGGTACCCAAAAACGTAAATATTGAGATTGTTCTCGAAAGCTAGATGAGTAGGTAGGGCTGCTTCCAGGGGAAGAGAGCCCGTTGCCTATATATCCACAATTTTGCTGATATATAATGGAGTTCCCGAGCACCCCGAAAAGGAAAGCATGGACTCGTAGTATAGTCTGGATAGAATAGAGGCCTCCGGAGCCTCGGGCCCGGGTTCGAATCCCGGCGGGTCCGTCAGAATCTTTTTTGAGCTATCGCAGAGATTGCGGCGACACCGTCACTAAGCCGTTATCATTGACCGGATTTGCGATCAGCTTCCCGGTGGCATTCATGGAATAGCCTAAGGGCAGCTTCCCCCAACCCCATAGATCCGCCTCATTGCTGGAGTTGGTCTGGTTGGTGCTGTTGTTTGAATCAATGGTGCCAAGAATGGACCGGCCCGTGCCTCCGCTGAGCTGCAACGGTGCAGCGAAGCAATTCACGGCCAATAACAAAAAGACTACGCAAAATACGATCAAGTCCTTCATATCACTTACCCTGGCCAGTCTCTCATGCGGGATCATTAAATAGCCATCGCCGCCTTGGAGGCGCCACCGATCTATTCGGGCAAACTATTTTATATTTGCTCATTTCGAGTGGCACCAATGGTTCCAGGGAGAGATCTTAGCTATGTGCCGATTCTTTCATCCTGTCCTGGGACCGATCCCTGCAAGCCAAATTCTCCTCGCCCTCGATCTTCTTGAGGATGATTGTCCCATCCCCGAGCTGATCCACCGCGATCTTGTCTCCCGAGCAGAGGTTCAGGCCGTATCTGATAGCAAGAGGAAGCTGGATCCTGCCGTTGGCATCAATATTTGTCATCAAACCCACTCACCAAAGATCCCTAGTTGCGGATTTATAAAAAGATTATTCTGAGATGAGGTTCATATGAAAGCCGGGGATATTTGCCGTGCCCGAAATAGATGCCAAAATAGCCACATTGATCCATTAGCAGTCTATGCCGCATCCCGGCTGCACCTTCTCTTCGCCGGGATTTTCATGGAACACCAGCCTTTTCTCCACATCGAACTTGCCGGTGAATGCCTCATGGACCTTGAGATCCTTGCTGAACATCTTGTGCATGTGAGCGTCAGTCTGCCAGGTACCGTTAAAGGCATTCCTGGTATCTATGCCCACAGTTTGTACTGGACTTGCTTTGAGCAGTTCTGCGATCTTATTGGGATCGCCGGTATAGGAAGCAGGGTTGGCAGAAGCAAAGTAGCTGCTTCCAACTCTGTCCATCTCCGTGACTGAGAAGGTTTCCGTGATATCTGCGCCTATGCCGCCCCAGAATGAATTGGAGCTGATATGCTTTATTCCCACCAAGGGAGTCTTGCCGGAGTAGGTGAGACGGGTATTCTCGAAAAGGTCCAGCGGCACAGCTGAGCCGTTGACCAACCCTGGGATCTTGGCAGACTTCTGAGCTTCGACGGTACCTGTATCCATCTCCAGGTCGCCATCGCCGGTCATGAAATTGTCATACTCCAAGGCTAGCTGCCTGTCCTTTACGGAGACGCCCACCTCGAAGGTGCCTGTTCCCGTCACCTTCAGCGTGTTGCTAAAATCTCCATCCTGGCCCTGCTCGTTGATGGCAGGAGTTGCATAGACCGGCCCCAGAGAGAAGAGAAACATTAGCAACAAAGCTATTGCTACTCCCTTCGTGCTTCTACCCCATTTCTTATCTTAGCACACATTAGCTCTTCTAGCTAAAAAAGTTATTGTTGCCAGGGATGAAATGATCCATTTTTCAGCCGCCATTTTCTGATTAAAATAAATAAATTTCCCGGATATATTTCAAATTATTACCGTATTCCATATCGAGGATGCAAATCAACGCTCCTGCCACCGGGAATGCTGTAGCCCCCCTCAGATAGGCCGTCTCCTCGATCCTTGCGGCCAACTGCCGAATTATCTAACTCGCCGTAATAGTTTTTGTCCCATAAGTTCAATCCATCGTCGAATGCGTCCAGCGAATTCCCTTCCAGGCTGTTGTTGCAAATGGTATTGCCGATAGCCTTCTCCAGACGGATGCCGTAGCCTAAATTTCTGCAAACTGCATTGTCGAGAATGCTGTTGTTCTTGACGCCTACCAGGAGAATTCCGTTAAAATTGTTGCTAACGTCATTTTTGGTTATCCGATTTCCTTTGGATAGAACCTTGATTCCTGCCTCGGCAAGGGATTCGGAGGGCCAGCTACCTGCATTAACAATCTTGAAGCCCTCTACCGTGATGCCGTCCGCCAGCAGAGTGACGGCACTGCCGCTGGCGGTGGCATCCAAGACAGGCATCATTTGACCGCGCAAAATTATGGATTTATCTACTCGGATGTGCTCGCAGTATGTTCCTTCCGATACCAGAACCACGTCACCTGTACGGGCCATGAATATTGCGGCCTGGAGGCTGTCGTCCGGTCCGACGGTGAGCGTTTTGGCATCAGCAGATAATGCAAAGAGCAATAGCAGAAGAAGGACACATATAATGCGCCCAGGGATTGCTATTCTCGGATCGCGAACACCGCAATGAGCACTTCGTTCGTGAACGTCTCTGAACATTCATCTTGATAGTTCCCTTCGAATCGTAAGTACCTATCGATATTCCGCGCGACGTGTTTAAGGATTGAACAACCATTTTTTGCCGCCGATAGTTTGATCTCATCCTTTTATCCAACCAATGATAGATGTCTGGAGATCTCGCCGTGGTCATGGACGTAGCAGGTACAATCTTGATGATGTACCGCGTGGCCAAAGATATCGGTCGAGGAGTCATTCTTGAGAAGATTGTTACCTGGGAGCTGATCATGGAGAAGAAAGGCCGGGCCCTTGTGGTGCCTCAGATGGATCCGGATCTCGTCGTCTCCAGTAGACCCGACGACCTGCTGGGCTCACTTGTCCAGGGCCGGGAGGAGTGCGTGGAGATAAGCTGTTCCAGCAGTCATATCTCGAGAGATGAGGTTCTCGGCATCTTGGGCCGCTCTCAAGTCAGAGTTCGCGAACTGCAGGAGGTATATCTGGCGGTAAGAGCCAGGTGCCCGGGCATCTATCGAACTACGGGCATGATAGTGGACCGGGATCTGCATGAAATAGCCTACACATTGAGCACGGGTGGCGCCCCTTTTCCGGGATTGAGGAATGTCCTGCTAGATCTGGAAAACCTTGGTGCGGACGTCTATGTGGCTTCTGGAGACAGCATGCGCAGCCTTACAAGCCTCAAGGAATACGGCATAGACTTGTCGCGAATCCATTCCGCCGCCAGCCCGCGACGGAAAAAGGAGATCGTAATGGATCTGAAGAAGAAATACCGTCTAGTGGTGATGGTTGGTGACGGCCTGAACGATCTTTATGCTTTGAGGGCAGCGGACCTTGCTATCTTGACGGTACAGCAGGATACCCGCCCCGCCCTAAAATTACGCCAGGCTGCGAATGAGATCATAAGGAACATTCAAGAATTGCCTGAAATTGTAAAGAGAATCTGAATCAATCATTTTAGAAATATTTATGCCAGCGTAGTCTGACAGTTTGGAGAAAGGTATATATACCAGCGTAGTGCACCCATGATCGGCAACCTTTTAATTCGCTTCGAAATGAGACCGAACTAGAAGATACTAGGAGTAGCCAATAAATGTTCGAAGAGCTTTTAGAGCTATACAAAACAAAGGCCGAAGAGATTGAAAAAGAACGAAAAGAAGCGCATGGCATGTTTATGCTCGTTTCAGCCATCGAAAAAATATCCAGGGAGATCGACTCGAAGAAGAGCGACGTGGAACTTCTGGGTAGGCTGATTGATCAGGTTGATCGCCTTTCCAAAGAGGTAGCCGACCTGAAGAGCCAGCTTCGCACCAGACAGGGGCGACAGGCGCCGGTCCAAGAAACAAGTTCAGGTGATGGAAAAGCCTTAGATAACCATGCACGATCACTCATAGATATCATGGCGGAGAGGCCGGGGCGATACACTACCAGCGAGCTGGTGGATATGCTGGGACTGAATAAAACAACAGTCATAAGCGTGATGAAACGCGCCCTGGAGCTGGACCCGAAACATGTCAAGATGAGCCAAGGAACTCGACGCAAACTTTATCTGGCTTATATATCCGAAGACGAGGCACAGATAGCGGAAACCACACCCGGATCGGGCGAATCAGACAGGGCGAAGCTTGAGCTCATGGCCATGACATAAGATCCAAAAAGTGTCAACATTCTATAAATTCGTGCGTTGTTGAGGGCTGGCGATCGATGGACCCGCGCAAGAGCTTGGCCTACTGCCTGCCTTTTTCATCGTTAGAAGATGAGACAGTGTCGGGAAGCGGAAACAAATCCCCCCGCGTTCCATGGAACTCAATCAGACCGCCCTCCGGGAAGCTGACGGTTGGGGAGCCGTTTGCCGGAGATTTTAGGCATATCCAATGCATACGATTTTGACATTTCTAACCGAAGGAAGTTTTCAGTGAGTTTCCGATACAATTTTTCAGTAACCTTTGCCCGACGATGAAAAAAGAAAAGAGCGCCGAAGAGGATTCCGGTCTCAGGCCTTCTTCGGTTTTCTTCTGTACATGTACCCTCCGGCCGCGACTATGATTATGAGAATGACGATCGCCGGCAAGAGCAGAGAAGCTGTTGCAGCCTTAACCGAAACCGGGATCTTCATGCTCTCCGAGATAACGGTATCGCCGTTGATGTCAGTATATTTGATCTCGCTATTTATGCCATAACCTTTTGGCGTCGCATCGGAGTCCACGTCGATCCTGAAGACGACGGTCTTCTCTTCACCAGGACCAAGAGCCCCAATGTAAGCCTGGTCGTCAGTGGAAGAGAATGGCTTGAATATGGACAGCCTTGCCACCGCATCACTGATGGGATCGTCGCCGATATTCTTGTATGTGGCTTCGACCGGCATCTTCTTGTCACCTGCAGAAAGATTGGCTGTGGCGTTTATTATTACGAAGTCGGCCTGCTTCTTGACAACGATGATGATGGGTATCGTCTGATTCGCCTTCTGGTAGATGTAGGAGACTCTATAGTTTACGAGAGTTGGCGAGCCTCCGCTGGTTGAAAGGCCTGATGCATAAACGCGAACGTTATCCTGGTAGTCGTAAGACAGGTTCAGACCGATGGTATAAATTCCCGCGGGAGCGTGCTCTCCAATCTTGATGGTGAACTTCAAGGGCGATTGGGTCTTATCTCCCGACTTTAGGGATTGCACTACCTGATCGCCGGATTTTACGTCGACCTCAGGATTATTGGACCTCAGGCTTGCCGTAATTCCGAGCGCTGTGGTCTTCTTGTACTCTTCTTGCAACTCGCTATTTGCCAGAGCGAACTCTTTAGGGTTCTGAGGTGTTTGATCCTCGTCAAAACCCAATGTCCTTCCATAGTTGGTCAAATCCACGTATAGAGAAACAGTATCCCCACGCTGGAACTCATCAGTCCCGGCAACGCTGGCAGAGATATTCGGACCGCCGTACATGGTATAGTAGTTGTCTCCGCCCAGCTCAAAGGGAATGTATGTGTTTTGAGCCTGAACAGCAGCGATCAAAGCGAATAGGCAAACGGCAATAAAGGCAATTTTAAGTCTCATAAATCATCCTCCTCCCGGACTTCATTAGCCGGAGGGCTTTCAACATCTCATACTTCGCATTCTCCACTACTTCGCGTCTGATTTCCATGCGGTACATGAGCACCACGAAGACGGTGAAGGTCGTCAAGAGAGCGAATATTATCGCCAGGACGGTGACGGTCCCGAAATTATTTGTGATCAAGAAGGGAGAGGATATCAGGGCTGCAAATCCGAATACCGTGGTGAGGCCTGAGGCGATCAATGCCGAGCCGATGCGCCGTGTGGCGATCTTGAGAGCCTCCAGGGGTTCCCCGATCTTAGCCAACTCTTCGTAGAAGCGCTCCATCATCAGTATTGCATATTCGGATCCTACGCCAAGGATTAGCGCTCCCAGGCATGCGGTAAGCGGTGTGTATTTCATGCCGAATATGTACATCACCCCGCCCATCCAGCCTATTACTACAAGCATGGGCAATACGGGCAGGAGAGCTTTGATCAGATCCCTGTAGATGAACAGGAGCACGATAAAGATCAGACCCAAACCGAGCAGTGTCATCTCTGTTCTTCCGGTAGTCAGGGCACTGATGACGGTGGTCATCACAACCGAGTCTCCGGTCTCCCGGACGGATACCCCTGGTGGTGGAGAATGCCACGCTACATCTTTGTCGATCTCTTTGATGAGCCGATCCGTGCCCTCTGCACCCAGGTTGGTGATGGCTTTGCCCACATTCAGGTCGATTATAGCCGTATTGTGGCCATCCAGATACCTATCCCGCACGGCAGATGGGAGCCCATCGATCAAACTATGGATCGTGGTTTGATCCTCTGGCATCTCCCCTCCATTTGCCTGTTTTACGAAATTTGCGAGACAGGTATATCCAAATATCTGGTCTCTAGAATTTTTAAGATAGATGCAAAATTCGTCCATCCACTTCAATATGGCAGGATCGGTGATATCATCGGCTTGAACGAGCAGCTCGATCGTATCCGTGCCCCCGAAGATATCGCTCATATGCCTGAATTCAATCAAAGGTCCAAGATCCTGAGGCACATAATTCTTGAAATCGGTATCTACGAGGACTTGTGTATCTGCATAGACACCGAACAGTGAGAGCAAAAGCGCGATAGCCAGCACCATGTGCCACTTTTGGATGCAAATGTCCGATATCCTCTCTAATATGCTTCCGATAGCCGTGTCTTTCGGCACGTTAACAGCGGCATCGCCATCATTATTTGACCTCCGGACGGTGCCCCTCCGCTCAACTATATAGAGCAAAGTTACCCCCACAAATAGAGCGGAAAGGTAACAGAGAAAGAGCCCAATCAAGCAGATCAGCCCGAAATCTCTGGTCATGGGCACAGATGAGGTCAAGAGAGAAACGAACCCCATTGCCGTTATGATCAAGGCGATCATGACGGGCATAGAGACATGCTTGACCGTCTCAATCACGGCTTTGACCGGGGATACGCCTTTGGAGAACTCCTCATCGATCCGATTGTGGAACTGAATGGCATAATCGATACCAATACCGATCAGAACCGGGAAGGCGGACATTGATACCATGGTAAAAGGTATATGCAACAATCCCATGGCTCCGAAAGTCCAGGTCACACCCAGGAAAACGACGGGTATAGGCAGCAGCGACCATTTGACGTGGTTAAAGGTAAGCAGCAGCGCCACTATCATGAGCAGTCCTGCCAGGGCGAGAATGGGACCGTTGCTCTTGGCCATCTCCTCGGTAATCGACTTCATGAGCGCCGGTTGACCCGTGACCGTTACCCCCACGTCGCCGGGAAAGTCTGCCACATTTACCTGGCCGCCAGTCTCCAGATAAAGTTCTCCCAGCTGTGCTTCCGTAAGGGAAACAGGCAGCTCGATGGAGAGCATAGTATGCTTCTTATCAGGCATCATGGCATTTATTGCCGGATTGCCGGGATCGGATAGAATCTCATCTATAGCCGCCTGAGTAGGAATGCCCCGCACACCGGTCTCGCTCTCCTCTGCACCTGCCACGATATCGGCTATGCTTGTTACTCCAAGAACATCCGGTGCTTCCTTCATCTTATCAGAAAGCACCAGCATCGCTTTGAGGATTTCCGGCTTCGTGACATCATCAGCTTCAACAAGCACCGCGATGGACTCCGTACCAAAATTCTCAACATAAAGATGGTCGTAAAGCTGATAGAGAGGAGAATCCTTGCCCACCATGCTTTCAGTGGTCATCCCTTGCATCTCAATTTGCTGGGCATAGTGGAGTGAGACAATCGTTAGAAGAAGTGCGGCAGCCATTATTATGGTAGGGTTATCTGCGATCCATTGGCCCAGCCGATCCATGCCGTTCATTAAACATACTCCCGTGTCGTTCGGAAATTACCAAACGTCCGAAACATGCGAAAAGTACTTAAAATTTGTGGTCTTCAGCAAAAGGATGGATCAAGATGAAAGCCATATCTTAAAACGATATATGGTTGATGCGTGTGTCAAGGGGGCCAGTAGCTGTGGCTGTTGTGATGCCGTGGGTGTTTTGCGCGGCACGCTCTTTCTGGCCGATGAACCACTGTCCATGGACCAGCTTGTAGAGGATACCGGCTACAGCAAGTCCACCGTAAGCTCCAATATGAGCACATTGGAAAGGCTGGGAATGGCCAAGAGGGTGATCATACAGGGAGATAAGAGATATCACTATATACCAGTTACCGATCCTGATTCTCTGAAGAAAGATATGATAATAAACAAACGAGAGGAGATGCAGAGCATAATGGTAGCTCTGGAAAAGACCGAAAAGGATCTTCGTGCCTGTGAAAATATATCTCCGGCTACTTTGGAGAGGGTCGAAAGAGTTAGGCGCTTTTATCAGCGGATGGATAGATTGATCGATCTGATATCGAGGTACAACACCGAGGAGCTGATTGAACTATTGGAACGCGGGAGGGGATGAAGGTAAGAAATTTTTAGGCATGTTCATCCGTTACACGATGCACATTCGGTTCAATGATTTGAGCAGGGAAATCGTGATTTGGTCGCGGTGAAGAATACTGAAAATTTTCGCGGAAATCTGACGCAAGAGATTCATTTTGACGTCAAACCTTAATTGCATCCATTGTTAGCATCTTTCAGCAGATCACTAAGCGACCCGTAATTTTCATTGAGACGAAATTCCGAGGATTCGTTTTGCACCTCAATGAATGCACCCGATCCTGCGATGCCCCCAGGCAGAGGAAGCCGGATGATCAAAAATATATATGTTCTGGTGTATTCAATATATTGATTAGGACGTAAGATGCCAATCCCATTGTAAGCAGGCAGTGATAGAGCTTTGGGCGAAAAGAGGCTTACAGGCGACGACATAGAAACGAAGATCCAACGCATACGCCAGCATGTAGAGGATTGCCTGGAGAACGGCCTGGAGGGGAAACGACTACCGGCGTTTCTTGATAAATTGGGTCAAAATCTGGATGAGATTTCCGCCTCCTTAAAGGAGCAGCGCCGCGCCTCTGCTGGTGAAGCTGCCTTTCACCAGATGATATCTAACTTTCCGGATTGCCTGTTCTTGCAAGATCGCGATCTGCGCTACACCTGGTTTTCCAGCGAGAAACCCTTCGGAATAGACGCTTCCGAGGCTCTGGGAAAGACCGAAGACGAAATATTTTCCCCTTCCGAAGCCAAACGAATAAGGGAGATGAAAGAGCGAGTCATGCTAACAGGAAATCGAGCGCGAACCGAAGTGCATCTCGCGATCCAAGGAAAGGAACGCTACCTCGATTCCATCTATTACCCCTGGCAGGGCGAGTTTGGAATGACACTGGGCCTGGCAGGATACGTGCGAGATCTGACCGATCAGAAGGCCGCAGAGATAGAGATACGGAAGATGACAAGAGTCGTGGAGACGTCTCCCACTGCCATCATGCTCACCGACCTGGAAGGCAATATCGAGTACGTCAACCCCAGCCTCCTGAAGAAGAGTGGATTTTCTGATGCGTCCCAGATGAAGGGGCGGACTGTATTCGATTTCACAAGCATGGAGGGCAGGAGCAAGGTGCAAGAAGAGGTCATTCCTGCAATCCGTTCTTGTGGACAGTGGCGCGGTGAGATCCCCATAAGAATGGTTGACGGCCAATCCTACATGGCAGAGATGATCTGCGCATTGGTCAAAGATGATTCTGGAAAGCCCATCTATTTCCTGGCCAACTTTTACAACATTACCGATCGCATGCGCGCCGAGGAAGCCCTGCTCCTGGATGATTCCCGACTGGAGGCATTGCAGAAGCTTAACCAGATGGATGAGGCATCCATTCAAGAGATAACAGATTTCGCCCTGCAAGCAGGAGTGAAACTGACCGGCTCAAACCTTGGCTATCTCGCCTTCGTGAACGAAGAAGAGAAGACTCTCGTAATGCACCACTGGTCCAAGAGAGCCATGCAGGAATGCAACATAGACCAGAAAAAGATGGTCTATCTTCTGGAGGAGACAGGACTCTGGGGCGAGGCGGTGCGACAGCGAAGAGCAATAATAACCAATGACTATTCCACCTGCGCCGAAAAGCGAGGCATTCCGCCTGGCCATGTTATGGTTCTACGCCATATGAATGTGCCCATAATGGACAAGGGCAAGATAGTAATTGTGGCAGGTGTGGGCAATAAGGAAGAAGAGTACAATGATGCCGATGTGCGACAGCTCACTCTTCTCATGAGCGGTATGTGGAAGCTCATCCAGAGACATCGGGCTGAAGAGGAGCTGCATAGACGCGACTTGCTGCTGCAAGGAGTCGCCAAGGCCACGATCTGCCTGCTCACCCCGGATCCCAATGCCGTGCAAAAGACTCTGGGAATCCTGGGAGAAGCCGCAGATGCAGACCGGGTTCAAATACTGGAGAACTTTGATACATTGCATCAAGAGCACCTGCAAAGCCTGCCACAGCAATGGTTCAGAGAGCCTGCAAAGCCATTCTCGGGAGACTTCTCCATCAATGATCTTCTCCAGGAGTGGCAGGATACACTGGCTCGTGACAATTGCATCCAGGGCAAGACTTCTGAGGTTCCGGCATTTGGTCGAAAGATATTGGAGACGAATGGAATTCGTTCCTTTTTGCTCGTGCCTATCTTCATTGAAGGTCGGTTCTATGCGGCTATATGTTTTGAGGACTGCCAACGCCTGCGGCAATGGATAGGCAACGAAATTGCCATACTGCATGCGGCAGCGGGAAGCATTGGGGACGCGGTTTTGCGGAGGAAGACAGAGGAGGTCTTGAAAAGAACGCAAGAAGAGCTGGAGAAGAGGGTGATGGAGAGGACGGCGTGGCTTTCGAGGGCCAATGCTGCTCTGCAAGAGGAGATGGCCGAGCATAAAAAGACGGAAGGAGAGCTTCGAATGGCGCAGCAGGCGGCAGATGCAGCTTCTCGGGCCAAGGGCGAATTTTTGGCCAATATGAGCCATGAGATACGCACTCCCATGAACTCCGTCATCGGCCTAGCCGGGATTTTGCTCGATGCGGGTCTTACTCCAGAGCAACGTGATCTTGTCGAGACCATTTACAGCAGTGGTGAAGCATTGCTCGCCATTATCAACGACATCCTGGATTTCTCAAAGATCGATGAAGGCAAGATGAAGCTGGAGCATCAGCCCTTCACCTTGCGAGAATGCATCGAATCCTCAAAGGATATGGTAGCTACAGAGGCCAAGCAAAAAGGGCTCGATCTGACCTATGTAGTCGACGAAAGTGTTCCTCGAACCATTCTCGGTGATTCTTCCCGGCTGCGCCAGGTACTGGCCAACCTTCTCAGCAATGCCGTTAAATTTACAGAAAGAGGCCATGTAGCGATTCATGTGCAATTGGCAGACGAGCCGGGCCAGATCCACTTTGCCATATCCGATACAGGGATAGGCATCTCTCCAAAGGATAGGGATAAACTCTTCCTGTCCTTCAGCCAGGTTGACGCATCCACCACCAGAAAATACGGCGGCACGGGCCTGGGCCTCGCCATAAGCCGAAGGCTTGTAGAGCTGATGGGAGGCAAGATCTGGGCGGAGAGCGAGCAAGGATCGGGCTCTACCTTCCACTTTAAAATAAAGACAGAACCGTTTTCTGGAGACGCTCCTGACCTCTATCTGGCAGGAAAGAAGATAATGGCCTTGGTGAACAGCGAGTATTGCCTGAGGGAACTCGTCACCATTGCCCGCTCCTTGGGAATGCACGTCCATCCTCTAATCTCTGCTCTTGAAGCACGAGAGCTGGATCAAGGCCGTTTTGATGCTGCAATTCTGGATGTAGAGGTTCCTGGTGCCGAAGAGCTCGCGGAGGAGATGCAGAAAAGACTGCCTACAATTACTCTTGTAGGATCGGGCCGACAGCGGATAGGCGGGAGGACTCTTACCAAGCCCGTCACGCAAAATAGCCTCCGCCTTGCCCTGCATGAAGCGCTCATACCAAAAAATCATAGGATGAAGAGGATCTCTTGCCCCGAGGCCGATCATCCAGATATGACCATACTGCTGGCAGAAGACAACCAGGTCAACCAGAAAGTTGCTCTTCTCATGTTGAAGAAGCTGGGCTACAAGGCAGATGTGGTCTCCAATGGACGGGAAGCCGTGCAGGCACTGCAACGCAAGCATTACGATGTGATTCTCATGGACGTGCAGATGCCGGAGATGGACGGTTTGGAAGCGACCAGAGCCATTTCGGAGATGATCTTGGAAAAGAGGCCCAGAATCCTGGCCATGACTGCTTACGCCCTGGAGGGTGATCGAGAGAAATGTTTTAAGGCCGGCATGGACGGATATATCTCCAAGCCGGTGCAGATCGAAGAGCTTAGATCGGCACTGGAGCGACCTGACGTCAGCTCAAAGAGATCCGTCTAAGAAGACGATTCCAGAATTACATCTTCTAAAGGCCGGCGGGGCGTGGAGCGCATGGGCAACGCCCTTCCCAGGCTGAAGATGAGCTGAGGGTGACCGCGTCCTATCGATGACTCCAATTCCGTCCTCAGCTCCGGCAGGCCTATGGGCTGGCTGAAGAAAGAGGCACTCACGCCATAGCTCGTGGCCTTGAGAAGCAAATTTTCCAGGAGGGTGCCGCATAAGGTCCAGGCAGGTCTGTCATCCTGATCGGTTGTAAGGACACCCAGGCAAGAACAGCCGTGGATCAGGCCAGAATCCCTGTAGATGACGGCCCGGCTCAGATCAAACTCCTTGAAGGCAACGGGAAACCCCAGCGAAACTGCGTCCGGCACGCCGAATGTGTAAAGGGGCATGCCGTCCGGCTCTCCGGTCCAGTTGTTGCGCAGCCATTCACCAAGGTTTTGGCGGAACTCCTTTTTGGCCAATTGAATCTGATGGGCGCGGGAGACCAGATCCGCCATCATGGACTTTGAATCCTTATCGCAAAGGTAGCTGAGAACGAAACCTGGGCGATCTATGCACTTCTTGATATCATCTAAAATACTGATTTCAATCATCTGGTTCTCGTATCTGTCCTTTGTGGTGTGGCGCTTGGTAATCTCAGGAAATAGATCTCCTCCAGACATGCTACTTCCGCCCGGCTCGAACTTCACCTCAGCTGCCAGATTGTTCTCCGAACCCCTGGGAAAATAGTTTGAGCTTGTAGAAAAACCGAAATGCTTCCCGGCCGCGACGAGGTTAGCGATAGCGCAGCCTACACTCATGAAGAGGGTGCGGTTATCAGGATCGACATGAGGAAGGCTCCGCTCCAGATCGGCGAAGACGGAAATGACACTTCCATTAATGGCAAACTTCCAGGGCTGGGTATTGGGACCCGATGGGGCAAGGATCGCATAGCGCAAAAGGAACTTGAGCTGCTCCTCCACAGCCCCTTTCCTCGGGTAGTCGGACTCCAATACCCCCCAGGCCTCGTAGTTTTTAGCGGTCAATGGCTATCATCTCTAAGAAGAATCTTAGTCGTCATTGGCATATATCCTTTCGCCATTTTTCAATATCGAGAAGAATATGAAGAATGAGCATCAGCTTCTTTAGTTCCAGAAGCAGATTACACTTCCATTTATGGAGGTGGCCAAAATTGCAGAGCATAGTGTATTTTGCCGGCATCAGGGCGAGAAGCTACCAGGAGAACAAGCAGAACAAGATCCAAAGGCTATTCGACGCCGCAGGCCTCCGTGAGGTAGTGCATAAAGGGGACTTGACGGCAATAAAGATCCACTTCGGTGAGAGGGGAAACGACTCTTATGTAAATCCCGTTTTCGTCCGGCCGATAGCAGATAAGGTAAGGGCACAGGGAGCCTTGCCCTTCCTCACCGACACCAATACACTTTACGGGGGAAGCCGCGCCAATGCAGTCGATCACCTGGAGACAGCCGCAGAGCACGGTTTTGGCCGCGCCGTTGCCGGCGCGCCGGTTATCATTGCCGACGGGCTGAAAAGCGATAACTTCCGGGAAGTTCAGATAGATAAAAAGCATTTTCAAAGGGTTTCGATCGCGGGAGAGGTGGCCAGTGCTGACAGTTTGATTGTTGTCTCGCACTTCAAGGCTCACCTGCCGGCAGGCTTTGGAGGCGCCATAAAGAATCTGGGCATGGGTTGCGCTACGGCCCGGGGAAAGGCGGAGCAGCACTCTGCCAAGCCCGTCTTCAATGCCGAGCTATGCCTCGGCTGCCAGGCCTGCCAGGAGAACTGTCCGAATCAGGCCATCACAGTGGAAAAGAGAATCACTGCAGTGGATTACGATCGATGCACAGGCTGCGGCAAGTGCCTGCGCGTCTGCCCATCGCACGCCCTGGACTTCGACTGGTTTGTGGAGGTGCCGCCCTTCATGGAGAGGATAACAGAGTATGCGCTGGGAGCCGTGGCCGGAAAAGAGAACCGGACGGGCTTCTTCAATTTCCTGCTCAACATCACCCCGGACTGCGACTGCGTACCCTGGAGCGATGCTCCACTCGTTCCGGACATCGGCATCCTGGCCTCTCGCGACCCGGTGGCCATTGATCAGGCGAGCTATGATCTGGTGAACCGGCAGATGGGCCTCTCAAACTCCCTTCTGAAAAGAAACCATAAGCCTGGAAAGGACAAGTTCTTAGGAGTCTGGGAGAATACAATCGGAAACATCCAGTTGGATTACGGGGCAGAGATCGGCCTCGGAAATAAAGAATATAAGCTGATTGAGATCTGAAACGAATTAGAGGGTGAAATAAGCATGAAAGTTGTTGCATTCAATGGCAGTCCCCGAAAGGATGGAAATACCGCCGCCCTGCTCCGCGTTGCTCTTTCGGAACTGGAAGGCCAGGGCATAGAGACAGAATTGGTTCATCTGAAGGGACCTATATCGGGCTGCATCGCTTGCTTCAAGTGCCATGAGAAGAAGGACGGCAAGTGCGCCCTGGATAAAGACATCATAAACGAATGCATCGAGAAGATGGCCAAAGCGGATGGAATTATCCTGGGATCGCCCACCTACTTCAGCGACCTAACTCCGGAGCTTAAGGCTCTCATCGACAGGTCGGGATTTGTGGGCAAAGCCAACGGGGATATGTTCAAGCGCAAGGTGGGCGCGGCTGTGGTGGCTGTGCGGAGGGCGGGAGCGATTCACGTCTTCGACTCCATAAACCACTTCTTCCTGATCAACCAGATGGTAATTCCAGGCTCAAGCTACTGGAATATTGGCATGGGGCTCGCGGAGAAGGATGTGGAACGAGATCCGGAAGGGATGCAGACCATGAGGGTTCTGGGCCAGAATATGGGCTGGCTGATGAAGAAACTCAAATAGTGAGATGCATCGCGGACTCGAGCCCGCGATCGCGTCCTACCATTCCATCTTATTTATTCCAGCCATTCGTATCCCGGGTCTTTGATCTTGTTTAGATTCCGGATGAGATCGGCGGCGTCCTTCCGGCTGAGATTGGCTTCCATCATCCTTGTGCAGACAAAGCGCAGGGCTATCTTCTGCATCTTCATATCATTGCGGTCGTCTGGTTTGGAGGCCAGGCCAAAGCTCTCGAAGAGGTGCTCCTTCTCGTTCATGTGCGTACTTTTTCCCCATTTTCCGAACATCTCTGCCGCATGATCAAGGAGATGCTGATCAAACATCTCAGGTAGGATACAGCCTTCAATCTGCATCAGGAATTCTTCTCTCTTCATGACGATCACTTCTTTTTATTGTTCACATGATTCTTGTCTTCGCCTAAATATGGCCTTCTTGCTTATAAAAAGTATGAGAGATGCTCTTTCAAACGGCTTGGTTGGATCTCGGGCTTCATGGCCAAAGCTTTGTCCCAAGCGCAATTGGTCCCGTTGAGATCATCAAAATCTTGCTATAAACTGGCAACAAATAATTGAAATACAGCTTTGAGGCATATAACAAACTACATGAAACCAGAATTACTTGATTAGGAGGGTCTGCAAAATGAAGTTGAACATGCCCGAGGCATTGTTGGTCTTATGCCTAGGAATTGCGTTGATTAGTATCGTCTCCGTCGGGGAAGGACAATCGGATGCACATGGAGCTTATCCAGAGAAAACCACGACCGCAGCTGTGCAACCGACGACATCCAGCGCGTACTCATCGCTACCGGCATCCCTTCCAGCCGTGCAGACAACAGTAACCCAGACAATAACCGCGCCTACGGGTGTTATCGCAGCCTATCCGAGAGCGCCGTCAAGCACTGGTGCAGTAACTGCAACCTATTCGACTCGGGCTCCGCCAGACAGTCAGCAGAAAGTGCTGCTATCTTACAATATCCAGGCATCTCCTCCGAGTGCGGTATATTATAACGAAACATTCATGCCCTGGACATCATTCTATCAAATATTCCCGGCAAAATCACCAGTTCTCTGGATGGCCTCATCTGCAGGATGGTCATGGTATGCAACCTGTCCCGTAGGCGACTGGGTGCAAGAGCTGATGTACGTCCCTGTTGCGGGAACTATGATGTTCTGTGATCTCTATCCAGACGAAACTGCGAAATACTTCAGCTATGGCTTTGCTACGCCTGGTTACAAGTATAGATGGTTCAACGCAACAAAACCCGGTAGATACATAACTATCCTCACTATAGCCGAGATTCCGAGCAACTATATTATAATCGATGTGCTTTAGGTTCTGAGGTTATATAGATCGAATGAGAAAGATGATGGTAATAGAAAACTATTACAACTTTTTGGTAATACCGACGCAAGGAAGGCAAGTTTAGGAACGAAGGTACCGGAAATCCAAGGCCCCCATTAGTCATCGATCTCTTCTGCGGGACGGCGGGCCTATGTGCTCGGAAGTCTGGCGACGAGCCCGCCCATGCGAGCGCGGGTTCGCTATCACTGCAAAACCACCTGTTGGGGAAGTAATATGTCTCACAGGGAGGCGTTTGTCATTTATTTTTTCAAAGACTTTCTGTATAGCAGCTGATTTTCACTGCTATTGCAAATACATCTGCTGAACAGGCCGTCCTCCGCAGGGGCTTTTTAGGCGGTACATCTGGATTAAATTAATATACCGAATCAGAGACGCATATTATATCCACGAAGGAGGGAAATAATATGGCTGAGATGAGAAATTTCGCCCTGAGGGATGCCCAGGGAAATGAGATTGGAGTATTCACAGGAAAATCACCCCGGCAAGCTGCACTTAAGGCCGCCAACCGCGGGTATACCGATATCAAGCTGCGCGAACGCGGTACCAAGAAGGTGCATGTGTTCGTAGGAGAGAGAGTACAGGTGGACAAGCCGGCCGGAGCACCTGCATGGATGCCTGACAAGATCTGGAAGCCGAAGGTAAAGAAGACAGGCATCGATAAGTTGGACGAGGTCTAAAGCGATACTATTATCAGGAAAGGTTCTCGCGCAGGCCCGCATGCTCCTCCGGCCTGCCGAAATCGTTGGCTGCTCTTTGGCAGCCCCATAGCATTTTTCGCAAGAAACGTCATACTATTTTTCGCAAGCTTTTAAGGTTGATCAAAGATCAATGAAAAAAGGAAAAACGAGACCAAAATAGTCTCCCTGGCCCCGGCTTCAAGGCACCAGGCGCTTTCGGTCCCTTGGGAAGATCACAGCATCCCGAATGTTCTCCAATTTGAGCATGGTCATGACCAGCCGGGAGAGTCCCAGCCCCCAGCCGGCATGAGGCGGCATGCCGTAGCGGAAGGCCATAAGGTAGAACTCGAAGCCATCCGGGTCCAGCCCTTTCCCTATTATGCGCTCTACTAACTGGTTGTAGTCGTGTACCCTCTGGGCCCCGCTGGCCAGCTCCATGCGCGGATGCATGAGGTCAAATCCCCGGCAGACCTCGGGCTTATCCTCGTAGGGCAAGGTGTAGTAGGGCTTTATGGAAGACGGCCAGTCCGTGAGGAAGTAATGTTCGCCGATGGTCTCGCCCAGGAACCTCTCCGTCTCTGTGTCCAGATCATCTCCCCACTGCATCTTCACTCCCCCCTTCTCTCCGGCCATTTCCAGCGCCTCGGTGTAAGTGATCCTCTTGAAGGGAAGCTTCGGAACCTGTAAGTCCAGGCCCAAGACACCCAACTGGTAGCGGCAATTAAGAGCTACATACTCATAGGCCCCGACCACTGCCCCTTCCAGTATCTCCATGACATCTTTGTCGTCGGCAAAGCTGACCTCAAGGTCGATGGAGATGGCTTCATTCAGGTGGCGGCGCGTGTCGTGCTCCTCCGCCCGAAATATGGGCCCAATCTCGAAGACTTTGTCCATGCCCGCACTCATAAGCATCTGCTTGTAGAGCTGTGGGCTCTGGTTTAGAAAGGCCTCCTTCTCAAAGTAGCTGATGGGGAAGAGATCAGTTCCACCCTCGGTAGCCGCAGCCACTATCTTGGGGGTGAAGACCTCAGTAATCCCTTTCTCGTAAAAATAGTCTCTGAGGCAACGAAGCACTGCACTCTCAATCTCGAAGGCAGCCAGAACACATGGCCTCCTAATATCCATGAACCTGGCGTCCAGGCGAGTGTCCAGCTCACAGGCCACCTTCTCTGTGGGGTCCAAGGGCAAGGGCACCTGTGCGACGCTTAGCACTTTGATCTCCGTGGGAAGGATCTCGTATCCACGGGGCGCTTTCGGCTCTGCCTTCACATTTCCCCGAACCACTACTACGCTCTCCCGGCTTATGGTGCGCGCGCTCTTAAACAATTCTTTTCCTAGCAGCTTCTTGACTAACGTTATCTGAGCCAGGCCGGTTCTATCTCGCAGCACCAGGAAGGCTATGCCTCCTAAGTCGCGAGACTCGTGGGCGAAGCCTGCCAGAGTAACCTCTTTTCCGTCCATTTCCGCAGAAATATCGCCTGAATAATGAGTTCTAAGGATCAAGTCATCTCACGCTAGCGAGAATGAATTCCTGATATAAAAGCCGTCTGATAAACAAAAAAACAACTTGAAGAATAAAGACAAATAAGATAAGGTACTAATAATTTCTAGACATGTCTTGAGCCGTTCATAGACGCCCCACCACATAATTACCCGGCGTATTAACCATGCAATCTCAGGTACCGATAGAAGATGGAATCAAGATCCGTAAGAGAACGGGCCTCGAATGCCTGGGAAAACGAGGTGAATGGATTTGAATTTTATAGAGAGGATGCCTACAGGAATTCCAGGTTTGGACGATATGATTGAGGGTGGGCTTCCCATACCGTCCCTCATTCTTGTGGCAGGCGACGCGGGGGCAGGTAAGACTACATTTTGCACCCAGTTTCTCTGCAAAGGCGCAGATCGAGGCGAGCACGGGCTCTACCTCCTAACTTTCGGCGGACCGCCTGATCTGCTGTTCAATTTTGCCTCCAGTTACGAATTTGTGAAGAGAACCTATTTCGAGAAGGAGATCTACTACGTAGAGCTGGAAGGCATAATAGAAAAGGCAGGAAGATCAAACGAAATTTTGGAAGCCGTCGAGATGCAGATCGATTTGGTCAAACCTGCTCGAATCGTCATGGAAAATCTATCCGTCCTGGAAGATGTGCTAAAGGACGAATACTGGCATTTCCTAATCAAGCTATCGCACCTGATCAAGAAAAAGGGATTGGTAGCATTGGTTGCAGAGGATGCATTGCCCGGAGCTCCGTACCCGATACCAATAGCACAAGTTGCAGACGGAATAATATTGCTGCATAATGTTGAAATAAATTTAACAAGAATGAGGTCCATCGAGATCCTGAAGATGTGCGGCACCTCTCACCATTCAGGAAAGCGTGCAGTAGATATATCCGTTAAAGGAATAGTAATTTACCCGGGTTTATAGCTATGCCGCACTCCTACCACGATCTCCTCGGCCAGAAAGAGTTCTGGGCTTTTCTCTTCGTCTTAGGATGGCTGCTCCTCAACTGGCCCATGCTCACTCTGAGCTACGGCTACGCCGTGATGGGCATACCTCTGATATTGATATACATAACAGCAGTATGGCTCGCGATCATAATCATGCTCTATCTATTCGACCGGGGGATTTACGAATGATAGGACCCAATATTGCTCTGGCCGCCATGGTCCTTTATTTGCTGCTGCTCTTTGCCATAGCCAGATATGCCGACCACCGGAAACACTTAGGCAAAAGCATCGTTGCCAACCCCTATGTTTATGCCCTTTCTCTATGCGTCTATGTCTCAGCCTGGACCTTTTACGGCTCGATAGGAAGAGCGGCTTCCACCGGCCTGGAATTCTTGCCCATTTACCTGGGACCCGTCTTAGCCATGACTTTGGGCTGGATAGTCATCAGAAAAATGATTTCCGTCTCAAAAGAGCACAGGCTCACATCCATCAGCGACTTTCTAAGCTTCCGCTACGGTCGAAGCTATGCCATAGGTGCCGTGGTAGCCGTACTGAGCCTTATAATGGTGACACCCTATGTAGCCCTGCAGCTCATAGCCATCTCTACATCACTGGAGATCCTGAGCGGTCCTCACATATTGCTGGACTTCCCGGTGGAAAGTGAGCTCGTGGTGGCTCTTCTCCTGGGAGCCTTCGCGGTTATTTTCGGCGCACGTCATCTCGACCCCATGGAGCATCATGAGGGACTGATCGCCGTTGTAGCTTTTGAATCCCTGGTCAAATTAGTGGCATTTCTCCTGGCGGGGCTTTTCGTCGCCTACGGCATCTTTGGAGGCTATGGAAATATATTGAGCCAGATGGTCGACCAGGCCAAGAACAATCCGGCGTATGCCGATCTCATTGATGTCAAGTATCCCCTCTGGTTCTCCCTGACTCTGATATCCTTCTTCGCAATTCTATTCTTGCCCAGACAGTTCCATGTCATGGTAGTGGAAAACTGCGAGGAGAAGCACCTCAAGAAGGCAATGTGGCTCTTTCCTCTCTATCTCCTATTGATCAACCTATTCGTTCCGGCCATTGCCTGGGGAGGATTGCTCCTCAATACAGGAGGCCTGAAGGATGCCTTCATAATAACTATACCTTACACTCATAATCAGGATTTACTTTCGCTCTTCGTCTTCATAGGAGGGACCTCGGCCGCCACCGCCATGATCCTGGTTGAATCCGTAGCTGTGGGCACTATGCTTCTCAACGACCTGGAGTTGCCGTACATCTTGAGACATATAAAAAAGCAAAAAAATCTTGCCGATACTCTCCTCAACACTAGGAGATTAAACATACTTCTGGTGGTGCTCCTGGGGTATCTCTACTCGCGCGCTGTAAATTACCAGATACTGGCAGATATTGGCATCGTCTCTTTCCTGGCGGCCAGTCAGCTGGCACCTGCCGCCCTGGGAGGCCTGTACTGGAAGAGAGGCAACCGTCAAGGAGCCATGGCCGGGCTGGTATCCGGCTTCTTGCTGTGGACCTACACCGCCCTCATTCCTACAGTTGCCGGAAAGAGCGGTGTACTGGCAAATTTGGTCAGTGATGGACCCTTCGGCATTGCCTTCCTCAAGCCCACGGATCTCTTGGGCCTTGACCTGGACAAATGGAGCAACTCCGTCTTCTGGACACTTCTTTTCAATTGCAGCCTGTACGTTCTCATATCGCTCCAGACGACGGCCAGTACAAAAGAATTGGCCATCGCCAAATGCTTCGTAGATAACTGCCATGAAGAGGCCCTGCCACCGGATAATGAACGACGGGTAATACGTCAGGGAACAGTTGAAGAGCTGGAGGCAACTCTGGCGCGCTACATAGGCGAGGAGACTGCAAAGACCCAGGTCAATGATTACTTGGAACATCTTGGCACCAGCCGGGAGAAGATTGAGACGAAGCAGCTCCTTGAGCTGTGGGATCAGTTCGAGAAGACGCTCACGGGCTCCGTAGGGTCTTCCGCTGCAAGGATGATAGTAGAAGATCAGGTGCCCGTAAAGCCGGTAAAGGAAGAAACGAAAGCAACGCTCCCAACGTATGATTTGAAGACGGGAAAGCTCTACGTAGTGCCTGAGATTGCCTATGAGGTCTTTACAGATCAGATCACCCATGGTATAGAGGGGCTATGCATAACCCATTATGCTCCTGAAGATGTGAGGCTTCGCTGGGGCTTCAAGGAGACGCCCATCATCAAGCTGAGCGATGAGAAGGGAAGCGATCGCTACATCTCCCCGCGAAATTTGCCGCTCCTTTTCATGACCATAAAAGCATTTGTCGAATCCAGCAAAAACAGCATTGTGCTCATTGACAGCATTGAGCAGCTGGTGAAAGAGAATGAGGACCTGGTACCGGAGAGAGATATGCTGGACTTCGTCTACCAGATGGAGCTACTTGGCCATAAGACACATCTGATACTGGCGGAGAAGCCGGAGTTTGTTCACATGCCCATGACATCCAGCGTCAACGAGGTCAAGGAGCTGCTCTTCTCTCTGGGCTCACTTTCTATGTATCTATTCCGTCTCTTCTCGGAATCTATGCTCTCTAGTCTGAGCGAAGGAGTGAGAAAAGAGGTGGTAACAGCTGCCAACGAAGCAATAGCATCAGGCGAGTTATTTGAGAGCACGGCCAGGGACGGGAAGACATGCGATGACTCCAGTGTGGTCTGTGAGCCGGATATGCAGGATGCTTTGCTTTCCTTGCCGCCTCTGAATGTCAGGTACGATTTGGTGCTGACAAGACGTGGCTTCTTCACGGCTCTGAGAAGGCTAGCCAGAATCATCAAAGCGCACGAACCCGCCTTTGACCATATCAATGCCCTGCCAGGTCTCATGAAGAGCTACGGGCGGAGTCCCTATGAGATATCTCTCATCCCGGGAACAACTTACATCATTGAGGAAGAAAAGCCGCAAAAAATCCTGGAGATCTTCAGCGAGCTGGTGATGCATGGCATGGAAGGCCTCTGCCTGAGCCGTTACAATCCCGAGACTCTGTATGAGAGGTATAATGTGCCGGAAGATACCGTTATATGGCTGACGCAAAAGAGCGAGCCGGGATACAGAACCGTGGACCCAACGAACTTCCCCCGCCTGAGCAGCGTGATATCCGATTTCCTTAACAGAGCGAACTATCCTCTTATCCTCCTGGAAGGCATGGGGTATCTCATTACTCAGAGCAATTACGAGACCGTACTCCGGTTCGTTCAATCCCAGAGAGATGAAATTGCCCTGAAGAATGCCATAATGCTGGTGCACATAGATCCACTGTCTCTGGACATAAAAGAGCTGCACCGATTGGCCAGCGAGATGGAGCATTTCAAGGTATGATGCCGGAAAAAGGAGACTTTTTAATAGTTTGTACTCCCTAGTCTGTCGATATGATTGAAGCTGGATTCGTGTTATTAATCATTGTCATAATCTTCGGTGCATTCTTGATCCTGAGATCCATCAAGAACTTCATCATAAATGCAGTTGTGGGGCTAGTGATTCTTTTTCTTGCCAACCATGTTGCTGGCCTGGACATCGGTTACAGCTGGCTGGTAATATTGATCTGCGGCATCGGCGGGATCCTGGGCGCTTTCCTGGTCATCTTGCTACATTTTCTGGGCCTTGGATTTTAGCCCAGGCTCGTGTGATGGAGGCAAGAGAAGTTCCACATTGCTAAGAGCGATCTCGTTGAAGAATCAGAGGAGTCAGGACGCTCCTCTGAAATAATTGCCGCAGGAGATCAAAGGCTCAGACGAGCTTGCTGAGGTACATTGACGTTGGCCAGGACCTTTAGCCGGTAATCTTGTTGCAGAGTGGCCTTGAGTTTACCGGAATAGACACTCAATGTGATCTCTTTGGTCCTACCGTACCGGCCCTTGCTGACCACGATAGTATGCAGGATACCCAGCATATCCAGTTCGGCAATGAGATCCGTTATTCTGCGATGGGTCAGATAGTCTGTCTCAACCAAGGGACATAGCTGTTTGTACATGTTGTAGACAGCGCTGGTGGTGATGTTTCTTGTGCCCTGTTCCTCTAAGAGAACAATGCTGTAGAGTACCAGTTTGGACTGAGTGGGCAGAGTTTTGATCACTTCTTCTACTCGATCCTGCTCTATTTTTTCTCTGGCCTGGCGCACATGCTCCTCGCCTACGAAAACGGAGTGTGCTCTTTCTGCCAGCTCTCCGGATATGCGCAAGAGATCAAGGGCTCGACGGGCATCACCATGTTCTTGTGCTGCAAATGCTGCACATAATGGTATGACGCTCTCCTGAAGAACACCAGGACAGAAGGCCACATTTGCCCTCTGTTCCAGGATGTCCCTAATCTGCTCGGCATCGTATGGTGGAAAGATGATCTCATCCTCGCCTAGAGAGCTTCTGACTCTTGGATCCAGAAACTCTGTGAATTTGAGGTCATTTGAGATACCAATAATGCTGACCCTCGAACGAAGGAGGTCGGAATTTACCCGCGAGAGATTGTAGAGAACGTCATCTCCCTTTCGTACCAGCTTGTCCACTTCGTCCAGCATTATCACTACGACCTGCTTCTCTTCATCCAGAGCATTCCTGAACTCTGCATAGACCTGATCTGTAGGCCAGCCGGTCATAGGGATCTCTTTGTCGAAGTGTCTGGCCAGATGTGCCAGAATCCTGTACTGGGTATCCACAACTTCGCAGTTGATGTAGATCACAGCGCATTTCATGTCGCCAAAGCCTGCTTCCTCCAGTTCTTTTCCTACGTACTTGGCTACGGCGGTCTTTCCAGTACCGGTCTTTCCATAGATGAGAACATTGGAGGGGGTTTCACCTCTTAATGCAGGAACTAAAATTGATGCCAAGTTATTGATCTGCTCTTCTCGATGAGGCAGCTCACTTGGTGTATATGTTGGGCGCAGGACATCTCTAGATTGAAAAATGCCTTCCTGCGCTAATAAATCGGCAAATAACCCTTTGTATATAGATACCAAGATAATTCCCCTCAAACCAAATTCATATCGTTCTGGGGGATATTAAGAGTTATGGTAAACTCCCCTTGGCTTCCATTGGAACTCTGCCCTCCCACCCCATGGTTTCCAGTGGAAATCAAATAAAATCAATGTTGGTTCTCTTGATAGATAGTAAAATAAAATCAGTCAGTTGTAGCTATGAATTTACTTGTATTTAAGTTTTATTACAAGAAAACTAACGAGTACTATCACTGTTATTGGGTATAAAAAGAGTAATTTTTCCGACTAAATGTGGCTGTTACGCCTTAAATCCGTTTGTTTTTTCGTGTTTTTGAAAGCAAGCAAATGACGACTCATCGCGCGAGTGACCTAAATTTTTTTGGAAATAGCATCGGGCAATCTTCTTTTCTTCATTTCATTGATAACTAGGAAATGGTGTATAAATAAACTTTACGGAATAATATTTTGCTTTTTCGTTTGCAGTTTCTTATTTCGCAATCTCTTTTAATTTCTCTTCTCTAATTCAATTGCTTTTCAGAATATTTTCGAATGCTCGTGTCTTATGTCTCTTCTCATATCAAGCTTCATCAAATCGCGATAAGATCGTAATCGCTCCAGGTTGCCTGATGACAGCAAATCATTGAGACAAGAGTGCATCCTACTAATTCATCCATATTAAATAGCTAAGAGCCGAAAATGCACTATAATTGCAGTCTATATCATGGGCTGATGGGTGAAGAGACAGAGGTTCCAGTGGAAATCACACGGTCACCCTTATCCCAGCATCCTCATGTTTAGGAGCGTCTTTGACGCAAAAGGGTCATTTTTTGTTCTTTTTCGTATCTTCAGCCAATAATAGACGCTTGTTCAATTGTATTCGGGAGAGAAGTTTAAGCTACAGGTATGGTCTCCAGCTGGCTGGCAACATTCCAGATCAGAGTTCTGGTATGAAGGGGAATATTGGGGTCGTTGCTTATCTCGTCAAGTATTGAGATAGCGGATGCAGCCTTGATTGCGTCGCTTGCCTTCTCGTCCGCGAGGATGGTCTTTACGCTCTCAGCAGAGCGCCTGATATTCCTCGGGACGGCGTCATCACTCATAATACGTTCTAATACCTCAACGCATTGCTTAAGGACATTTTCAGCTGTCGTAGAATCACCACCCATATCTATGGGAAAAAGGTTAATGACGGTATCCGTCTTAATCAGTTGTACGAAGATGCTATATCGTTGTATTTAAACGTATGTGGATGAGAGTGATGGGACAATGGATGAGGATGAAGTTCTCGGCAAAATAACAAAGCTTCTGGAGAAGGGTTGCACTATGCTGGCTACGCATCATGACTGTGGTGCGCCCCTCTTCCGTTGCCAGGGGGAGGTCGTCTGCCCGGTTTGCTCCTTTCCCGATAAGCAGCTATCGTCTCTGGGCAATGCGGAGATTTCAGGCTCTGCGGCTCAAGGTGACAAATCAAATCCCGAGTGGGCACCTTTATCAGAGAAAGGGGCTGGTGAAGGCTTGTCGGAGAGACCCGTAACAAAAGAGGCGGTCATTGAAACCCGGGAAGATGTTGAATTTATGAGGGCGAAGGCGAACCTGCGTGCGTCTTTGCTGCGCCGCCTGGGAGAGCTCACAAGGTGCCTGGAAGTGGAACAGGATCTGGATAGGCTGAAGAAGCAATTAGACTGCATTGAGGGTTTACTGCGAGTGTTTCGATCCATGCAGGGCTGAGCCTCTCTGATCTCCTTAATAGGGGCTCAGATCTTGGTGTTCGCAGATCTCCACTGGAAATAAAGGGGTTGATCAATTGGGTATTAAATTTTTTAGTAAGTGTGGTATATCTCTAATTCTATTTCCTCTTATATTGACATCGTTCCTTATGATTGGCTGCATAGATAAAGGGCCGCAACTCTCTCAAATACCTTCTTTTGGAGCTGAAGATCGGCAGGTAGGGGGACCATTCACCCATCTGCAGATGGATTTCGTGGCTGATGTGAAGAGCGATCTCTTTTGCGCGCGGGGAAAAGTCTTGCTCATGGGCAACGGTTCACTTCCTTATCTCCTGCTCAACGCCACTCTTGTCGGTGATGGACGAGCTCCATTGATGCGTACAAAGTACTTGCTGATGCAACTTGAGCCCAATCTGGACTACAGCTTTGATATCTCCAAGAATATGAGGATCCAACCTGGAAACTACAACTGCACTGTAGAGGCGTCAGGTCCCGGTGGCACTCTGGCCTGCGAGAGTCGAAAATGCAGCCTGGCAAAGTCCTTGCAAGATTCTGAATCCAGACAGGAATCCCTCTCTATGGATGCAGAATTCGCTCGACAGAATGCCCGGGAAGAGGCAGCGAGAGAAGAAAGAGCCAAGACGCTAGAGACTAGGGGAATTGAGACCTCGAAAGACGTGGTTGCAGAGAAAAGCGTCTCGAATAGTGCCGGAAACACGGCAAAAAATGAGGCCGCAAAAAAAGATGGTTCCGTTGGGACTTTGGCCTCTTCCAAGGGGAAAGAGAACGGGAATAGGAGTTTGCCAGTCGAGACGGCTGAGGTGGAGAATGATACATCTGGCGGCAAGCCATTGGCTGTGTCTTTGTCTGCGGATACGTCAGAAGCACTGGTGGGCAGCAGTACTTCCAAAAAGTATCATCGATTGGATTGCCGCTACGTCGCGAAGATAAAGCCGGAGAACAGGATTGATTTCACGAGTCCGGAGGATGCGAAGAGGCAGGGCTATCTTCCCTGCAAGAGCTGCAATCCTTGAGCCATACCTCGATCCGTTCCTCGCCCGGCCTCCACTTATTTAGGCAATGGAGCCCGGGTGAATTGAGGCATGAGATTCCTCAAAATTCGCCAATGAGAACGCAGGACAGACCGGGAGCCTGCGGCGGCGAGGCCGTGCTCCCTCTTGCGATCTTCTCTTCCGGGTAGCCCAGGTCTGTGAGAGAGACTACGGCTCGCTGTAGGCCCTGAGATTCCAGATAGCGACAGAGGCCTTCAAGATCAGTGCTGTCATCCGTAAGCAAAAAGACGCATCTTTCGCGACGAAGTTCAAAGGCTATGGCAGTCATGTCCAGACTCCGGCCGTGAACCGTGATGGGAACTACTTTGAGCAAACTGACCTTCAGGCGGGCGCAGGCAACCTGCATGCTGGAGATCCCCGGGATTACCCTGCCCTTCAGATATCCCAGACCGGAGAGCATGGGGTCGCCCGTGCTCAGAACCACGGCCACTTCTGGAAGACTCGCGAGCTTCCCGTAGTCCTCTATAACTTTAACCGAAGAGCCCGGGAAGATGTGATCTCTGACCAGATCGATGGCTCTCTCTGAACCGTAAATGAGCCTGGCCTGGTTGATTACGTCTCTGGCCTCCTGGGTCAGCATCTTCGGACCTGTGCCTACTCCTACTATGATCATGATCTTGCCTGCATTTGGTCCTATTGGATTTGATTATGCTATATTTGATTAATTCGTCGAGGAAGCTCCAAAGGTCACTCTGGGTTCAAAGTGACTCCGGCGTCAAGCCGATCGCAATCAGGAACTCATCCCACCCCGTACGATCGATCAGCATTCCCAACCTCTCCTTTGGACGGGCATTCCTTTCCATGTAGTCGATCACCCTTTCTGTCAGGGCGATTGCCTCATCCTGGGACAGGAGCGGACCTGCTTGTCGACCTTCTCTATGGACCCTGCCAAACATGCCACCAAAATATGCGGCATAACCTCTCTCGCCTTTAGCCAGAGAAGAGCGTCGTCCCACGAATCCGAGGTCGTTTATCTCGGCCTTGGCGCAGTCGTTTTGACATCCAGTGATGCCTATCTTAAATTTCGCAGGCAGATTCTTCCCGAAGAATCTCTCGTCCAGCAATCTTCCTAGACTTTGGGTATCAACTATACCATTATTGCATGTCGTGCCTTTGCAGGCCACAATCGGACGCACAGTAAATCCAGTCCCACCAACTTTTAATCCAACCTCTTCTACTGCCTGTTTCACGGCATCAAGATTTTCTTGTACTACCCATGGGATGTCAATATTCAATCGGGTGGTGAACGTCATATAGCCCCTGCCATATTTCCCGGCGATATCGGATAGTGCAGCCAATTGTTCAGAGTTAACATTGCCCAATTGCGTTTTCACCCGTACGACGAAGTAACTCTTATCTTTTTGCCGGATAAATCCTCGCAGCTTGAACATCGAGTCAGTCATTTCGCTCATGTCTAACCCCGTAAATTCGCTCATTTTTTTCCCTGACCCACCGTGAGGACTTTCCGTTTTCAAGGAGCCTCTCCCAAGATTCGTCCGTCCTTATAGAGCAGAACGATGCGGGTGTGGGGCAGCTTCTTCTTGGCTCTCTCCAGGGCCAGGATGATGTTCCTATGCTGCGGCTCCTTTTCCACCATCTCCGCCACTGTGCCATAATTCGTTCCCTCCAGGACCCCGGGCCAGGCCCACTTGAGGATGAGAGCGGGCAGGCCACAAAGGATGCTCTCCTGATCCATCTCAAATGCCAGCCGGTCGAGCTGGCTTCCCATGAGCACAGCCTTATGATCGGGAAAGAGAATACGGCTGAACTTAAGGCCCGTTCTGCCCGTGGTTACGACCACCCGTTTGTCTCCTTTCAGCTCCTGGATCCTGTCGCTGATGAAGTGATCGTTCCAGGGTTCCACAAAACCAGTTGAGCCCAGTATGGAAATGCCGCCCATTATGCCGAGCCGGGGATTTAGGGTCTCTTTGGCCAGCTCCAGGCCTCGGGGAAGGCTTAGCTCCACCAGCGCATGATCAAGGCCAGTCTCTTCCTGGCCCTCATAGATCGCTTTCATAATCTGTTGCCGGGCAGATGGGCTTATGGCCGGCCTTCCCACCTCATCACATAATCCTCGGGCGACGATCCTGCCTACTCCCGGTCCTGCCACCAGTTTCGTCTCCAGAGACGGTCTGGCCTGTGCTACGATCTCCAGGCCGTGAGTGACATCGAACTTATGGTCGCCGGCATCTTTGACTGCGATGCAAAAGCCCTCTTTGCCGACCACGGGCAGGGAGACCCTGATTCCTACGGGGGTCATTACTTCCAGGCAATCGACGGATCCCGCCAGGGACAGGACTGCTCCTTTGCAGGCCGCGGCTGCAGTTGTTCCCGTAGTCAGTCCGCGCTTCAAGAGCAGGCCGTTGGAGAGAAGAACCCATCCGCCGCTCTGGATCTTTTGCAGAGCCTGAGGATCGGGACAGGATACGATCCAGGAGGCCGGGATCTGAAAACCTGTGACAGGGTCAGTGATGATTTCTGGCATAAGTGTTTATGATCTCGTTCAGAGCTGCGACGGCAATTGGCGTTCCGCCGCGGGTGCCTGCCGTGGATACGGACGGCACATCGATCTTCCGAAGTCTCTCCTTGCTCTCGCGGGCGTTGACGAAGCCCACCGGAACTCCTATGACAAGATCTGGTAGGACTTTGCCCGACTCCATGAGCTCGCACAAAGTTAGCAGGGCGGAAGGCGCATTTCCTATCACTACTATGGACCCTGTCAGCTCACCCTCTAGAGCCATGACTCCGGCCGAGGTACGGGTGATCCCCCGGGCCGTGGCCAGGGAGTCGCCTTTGCCAATGAAGGCCTCAATGGGGCTGTTGTGGCTCTTCTTCAAGACTCCTGCTTCCACCATTTTTATGTCTACATAAATATGCGCTCCCTTCTCCAGGGCATGCAGGCCAGCCTGGAAGGGATCATTCTGGAATCTCAGAATCTCGGCGACGCTGGGGTCGCCCGTAGCAATAACGCACCTCTGCGTGATTCTGTCCTCCAGGCTCCGGTCTCCAATCAGCTCCGAGATAAGCTGCCGGCTCTTTCTGCTTATTTCCAAAGCCTCGGGCGTGGTGGCCCCGATATCCGTGTAATCTTTCATCATGCAATCCGCCTTAGTAGCTAGCCTTAGTAGCTGTATTTGGCCTCGTATCCCCGTCTGGTTATTATCCGGCCCTCTTTTATGCAGGAATTTGGTCCGGCGACAATAAGAGTGAAGCGGAAACCGGATGGATTTGCGGCCAGCAGGTCCTCTGCGGTCAGAATCATCATATCCTCTCCATCTCGCGCCACATCTCGGGCCAGAACAACAGGCCGCAGTGGATCGACGTCTTGCAGGAGAGATGCAATTAGATGCCCCTTTACATTGTAGACTACGACGCCAAAGCCGGCTCCCGCCAGCAGGGAGAGCATCGACCCGTCATCCTGACTGGAGAGAAGGATAAAGTCGTTTACCAGCGGCGCTCCGGCTCTTGCGGCCACAGAGGAGAAGGCGGAGACGCCGGGAGAGAGATGAACCGGGACCGTTCCGCCTGCCAGATCCATAATCCTCCAGCCGGAGCCAAAGACGCTGGGGTCGCCGCCCGTGATAATGGATGCCTTATTGCCTGCTCCGGCAATCTCCCTGGCTTCCACGAAGCGGTCGAATGATCGCTTGGGGCAGGGGCCGGAGTGGGCTACCTTTTTGGCGGGAGTTGTGTCTCCAATCAGGTCCAGGTATCGTTGTGCTCCGAAGATCTTCACCGAACTCTTCAATATGCTCTCTGCTTCCCCTGTCAGGAATCCCTGGTCTCCCGGGCCGATGCCCACCAGGTTTACTCCAGCCTCGCGGGCGGCCTCTCCCTGGAAAGCGCCTCTGCCGCTGATGATGACGAGGGTGGTCATGTCGATCTTCTCCCGGAGAAGTTCGCTCTCCAGGAGCCGGGCGGAATTGGTCCAGAAGAGCTCTTCTCCATCGCGGCCAATGTCTTTCGCTACGAGTACATTCCTCTGGCCACAGATATCCAGAGCGCGTATGAGCTGCCAGTCGCGTCTCTTGCTGCGGGGATTGTAAAGGGCGACCGGCATCTCAAACTCTGCCGCCAGCCGCAAGCGGCCCTCTATCTCTTGCCACGGAGTGAGAAGGTCGCTGAGGCTGATCACGGCGACGCATTCGCGGAAGGCCAGGCCTGCGGCGCAGGCGGCGGCAGTAAAGGATGTGACGCCGGGCACAATCTCCACCGCTTTCGGCTGCGCCGCCATCTCCAGGCCCAGCCCGGCCATGCCGTAGACATTAGGGTCTCCGCTGCTCACCAGAGCTACCGATCCCTGGCTAAGGAGGTCTACGGCCGCCCGGACCCTGTCTACCTCCTTTCCCATGCTGCTGGAGAAGACCGTCTTGCCGGGCAAGAGATCGCTGATCAGGTCCAGATAAGGCCTGTAGCCGACCACAAAGTCTGCCGATTTTATGGCCTCTGCTGCGGCCCTCGTGCGAAGGCTCGACGCGCCCGGGCCGATTCCCACGATGGAGAATTTGTGATCCGAACCGGCCTCCGCCCGTCTACTCTCCGATAGCAACCGTCACCCTCCCGTAAGCTTTCTTGGGAAAAATAAGTTTAGTCGCCAGAGCCAGAACTGCCGGCTCGGCCACACCGATAAGGCCGAGGTCACGGGCCCGGGAGGGCGTGACCGTGACAGCGATCTGGGAGTTAAGATCCTCTCGGGAGAGGTAAACCATCTCTTTTCCCAGGGATCGGGCGGCTTGTGTCAGACCATCTTCGTCTCTCTTAAGCCAGGCTGTGGCCATAATGCCGATATCGTTCCTCTTTTTGCCGACCTCATTCAGTGCCGCGTCGATTGCTTGCAGCACCTCTGTGCAGCTTACGCCCTTTCTGGCACCAATGCCGAGCACCAGGCCCCCGGCCTTCAAGACGGCCACATCGTCATCTACAACGACGATCTTCGGCCCCTTCAACCTCAGTATCGGCACGTCTTCTTTGAGGAAGGCGAGGTTGATGAGCTTGGAAGACTCCTTGTTGACAATCTCCGAACCGAGCTTTTTTGCCACGTCCTCCAGACAGGGCCGGCCTGAAGCGTCGGTGGCGGTGGTTATGGCGGCATATAGCCCGAGGCGGCTTGCCAGAAAGAGTGCCAGATCATTGGCCCCGTGATGGCCTCCCACGACCGGGACCGCGCAGGAAAGAGATGAGTCGACGGCCACTACCGGTCTATCGGTCCACTTATCATGGAGGTGGCGGCAGAGGCTCCTTACCACAATTCCCACCGCCATCACCGCCACTACCATCTCGTACTTCTCCAGCAGCCTCTTCATCCTCTCTTCCTCGTAAAGGACAAGGGTGGGGCGATAGCGCTCTTCCAAAGCCTGAACTATCTTTTCTCCTTTCTCCCGGTCTCTGGGGAAGACGAGTACGGCTAACGATTCCGGTATAGGTGAGACCTCCGAAATCCCGTTCTCTTTACAACATCTCCTACGATTATAAGGGCACTGCGGTCTATTCCGGCTGCCACCACCTTAGCGGCGATGTCGCCCAAAGTTCCAAGCAAGACTCTCTCATCCTGCCAGGAGGCATGATAGACCACGGCTACGGGCGTGTCGGGCGATCGGTCCAGGGAATCGACTATATCTCTGATCTTGTCGATGCCAAGGAAAATGGCCATAGTTGTGCCGTGCCGGCTCAGAGCTGCAAGCTCATCCTTCTCCAGTGTAGTTCCCGCGGGCCTTGTCACGATCAGGGACTCCGAGACGCCTTTCAGTGTGAGCTGGGTCTTCAGGACGGCTGAGGCGGCGAAGAGGGAGGAGACTCCGGGAACGATCTCCACCTCGATGCCCAATTCTTCCAGCGGCTTCATCTGCTCAAGTATGGCGCCGTAAAGAGATGGGTCGCCGCTGTGCAGACGCACCACTCTCTTGCCCGCACGCAGGGAATCGACCATCCTGGCGAAGGTGGCTTCCAGAGAAGCGCCGTTGCTGTCCATCTTTTCCGCTTTCAGCCCTTCCAGGAGCGTCGGGTTGACCAGGGAGCCGGCAAATATCACCAGATCCGCCTCCTCTAGAAGCCTCTTGCCCTTAACCGTGATCAGATCCGGGTCTCCCGGTCCCGCGCCGACAAAGTAGACCTTCACTTCCGCCTCCTGGCCAGAAGGACGCTGAAGTAGTCGCTTCTCTCCGGCATCTCTCCCCGAATGATCTTCTCTTCGGGCGTGCAGAGCCTTGTGCCCAGCACGAACTCATCGTAGCCCTTCTGGCGAAGCTCTTCTGCCAACTTCCGGGGTCTTGTCGCTTTTATCCTGATGACCGATTCCACCTCTGAGCCGTCCGAGACCTCAAAGGACTTCTCCAGGGCGGCATCAAAGCGGGAGGCAAGAGCCGGAACAACTCCCACGCCGGGAATGGACTCAATCTCAATCCCGGGATGGTTTTGCCTGATCACCCTCTTGAGATGGCTGAAGGTCGAGAAGGTGTTGACGTCACCCAGGCAGGCAAAGCCGGCCGGGCCGGCGGCCGCATGACGGGCTATGGTCTCTGCGTTCAGGCGCCAGATCCTTTCCAGTTCCGCCTCGTCTTCGATCATGGGGAACTCCAGGATCTCAGGATTAGAAAATGGCCGGGCAAGCTCTGCTGCCATCTCTCCAGGCACAAAGACCTTTGTGCACCGCTTTAAGGCCGCTGCTGCCTTGAATGTCATGAGCTCAGGGTCGCCGGGGCCAAGGCTTATGCCGATCAACATTTGCCAATCACCATGAAAATGGGGTTTACGGGCTTGAGGGCAATGTCTCCTGCCAGATCGTAGCCCCGCAGGATATGGATCTGAAGCAGTTCCTGAAATATGCCCAGCTCCTTCATCAACATCGCTACGCGAGAGGCGATGCCGATTCGAGCCAGGTCTACCACAATAATGCAGCCGGGCCTAGCTTTTTTCAGTAAAAGAGGCAAGAATTCATCGATCTGGCGCGTGCCGCCGACAAAGCACCTGTCTACTTCGGGAAGGTTCGAGAGAATCTCAAGAGCATTCCCCAAGAAGAATTTGCCGCTGGGAACACTTGCTTTGCAGATCTCCACCGCCTCCGGTCGCATGTCGAGGCCAAAGATCTGGTCTGTGAAGCGAGAGGCTGCCAATGAGACGGCACCCGAGCCGCAGCCGATATCTAAAAAGACCTGGCCCGGCTGAATGCAGAGCTTTCCCATGGCGATGTAGATGTTCTCCTCCTCAGTCGCCGTGCCCGGAAGCTTCATGGTTTAAGGAGATCGGGGCTGGAATAAAAGGTTAATCCAATGAACTTGTTCAGATGCTCTCGCCCTGCAAGACATAGGGATGGGCCCGGGAGAATATAGCGGGGTATAAGGCTGTTTTACGGGGCAGAAGAAGCAGACTATGATTGGAACCGGCACCCATGTTCTTGCAGGTCTCGTCAATACAACCTCTTCCCCCTTGCCATCACTCTCGCCACATTCGCCCCTGCCATCCTGGCTGTACACTGTGGCCGCAAGACCCTTGGCCGCCCGCGCCCGTGAGCGCCCGTCCGCATGCGAGCCCGGCCCTTGGCACCCAGGTCCACGAGCATGAGGGCCTCAGCCATTCTTGTTCATAGAAAATGATGTATCGCTGGATTGAAAAAAAAGTTCCTGGATTAGGAAAATACCTACTGAAATCGGTCGAAGAATACCTTACAAACCATGCACAAAACCCTATACGTTATTTGATGGGCTGAAACATCATCATACCTTAATCGAACCTTTAGAGGAAAGGAAGACTCTAAAGGCCCATCACCGCACGTTATCGAATTGCCAACATCGGCTAGAATCAAATTACGCTGTGGTATCTCAGAGTTTTTTCAAGTCCTCTCGGAGCTTTCTGCACTCTTCAAGCCCTCGCTCATCAAGCGCATAGGTCATTTCGCTACCTGTCGGATGCTTCAGAATGTAGTTCAAAGCTATGAGATCACGTAACGCCTTATCTGCATTGTGACCTTGCAGTGTGGGTTTGCCCATAAAGTACGGTTTGGGGACGTGAGATCTTTTCCCTCCTTGTGTTGCCTTGCAAAGACTGTAGAGTATTAGCTTCTGAATATCAGTGAGATCATTATCGTTCTATAATCATCCCCCCTAATGATTGATGCATTGCTATATTTATCATATCAAACTGGTATATAAGATTTCCTTTGAAAGAATATATTTTATTGCTTCTTTGGCTATTAGAAATATTCCTTATAGGTTAAAACTACTTAAAACCAGTTTATGATGCGTTTTTATTGGATCTATGCAATTTAGATAGCTATAAATAGATTAGAAGTACTCGTAGAATACGACTAATACTTGATACCGCCAACGAGGGTGTGTTCATCTTATTAGTACGTGCTTAACAATACGTAGGAGGCCGGAGATGAACCCAGGGAAATCGGGAAGCAACGGGATGCAGGCGGCGCGAGACGCTAGGGTCCGAGAAGGACTTGACACCGACTATAAGCTCTATGAAGTGATAAATAGAACGCCAAGATCTAGCGTATATGAATTGGCTAAAGAGCTCGGGTGGTCAAGCGGCAAAGTATACGGATCCGTTCGACGATTAGAAAAGGATGGCTGGATACGGACACAAAAAGCCGAACGAGATGGCCGATCTGTGTTAAAAATTATCCCTGTGAAGTGGCACGAGTTCTTGACACAGGAAGAGATTGAAGAGTTCAAAAACATGGAATTTTAAGTAGAAGGGCCAAACCTTCTATATTCTCTTAGGCGCCAGCCGGTTACCAGAGAAGCTATTTTTGGAAGGCATATATAGATCGACGGGGATGTAGAGAAGTCAGGTTTTGTAAGGCTCAATGGCTTAGTTTTTCTCCGCAAGACTTCTGGCCGCCCGCGACCGCGAGCGTCCGTCCGCATTCGAGCGAGCCCAGCCCCAGGGAGCCCATTAGACGTGATGCTCTCGTATCTACTCATTTCTTTGAACCTTGGATATGCAGGCTCCTATCCAGATTTACTCTTCCGAAGAATGCTTTGAACGCCAGTTCTACCAGAAGCGTCACGTTTTGAAGAACCAGGGACATCCTTTCATCATGTTGCGACTGCGTCGCAACTCCCGCGAACTCAGCGAGTCAACGAGACAACTCTAAAGGAGGGGGCCTGAATGCCCTCATTAAATTCCCTAACTAAATTCTTCATTCTCCCGCTCCTCATAAGATTGGTCGCTTTCCAGAGAGTCGCTCTCCAGAGCCAGGTCATAGTATCCGGAGATGCGCACTATATCCAGCCGGGAGATCCTGTATGCCCCCTTCTTTCTCTCCAAAGGCGGGTTGACCTCGATATCCCGAATAGATACGCCCGCCTTCCCAGCATTGTAGCTCTGGAATATCTGCCCCCAGGGGACGAGGTGCGCGGTTCTGGACTTGCCCGCGCCACGGCGCAGCTCCACCGCCAGTATGCCCTGCCTGCCGGAGCGGGTGATGAAATCCGTCTCCCGCTCCATCTGATGGCCGCCTGCGGCAAGGCTGAAGTGCTGCTTGAAGTAGAGCGATTTCGTCTTGCGCGCATCCAGGCTCTTGCACTCGATGGCCAGATAGTACTCGGGAGTTTTGGAGTCGACCAGGATGTCCACCAGTTGCGTGGCAAAGCGTGACTGACGGAGGCGGTAGGCTATGGCTGCGATGCCTTCCTTCTCGAAGAATGAGTTCAGGGCATTGACCATTGCCCATTCGAAGTCGCCCATTGGTGTTGATGTAGAGAGTCTCTTTATAAAATATGTTTCCTATCCCTCCCTCCGGGATTACTTTCGCTCCGCTCGCATTCTAATAATTTAATAACTCTGCAGCAAAACACCTTCCGGTGCGCTTTGTGAGTGAGGGTCGTAATGGTAGTGGGAAGGACTTTGTGGGATTTCGTCATTGAGGTTATCCGGATGCCAGGCTTCGGCATCGTTCTCATAGCTCTGCTCATCCTTCTTGAAGTTATATTAATATTGATATTAGTACTGGTGCATAATGGACTGATATGCATAAAATTCAGCTACGGTGGCCTGGGCCTGGAACTGTGCAACCTGGCCTGGCTGAAAGCCTGAATCCTGCCTGAGTCCAGCCTGAATCCGGCATGGCTCAGAGCCTGAGATATTGACTGCAGGCCCGAGAAATCCGAAAAACTTAAAGTACCCGGGAGAAGAGTAGCTTTTGTCATGGATGATGAGGAAGTCGCCAGGCTCTATTGCATGAGGGAGCTGAAGATACTGGCCAAGAAATACGGCATTGTTACGCGTCGTGTCAAAAAGATTGACATTGTCAAAGCCTTTCCGCCGCAGTTTCTGGCTGAGCTAAAGAGCAAAGGGCGCTAGACAATCAGTCCTTTGCTTTTGCAGGGAAGGTAAATGGTATTATGGCAAAACTGGGCAGATTTATTCGCGCGAGATCGATCTCCGACGCCTGGCACCGGGGCCTGAATCTCATCTGGCGGCAGGGCCAGGAGATCACTGATGAGAGGGGCACCAGGATCCGGGAATTGCTCTCCATGCAGGTAGTGGTGGAAGACCCCTATCAAGAGATGATTCCCAAAGAATATTCCTGGAATGAGGAGCGCCTGGAGGAGTATGCCGGGCAGCTATTGAGCGGCGTGAATCCGGGCTTCGAGTACACCTATGGCGAACGCCTGCGTGCCTGGTCCTTGCCGGGCGTGCCTCCGCTGGACCAGATCGAGCAGGTCATCCGTCGTCTCAAAGAGTCATCCGCCACGCGCCGGGCCACGGCTGTAACCTGGATCCCGCCCGTTGACACAGCCAAGGATGAGGTTCCCTGCATGATTGTGGACGACTTCAAACTGCGCGATGGGCGCCTCAATCTGGCCGTCTTCTTTCGCAGCCACGACTTTGCTGGAGCCTATCCTGCCAATCTCTATGGCCTGGCCAGAGTGCTGGAGTATGTTGCGGGTGAAGTGGGCGCAGAGCTGGGCTCGATCTCGACCACGAGTGCCTCGGCGCATATCTATGAGCATGATTGGGACTGGGTGGAGGAGATGCTCCTGGGGAAGGGGGATGGAGAGAGTCCTCGGTGAGTCCTCAGCAAAAGGATTATCTGTTTATGTCGATATCTTTCTTCGTTTATGGTCGATAGCCTATTGATGATCAAAGCCGAGGAGATCCATAAGAAGATCGAAGAGGGCAAATCGGTTGAGTACGAGAACGTCATCATCTATGGAGACCTGGATCTGCACCGTCTGGACCTGCCCCGGAACAAGAATAAGCGTAAGATCATAAATTCCATAATAAAGATTGAGTACTCCGTGATCAAGGGAGATGTGTTCTTCGATCACGCTGCTTTTTCCGGCCTGGTGGACTTTGACGGCACAGTCTTCAACCAGGCGGCCAATTTCTCAGATTCTCAATTTCAGGAGGATGCCGGATTCTCTGAATCTCAGTTTCAGGGAGAGGCCAACTTCTCACGAGCCCATTTCGCAACGGAGGCCAATTTTTCCCGGGCCAGGTTCAATGATGCCGACTTTGGCAGAGCGGCATTTCACCGCAATCTCAACCTCACCAACGCCAAAGTGTACACCCTGCGTCTGTCTGATGTATTCTTCGATGAAGGGTCGAGCATAAGCCTGAAGGACTTCAACTTCAACCGCATCGTTGTTCGCTGGAACACGATCCGAGAGCATCTTCCCTTTAACGGCTCGGTCTATCTCACCTTGACACGGAACTTCAGAAATTTGGAGCAGTTCGAGGATGAGGACGAATGCTATTACCAGTACCGGAAGGAAAAGCAGGCGCGCAAGTCTAAGCTCATTCCCAAATTGATCGACCAACTGGCCTGGCTCTCCTGCGGCTATGGAGTTCGCCCCTCGCATACCGTTATCTTGAGCCTTGCCCTAATCCTCCTCTTTACAGGGATCTTCTGGGGCGGACACGCCTTGCAACTGGCTGCGGTGACGCACGGGGCTGTCAGCATATCGATAAACGATGCCTTTTACTTCAGCAGTATGGAGTTTCTGGGGCGCAGTCCGCAGAATATAGGCATCGTTGAGGGCTTCGAGTTCTTGACGGTGATTGAGACATTGGCAGGGTGGCTGCTCATGGCTCTGTTCCTGGTGACGATGAGCAAGGTGATGCTGAGGTAGAATATGAGGCAAAGAGCGGTATGAAATCGATGGGTGTAAGATGATTTAGTGGCTCTTTCCTGCAATCTGGGGCGAGGGTCAAGGAGCAACGGCCTGCGAAAAGATTCCTATTGCACACAGCATAGAACTCAGAAGAGTCTCGTTCATGAAAATGCCATCTGGATACATCACAAATCGCATATCTCATCTCCATGCCCGGAGCGTTGGATGGTATCGCATTTCTGATGCGAATGCACTGCTGAAGCCTCTAAGCATTTTCACGAATAGTTCTCACTTTAGAGAAGCCGACGCTATAGTTATTGTGGAATATAATTCTACCCAAAACCAATTGATTGCATCTACGTGGTTTTGCAGAAAATCGTTATCAAGAAATTGTTACGTCTTGGAAGGTGCATGTGCACCTGCGGGATTTGGGATAAACTTAAAGGCAAGCGCAATGAACCACAGATCGATAATAGATAATGCCAAAGTATATCATCCATTTTATAATCCGATTAGTCCCATAATATATTTTATGGCCCATGATATGTCTGAATTGCATAAAAGTGTTAGTTGGTAGTAATTTATAAAACTAATCATGGAAAAATAGGAAAACATTTTCATAATAATTGGTTTTAGTGGGACATAATTAAATGACCAAGAATAGCCAAAGATTATCACAAAGAGCCATAGAAAGCTCATAATTAGTCCATTTAATTTGTCCGCAAGAGTAGCAAATTTTAATAAAACGGAATCTCTCTTTAGGGGCAATCCCGCAAAATATAAAATCTTAGCTAAAATCATCATCATTATTTGATAGATAAATAAAAAACCCCATATAATTAAGATAAGCCAACATGCTCCACACACCGAGTTTATCTCATATATATTATAAATAGAAACTGGTTTATTGCTGGTGGTGAACCAATATAATAGCAAGGGCGGAAATAGGAATGCAAACCAACCTCTTATTTTGCTTATTCCAAATGCCATCATTAGGTCTCCTAATGGATCTGGAACACGTTGCCCCTCTTCTTGATCCCCCATTTTAATCCCACCAAATGCCTTACTATCACTAGTTTATTATGTGAGGTTGAACTCAAGAGACTTACTATAAATATCTATTTGTGGTAGCGCGCTGGTCGTGAATCTGCAATAAGTTGTTATTTATATATCTGATCGACATAATGGGGTGTAGCAAAATGGGAAAGAGAGGTCCAAAGCCTTGTAGAGTTCCGAAATTATTTCGCACCTACTTACGCTCCGAATTTGAAGTTCAGAATATGAAGTTGAATAGGCGAAAAATTCATTGGACTATTCGCGAAAAGTATGTGTTTAGGTCCCTATGAATCTATCTATCGATACTGGATTTAATCAATAATGTAATGGTGAAAATAATTTTGCGTGAGATTGAAAATAGATATCAATAGCTGAATTTACTCCAATCACCTCTCGCGGAATAGCAGCGCGAGGAGATCTGAAAATGAGTTTATAGATGCCGATTTTAGTGAGCTAAACACATACGAAAAGTTTATAGCAATATTCATCCCAATAAAATCATTATGCTAAAAGACCATTATTCTTTCTGGGGAAATGCATTTCCAATTAGGGGGTTCGTGCCAGGCCTTCCACGAGATTAATCATCAATAATGCAAAATAGTTTGAGGAATATGACTCTAATGAGGAATTTGCTTCATTTGCGGGTACCAGCACGAGATCTATAAGAATCTATCAAGCAGTGTCGATGATGTAGAGCTATCTCGTGCGCTGAATGGGGGGATGAAGTGCAAGTTCCGGTCATTTCGCAATCAGAAAGTCGTGCCGCCTGGCCGCAGTACTTCCTCTCCAAAGTCGATCTTTCTACCAGGAAAACCGTTATAAACTTCCAGTCCAAACCGCACGCGTAGAATCGCGCAGGGAGGCCCTATCCGGTGATCAAGCACATTGTGATGTTCAAGTTCAAGAGATTTGCAGAGAGCAACGACAAGTTGGGCAATACTCATTTGCTTAAGTCGTATCTGGAGGCCCTTCCTGCCAAGATCAATGAGATAAAATTCTTCCAGGTGGGCGTCAACTTCAGTGAGGCCACAGTCGCATACGATCTGGTCCTTATTTCAGAGTTCTTCAGCAAAGAGGCCCTGTCCAGCTATCAGCAGCACCCCGATCACATTAAAGTGGCAGACTTCGTCGGCAAGGTCTGCGAGAGCAGGGTAGTTGTGGACTACGTCGTCTGAGGGATTATAATGAAGATCGGGGTGTGCGGCATCCCCTGTGAGGTCTGTCCACGAATGGTCCAGGGTATGTGCCCTAATGGTGAGACGGGCTGCCTGCCGCGGGAGAACAGGATGTGCCAGATTGCCACCTGCGCTTTTCGAAAAGGCTTAGATTTGTGCTTCCGGTGCCCGGAATTTCCCTGCGAGACGACAAAGCAGGGGCCGATAAGCTACGGCTACTGTCAGTTCATCTCCGGCCGGGATCTTTAAGGCAATCTTTTTTCTTCTATCTGTCCGTTTGTTTCATTTGGTCCTCAGGAGATCTCATCTTTCAATCCTTTGATGAAGTGGCCGTAGGTTATGCCTCCCAGAGCCATGGGCCGGATTTGCTCCTTCAATGCCTGCAGTCCTTCTTGCGACGCGCCACCCGCTTTGGTGAATTCTATCGCTTTCAGGTAAATCTCCGTCATCTCCCGGGCATACTTCCGGGTCCTGCCGCGGGCATCCACAGCTATGCCGTCCAGCCCGATCCGGAAGAGATCAGGCATGAGATCCTGAAGGCAGGTCTCTGCGGAGTTGAAGATGTGCGTCTTTCCCTCATCCTGTCGTAAGGGGAAGATGCGCTTGAAGTCCTGCAAGCCCCAAAATTCTCCTGGCTCGGGTTTTCTTCTGACGAGATTCAGAAGGCTGTCCTCCGTCACCATTACCTCCAGGTTGCCCTGCACCATCAGCTCCAGCTCGGGGACATTGCCTTGCTCGCGCGCAGCAGCAACGGTGCAGGCGAGCTGATCTCGAGATAGTTCGGGCGAGAGCGTGAGGCTCTGCAGGGGCGGCGCGAGCGCCTGGATGGTCAGATGGTTCCACACATTCAGGCCTGAAGCGCCATAGATTCGTGCCTTCGGCGACGCCGCCAGGACGGCCTCGACGTCACCAACATTTTCTACCATAATCCTGGCTGCTTCGACATCATTGAGCAGCAGCCTGGCATTCTCGAGAAAATCAGCTCTGGTGATCTTCGGCCACTTCCAGATCAGCTCCACATCCGCGCTCCGGCAGATGGCTCTTGCCTCCTTAAGCCTTTTCTTAATCCCATTGGCGCGGTTTCCTTGTTCGCCTGGAAGCGGAAGCGGCTCGAAATAGATTCGCCGGCATCCTCCCTCGAATGCACCCTCTACCGTCTCCAGGCTGTCGGCATAGACCGCTAACGTGGGAACGCGGACTGCCCTTGCCCCGTCTTCTCCAATGGCCGGATGACAAGCAAATCTCATCTCTTTCAGGCGGTCTCGCGCCTGTACGACCTTCTCAGCAGTTGGGCGGCGCTTTTCCAGGAGAGCCTCCTCTGCCTTATCCAGAAGATCGCGGCGCAGCTGGTTCAGGGCACCCAGAGGGGCGAATAGGTCGCCAGGATAGTCCATATCGATCTTCCCGATGACGAAAGGCGTTCCGCCCGTCCGGCGCATCTGGGATTCGATCTGCTGCTGGGTTAGGGGCTGCTTTTTCGCTTTCTCCATCTTGAATCCCGCCTTGACCTCGATCTTCTGGCCCGTCTGCAGTCTTCCCTCGACAAGGCAGTCTCCATCTTCCCAGGAGATATCAAGGTCGATGGGAATCTCCGTCTTGTCAGAGTTAATTATCGCCTGCGCTTTCCTGGTCAGGGCGGTGCTGCCCGTAAGATAGACTTTGGCCCCCGGGCGCACCCTCTCCGGAGTCTTTAGCCGCAGCAGGCCGTCCTTCTGGAAGACGTTCTGCACCACCAGACCCATCTCCTGGCCCGGCGCCTGGAAGACCAGTCCGTCGCCTTTCTCCAGAGTCAGGGATCCGCAAAGGCGAACCTGCGCCTCGCTTCTTGGAAGGTCGTAAGAGGCAACGCTGCCTATGAGAAAACCCTGATTATCCGACGCCTTTCTGCCCATGACATCCCCGGCACTGAGAAGGTGGCCATCTGTAAAGTCGCGGTTGAAGGCCAGAGCCAGATCCCTCTCGTCCTCCGGGGAGGCCGACCACGAGCCGCGGGCGATGGAGTCCAGGGCTCTTCTATAAATGCCGGTGACGACTGCCACGTACTCTGGGGACTTCATCCTGCCTTCGATCTTCAGCGATTGCACAGGAGAGCGGACGATCCTATCCAGATGTCTGTAAACGGAAAGGTCGCGCGTGGATATGAGAAAGCTCTCTTTTTGCGGCTCCGCTGCCAGGCTCACCGGCCGCCCATACTCGTCCAACTTGCCGCGCAGCAGCACGTAGGGTTTGCGGCAGGGTTGAGCGCACATTCCCCTATTGCCACTGCGCCCGCCGATGGCTGAGGAGAGAAGGCACTGCCCGGAGTAGCAGTAGCAGAGAGCTCCGTGCACGAATACCTCCAGGCCCAATCCGGTGGACGGTTTCTCTGACTCCCACTTCTTGATCTCGTCCAGGGTTACTTCTCTCGCCAGAACCGCCCTTTTGAATCCGGCTCTCGCTGCATAGAGAAGGCCCTCGCGGTTATGGATGGTCATCTGCGTGGAGGCATGCCTTTCTAATTCAGGCACAAGCAATCTTGCGAGTGCTGCTACTCCCAGATCCTGCAGAAGAACGGCATCTGTGCCCATCTCATAGAGCCGGACCAGGTACTCTGCCGCGTCCATCAGCTCATCCTCTCTAACAAGGGTGTTGACGACGACGTAGACCCTGACGCCTCGCAGATGAGCGTAGTTTATCGCCTCTAAAATAGCCGGTTCGTCAAAGTTTGTGGCAAATTTTCTTGCTCCAAATCTCTTGCCGCCCAGGTATACGGCATCCGCGCCTGCTGCTATGGCTGAGCGCAGGGCCTCGGGCGAGCCTGCAGGTGCGAGAAGTTCAGGAAGTTTTCTCAATGTCGATCAATCATATCAGTAACGCCACCAGTTCATAAGCCCTCGCCACGGAAACCTTTGTACCGTATGGAATCTGATAATGAGGTATGCCCTCAGTTGCCGTGATCAAGAGTCCGGATACGATAAGAACTGTCAGAGTGCCACCCGGACAGAGGCAGACCAATAATTGGCCTGTCCTTCACTACGGGAATGTTCCCAGAATTAACCCTGATGAGTGGCGTCTTAGAATATTCGGATTGGTGGAGAAAGAGCAAAGCCTGAGCCTTCCTGAGTTCGAGGCCTTACCTCATGCGAAGGTTTTCTCGGATGTGCACTGCGTCACAGGCTGGTCCAGGCTGGATAATCTCTGGGAAGGACTGCCCGCTTCTGCCATAAAAGACCTGGTGGAGATTCTGCCTGAAGCCAGGTTTGCCATAGTTCATGCCTGGGGTGATTTCACCACCAACCTCTCGCTGGACGACTTCTTCCAGGAGGATGTCATCCTGGCAACCAGGCACGATGGCAGGGAGATATCTCTTGAGCATGGTTATCCTGTGCGCCTGGTCGTTCCCAGGCTCTACTTCTGGAAGAGCGCCAAATGGATAACGGGCGTGGAGTTCACATCAGTGGACCGGCCAGGCTTTTGGGAGAGCCACGGCTATCATAATCACGGGGACCCCTGGAAAGAGGAGCGCTATGGATAAGGATACACCTAATGATAATGATTTTATGGACCCTTTCAAGGGCCTTTCTATGAGCTCTCACTCTTTTTTGACCTGGCAATTATTCAAGTTATTAATGAAGTTTATGGTAAATGAAGGCATATGTTGGTTATTTATTAGATAAGATCCCATCATATTCTGGTGAATGTGATGAAGTGCGTTAACATAATACTTATTTTGATGGCCTTGATTCTGCTCTCTTCGGGAGGGCAGGCATTGAGAACCTTTTCCGGGAACACGATTTCCATAGACTCGCCTATCGCGGATGATGTCTTTGCTGCGGGCAACATGGTGAGCATCAATGCCCCGGTGAACTCGGTTGTGGTGGCAGGAGGCACGGTGAATATCAATGCGCCTGTAAAAGGTGACGTCATTGCTGCCGGGGGCCAGGTCTATGTGAACTCCGAGGTAGGCGGGAAGGTTGTGGCAGCAGGAGGGAACGTAAATCTGGGAGGCAACATAGGCACCAATCTGGTGGCTGCAGGCGGCATTGTGAGCATACGTCCCGGAAAGACCATTGCTAGAGATGCTCTCATCGGCGGCGGCGACGTGGTTAACTCAGGTCGTGTCAACGGCACTCTGACCGTCTACGCCAATAATTTCACCAATAGCGGTTCAGCAGGGAAAGTGGACTTCTATAAGACAGAGAATAAGGCTCCGCAGAGAGACGAGAACCGGGGTCAGTTCAATGTCTTCGCCCTCTTGAGCATCATTGGTTACTTTATACTGGGATTGATCCTGGTAAAATACGTTCCCGGAATTTTCGCGGCAGTAGATAGCGAGATTCGTAGCTCTACCTTACTCAAGACCGTCATCGGTTTTGTCTTGATCATTGCCTCATTCATCGCCGCGCTTCTGGTGGCCATAACCATGGTGGGCTTGCCGGTCGCTCTGATCTCATCTCTCCTCATACTTGCCGCCCTGATGCTCAGCGGCACCTTTGTCTCCTTCAGCCTGGGAAAATGGATATTTGAGCTAGCGAAGATGAAGCAGGGAGATCTCATCCTCTTCGTATTGGGCTTCGTTATACTCAACGTCCTCTTCCTGCTGCCATATGTCGGCGGTCTGATCTCTCTCGTCTCCATGAGCCTGGGATTTGCGGCGCTCCTTTATGCGGCGCGCCACTTCCTAAGAGCATGGAATGCACCGGCCGCGGCAAAATAGAGCTGCTAAGAGAGACGTTCTTGCGGGCCCGTCTGGACCCGCAAACATTATTTGTGCGCTAAATCGATAGGTTATTTGTTCTGATTCTATTACTCTGCAATCGTGGTGATTTCTTGAAACTGGTAGTATTCTACAATGGAGAGTTCGGTAAAAGGGTAGTGGGCAACCTCATCAATTACTCGGGCTTTTGCATCTCCTGTGGCGAGGCCTGCAATCTATGCCGTAACGTTCGGCCGGGTTATGCCGCGAATATCGTATCTCTGGTGGAGATGCCCGATCCTGCGACGTTGGGTGACTTTATTGATGATGTGGAACCACTTCTTCCCAAGGAAATCCCTGCCGCAGACATCGCCATGGTCATTAATGTCCATCCCGACATACTCTTCGGCCTCCTTCCAAAATTGAAAGACGCCGGGGTGAAGGGCATAGTGGGCGGCTCTGAATCGCCTCGCGATCTACCCTTAGGCCAGAGGAAGCAGCTGGAGGAGAAGGCCGCAGAGATCGGTTTAGAGGCTGCGTTCGCCAAGCCTTTCTGCGCACTTCGCCCCGATCCGGCCAAGCCCAATATCTCGGCTTTCCTCAAAGAGGCAGGGATTGGAGAACCTGTGATCGATGTGACGCTGCAAAAGAGCCGGGAGGGCAAAGAGCACATTCTGGCGGCTAACGTCGTTCGCACAGCACCCTGCGGATCCACCTGGTTTGTGGCCAAGCGCCTTTTGGGGCTGGAGCCGGATCAGCCTGACATCAGGGAGAGGATCTCCGAAGCGCATCATGCATATCCCTGCACCGGGTCGATGGAACGCGACACGGAACTTGGCGATACCGTTCTGCATAAGGGCGGCTACATAATCCGTGATGCGGTAGAGGATGCCTTCAAGAGAGCGAAACACCAGGAAGTTTGAGCCCCTGCAAAACCTTTTTGCCCTGAACGGAATGCTCATGAATATGTCGTCACATAATCTCATGCACACCATTCTTATGATACCGTCTTCAGGAGAGACGCAATCAGCGGGTTATTGGCTGGAAAAAGGAAATGAGCTATGCAACTCAGGTCAGATGGAAGAAGCGATCAAGGCATATGAATTCGCATTAAGCCTTGATGCGACCCTGATCGATGCCTGGAACAACAAAGGACTCATTCTGGCCAATCAGAATCGTCTGGATGAGGCGCTGCAATGCTTCGATGAGGTCCTTAAGATCTCCCCCAGACATGCTTATACTCTGAGCAACAAAGGGATGGTTCTGGCCCAACAAAAAAAGTATCAAGATGCATTGGACTGCTTTGAAGCCGCACTTGTCGTGGACCCCTATTTTGCCGGAGCCTGGTACAATAAGGCCCTGGCCATGCAATGCCTGGGCAGAGGCCGGGAAGCGATGGCTGCCATGAAAACCGCCGATAAGCTGGAGGGAAATGCGGGAGGATGCAGGCGAAGATGCTAAACCGGCAAAGCTCCCGGGGAAAAGATGCCTTCTTTTTTTACCAGTTATTGGTTTAAGATACCCTGCCGAAAGCATCCCTGCTCCAAATATCCTGCTTTAAAATCAACACTGAGCACAACGCTACCGCGCTAGACAGCCCACGAGGACCTTAAATGATTCACGTGAGTTTCATTAACCATTGGCTAAATCAAACTTGAAAATGCAAAATAGCATGCACAATTATTATTCCACTATTCCAAATAGCAAATTTTTAGTGTAGTATAGTATAAATAGTTTAAAACCCTTAAATTGCATTAAGACCTAACAGATGTTGATGCACTGGATCGAGTGCATCCCGTGGACGGGTTATGAGAAGTGGTTTCCTGTCTGCGGCATATTGCCACCAGGCATAAGGCAAATCAGAGTGCCTGGAGTTCAAATTGGAGGAAGATGAAATGCTGAAACTCATTGTTTGTGTACTTGTTACTCTAACGATTCTCGGCTTCGCTCAGACCCCGGCGGATGTTGTCCGACAGAGCAAGATTGCGGAACCTCAGGTTCTAGATCTGAGAAATACAGACCCGGGCGTGTTTAATTCGTCAGCCTTCTCAAATCAGAATACAAACGCAGGGATCATGAATTCCTCGGCTTCAATAATTCCTCAAAATGAGGTGGGCATTCCACTTTCTGACCTATCGTTTCTGAATGCATCGGCAGGAAACACTTCCCGCCGAGTTACACCGTAATCCCAAGTGATCCTCTATTAAATCAGCGCGCAAGGCCAGGAACGCTACGGCCTCTTTTTTTTGTTCTTTTTCTTGGTTTCCTGCTTTGGATGGACCAGGAAGATTCCGCTTTATTAATTGGTATATTAGCAAAACTCCAGCTTCCAAAAGGCAAATAAACTTGCACGGTATCTCCGTTCTCATGTCCCGCTTCCTCGTGGTCCTCGGCACCACTTCCCATTCCGGCAAGAGCACGCTCGTCGCTGCCTTCTGCCGCCTTCTCAGCGATCGGGGCTTTAGTGTCGCGCCCTTCAAGTCCCAGAACATGAGTCTCAACTCCTGGGTTACCTCATCCGGTGCGGAGATCGGCATCGCTCAGGCAGTGCAGGCATGGGCCGCGCGGGCGGAGCCGAACGAGTTCATGAACCCCATTCTCCTCAAGCCCAAGGGCGACCGAACCAGTCAGGTCATAGTCCTAGGCAAGCCTCTGGCCGATAAGTCGGCAGAAGAGTACTACAGAGATATCGAAGAGCTGAAAGAGGTCGTTGACAGCTCCCTCAAAGAGCTGGAGAAGGACTACGAATACATAATAGTCGAAGGCGCAGGAGGAGCTGCGGAGATCAACCTCTACGAGAGGGATCTCGCCAATATCTACGTGGCCCGCCTCCTCCAGGCCCCCATAATCCTTGTCGGGGATATCGAGCGTGGCGGCGTCTTCGCCAGCCTTTTCGGTACGGTAGCGCTCTTGCCAGAGGATGTCCGTCCACTGGTTAGGGGCCTCGTGATCAACAAGTTCCGGGGGGACCCCGCTATCCTCGGCTCCGGCCTCGAGTCACTGGAAGAGTTGACTGGAGTGCCAATCTTGGGCGTTCTGCCTTATCTCGATCTGGACATACCATCGGAGGACTCAGTCTCTTTGGGGGACAAGTCGGCCGGGCCTGCGGGCGGGCAGGTGGAGATCGCAGTAATCAGGCTTCCTCGCATCAGCAACTTTACCGACTTCGAACCTCTGGAGCGTAGCGCCCACGTCAGGTATGTTAATCTGGATGAGCCCCTGGGCCAACCGGATGCGGTGATCATACCCGGCACCAAGAACACTGTATCCGACCTTCAGGAGATGCAGGCAAAGGGCATGGCGGATCAGATAAAGTCTTTACAGGGCACGCCGATTCTCGGCATCTGCGGGGGCTACCAAATTCTCGGCCGGGAGATTATCGATTGCGGCATAGAGGATACCATGGGAACCGTTCCAGGTCTGGGATTATTGGATGTGGTGACACGCTTTGATCTTTATGAGAAGAGAACTGTGCAGGTGAAAAAGCGTGTGACAGGCGGTGGCCCCATCCTGGAGAAGATCCGGGGCCAGGAGGTCACAGGTTACGAGATCCACATGGGCGTGACAAGTTCCGGGGGCGAGATTGCCTTCGGAGACGACGGGGCCGTCGCAGAAAATGGAATTGTGATCGGCACATATCTGCACGGTATTTTCGATAACGAGAACTTCCGCGATGCCTTTTTGGATTACCTCTACGAACGCAAGAATCCATGCGCGCCCGGAAAAGGTCGGGCCCTGGCCCCAAAGGGCAGCGGATTCCAGGAACTGGCCCAGGCAGTCGAAGCCAACCTGGATCTGGAGAAGGTCTGGCGAATGCTTGGCCTCGACTGAATCATGAAATTGGGCGTGCTCTTCTCCGGCGGCAAGGATTCAGTCTTTGCCTGCTGGCGTGCCAGGGAAAAGAACGACATAGCCTGTCTGATAACTGTGGTCTCAGAGAATGCGGATAGCTACATGTTCCATACGCCAAACATCCGCTGCACCAAACTGCAAGCAGAGGCCATGGGAATTCCACTGCTCTCCTGGCCCACACGCGGTGAAAAAGAGGCGGAGCTGGAGGATCTTATGGCGGCAGTGGCTGCAGCCCGGGATCAATATGGCATCCAGGGAGTGGTTACCGGAGCAATCGAGTCCGTCTACCAGGCAGTTCGCGTGCAGAGGATCTGCCGGTGCCTGGATCTATGGTGTTTCAATCCGCTCTGGCAGATAAACCAGATCGACTATCTCCGGCAGTTGCGATCGTTCGGCTTTCGCGTCATAATCTCCGGAGTCTACGCTTATCCCTTTGAGGAATCATGGCTGGGCGCTGAACTGACGGAAGAGCGTATCCAGAGCCTTGCCGGGCTGCAGGAAAAATATAAAATCAACCCTTCCGGTGAGGGCGGAGAGCTGGAAACATTCGTCCTGGACGGCCCTTTATTCAAGAAGAAGATCGAAATCCTGAAGGCATCTCTAAGCTATGCGTATTATAGGGGACAATATATCATCGAAGAGATGAGGCTTGTGGAAAAATGATATGCCGTATCCTTCTGGCTGACCTGTGCTATAAAAAGAACTCCCTGTCCAGGTTTGAGTTCGTCCACCCCATTCGAGAGATTCTGGAAAGATCCGGCTTTCCCTGCAAAATATGCCATTATCTGGAAGTAACGGATAACGTTCTGGCAAGCTATGATAAGGTGATCCTATGCGGCACGGCGCTGAAGGATAACGCCTACATGGAGCAAATCGAATCCTTTTCCTGGCTGAAAGACCTGAATAAACCCACGTTGGGCATCTGCGCCGGGATGCAGGTCATAAGCGCATCCTTTGGGGGCTCGATTGTGCCGCAACCTGCTATCGGTCTAAACATGATTGAGATCATAAGATCATCGCCATTGCTGGGAGAGCCCAGACAGATAGAGGGCTATCATCTTCACAATTTTGCCGCAACATTGCCCGAAGGATTCCTGAGGCTGGCGGGAAGGAACGATGCCCCGGTGGCTTTCCAGCGAGGCACTCTTCCTCTTTATGGCATCCTGTTTCATCCGGAAGTGCGGAACCGTTGGATCTTGGAGCGCTTCGCAAATCTCTAGTCATCGTAGCTCGCCGGAAATCCCTTTCCTTCGAAACCAATTTATGTAATGAATCCGCATTATTGCGCGCTATGCAAGATTATTCCCTCAACGAATTTCTGGCCCTTGCCAAGACCCCAAATCTGGATATTGAGATCTGCGATGTAACTCTTCGCGATGGTGAGCAGATGCCGGGAGTAGTCTTTCGAGCCGATGAGAAATTGGATATCGCGATTAGGCTTGACGAAATCGGTGTCGAGGTCATTGAAGCCGGTTTTCCCGTTGTTTCCGCTGCGGAAATGAACGCCGTAAAAGAGGTCTGCAACCTTGGATTGGATGCCAAGATCTCAGCGCTCTCTCGATCCGTCAAGAAGGATGTCGATGCTGCGATCGAATGCGGCGTGGATATGATCAGCGTCTTCATCGCCACCTCTGATCTCCATCTCAAATATAAATTGCACATGAGCTGTCCGGAGGCGATAGCCTGTGCATTGCAGACGGTAGAATACGCTAAGGACCACGGCCTGATAGTGCGCTTCTCGGCAGAAGATGCTACGCGAACGGATTTTGAGATCCTGAAGAAGCTTTATCGGAAGGCAGAGGAGTACCATGCCGACTATGTAAGTGTCGCCGACACCGTAGGAATCATGAATCCCCGGACGACATATTACATGATCAGCGAGCTTCGAAAGGTGGTGAAGGTGCCCATTTGCATGCACTGCCACGACGACCTGGGAATGGCCCTGGCCAATACGCTGGCCGGAGCGGAAGCTGGCGCGAAGCAATTGCACACCACAGTGAACGGCATTGGAGAGCGCAGCGGCAACACGCCGCTTGAGGAGCTCCTGGTTGCCTTAAGGCTGCATTACGACATCAGCAATTACGATCTAACCAAAATAAAAGACCTCTCAAAGCTTGTGGAGACCTATTCTGAGGTTCCTGTGGCCAGGAACAAAGCAGTAGTGGGAACAAATGCCTTTGCCCATGAGTCAGGAATTCACGTGGCTGCGGTTCTTGAGGAGCCCAGGACCTATGAGCTCTACTCGCCTGAGCTCGTCGGCGCTGCAAGGCATATCATTATAGGCAAGCATACCGGAGCTAAGGCCCTCAAATACATCACGCAGAGGATGGGTTACCGTCTGAAGGATAACGAGCTCGGTGCTCTATCGGAAAGGGTCAAATTGTGCAGTGAATTCAAGCATCCCATAAACTGCGAAGAGCTCAGGAAACTGATCCATAACATGGACAACATCGAGGTCATCTATCCGGGGCCCTGAAATGGATGGGCATCCTCGTGGACGTCTTCATCTTATCGGATCATGAGCGCTCCAAAGAGATGAGTCGAAGGATATATCTTGTAGGCTGATCAACCGGTTATTGGACATTTACCGAGGTATAATTTTTGAAAGCTCTCATACTCTCCGGCGGCTCCGGAACAAGGCTCCGACCTCTTACTTACTCTCAGCAAAAACAGCTCATCCCAGTAGCTAATAAACCAGTTCTGTTCTATGCCATAGAAGATGTGATCGAGGCAGGAGCGCAGGATATTGGCATAATCCTGGGCCCTAACAAGGATCAGGTCATCGATACGGTGAAATCCCGGGATTGGGATGCTCGAATTGAATTCATCTATCAAGGTGTTCCCAAGGGGCTTGCGCATACCATACTGGTGGCAGAAAAGTTCCTTGATGATGATTTTGTGATGTATCTAGGGGATAACATTCTAAGAGACGGCATAGTTCGTCATGAAGAGCGATTCAGGTCGCTCGGAAGCGACGCCAGCGTGCTGCTCACAGAAGTCGAAGACCCTCAGCGCTTTGGGGTTGCCGACCTGAACCAGGACGGCAGCATCAGGCGGCTGGTGGAAAAGCCCAAAGCCCCTCCATCCAATTATGCATTGGTAGGAGTCTACTTCTTCAAGCCTGTGATAATCGATGCATGTAAGGCCATCAAACCTTCCTGGAGAGATGAGTTGGAGATCACGGACGCCATCCAGTGGCTCATTGAGCATGGCTATAAAGTCGATGCCTCTTTTGTTGAAGGATGGTGGAAGGATACAGGCAAACCTGAGGATATATTTGAAGCCAATCGCCTCATACTCGATGATATTACGACGAGAAATGACGGCTTGCTGGAGAATTCTCGCGTGATGGGCAGAGTGATCATTGAGAAGGATGCAAAGATCGAGAGATCGGTGATAAAAGGGCCCTGCATAATCGGAAATAGAAGCGTCATATCTGATTCCTACATAGGTCCTTATACCTCCGTGGGAGACGGATGCCGGATCTGTGGGACGGAGATTGAGGACTCCATAATCATGGATGAAAGCCGGATAATCAATACGGGAAAGATAGTAGAGAGCCTCATCGGCAGGAATGTACGAATACAGGAGTGTGTCGCTCTGCCCAAAGGAAACAGGCTAATCGTCGGGGACAACTCAGATATCTCGCTGTGATCTATTATGAAGCTTCTTGTTACGGGTGGCCTGGGTTTCATTGGAAGCAACTTCATAAGGTTCATGCTGGCGGAGCATAAGAACTGCAATATAATAAATGTGGATGCTCTCCATTATGGATCTAATGCCGATAATCTGTGCGACCTCGGAGGCATGGATCGATACACCTATCGTCACGGAGACATCTCCGACGAGGCTTTTATAAGCAGCCTGATCGAGGATGTGGACTGGGTCGTGAGCTTTGCCGCAGAGACTCATGTGGATAGATCGATATCCAGTCCGGGATCTTTCCTGCACAGCAATGTTATGGGTGTATATAGCCTGCTGGAAGCCTTGAGAAATCATAATCCAACGGCCAGATTTGTGCAAATTTCCACCGATGAGGTCTACGGGGACATTCTGGACGGCTCTTTTACAGAGGAGTCTACATTGAAGCCCTCATCGCCTTACTCCGCCAGCAAAGCGGCGGGAGATGTCTTTGTTCTGGCATATGCCCGAACTTATGGCTTGGAGGCCATGATAACCCGCTGTACCAATAACTACGGACCGTATCAGTTTCCGGAAAAGCTGATTCCCAAGACCATAATCAGGGCACGTGGGGGTTTGAAGATTCCTGTCTATGGCACGGGGCAGAATGTGAGAGACTGGATTTATGTGATGGATCACTGCCGGGCGGTGGAGAAGGTTCTTATGAGGGGCCGGAAGGGTGAGATCTACAATATCTCAGCTAACGAGGAGAAGACCAACCTCTCTATCGCCAAGAGCATTCTCGATATGCTCGGAATGGGCGAGGATCGGATTGAGTTCGTGGAGGACCGGCCTGGCCACGATGCCAGGTACAGCCTCGACTCTTCCAAGATCAGGAAAGAGCTTGGCTGGCATCCCGAGCAGAGCTTTGAGGAAGGGCTTCGCATGACTGTGAGCTGGTATTTGCAAAACACCAGCTGGTACAAGCCTCTGGTGGATGACAAGGTCTTGAGTGCTGCCCCCTGGAAGCTGAAGTGGTAGTCCATGAAAATCTTCATAACAGGCGGAAGCGGCCTTATGGGAAGCAAGCTGGCCGAAGTGGCTCTTGCCAGAGGCAACCAGGTATTCAGCGGATATGCCCATAACGAGCCGCAATGTGGAAGAGCTATTCGATTCGATCTGATGGATGAGAGAGGCATTTACGATCTGGTGGATCGGCTGAGGCCGGATGTCATCATTCACAGCGCGGCTCTTACCGACGTGGATCGTTGTGAACGAGAGCGAGAGCTGGCCTATAAGATGAATGTCGAGGGGTCGCGGGCCATAGCCAAGGCAGCGGAAAAGGCGGGCGCTTTTCTTGTCTATATCTCCACGGATTATGTATTCGACGGAGAGCGAGGATCGTACCGGGAAGATGAAAAAACCAATCCAGTGAGCTATTATGGCCAGAGCAAGCTCCTGGGTGAAGAGTTCTGCCGGGGCTGCATAGCCAGAACCTGCGTGATATATGGCAGCCGCCCCGCAAGCGGCAAGGTCAATTTCGCCCTCTGGCTGATAGAAAGCCTCAAATCCGGCAAACAGGTTCGGGTGGTCACGGATCAATTCATCACTCCCACTTTGAACACCAATCTGGCCAAAATGGTCCTGGAGGCGGCAGATCGAAGGCTTTCCGGAGTATATCACCTGGCTGGAGCTACGAGGATTTCCAGGTATGACTTCGCGAGGGAAGTGGCTCGAGTGTTTGATCTCGATTCAGACCTCATCATTCCATCCAGGATGGCGGATCTGAAATGGGATGCCAAAAGGCCGAAGGATTCATCGCTGGATACATCCAAAGCGGCCAGGGAGCTGATGGAAAAGCCCTACGTGCTTGAGAAAGCCTTAGGGGCTCTAAAGGCGGATGTTGGAACGAACTGATGTGATTCATCTGCGATGAGTACCCAAGAATGACTGCAGTTCAGGTTGATCGAAGATGATCGGATCGCATTGGTTGAGGAAGAAAGTTCGCATAGCCTCGAATCTTATAAGAAGTCCACCTATTATTAGGGCTAATAATATCGAAATATATCTCGATAATTTAAGATATAAACATGGGATTGAGATTGGGGGCCCGAGTAGTATCTTCAACGAGCACGGAATTCTGCCCATTTATCCGGTAGTTGGAAGCCTTGATGGTTGTAATTATAGCAAAGAGACCATATGGGAAGGAAAATTAAAAGAAGGTTGGACATACAAATATCAAGAAGATAAGGAACCAGGTTACCAGTACATCTGCGAAGCAGTGGACCTCGCCCAAGTCCGTCCAGGGACTTATGATTTTGTTCTCTCATCGCACTCTATCGAGCATATGGCCAATCCTCTAAAGGCAATATCAGAGTGGAAGAGAGTTCTCAAGGATGATGGTATACTGCTGTTTGTAGTGCCTGATAAGGAAAATACCTTTGACCACAATCGCTCAATCACTTCATTGAACCATCTGGTAGATGACCTGGAAAACGATGTTGGAGAAGATGATTTAACTCACCTTCCAGAGATATTGGAGCTGCACGATCTGAAACGATCTCCGGAAGTTGGCGACTATGCCTCTTTCAAGAAAAGATCGCAGGATAACCATTTAAATAGATGCCTGCACCAACATGTATTCGATATTGAAGTCGCCAGGGGCATGGTAGAATATATGGGATTAAATATAATAACTTCAGAATTTGTTCGCCCTTTCAATATAATTGTAATGGCCAAATATGTGCAATGAAATGCTTTGCTCGTACGCCAACAGAATTATTTAAGAACTTTGAATTCGGAGGCTAAGTTATGCTACCGGGGATTGTTATAAAGCCTTTGAGGCGATTTGCTGATGAGCGCGGTTTCTTCACCGAGATCATGAGAACTGATTGGTCCGATGTTATTCAGGATGAGATTGTCCAGGCCAATATGTCTGTGAGCTATCCGGGGATGGTACGGGCCTGGCATAGGCATGAGCGCGGGCAGGTGGATCATTTCCTGGTAGTACGAGGTGCTCTTAAGATCTGCGCCTATGAAGACGAAACCGCGGAGCTGGACGAGATCATTTCTGCAGGAGACATTCCTCAGATGGTCAGGGTGCCGGGACACTACTGGCATGGATTTCGAGTTGTTGGAAATGAACCAGCTATGCTAGTGTATTTTGTGAATAGGCTTTACAATTATTCTAGTCCCGATGAGATCCGGAGGCCCTGGAACGATCCGACTATAATGCCTGCCACCATCAACGGCAAGAAAGAGGATCGGACCGGCAAGCCTTGGGATTGGTTTGGACCTGCATTCAAGTGATAATCTTTGAGCACCTCACAGAGGCTCGCTAGGAATACTGTCATCTTATCATTTTCAAACGTAGTTATTATGATAATGGGTTTGGTGTATTCGATGTACACCGCCCGCTACCTGGGTCCAGAGCGCTATGGTACTATCGCTTTCGCCCTGGCCTTTACTAGCATCTTTGGAGTCGTCACCGACCTTGGCATCAACACATTAACCATACGCGAGGTTGCCAGGAATAAGAATTCTGCCACAACGTTCTTGGGAAATCTCTTGCTGATAAAGTCTATTCTAGTAATCATCACAGTGGCTTTTATTGTCGTAGCTGTTAATTTGACGGGTCATGAAAAGATTGAAATTGATGTGATCTATCTCATCTCAATATCCATAATACTCTCTGCGTTCAATGGTGCCTTCAACTCGCTTTTTCAAGCATTTGAGAGAATTGAGTATATATCAATAGGCAGCGTCTTGGGCAACATAGCAATGCTTCTGGGGGCCGGATATGCCATAAGCCAGGGCTTTGGCGTAATTGGCTTTGCTTGCATTTATATTTTCAGTAGCACTCTGGGTTTAGCTTACACTCTATTTGTCGCGAACCGTTTGCATTTGACTCATGCCCTGCAGATTGATCGAGAAATGATCTGGCCTATGATGAAAGAGGCATTGCCCTTTGGCATAACCTCCCTGTCCGGCATGATTTACACCTATGCAGACTCCATAATGCTCTCCAGTCTTAAGGGCAATGAGGTAGTGGGCTGGTATAATGCCCCCTATCGGCTAATGCTTATGATGCTATTCATACCCAATGTGATCAATGTGGTGATCTTTCCTGTTATGTCCAGATATTTTACATCTTCTCCGTCTTTCTTAAAACTGCTTTATACCAAGTACCTCAAATTCATGTTAATTCTCAGCCTTCCCCTCGGCATGGGAACAACCCTTATTGCAGATAAAATAATCCTATTTGTATTTGGTGTTGGGTTCGAAAACTCAATAGTGGCTCTTAAGATTATCATATGGACGATAGTGCTCACGTTTGTCGGTGCAGCTTTTGCAAGGCTTTTGGAGTCTATCAATCAGCAAAGGATCATTACCAAGATATCAATGGTCTGCATGGTTGTGAATGTATTATTAAATCTATTATTAATTCCTAAATTTAGCTATATTGGCTCAAGCTTTGTTACAGTATTCACCGAATTTCTGCTTGTCGGCAGCATTATATTCTTCAGTTACAGATTGAATTATGGAATTCCGCTTTCGATCATTAAGGCCTATTTGATTCGAATTTTATTTTCGTCTCTGGTCATGTGCATCTTTGTATTGTATTTTAAAGAGGCATATCCGATAATTTTAATTATATCTGCAATATTTGTATATTTCTTTACCTTATATATCGTCCGTGGCATAGATTCTGAGGATATGATGCTCATGCGACAGGCTATAAATAGATAATCCGGACGAATGAGAACGATTTTATACATCACAAGCAGACAAGATCCATTGATGAGATATGAAGAGATCTTCAGGAATACGAAAAATTGGTATTTGAGCCAATCAAACTGCGCCTCGGAAAGCTTGATCAACTTCGCCGTTATGCATGCGGGTGATACTATGCTGGACGCAGGGTGTGCTACAGGTGATTACATTCAGAGACTGGGCGATCTTGGCTATCATTGCGTAGGCGTGGACATAAATTCTGAATATATCAACAAGGCAAAGCAAAAAGGACTCGATGCCCATGTCATGGATCTGAAGCATCTTGAGTTTCCAGACAAATCCTTTGATACCGTCCTTCTCTTCGAGGTTCTGGAACATGTGGCAAAACCGGAAGAGGTAATAAAAGAGGCTAATCGGGTTGCAAGAAAAAACGTGCTTATCACAGTACCTAATTGTACGCAGTTTCATATGCTAAGAGATGTCGGGCTAACCTTCGAACACATGTTAGAGAAAGATCACGTGAACTTCTTCACAAAGAGTGATTTGGAGAACTTGCTCTCAAATTGCTTCACCAAATTCAATGTGATAGAGGCAGAGCCCATTTGGCCTTATAATTTGCATCCCTGGTATGTCCGGCCTGTTCTCCGCCGTTTGGTCAAATTAGGGGCAATTAAGCCATCTATTTACTACAGGCTATATGCAGCGGCTGATGTATAATGATCTCGGTGATATGTGTCTATAACAATAAAGCGGTTTTGTGTAACTGTCTTCTAAAAGGCTTGGATCGACAAAGTGTTGATTATGAGTTAATTCTTCTCGATAATACAGGCAATAATTATAGGTCCGCGGCAGAGGCGCTAAATAATGGTGGCAGGGATGCGAAGGGCGATTACTTGATGTTCGCTCACCAGGATGTGCAACTCTTTTCGAAAGACTGGCTAGAGAATGTCGAGTCAAGACTGAGACTTTTGCCGAATCTTGGCATCGCAGGTGTTGCTGGGAATCGTGAGATGATAAGGGGGCTTGTATCAAACCTGAAACATGGCGAACCTCCTAGGATTGCAGGCAACATAGAAATTGACCGGCCGGAGAAGGTACAGACTCTGGATGAATGCCTGATATTGATCCCCCGAGCCGTCTTTTTTTTGCAGAAGTTTGATGAAGAGACCTGTGACGATTGGCATCTTTATGCGGTGGATTATTGCCTCAGCATTAAGAAGCAGGGATATGATGTCTATGTCATACCAGATTATGTTTATCATCTCTCTCTGGGCAATTTATCAAAAGGATACTATCGCGGATTGAAAAAAGTAATAGCGAAACATAAAGATGCTTATCCCATTATCTATGTATCGGTGGGCGTTTGGAACACCGCTTATCCCGTATCTGTGCTCAGGCTAATTAAATTGAAATACAAGATGATTAGCCGTTACTTAAGATTCAAGGGCTCGGTAAAAAGGGCAGCTAAATATGCAATGGGAAGAGGAAGCTGGTGAGTGCAAGAAATTTCTTAGCGCCTGAACTCTGGAGGAATTGTCATGGTCAGTGGTCCAAAGGTTTCGATAATAACCCCAACATATAACCATGATCGGTTTATAGCTCAATGCATCGAGAGTGTTCTTGGCCAGACATATTCCAGTTGGGAGCAGATCGTCATTGATGATGGCTCGACCGATAGTACGGCTGAAGTTGTGGCCAGGTATGACGACGAGAGAATAACTTTTATCCGGCAGGAAAACCGGGGAATATGGCACCTGGGTCAGACCTATAATGATGCCCTCAAGCGCTCCAAGGGGCAATTCATAGCGATACTGGAGGGCGATGATTTCTGGCCTCCTTATAAGTTGGAGCGACAGATCAAGGCATTTGAGAAGAACAGTGTCGTCCTCAGTTGGGGGTATGGCGCTCTCACAGACAGCGTTGGGAAGATAACCTCATATCGCCCGGATGACATCTCGCCGTACCTCGGCATCTCCAGACACGATATGCTCAGGGAGCTGCTCTTTTATAATCCCATTACGGCATGCACAGCCATCTGCCGCAAGAGCGCACTGATTGCCATTGGGGGCTTCAATCAACCGCGCTATGTGCCATATCTGGATCGGCCTACCTGGCTGGAGTTGGGCTTGATGGGCGACTTCCAGGCGATTGATGAAGTCCTGGGTTATTACCGAATGCATGATCGCCAGGTGACTTCAACCATGAGGCTGGCAATGTTCAAGGCCAACAGACATACGGCAGAGTTCTACCGGGGTCTTATTCCAGAGGAGCGGGCGGCCATAGCGGGCCAGGGGTGCGAGCCCGGGGAGCTGGACTCCCGGCTTGCTGATTACTACTATTACTTTGGTCGTGCCTGCCTCATTGAAGAGAATTGGAGCGGTGCCAGGGAGAATTTCTTGAAGGCAATGGCTTCTAAGAGCCCCAAGACAAAGGCCAAAGCGGTGGCAGGAATGATATGCGCTCTATGCAGGAAGAATCTGGAGTGGCTGGCCGAGATGCTGAAAGAGCCCCGCATGGATAACCCGTGAATGGAAAATCGATGGGATGGACCAATGGAGCAGGACACCCGGGATAATTTGATAATTTAAAATGAGGCCGCTATGACCTGAAGAGCTCAAAGCTTTGCCATCTCTCGCCCTTCAAGATACAATTCGATAAATTTGTTCGCGGACTTCTCCCAGGTGAATCGCTCTTCTGCGACCCTTCTCGCGTTTCCTGCCAATTCCCTGGCTTTGTTTTTGTTCTTCAGGAGATATAACACCTTCTCGGCGATCTTTTCTGCATCCGGCTCTACCAGAAGGCCGTCCATCCCGTCTTGGATAGCTTCAGGTATCCCTCCTACCGATGTCGCAACAATTGTTTTTTCCATGGACATTGCTTCAAGAAGGGCTATGGGCAGCCCCTCTCCTAGAGAGATGTGGGTGTAAATGTCACAGATCGCCAGGGGGACGCGTGCGTTCAATACGTCTCCGGTGAATATCACTGCCTCCTTTAGCCCCAATCCACTGGCAAAGCTTTTCAGCTCCGGGATATAGCCTCCGTTTCTCGTGGCCAGAAGAATGGTATTGGGATATTCGTCCCTGATGATCTTTAAAGCTCTTATGAGGATCTTGAGCCCCTCTGCTTTGTAGCGGAGGGCCGTCAGACCCAAGGCCAGCAAGATTATGGAGCCTTCGGGGATTTCGAATTCATTCCGGAAAGCCGCTTTTTCGCTCTCCATAACATCCTCGTGATCGACGCCTGCATACGTTATAGCATATCTGGGAAATTTCAGGCCCCATTTCTCTTCCACCCTGCTCATCAGGGCACAAGATACGAAGGTGACGCGGTTGCATCGGCTGAGCAGATTCTGAAGGAAGAAGCGGCGCAGGGGACTGATCTGGTTGTCCTTTGCAGGTTCGGTATGAAAGGTATAGATGAGGGTGACAGGGTGAAGGATCCTGTAAAAATAGCCGGCAATCAGATAATAGTAAATTCCGCCATGGGAATGAATGACATCCGGTTTCAGTCGTCTCAGTGTGAGATACGCTTGCAGTATCTTCAAGGGAAATATGGAATTTGACTCACCATCTTTTATTTTATAATTGTTTTGATCTTCTCCGTTTTTGAATACCACATCTACGTCCAGCCCCTTCTTCTGCAGCTCCTCAACCAGATTTGCCAGGTAGATCTTGATGCCCCCGCCAGAGGAATTTTTCCAGTAGCTAGTAGTAATCAGAACCTTCAACTCTTCTCACCTCTCTTTTTTTGCCAGGCAAAAGTCAAAAAAGAGGATGATGCGATGAATATGCAGATCCGGGCATTCATTTACTTGCTACCTCTTCTATCGCCTGCAGCAATCCTCTCTCTCTTCTCATCTCGGGAAACAGGTCTCGAATTCTCGCCCTCGCTTTTTGGCCCCTTTCCATAGGCTCCTCCAATGCAGTGGCTATTGCCCTGGATGTTGCTATTGCGTCACCAAAAGGCACAAGAAAGCCTGTATCTCCCATGGCCGTGGGTATTCCATTGCGATCCGTGCCCACAGGAATGCATTCGCAGAGCATGGCTTCGCAGAGAGCATTGGGCAAGCCTTCGTAGGCTGAGAGCTGGCAATATACCTTAGAGCGCTGATAGTAGCCGAGAAGCTCCTCATCGGTGACAAACCCCGTGAACTCGATGTTATTTGGGGCAGACTCCTTTAGAGAATCCGCAGAATCGTCGATCAGCTTTCCTATGAGCAAAAATTTCGTGTCCGGCAGGAGGGATGCTGTCCGAACAAATGTATCAAAGCCTTTTCTCTTGATGACGGAATGGCTTACATAGCCCACAGTTATGACCAGATTCTCTTTCGCCTGGCCGGGCACGAATTTATTATAATCATATCCGGTGGGCAGATAGTCTATATTGTGCCCATCGATTCCTGCATTCTTGATGGCATCCTCTTTCAGAGATGGATCAACCACCAGCACCCTGTCCGCATATTGCAGAGCTGATTTTGTGAGAAATTTCTTTGTCCAGCTCTGTGTGAATCGGCCGTAGTCTATCTCAGGGACGCGGGCAACGTCGAAACCGCCCACGATGATCATGGATTTCTTTCTCAGCAATTTAGAAAGCAGCACCGCGACAAAGGCATGGCCTCCGGCAAACCATATCAGGGCGAGGTCGCACTTCGCAACAGCCTTCATCAATTTCACGGCGTCGCCGGGACACGAGAAGTTGACCTCTTCGACTTCATGGGCCTTGCAAATGATCTCGTAATCTCTCTTGATGAAGGAAGAAAATGAGGCGTAATACACAAAAGCAATCCTCATTTTGACGCCCTCTCACCCCAAGCCCCTTCTAAGACCTTTTCGTATTGCTGAGAGATGGCTCTCCAGTCATATCTTTCGGCAAGCATTCTGAGCTTTTTCTCATCCTGTCTCGTTCCCAGAACCATCTTTACCTGCCCGATAAAGCTCTCCACGTCATCATAGTAGTAAATCTCGTCCCCGAGCAGCCTCTCCAGGGAGATCATGCGGCTGGAGAGAACCGGCCGGCCGCAGGCCAGGTAATTGAAGACCTTGCCTCCGGCTGCATACTCGTTCTTCTTCATCATCTTCAGGGGATTGAGCCCGATATCCATGGCACTGATAAACCTGGATAGCTCGGAGTACTTCACGGCACCCGTAAAGACAACTCTTTTGGCCACTCCAAGATCTTCTGCCATCTTCTTAATCATGCTTCCATAATCGGTGAAGAGGCCTGGTCCCACCACGAGCAAAGTCACATCCAGGCTCGGCAGCGCCTGCACTACCGTTTCCAGGTCCACCCAGTGCTCCAGAGAGCCTACGTAGCCCAAAACCGCACCCTTCAGAGCCAAAGAGTTCTTGGCCTCTTGCATAGGCATGGGCCTCAGCAACTTCGTATCCACACCGTTGGGAATCACAGTTACATCCTTTACTCCCAGTTCCAGCAAGAATTCTGATAACTCTTTGGTAACGGTAATGACGGAACGAGCATGGCGTAGATTGTACTTGGTAAAATGGCTTACTGTCTGTTTGACGATCTCACCCAGGGCAGAGCCCGGGTAGTAAATAGATGCCGATTCTTCCAGATGATCCAGATAATCGAAAACTACGGGCACCCCTGCGAAATTGGCGGCAAAGGATGGCAGAATATTAGTGGAGAGGATGACGTCTATTTTCAGGCTCTTCGCTATATTCCTGATCTTCCACAAGTGATATGGAAAGTTCAGCAAATAATAGAGCGACGGATCATCGATCGCTATCCAGCTCCCGTCTACGAGGTTGCACTTCGTCAATCTTGCTTCAAGGCTCTGGAACCTCTTCAAGCCGAAGTGCAGAACATAAACATCATGCTCTTCTGCCAGAATGTCGAAGATGAAGTTGAGCCGGTTGGGTACCGGATGTCTGATCCAGTCCGTTGTTGGTATAACTAGTATCCTCATTTCCCTTTCGTCTCGCCAACGGTTTTGTTCTCTGCTCCTATAAAAGCCTGGGCATTTTCGACCTGCTCCTTTCATATTTTTTATGAATCCCGGACCGAAAAGATATAAAACAGGTAACGCTCCAATGGTTGGTTTGAGTTATCTGGCTGTGATGGATTTGAAGGGAGTCATATTGGCGGCAGGAGAAGGCCGCAGGTGCAGGCCGCTTACCCAGACCAGATCCAAGGTCATGCTGCCTGTAGGGAACCGGCCTTTCATGGAACATGTCATCCTAGCGTTAGCAGCAAATGGCATTCGAGACCTCTTCATCGTAGTGGGATATCAGAAAGAGAGGGTAATGGATCATTTCGAGGATGGCGTCGATTTCGGCGTAAAGATCACTTACATCGAGCAAAAAGAGCTTCTGGGAACTGCTCATGCTCTGCGTAAATTCGAGCCTTTCGTGGATGAGGAGTTCCTCGTGGTCAATGGAGATAACCTCATCGACAGCAGGGCGATCAAGGAACTGATCAATGCAAAAGGGGATAACGTGATCTTAGCCGCTCTTCGTCAGCATACGGGCGACTACGGAGTTTTGATGGTAGAGCAGCAGAGGGTAAAGTCCATAATCGAGAAGCCCGGACGGCCCTGTGGAGGGCTCCTCAATACGGGTGCCTATAAATTCAGCCCCGCCATCTTCGAAGATCTCTCCCGAACCCCTATCTCCGAGCGCGGTTCTTATGAACTCACCGAGACCATCTCGCAGATGATAAGAGGCGGCAAGGAGATCGTGCCCTTGATCAGCAAAGGCATATGGGCGGACGCCATATTCGCCTGGGATTTGCTAAATGCCAACAGTCTGGCTCTCAGCATAAGAGATCCAAAAATCTGCGGAGAAATAGAAGAGGGTGCCAGGATCAAAGGTCCCGTAGAAGTCGGAGAGGGCAGCATAATCCGTTCCGGATCTTATCTGGTGGGCCCGGTCTCCATCGGCGAGGATTGCGATATCGGTCCCAATGCCACTATCCTTCCGTCCACATCTGTCGGCGATTCGGCAAAGATCGGATCTAATTCCGAGATTCGCAACAGCATAATCATGAATGATGCCAGGATCGGCTCTGGAACTATTGTATCCGATTCTGTCATAGGAGCGAGCTGCACTTTTGGAGATCAACTGGTCATCGAGACGGGCCCTTGCATCGTTGAGGTGGAGAACGCCTTCCAGAGGGCAGAGTTCGGCGCGATCTTTGCAGATGACGTATCGGCAGGAGGCAGAGTTCTGGTGAGACCGGGAACTGTAGTGGGCACGGGTGCGCAAATCGGATCCGGGGCCTCAATTCGCGGCTGGATAGATCGAGAGAGCAGGGTGATTTGCTGATGTGCGGAATAGTCGCATATATCGGCAACGAGTTGGCAGGGCCCATCCTATTTGATACTCTGAAACGGCTGGAGTATAGGGGTTACGATTCAGCGGGCATAGCTGTCAAATCCTGCGGGGAGATCGATGTTCTCAAGTCATCCGGCCGAATAGCTGATCTGGAAAAAGTCTACAAGAGACTTGGGTGCCCTGGAGAATGCATGGGCATAGGCCATACCCGCTGGGCGACGCATGGACGGCCGAGCGATCGAAATGCGCATCCCCATACCTCGGGCGAAGTCGCCATAGTGCATAACGGGATCATTGAGAACTATCTTGATCTGCGAGAACTATTGACCGAGATGGGGTATGAGTTTCAGTCCGAAACAGACAGCGAAGTTCTGGCGCATCTCATTCACTTTTATTACAAAGGAGATCTTTATCAAGCCGTCTGCAAGGCCCTGGCGAAAGTAGAGGGCTCTTATGCCGTGGCTGTGCTCGCAGCCAGCTCGCCATATCTTGTCTGCGCCCGAAAGGAGAGCCCATTGGTGATTGGAAAGGGCGAAGGTGCCGTTTATGTGGCCTCCGATGTTCCTGCATTACTTCCTTACACCAAAGATGTGATACGCATGAGGGATGACGAGGTTGCTCGCATCTATGCGGATCGAGTGGAGATTATGGATCACGAGGGCTGTCCTCGCCCTGTCGATATCGAGCGAATTACATGGGATGCGAACGCCGCCGAGAAGGGTGGTTATCCGCACTTCATGCTCAAAGAGATCCATGAGCAGCCGCGGGCCATTCGCGAGACGGTCGCCGGACGCATCTCCGAGATCGATGGGGATGTGCGGCTTTCTCTCGGGATCAGCGAAGAGGAGATAAAATCCCTGGAGAGGGTGACCATCATTGCCTGCGGCACATCCTACCATGCAGGAATGCTGGCGAAGAACCTGTTTGCTCGCGCCGCCGGCCTGCCTGTGGATGTGGAAGTGGCATCCGAGTTCCTGAACATTCAGATGCGTCCGCGGGCGTTGCTCTTAGGAATAACTCAGTCTGGAGAGACCGCGGATACTCTTCTTGCCCTGAAGAAGGCCAAGACCTGCGGCGGTCGGAGCCTGGCTATTACCAATGTAGTCGGATCAACTGTGACGGAATTGGTGGACGGGACGATCTTTACCCGCTGCGGGCCGGAGATCGGCGTGGCTGCGACCAAGACCTTCACATCTCAGCTAGTGGCGATCATTTTGCTGGCCATACGTCTGGGCCGGGCCCGTGGCCATCTGACGCCCGATCAGGCCAGGAAGATGCTCATAGAGCTAACCAAACTGCCCGGATTGGTGCAGAGAGTTTTGGAGAAGAGAGAGGAGATTAAGAAGATCGCCGAGGAGTTTGCTGGCGCAAGCTGCTACTTCTTCATCGGCCGGGACTACCTCTATCCTATTTCTCTGGAAGGCGCTCTGAAGATGAAAGAGATCGCCTACATACCCTCCGAGGGCTATGCAGGAGGCGAGCTCAAGCACGGGCCGCTGGCTTTGATCACGGAAAAGACGCCGGTGGTGGCTCTGGCCACCTGCGGCAAAAAGATCCAGTCAAACATCAAAGAGGTCAGAGCACGCGGCGCTGAGGTCATTGCTCTCGCCACAGAAGGAGACCCGGATATCGCCAAGGTGGCTAGCAGGGTGATCGAGCTGCCTGAGACGAGCCCCATATACTCTGCAGTTTTGTGTACAGTGGCGGTGCAGCTTCTGGCGTACTACACGGCCAATAAGCTAGGCCTGCCCATTGATAAGCCCAGAAACCTGGCCAAGTGCGTGACAGTGGAGTGATGCTCTGCAAGCCTTTGGATGCCAAGTGAGACCACTACCACTCATTTCGGCATGGATTTCTGGGTGGTATTCCAAGACTCAGAGGCTCTCGTAAACCTCTCGGATAATCCTATCGTTCATCTCCCAGAACCTGTAATCCTCAGCGTTCAGCTTCTCGGGCTCTCGCATGAGATTTTCACGTACCGCATTGACAAGTTCTCTTGCCTTCACAACCACCAGGTTCTTTCTTTTCTCCTCCATGGTCACGCCTGAGGCTACTACTATCTTCCCCAGTGCCAGGTACTCATTGAGCTTCCAGACGCTTTTGTCTGTGGAGTAGGGCGTGAGGGCGTTTTCCTCTCTGGGTATCAGGCAGAGCCGGGCCTTATGCAGCAGGGCTGCTATACTCTCATGGGGCTGCCAGCCCAAATTCTTCACATTATCGGGCTTTCTCCAGAGATACCACTTCGCAAGAGGCCCTCCACCAACTATCCAGAACTCCTGGTCGGGTATGGAACGCGCCACCTCCAAGAGCTTTCCAATTCCCTCCTGGGTGCAGATCCTTCCTATGAAGATTATTGGTTCTCTTCCGGGTTTAACCGCCCATTCCGGACTGTCAACCTCCAGATTCCCTTTAGCAAAGGAACTGAAGGGATAGTTGGGTATAACCTGCACCTCTTTTTCGGGCGCATACTCTTGCACCTTCCGGCCTAAAGGCGCATTTACAGTGGTGATGATGTCGGCATTCTTTGCCAGTTCTTTCTCGAAATGCTCCGCGAATATCCTGCCTGGTTTGCCGAAGGTTTGCGCAAACTCGATGCCCCAGGGAGACCTGTAGTCGTAGATTAGCTTCCTGAAGCCTTCCCCCCTCAGACCTGCGAAGCCGTGATAGATTGCATCTGGTACATTGAAGATGTGAACTACATCAGGCTTTTTTTCTCTGGCGATCTTCTTCGCCATTCCGGCAATTTTGATCCAGTTTCTGGTGCCAAAGTTGGGGATAATCACTTCATGTCCTTGGGACTTGAGAGTGCTTCCGAACATCTTCAGCCGTGTGGTTCTTTCTGGCTGATTGGCTAAAAGAAGTATCCTCATGATTCCACTCTAATCAAGCGAACCACAAACCAGCTTTTCAATCAGTTCTGCGGTCTTAATGCTCGCATCTCCCTTACCAAAGACATCATGACGTTCTTGGCTTGGCTCAAAATGCCTGGCCAACTGGACTATCTTCTCTTTGCTCGAGCCCACAAGCACATTCCATCCGTCCGCCACTGTCTCGACCCATTCAGTCTCATCCCTTAGAGTGATGCAAGGAATCCCGAGCAGATAGGCTTCTTTCTGTACGCCCCCTGAATCGGTAAGAATCTTTTTAGCATTCTTCTCCAGCATGAGCATATCAAAATAGCCGACTGGCTTGATGACCCTGGCACGCCTGTTCAGATCATCCCAGAGCCCGAACTGTCTGAGATATTTCTCGGCACGTGGATGGCAGGGAAAGACTATATCTCCCAACTCTTCCAGCGCCTCTATAATCGCTCTGAACTTATCCGGGTCGTCGGTATTCGACGCTCTATGGATCGTCGCCAGACAGTAATCTTTGGGCTCGATGTCCAGATCCGCCAGGATGCGCGATTTATTCTCGGCTATCTTTGCGCAATCCCTTTGCGCGTCAACCATGACATCTCCTGTTAAGTAAACATTCCTTTTGATTCCCTCTATCTTCAGGTTCTCCACAGCGGTCTTTGTCGGGCAGAGCAGCAGGTCAGAGCAATGGTCCACAAGCACTCGGTTTATCTCCTCGGGCATGTTTTTGTCATAGGATCTGAGGCCGGCTTCGACGTGAGCTACATTGATATGCAACTTCGCTGCCGCAAGTGCTCCGGCCAGTGTGGAGTTGGTGTCGCCAAAGACCAAGACCACATCAGGCTTCTCCAACATTATGGCCTCTTCTACCTTTCTTAGCATCTCACCTGTCTGGTGGCCGTGGCTCCCCGATCCAACGCCCAGGTGGTAGTCCGGAGCCGGTATACCCATGTCATTGAAGAAGACCTTATCCATTTCATAATTATAGTGCTGACCGGTATGAATTATTACCTCATCGAACCGTCTTCGCACCTCTCTTGATACGGGGGCAAGCTTGACGAAATTCGGCCGGGCGCCAACGATAGATGCCACCTTCATGGGAGGGCTCCTGATCTCGTAGTTCGGCCTGACACCTCGAACTTCAGCTCAAAAGGATCAAAAACCAGATCTGCATCAACTGCTTTGAGATATCTCAGGCCTTTTCCGCGAACATCTTCCTCAGAGAGGATGGGATCGGCGACGTAGACGTCAAGGCCCTTATCTGCCAGTAGTTTGGCCAGGGCCAGGTTGCGGCTGTGATAGAACTCTTTCACACCTTCACGGAAGGTAATGCCCTTGATGCAGATCTTAACGAGCGAAAGCGGTTTGTCGAATTTCATGCACTCCAGCAGTATTTTCTCGGCCCAGTACTGAATCATCTCATCGTTGACGAGGCGAGATGTATGCAGTAAGCGGCATTTGTCGAAATGCTCTCGCTTTTCCATCTCTTTTATGAGAAACCAGGGGTATACGGGAATGCAGTGGCCTCCTACGCCTGTGGAAGGCAGATGAATGTTGCAGAACTTATGGTTTGCATACTCTCTGGCCTCAGAGAAGTCGATCCCCATCTCCTCGCAGATCTTGAAGAGCTCATTGGCAAGAGCAATGTTCACGTCTCTGTAGCATCCTTCCATCACCTTGATCATCTCTGCCACTCTGGCAGATGAGACCAGATGAAGATTGGATATGAATTGCTTGTAGACCTGATAAGCCCTAAAACCGCTCTCTTCGTCCGTGCCGCCGATCACTTTAGGAAAATCTCTCAGCCTTGAGATGCTATATCCCGTCATTATCCTCTCCGGAGAATATGCCAGGAAGAAGTCTTCCTCTTTGAGACCGCTTGACTGGCAGAGCCAGCGACGAACTTTATTATCCGTAGTTCCCGGAGGAAAGGTGGTCTCGAGGACTACCAGATCTCCTTTCTTCAAGATCCGGCCTAAGGACTGCAGGGCCTTTTCCATAATTGTGAAATCGGGATTGTTGCTCGGGTCTACAAAGAGGGGCACTATCACTATGTAGTTCCGGCAATCACGGGCATCTATGAAACGTGATGTGGCGATGAGCCTCTTTCCTCCGTGTAGCCCTATCAGTTCTTCCAGGCCCTCTTCCTCTGGGATCGGGTTCTTCCCCTGATTTATAAGCTGGCAGCGCCCTTCGTTTATGTCCACTCCGATGACATCGATGCCGCTATCGGCAATGACAGCGGCCAGGGGGAGCCCGGCGTTGCCAAGGCCAATCACAGCGATCCTCGCTTTCTCCTCAGACATCTCTATTATCCTTCCTCAACTGACACTTCGCGAGTCTTTAATTCGTGATCTCTACACTTTTCTCGCAAGCCGGGCATTTAAGAACTGTTTTGCCGACGAATTCTTGTGGGATTGCCTTCAGACGCTGGCCGCAATAGCAGACCCAACCGACTTTGCGGCCGGGGTTACCCAGGATTAGTGCGAAGGGCGGAACGTCCTTTGTCACCACGCTTCCGGCTCCAATCATTGCATACTCTCCCACGGTTATACCGCAGACAAGCGTAGCGTTGGCCCCGATGCTTGCGCCCTTGGATATGAGCGTCGGAACAACGTGCTCCTCATCCCAAATAAACGCACGTGGATATAGGTCGTTAGTAAAGGTGGCCGAGGGTCCTACGAAGACATCATCCTCTATAGAGACGCCCTTGTAAACGGAGACGAAGTTCTGGATTTTCACATTGTTTCCGATCTCGGCTCCTGTATCGATATAAACGCTCTTGCCGATAATGCAGTTCTTGCCAATTTTCGAGCCCTGTCGCACATGGGCAAAGTGCCAGATCTTTGTGCCCTCTCCAATAGCCAGGCTCTCAACGATCGCAGTGGGATGAGCGTAGTAGCTTTGGGGGCCGGTCATCTCCCGGATCTCTCCACAACGGCAAGAGTCCAAACCATTCTAGCCTCCCGACGCGCAACGCAATCCCAGCTTAATCTTTTCGCAAATTTCAAGATTTTTCAGGGCTTCTTCCGGCGTGACCGGGAATCTCTTGCCGGATCTGGCGCAGTCCAAAAAGGTCTTCAGCTCAACCTTTAGCGGCTCAACCTTATTGACCAGAACCTTTTCGATGATGTTCTCTTGCAGGTATCGCTCATTCTCTACGCCGTATTTCCCAGGCTTTCGATAGATATAGACCTCCTGGGTCATGAAATCGCCCTCTGTTGTAAAGTCCTCGGCCTCGACGTAAAAGGTTCGGAACTTCTTAGAGGAGAGACGGCTGGCGGAGATGGATACAACCGAGTCGCTAAAGACCACCATGGCCTCGCAAACGTTACGGCTGCCGGCAGAGTAAATCTTATAGTCATTTTCGTCCTTGAACAGGACATTGAAGACAATATCAATATCGTGGATCATGAGATCCTCTACCACCGAGGCATCCGTGATGCGGCTTGATGTGGGGTTATGCCGCTTAATGGATACGTAATCCGGCCGCTCGGCGATCTTTCTAATCTCTTCCACGATGGGGTTAAACCTCTCGATGTGGCCTACACCAACAGTGATCTCTTTACCCTGAGCAAGTTCGAGCAGCCTTGCTCCCTCATCGACCGTCAAGGTGATGGGCTTCTCGATCAGGCAGTCTGTGCCGGCGTTAATGACTTTCTTGGCCGTTTCAAAGTGGTACCTGGTGGGAACACAGATGCTGATTGCCTCTGCTTTGCCTAGCAGCTCATCCTCTGTGCTGCAGATGGTGGCGAACTCCTTCATACGTTCTGCGTTTTCAGGAACCGGGTCATAGATGTAAACCGTATCCACTCCTTTCAGCTCTGAGTAGACGCGCACATGGTTTCTGCCCATGACGCCGACGCCGATGACACCAACATCCATGCTCAGGCCTCGAAGCTGTCAATGGTCTCGGCGATGTACGTGAGATCCGATGGGCTCAAAGAAGGATGCACAGGCAGGCTCATCACCCGGCGAGCGACGTCCTCAGATACGGGACACCTTTCCCCTCCGTAGCCCAATTCCCGGTAGAGAGGCTGCTCATAAACAGCTTTGGGATAATGGACGGCCGATGCAATTCCCTTTGCTTGAAGGCGCTCCATGAGCTTCTCCCTGGAGACTGGGAAGCTATCCTCCAGCCGGACTACATATTGATTGTAGACATGCCGGACGTTGCTCGCTCTATATGGTGTGGTCAGCCCTTTGATCTTGATATTCTGGTTGAGGCGTTCTGCGTTTTCGATCCGCTTAGCGACAAAACCTTCCAATCGCTTGAGCTGCAAGAGACCGATGGCTCCCTGCAGGTTCATCATCCTGTAGTTGTACCCCAGGGCGACGTGATTGTATTTTCCCGTGTCTCCGTGGTTACGCAGCAGGCGCAGACGAGCGGCCAGAGCATCATCATTGGTGGTGACCATGCCACCTTCGCCCGTGGTCATATTCTTGGTGGGATAAAAAGAGAAGCATCCTGTGCCGAAAGAGCCCACTTTCTTTCCTTCGAACTCTGCACCGTGAGCCTGGGCGCAGTCTTCCACCAGAGCGATATTGCGATCCTCACAGATCTGCGTTACGGCTTTAAGGTCGAAGGGCTGGCCGTAGAGGTGAACGCCAATAACCGCTCGTGTCCTGGGAGTTATCTTCTCCAAAAGGTCATCTGGGTCGATGTTGAAGGTTTTTGCATCCACATCTGCAAAGACGGGTTTCGCGCCCTGGTAAAGGATGCAGTTGGCAGTTGCGATGAAGGTGAATGCGGGCCCGATGACTTCGTCGTTGGGCCCGAGTCCCAGTGCCTTCAGAGCCAGGTCCAGGGCGACGGTGCCGTTGCTGACTGCAATGGAGTTCCGGACGTTCAGGTATTTCGAGAACTCCTCTTCAAAATGTTTGACCGTCTCACCCTGGGTGAGCATGCCGCTCCTCAGCACCTCTCCCACGGCTTCGACTTCCTCTTCGCCTATGATGGGCTTTGCTATGGAAATAAAATCTCTCATCAAGATCTCCTTTCAACCTTGATTCTCGTCATTCAATTCTATGCTCATCCTCTGCCTTCAAAAGGCTTGTCGTATCTCTGAGCCATAAGTAAATTGACATCTATCGGATCCGATTCAATGCCGTTTTCAGAAAGCCCCGGGTTTCCGGCCTGAGATGATGGCCAATGCCCTGGAGCTCAGCTCTTCCTCTCTTTTGAGGCCAGGCCCCGGATAATTGCGGCCGGCGACCCCCAAAAGCCGGACTCGATGACCGTTCCCGGGTAGATGGTGGTATTAATCCCGGTCTGTACCTCATCGCCCATGATAACCCCCAATTTGCGCCGCCCACTGTTCGTCTTCTGACCCTTGATGTACGACTTTATGTTGCCGCCATCGTGGCGCAGATTGGAGCAGACGGTTCCAGCGCCGAAGTTACATCTCTCGCCGATGACGCTGTCGCCCAGATAGGAGAGATGACCTATCTTGGTGCCGTTCATGATGGCGCTGTTCTTGACCTCCACAGCGTTTCCCACCCGGACGTTGTTGCCGATGCACGTCGTGGGCCGGATGTAGCAGTTAGGTCCGATATCGCAGTTCTCTCCAATCAGAACCGGGCCTACGATATAGGCTCCAGATCGGACGGTGGTACCCTGGCCGATGGATACATTCCCCAGCAACGTCGCCCCGGGCTCAACCTTGCCCAGGATTCCGGGCAACACATCCGGGAGCAGAACCGCATTCGCGGCCAGGATGTCCCAGGGCCTGCCGATCTCCAGCCAGCTCTTGAGCTCTACTATCCTGATCGACTCCCGAGCTGCAGCCCTGTTCAGTGCATCGGTCAGCTCGTACTCACCGCGAACCGATTTGGGTAGAGTTCGCAGGTCGTCGAAGATGCTTCTCTTGAATAGATAGATCCCGGCATTGGCCAGATTGGAAGGAGGTTTGTCGCTCTTCTCCACTACGGATCGAAAGATGCCTTCCTCCTGGATGAAGACGCCGTATCGCGTCGGATCATCGACTTCGATAGCCGAGACAGCCATGCCGCTCGCAGCCATACTCTGCAGGGAGCCGACATCCGGAAGGACGTCGCCGTTTAAAACCATGAACCGATCCGCGGCCTCGCTTTCGGCTGCCATCAGAGCATGGCCCGTGCCCAATTGCCTCTCCTGGACGGCATAATCGATCCTCACGCCCAGGCGGCTGCCGTCGCCGAAGTGGGGCCGGATGTATTCTGCACCGTATCCCACTACTATTACGAAGCTGTCCAGGCCTGCTGCTCGTGCCCGGAGGACGATGTGCTCCAAGAGGGGCTTTCCTGCCACGGGAAGCATGACCTTGGGCCGATGGGCTGTGAGCGGCCTCATCCGGCTCCCCTCACCGGCGGCGAGAATGATCGCTTGCATTGTATCTCCTGCCGAATTGAGGTGCGTGAGAGCTTAAAAATGCTTTTGTAAAAAAACCGAAAAGGCTTTAGAGTTATTTGCCCCTACTACATGCATGTTGGATGAGTTCATTCGTTACTCGGCATTGCAGCGCGATCAATTGCCTCTGGCCTCGCTTCTGGTCTACCTGAAGCGAAAGGGAGGTTTTGTGCAGCTCAACCAGATCTGGCGGGAGCTGGGGCCCACCGGCGGAGGCCCCTTCTGGAACCAGACCACTCTTATCAATAAACTCGATAAGCTGGAGCGCATGGAGGTCGTTTCCATGGAACGCAGGATCCTCCCATCGCCTCGCGCCGAGTCCAAGAAAAAGACCAACACCTTCTATCGGCTCAGTCCTGCCACACCGCTCTACCCATACATATTCGGCATGCTCAAGATCTACAAGGAGGAGCCGGACAAGTACTCATCCCAGCTGGTGGATAAGCCACTCGATCATTTATGCGATCTGGCAGGAAAATCCAGCGCTAGCGACCAATTGATCGGAAGAGAGCTGGAGGTGGCCAGGGAATTGATCGCTGAGGTCTTCTCAGTAGGGGGCGACGAAGTAAAGAGGATGATCAAGGAGAGGATGATCCGCAAAGGCACAATCAAGGATCGAGATCGCAGAAAGAATCTCTTGGAGAATATTCAAGAAGGACCAAAAAAAGAGCCGACTACGGATGCCTCCAAAATCCGTAAGCCTTCCCGAAAGAGAGTGAAAATCGAATCCGCTCCCGAAGAAGAAGCGGGGTAGCCAGCTCTCAGTAGTTAGCTCCACCCTCTCTTCTTCCGATAAATCCTTAGCATCTCTTCCACGGTCTCGGGAGTTACGCTGCCTGAGAGGGAAACCGTCTCATAGAACCTTTTGGGTACCCGGACATGAGAGAGGTCGAAGCCCTCTTGCACTTTGAATTTATATTTCTCCTCGAAGATCCGCTTTCCCAGGTCCTGCAGCTCTTCCCCGGTCTTGACGATGCCAACGGCACCTAAAGAGTCGATTATGTTCTCCTCGGTGTAGACGCCCCGCGCAAATAGACAGCCTACCAGGCTGTTGAAGACGCCGCGGGAGTTGTCCTCTCGGATGAGTTCGTCCACCATTCTTTCCGGGTCCATTGGCTTCTTGGCCGCCTTCTGGTCTATGCTGTACCCGGCATTGTCCAGGTGAGAGTGACGTACTCCTACCAGCTGGCCAACAATGGACGCGGGTCCGGTGTGGTAGCCGGAGACCTCATTTTTTCCCAGAGCCATGGCAAAATCCCGGCCGCCATACTTTTCGGCAGCATAATCCACGCCCCTGGCAAGAGCCTGATAGAACTCATTAGGTGCCGTGACGATGTTCTCCAGTGCCCGGGAGTAACCTTCTACATTGTTCCACTGCATCGGCACATCCAACGTCTCGCTGGTCGTGATGAGCCCTTTTTCCAGGGCCTCGGTTGCCCAGGAAAGGACCACTCCTGCAGACATAACATCCAGTCCCGTCCTCTCGCAGACATCGATCAGTTGCAGTATTCCTTCCGCCGACTCGACTCCCAGGTTCGAGCCCAGGGAATAGATGGGCTCGTAGTCGTAGGAGACCTTCCGGACCTCGAACTCGTGATGGGTGGAAAAAGCCGACTTCAGGGCGGCAATATGCACGCATCCGATGGGGCACCCGGCGCAGGAGAGCCTTCGAAAAAGATATTTTTCGGCAAACATCTCTCCACTTATCTTCTCCCCTTCCGGGAAGCTGGAGAGAATGAAGTTCTTGGTGGGCAGTCCTTTGAGCCAGTTGAGTACATTGATATTCACGGAGGTCCCAATATCATGGTACTTCTCCATCACATCCGTCTGAACCGCGGTCTTGTAGAGGCGGTTGTATACCTCTTTGTACCTCCTGGCATCCGGTACATCGACATGCTCCGTACCAGAGATCACCAGTGCTTTAAGCCTCTTCGAGCCGAAAGTGGCCCCAAGGCCCAGCCGTCCAAAGTGCCGGTAAGTGTCCACCACCACCCCAGCATACCGAACAAGTCTCTCACCGGCTGGCCCAATGCGAATAATGGACCTGCGGCCAACCCCTGTCTCGTGCTCGCGCAGGACCACGCCCGTGGTCTGGGCATCGATGCCCCATATCGATGTAGCGTCTTTGATCTCGACTTTGCTATCGTTTATGGAGATATAGCTGGGTCGATCTGCCCGGCCCCGGATGACAATGGCCTCGTGGCCTGCGAACCTCATGGCCAGGGAGAGCCTCCCACCAGCATAGGACTCGCCTAATTCGCCGGTAAGGGGCGATTTGAATGTTGCTACGGTCTTGGTGGCCACGGGAAAGATGCCGTTCAGCGGGCCGATGGAGAGGATTATGGGCGCCTCTGGCGAGAGCGGGTCCGTGCCGGAAGGACACTCTTCCTGAAGCAGTTTGATCCCTGCGCCGGTGCCGCCCATCCAGTCTTCGAAGAGTTCTTGCCTCTCCTGGATAAAGGACTCGCCGCTTGTCAAATCGATGTAAAGAACTTTTCGCAGCATTTTCATCCTCCCGAGACAGGGACCTCTTCCAGTTCCAGAACGCCATGAGGACAGAAGTCCACACAGGCACCACAGTGGATGCATTTGATAGGCATTTTCTCTTTTCCTAAGGAGATGGCGCCAACCAGGCAGGCCTCTTCGCATTTTCCGCAGCCCGTGCATAGATCCTTATGGAAGACCACTCTGCCGTCCGGCATCTTCTCCAATGCATGCACGGGGCAGGCTCTGGCACAGGGTGGATCCATGCAGCCGCGACAGACCACGACTCGAAAGTCGCCTTCGATTCCGCCCTGGGTTTGGACCTTGATGGCGCTATCCTGGAGAGAGACGGTGCCCCTGCGAATTCTGCTGCAGGCGAACATGCATCCCAGGCAGCCTATGCAGCGCTCAGGATGGGCCACCTTCAGGCGGCGGCGCATCTTGGGTTTATGAGCGGCAGCTTCTGTCACCTCTGGAGTGAGTCTCAAAGCCTCTTTCTCAGGCGTACTCGGGTTTCTTGCCTCCATTTCTGTCTCGTCTTTTGCCCCTGCCAAATCCGCCACTTTTCGGTTCACCTCTTTTCCGCCTCAGAGTTCTATTATATTAATGCGCGGCAAACTATAAAGAACCCCAGCTTGGCGGATGGAAAAATATAGAAAATCAAATTAAAACGAAGACTAAATTAAAATAAATCGAAAAAGATGCGGATGACTATTCCGTATCTACGAACCTTTTCGCCAGGACTTTCATGACATGAGGGAGCGTGGTGTATTCCATGTCCTCCATGGGCAGTCTCCCCGGCTCGAAGGGGCCGTGCGCCCTCATGTAGTCCGTGATCTCCAGACACCTCTGCCGGGTTCGGTCAAAGGCCACATCCTTGAAAAGATCGACCGGTCCCACGAAGTTGCCATAAGCCATCTGGAAGCCGGCTGCAATGACACGGGGCGGACCATCGAACCTGGTAGGATGTGCCGTCTCAAAGGAGCAGGGCATGAGCGGACCATTGTGGCTGCCTCGCATCCATCCGCTGACGAGGTGCCCGAGCGCGAAGGGCTCCAGCACCTCGCCCAGGGCCGGCAGGCCGGACTGACATCTGACCAGAGCTACAGGATCATCCTTGCCCACGTACGTTCCAGCCGTTTGGAAGAGCTTCTCCGTGCTCACCACGGCGACGGCCTCCTGCTCGGATATCTTGCTGTTCGGCTTGCAGAAGACTCTCTTGATCACATAGCGGCTTTTGGCGCCGATCAAGGCTAACAGATCATACATTTCCGCGGGGCAGTCCATGAAGACCTTCTTGTGCTCCATGATATCCCAGACCTCAAAGGTGAAACCGTGATGGCAGGCGGGATCGATGACCAGGCCGGCGGTATTGAAGGGATCCGCAAAGATCTTGAAAATTGGCAGATTAAAGGCACCGGGCTCAGTCTTGTCCATCATGAAGGCGACGACTGGCTCGCTGGTGCGTTCATTGATCTCCATCTCTGCCACGCCCGGTCCCATGCCCCGGATGTTGCCGCTGAAGGCATCCGCCAGCAAGTCCTGTCCGGCGCCGTAGAGCTTGAGCTTCTTGGCAACCTCGGTGGCCTCCTCGAAGGTCTCCCAGGCTAGGGCATGGATTTCACCGTTATCGCAGCCCTTATTGTGGCTCATAAGCAGCTCGAGATCGTCGCCGCAGGCCAGCACTCTAAAGTCTGTCAAAGCGCCTGCTTTCTTTGCCTCTGCAAGCTTTGACTCCGCAGTTTCGATCAAAGCGGGATGGACCGAAGAGTGGCCGGGGTAGCCGCCTACATCGGCTTTTATAAGGCTGATTGTTATCTTTGTCATCTCAATCCCATCTGATGCCCTTTGGCGAATATTGCTGATTTATCTTTATTAAGCGTTATATTATGGCTTTTGACTCTTAAGCCTAATTGTGTGCAGTCCTGAATGTAGCCATGCCAATCTATCCGGACTTTGCATATAGTGGATTTCCATTAAAGAACGCGGCTGAGAATTCCCCAGAACATCTGCAATTTTTTTCCAATACAGCCGCTTTCATAATGGCGTCACTCTGCGATTGCTTCAGCCTTTCAGCGCGTCTGGCATTTTCAGAGGCACATCAACAGGCTTGATGAATTGATCCAGGACAGGCCGGGTGCCGTTGACTTTGAGCTTATCAAATAAAAAGGCGAATTGCCTCTCCAGTTCATTGCAGATTTTATCGCGGACATCGTTCGGCAGGTGCCACAGCTCCTGTTTGAACGGTCCGAAGCCCTTCTTGCGGGTTTTGTAGATGAACTGCTCTACCGTATCCTTCTCTTTCCATTCGGCTTTCATTTCCGCATTCAGATGATCATAGATCTTTGCCCTCAGCTCAGCCGGGAAAGCTCTGCTGTCATAGATTATATTCTGAAAGCCGGTAGCCAGGTGAATCTCGGCCGTTCCCGTGGCGGGAAAGCGGTCGAAGGCTTCATCGGGCAGGGTTGAAGCGCCATGCTGAACTGCGCCGCACAGACCATATTGCGCTCGGGCGGTCTCGGACAGCTTCTGGAGCACATCAAAGTCGATCTTGACTTTGGCAACTGTGCCGTCGGCCAGAGGCACACCGCCATGCGTCGTCCCGGTCTGCACGCTGATCTTGCTGATTCCCTTTAGGGCCTCGCCCTGTTTTTTGAGCTCTTCCCGATAACCGTCCATGAAAATCTGCAATTCATCGACAGTGCTGTTCTTACCGCCAACTTCGCCGATTTCGCCGCCTACGGACACAGTGATGCCTTCCGGTTCCAGATCACGAATCAAGGCGGTTAGCTCGGACGCAAGCGTATAGTTTGTTCTTTGCTGATCTTTGATGGTGGGCTGCGACAGATCAACCAGTGTAGAAGTATCGATGTCTATATTGTAAAAACCGGCAACAATCGCTTCCCTGATTAAATTCTTAACCGCCTCTGTTTCCTTTTCGGCATTCGCTGCGAACTTTTTGGCGTTTATCTGAAAATGATCACCCTGTAAAAAGACCGGGCCGCGCCAGCCGGATTTAACAGCCGCCGCCATAACGGCACAGGTGTACTCCTGCGGCCTTTGCTTTGTATAGCCTATTTCCGAACGGGCGATTTCGAAAAGAAAAGGCCCTACGTTCCCTTTTATCGCGGCACGAAAAACTGCCTGCGCCACATCGTAGGTAATGCCACGGATATTGATCGCCGGAACGGTAAATCCGCCGAGTTCTTTACGGCCAAGGGCCATGTAAAGGGATTGGATCGACGCAGGCAAGATTCCTAGCGCTGCGGCTCCACGGCGAATCAGAAAACCTGCCGCTTCCTGAGTATTTGGGTCGAGACTGAAAACGACCGTATGGATTAAATCATCAATTAGCTTTTCCTGAAACCTGGATTCATTCAAGACGCGAACATCGCCGCCGTCATAGGCGAGTATGGATTCGCATCCTTTTTTTAGCTGATCATTATTCTCGTAAATCATCGCTGCCCCCCTCAAATGTATTTATTGCGACAGGAATTGCCCCGCCATTGTCACTTCCGCCGCCGAACCGATGTAGACGGGCGACCGTTGATTAACGGATGTCACTTTGAGGGAAAGAATATCATCTTTCCCGTCCGTAGCCAGGCCTCCGGCCTGTTCCATGATGAAGGCCATAGGCTGAAGTTCAAACAGCAACCGCAGCTTCCCCCGGGGCGATTTCCTCAGTGCAGGATACGTGAATACGCCTCCCCGCTTGATGATCAACTGGTTGATGTCAGGAACAAGCCCTCCGCTGTAGCGCAGCTTGTAGCCGTCTGCCTCCAGCTTATTGATAAACTTCAGATGTTTGTCCGTCCAGTCCTTGCGCAGACCGCCAGGTGAAAAGATCGCCCCTTTCTCCTTGAGCCGGATATTTTCCTCGGACAGGACATACTCTCCTTCGCGATCCAATACAAACTCATGCACGCCCTTTCCGGCCGAATAAATCATAGTGATGAGCGGGCCGTAGGTAATATAGAGAGCTGCAACCATTGAATTTCGGCCGCTGTCAAATAATGAATTTTGGTGTATGCCTATGATCGTTCCAATGGCCAGATTTGTATCTACCAGGGAAGAACCATCTACCGGATCGGCAGTGACAATATATTTTTCCTGCCCGTGACCGATAGTGACGATATCTTCGAGCTCCTCGGAGGCGTACTCGCGAACAAATCCGGAGTTGCGCAGCATATTTATCAAGATGTCGTCGGAAATGCGGTCCAGCGCCAACTGATCCTCGCCGTAAACATTCTTGAAGCCGGCCAGCTTGCGGTTTGATTCGTGGATTTTTGCAGAAATATATTTGCCGACCACGGCAATCTGCCAGATGAGCCGCCGCAAATCCTCCTCGATGCCACCAATCCACATGTGGCGCCTCAGATCAACGATGCATCGGGTGTGATCATTTATGCCTTCAACCATGGATTCTCCTGTTATTTTTTAGCAGTCGGCAAGTTTTTTCTTCGATAATAAATATATTGCCCCCGCACCGAAAAGATGTGTTTCCATCCTCTAATTTCTGTTTGTCAGAATTTTCCCCGAGAACTTATCAGTTCCGCAAGCGAATAGGGCCCATGCCGCGAATGTTGCCGGAGGAAGGCGTCCGCCAAAAGCTCCTATTCGGCTCCGCAGGGCTTGAGCTTCTTGGCCTTTTCTGTCGCCGTCTCGAATTGTCAACCTGGTCAGTGCTTAAACTTATTAACTAATTTTATGATCAATCGATGTTGATTTGGTGCTATTGCCATTGGTTTTGTGGCGGATTATGCAACTTATTTTTCTGGGAGTTAGCTTTATGATTTTGTTCTTCTTACCCATGCATCCGGGATGGGTATATAACGTCAAGAGTATCGGGACTACACAGTCTTACGCTTCTCCTGCAGAGTTGTTATATCTGCCAGAGATCCATCTATAACCGGTTGCAGCCATGGAAGCCTCAATGCCATTTAGGGGGGTGAATTGTCCTCGGTGCATAAGGGGCGCAGCTGGCTTTTGATAGACACAAGGAGCATCATTATGGAATTGATTGCGAAATATCATGTGGAAACCGACCTTCCTATCAAGAAGGCCGCCGAAGCAATTGCCGCCGAGCAGTCGACAGGGACATGGACTGCCGTGCGGGGCGCTGACAATCCTCTTGCGGCCAGGGTTATATCGGCCGAAGGAACCGATGTTGAGATCGGCTTTCCTGAAGAGCTGTTTGAGCCGGGAAACGTTCCCCAGTATCTCTCTGTGGTAGCAGGAAACCTCTTCGGCCTGGGATCTCTGAAAAAAGTGCGTTTGCAGGACGTTATCTTCCCGGAGGGCCTGGTGCGGGCGCATAAGGGTCCACGGTTCGGAATTGAAGACACGCGAAAAATCCTGGGCGTCCACGACCGGCCTCTAATCGGCACCATTGTGAAGCCAAAGGTGGGCCTGGATCCGGCCGGCACAGCAGCGGTGGCCGCGGCCGCGGTTCGCGGCGGTCTGGACCTGGTAAAAGATGATGAGACTCTTACCAATCAGAGCTTCTGCCCGCTCATCCCTCGGCTGGAGGCGGTAATGAGTGCCCTGGAGAAGGTGGAGAAAGAGACGGGCAAGAAGGCCTTTTATGCAGTCAATGTCACCACCGGCGCAGATCAAATTCTGGAGCGCGCTGAGGTGGCTGTGGATCATGGAGCCAATATGGTCATGATTGATGTCCTGACGGCAGGCTTCTCTGCCCTGGAGGTGCTCAGTCAGCATGTGAAGGTCCCGGTGCACGTACACAGGACCATGCACGGGGCTTTCACCCGCGATAAGGGTCACGGCATCTCCATGGTGTTCATCTCCAAACTGGTGCGCATGACGGGAGGCACTAACCTGCATACGGGAAGCTACATGGGCAAGATGGCGCTGGGAACAGAAGAGAACGATCTCTCCAGAGATGCCCTGCGTGAGGTGTGGAGTGGCTACAAGCGGGTCTTCCCAGTGGCTTCGGGCGGAATATACCCTGCCAAAGTCTACGGAAATTTGGATGGCTACGGCATAGATTGCATCGTTCAGGCGGGGGGGGGAGTGCATGGCCACCCGGATGGAACAGAAGCCGGGGCCAGGGCTATGGTTCAGGCAGTAGAGGCATGGCAAAAGCAAATTCCTCTTAAAGAATATGCAAAAGACCACAAAGAGCTGGAAAGAGCCCTGTGTTTTTGGGGGTCGTAAGTGGAAAGATCAGATTGGCAACTCCGCTCAAAAGGCAAAACCGAAGAGTTTATATTGGTAGATGAGGATGGGTCAAATCGTTTATCACGAGCCAAAGTGATGTAGCGCTGTTTGAAAATAGAAGAGGTGTAGTGAGGGAGCATGTAGAGGGATCAGATGGCTAGAGACGATATCTTATCGAAAATCAAAACGGCAGAGGCTGAAGCCAGGACTGCAGTCCAGCGAGTCCTGGAAGAAAAGGACAAGAAGATAGCTGCTGCCACTACTGAAGCAGTGAACCTCGTCAAATCCGCCGAGACTGATGCACAGGACTACTATGACAAGAGCGTTGCCAAAGCAGAGGGCGAAGTCAAGACTAAGAAGCAGACAATCATCCAGAGTGGTGAAAAGAACGTCAACTCATTGAGCGGCAGCGCCAGCGCAAAGCTGGACAAAGCAGTCGAATATCTGATGAAGGAGTTCATGGGGTTGTTGCATGCTTAGACCCGTAAAGATGAGTCGCGTAGTCGTCGCCGGGTCAAAGGACGTAATATCTCCAGTTGTAGAAAAACTGCATGAGTTGCGCTTGTTGCATATTGTCAGTTACAATGGCAACCAGCCTGAGTTCGAGTTGGGAAAGCCTATCGGCAAAGCCAAGGAATATTCTGAGGACCTCATAAAACTCAGATCTGCCACCAGGTACCTTGATATAAAGAACAAGGCTCCTGATAAGACCTATCCTGAGTCGCAGGTTCTATCCGAGATGGACAACCTTCTAAATAATGTCGGTGCAGAAGTTACCGCCACCTTCGAGCGCATCACTGCGATCGAAGCGGAAGTTAAGTCCAAACAGGACCAGATAAAGGCTCTAACTCCTTTGTCTGTCTTGCCGCTGCCGTTAGATGCATACTATGGTTATGATTCTCTGGCAACCTTTGTCGGCACGGCAGCAACGCCTGTTGATGCAGACGTAGCGAGGGTCTCTCCGGTTAATGAGATCTATACCGGAACTGCCAAGAATGCAACTCTTGTAGCTATATTTGTGCCTGCAGACAAGGCCGGAGAAGTATCAGCAGTTCTTTCCGAGCATGGTTTTTCAGAGACATCTGTTCCCAAGCTCGAAGGCAATGTTGATTCGGCGATTGCAACTCTTGAAGGCAGCATTAAATCTTTGGACGGCGAAATGGCGCCGCTCAAAAAGAAGCTGGCCGACATGAAGAAGCAGTATGAAGATCTGATGCTGGCAACAGACGAATATCTATCAATGCAGACCCGCAAGACCGAGGCACCACTCAGGTTCGCTGAGACGGCCAATGCCTTTGTGATTGACGGCTATGTTCCGAGCGATCAATTCAGCAGGCTGAAGAACGAGCTGGAAAGCGCGGCCGGAGGCCGGCTTGAAGTACAGTTGATCGCGGACAAAGAAGCAGACGACCTTGTAGAGAAAGGCGAAGACGTACCGACCCAGATGGATAATCCGAGCCTGGCGAGGCCTTATGAACTGGTCACAAGGCTATTTGCCATTCCGGAGTACAAGGAGTTCGATCCGTCATTGCTTATATTTGTCTTCTTCCCGATCATGTTCGGCATGATCCTGGGAGATGTCGGATATGGCGTTATGACGTTCCTGGTTCTGGTATTGCTGAAGAAGAGGTTCAGAACCGAAGGGTGGCAGCAGCTGATCAACATCGTCATGATTGGCAGCGTATGGTCGATCATATTCGGAGTCTTCTATGGCGAGATCTTTGGCCCCCTGGGATTATGGGGCAGGGTCATGGGACAATTGCCTGAGGCTGAATTAGAGCATTTAAAGAGTGTAGGCCTCTATTTCGGCGAAGGCGTTTACGGCTCGCTGGGAAGGCTGGGCCCCCTGGGAATATTCCCCATGGATCGTCTGGCAAGTAATGCTGTTTTGTTGTTGATCGGAACCAGTATCTTTATCGGCGTCATTCATTGCAGCGTCGGTTCTATCCTGGGCATCTTGACGGAGCTGAACTACGGCGAGAAGAAGCACGCCTATTTCGAGCGTCTTCCTGTGATGCTTTTCCAGGTATTCTTCGCAATAGCGTTACTTGGATTGGTCATGGGACAGATGATCATGGTATATCTGGGCGCAGTGGTAATCGTTGTCTCCATTGTGATGATGGTAATGGGACCGGAAGGCGCCATGGGATTGGCTCACGTGCCGTCCTATGTGAGCAACCTGATATCCTACCTGAGGATTCTGGCCATCGGCCTGGCATCGGTCGGTTTGGCATATGCTGCAAATCAGCTGGCCTTCTATGTCATAATGCCCATGCTAAGCGGTGGTGCAAAAGATAGCGCTGAGTTCACGATACCTGCAATCATTGTGGGCGTCCTGGTCTTATTGGTAGTGCACTTCATCAACTTCCTGCTGGGAATTCTGTCTCCATTCATGCATCCTCTCAGGTTGCATTATGTGGAGATGTTTACAAAGTTCTACAGCGCTCATGGTGGTGGAGTGGAGTACAGCCCCTTCGGACATGTCCGGAGGTTCCTGAAAGCATGAATGCGATATTTCGAATTGAGAAATTGAACGCGAAATGTAATATTTATAAAAAGGAGGATTGAGGAAAATGGCAATTGTTGCAGATGCGGGAGTATTGTACGGATTGTTGGCTGTCGGCGCTGGCCTTGCTACTGGATTAGCAGGCATTGGTGCTGGTGTTGGTGAACAGGGTATCGGCGCAGCAGTGGTTGGCGTCGTGGCTGAGGAGCCCGGATTCCTGGGCAAGGGTCTGTTCCTTATGCTTCTGCCCGAGACACTGATCATTTTCGGCCTCGCCGTATCGCTGATTCTGATGTTCGCCTGGACGCCTTTCTCTGGTATCGTGACACCTTAAGTTGGCCATTCCAGAGGGTGAGAGGCAATGGCACTAGATGCAGTGGTTGAGTCAGTACTGGCAACCAGCAAGGACAAGCTCGCTCAGATAAATAGCGACGCGGACCAAGAGGTTGCGAGGATACTCAATGAAGCTAGGGAACGTGCCGCAGAAATTAAGTCCAGAAAGGAAACTGAGGTCGGACATATAACAGAGGCAATCGAGCGCAGGGAGATTTCCAGCGCCAATCTCGAAGTAAAGAGATCGGAGCTGAATGTTCACAAGGAACTCCTGGAGAAGGCCCGGGCAATGCTCCTTGAGAAGATCCAAAATCTTCCCAAGAAGGATAACGAGTCTATGCTCAAAAAGATGCTCGAGCCTTACGATCTCAAGGATATGAAGGTCTACTCCAATAAGAGAGATGAGGCCTTCGTATCCTCTCTCGCCCCCAATTACGGCGGGAACCTGGACATCATCGGCGGCGTTGTGGTCGAGAGCAAAGATGGGGCTCTGCGTTACGATTTAACCTACGAAACTCTTGCGCGTGAGGTATTCAGTAACCACATGAAAGAGGTTTCCAGGATCTTATTCGGGTGAGGACGATGCCTGTACTACGTTTGCCGAAGTTCGGAAAACCGGTGAAGTACGCTTACATCACGGGCAGAGTCCGGGCGATGAAAACCAAGCTCGTTCCGGCAGAAATGTATGCCAGAATGATGAGCATGGATATGTCAGAGATCGCCCGATACCTGGAAGAGACCCAGTATAAGGATGAGATCGACGCGCTCTCTAAGGATTACTCTGGGGTGGAGCTGATTGAGCACGCCACCTTTGCCAATATGGCAAAAACCTTCAGGAAGTTGGAGCGAGTCTCAATAGATGAGCCCTCGTTCCTGATTCTGGAGTACCTCCGGCGCTGGGACGTCTGGAACATCAAGACGCTCTTGCGAGGCAAGTTCTATGGGGCTTCCGACACGGAGATCGTAAAATATTTCGTGCCTGCAGGCGAGTTATCCCCTGAGTACCTCGATGAGCTGGCCAAGAAGGATACCATTCAGGATATCATATCGGCCTTCGATGGAACCGATTATGCCAGCGCACTGGCGCAGTACGATGGCAAGAATCTGGCTACACTCGAGAACGCCCTGGACAAGCTCTATTACTTCAGAATGGAGCGTGCCGTAGGTGGTACGTTGTCCGTAGGTGGCGGCCTTCTGCTTAAGTACGTCCGAAGAGAGATCGATATCAGAAATCTGATCACCCTCTTCAGGATGAACAAGGCAGGCGTCGATGCAGCCGTGATACAAGAGAATCTTATCCCCGGAGGAAAGATGCACGACGAGCTGGCTCGCATGGCAGGTCAGCCCTTCGGCGAGTTCCTGCGTGGATTGGAAGGCTATCCCTTCTGGTCCTCGATCTCTGATATTGCATCTGTAGATCTTGATGCAGTCAGTAGGATCGAGGCAAGGTTGAGGGCGTATCTCATCCGGTATGCATGGGCTCTTTCAAACTATCACCCGTTATCCATCTTGCCGGTGCTCGGATACATGGTGAGCAAAGAGACTGAAGTTTCCAACATCAGGAAGATTGTGAGAGGAAAAGAAGCCGGACTTCCTGCTGAACTCATAGAGGAGCAATTGGTGGTGGCTTAAAAATGGAGATTGCTTATGTGGGAGGCAGCGAGAGCGTCCTCGGGTTCAATCTGGCAGGAGTTAAAAAATCTTATGCGGCCAACACCGAAGAGGAGATAGTCGCAAAGATCGGCGAGGTCATGGCTGATTCCAATGTGGGAATTCTGGTCTTGAAGCAATCGGATTACAATAAGCTGCCCAAGAGGCTTCAAGAGCAGCTCTCCGATTCTATCAGGCCTACCATGATTGCCATCGGAACCGAGCAGAGCACAGAGATGAGAGAGAAGATTAAAAGGGCAATAGGTGTTGATTTATGGAAGTAGGGAAAATAAAGCGAGTCGCCGGACCTCTAGTTCAGGCTACGGGCCTGAAGGCTGCCATGTACGACCTGGTCCTGGTCGGCGAGGAAGGCCTGATGAGCGAAGTCATCGGCATTTCCGGCAATAAACATATCATTCAGGTATACGAGGATACGGGCGGCGTGCGGCCCGGTGAGCCCGTCAGGGAGACAGGTGCTCCGCTCGTAGCACAACTGGGTCCAGGCATTCTGACCCAAATTTATGACGGTATCCAAAGGCCGCTACCCAAGCTGGCCGAGGCATCCGGAGACTTCATCAGCCGGGGTCTATTCGTAGATGGCATCGATCACAAGAAGAAGTGGGAGTTCAAGGCCGTAGTGAAAAAGGGCGATGTAGTTAAGCCCGGCCAGAGCATTGGTGAGGTTCAGGAGCAACTGCTCATCAAGCATAAGATCATGGTCCCACCCAATCAAAAGGGCGGAACCATCAAGGAGATCTACTCTGGAAATTTCACCGTCGAAGAGACCATCGCCGTCTTAGAAGACGGAACCAAGCTCACCATGATGCACAAGTGGCCTGTAAGACGGGCTCGACCTGTGACCAAAAAACTGGCACCTACCATTCCCCTGAGAACTGGACAGAGGGTTATAGACGGATTCTTCTCCCTGGCCAAGGGCGGAACTGCAGCTATTCCTGGCGGATTCGGCACTGGAAAGACGGTTATGCAGCAGACCCTGTCCAAGTGGGCAGATGTCGATATTGTGGTTTATGTGGGCTGCGGCGAGCGCGGCAATGAGATGGCCGACCTGCTGCACGAGTTCCCAGAGCTGCAAGACCCAAGGACCGGCAGGCCCCTGATGGAGAGGTCCATCGTTTATGCCAATACCTCCAATATGCCAGTGGCTGCTCGTGAAGCTTCTGTTTACACAGGAATGACCACGTCAGAGTACTACCGCGACATGGGCTACGATGTCTTGATGACCGCTGACTCCACTTCTCGTTGGGCAGAGGCCATGAGAGAGATGGGCTCGCGTCTGGAAGAGATGCCTGGTGAAGAAGGCTATCCCGCATACCTGGGAGCAAGACTCGCCGACTTCTACGAGCGTGCCGGACGTGCCGAGGTTCTAAACGGCGGTCAGGGTTCAGTTAGCATTGTAGGTGCTGTATCCCCGCCCGGTGGAGATTTCACCGAGCCCGTTACTCAGAATACACTGAGAATGGTCAAGGTGTTCTGGGCACTGGACTCCAAGCTGACACAGCGCAGGCATTTCCCGTCCATCAACTGGCTGGATTCCTACTCGCTGTATGACCTGGACCTCGAGGCCTGGTTCGTAGAGAACGTCAGCCCCGACTGGAACAAGAACAAGAGACGCGCCATGTCCATACTGCAAGAGAACGCCGAGCTGGAAGAGATCGTGATGCTCGTCGGTTCCGATGCCTTGCCTGAGGATCAGCAGGTCACACTGGAAGTAGCAAGGATGATCATCAACTTCTGGCTGGCACAGAGCGCATTCCACCCGGTGGATACATTCTCTCCCTACAAGAAGCAGTTCGACCTCTTGGCTTCCATCCTGAAGTACAGGGATTACGCCTTCGAGGCAGTCCAGAAGGGCATATCCGTGGCGCAGATCACATCTGTTCCATCCAAGGATGCTCTGGCCAAGGTAAGACTGGAAGCCGAGTATGAGCCCATCCTGGCAAAGGTTCTGGCTCAGATGGACGTTGAGTTCAAGGCGCTGAAGTGAGGAGGGTTCAAAATGACAAAGGAATACAAGACTATTACTGAGATCTCCGGACCACTCATCTTCGTGGAGAAGACAGAGCCCGTGGGCTACATGGAGCTCGTCGAGATCAGAACTGGCGGAGAGCTGAAGAGAGGGCAGGTGCTGGATTCCTCCGATGAGATCGTGGTTATTCAGGTATTCGAGGGAACCGGCGGCCTATCCAAGGATACTGCCGTCAGTTTCACCGGAGACGTCATCAAGATGCCACTGTCACCAGGCATAGTGGGACGCGTTCTGTCAGGATCCGGAAAGCCAAGAGATGGCGGCCCGGAAATTGTGCCAGAGGTATTGAGAGATATTGCAGGAGCTGCCATCAATCCAGCTTCCCGTGAGAAGCCGCGCGCTTTCATCCAGACCGGCATCTCCACAATCGACGGTACCAACACACTGGTACGCGGCCAGAAGCTGCCCATCTTCTCCGGTGCGGGTCTGCCCCACAACGATCTTGCTCTGCAGATCGCAAGGCAGGCCAAGGCGTTGGGAGAAGCCGAGCCCTTCGCAGTTATCTTCTGCGCTATGGGCATCACCAATGAAGAGGCTCAGCACTTCCTGGCTGATTTCGAGAGAACCGGTGCTCTGGAGAGGGCAGTCGTGTTCCTCAACCTGGCAGACGATCCGGCTGTGGAGAGAATCCTGACTCCCAGGCTGGGACTGACCACCGCTGAATATCTGGCATTCGATCTGGACATGCATGTGCTCATCATCTACACGGACATGACCAACTATTGCGAATCTCTGCGCCAGATGGGCGCCGCTCGTGAAGAGGTGCCCGGACGACGTGGCTACCCAGGTTACATGTACACCGACCTGGCCTGCCAATATGAGAGAGCTGGCATCATCAAGGGCAAGAAGGGCTCCATCACCCAGTTCCCCATCCTGACCATGCCCGGCGACGATATCACTCATCCCATACCAGACCTGTCCGGATATATCACCGAGGGCCAGATCCTCATCTCCCGAGAGCTGCACAGAAAGGGCATTTATCCGCCCGTCGACATCCGCCCCTCGCTTTCCCGGCTTATGAACTCCGGTATCGGCAAGGGCCACACTCGCGAGGATCACAGAGCAGTATCGGATCAGCTCTATGCATACTATGCAGAGGGCAACGATCTGCGCGGCTTGGCTGCCATCGTCGGCAAAGAGGCTCTCTCCGAACGAGATAAATTGGTCCTTGAGTTCGCCGATAAGTTCGAGAAGAGATTCGTCAACCAGGGCAGAGATGAAGATAGGTCTATCTTCGATACCCTCCAGATCGGATGGGAGCTGCTGGCAGACCTGCCGGAAGCGATGCTCACCAGGATTGACGATAAATACATCAAGCAATACCATCCTAAATACGCAGGCACAGCCAAGGCTGCACAAGCACCGGCGAAGTGAGATCATGGCCGTAATTCGAGGAACTAAACCGACCAGGGCCGTGCTGATCGCTCTCAAGAAAAGGATGAAGGTCGCTAAAACTGGTCACTCGCTCCTCAAAATGAAGCGTGACGGCCTCATGATTGAGTTCTTCGAGGTGCTAAGCAAGGCCAAGACGGTCAGGAAAGAGCTGGTTGAGGCTCTGCTCAAAGCTGAGCAGAGACTTCAAATGGCCATGGCCATTGAGGGAACTGTTGCCATAGGAAGCGTGGCCTATTCCCTGCAAAAAGAGCCGGTCATCCAGCTTGACTCCCGAAACATCATGGGCGTAGTGGTTCCCAAGATCACCTCCGAAGCTGTGCATAAGAAGATGTTCGAGCGTGGCTACGGCATCATTGGGACCGGTGCCGCCATCGATGAAGCCGCTGATGCCTACGAGGGCTTGCTGGATAAGATCATTTTGGCTGCAGAGGTAGAGACCGCCATGATAAGGCTTGTCGAGGATATCGACAGCACCAAGAGGCGGGTCAATGCCCTGGAGTTCAAGGTGATTCCTGAACTCAAGGATACCATCAAGTTCATCGCCATGGCCCTAGAGGAGATGGAAAGGGACAACGTGGTCAAGCTGAAGATGCTGAAGGGCAAGTCCGAGAGGAAAGCCGCAGCAGAAGAACTCAAGAAGGAAGCCGCCAAGGCAGCAGAAGCAGCTGCCAAGGCTTCCGCTTGAATCCTGCGATGACGAGCTGGTTTGAGCGAAAATTCGAAGACCGGTTCGGGACGCCTGAGAAGAAGATGCGTCTTCTGCAGTGGTTGGTGTATATCACCAACCTCTACATTATTTTTGGGATATTTGTCTTGATATGGATTTTGTATGGCAAATATATCATAAGGGCTTGGGCCTATTTCACGAATAGCAGTTGATTGGAACATCAAGAGCACCCGCGAGTTTGTTGTTGATTATATAGCAGATACAATTTTGAGATCTGTTTTCTACGGACGATTTGATAATTAACGTCTAGGTTTTGGATCGCATAGATCTCATGAATCTAGCGCCAATCTTTATGACTCTTCATTCTGGGCCTATAAAAAAATAGGAATGAATTCCAGGTTATACACTTCATAAACTCGCATGAGGTTGGGATGGTTCCTAAAAAGATGATGCAGCGGACCGCCGGGTCGCGCGTGCGTGCGCGTGTGGACGCGGGCCCGCCCATGGGCAAGCGCGGGCGGCTGCGTGCGGATGGGCATGCACTTACGGGCCCGGGTTCAGTTGCCTCCCAGCTCCCTGGCCTTGGCGAAGGCGGCATCGGCCTCGGTGTGCCTTCCGAGGGCCTCAAGAGTAATGCCTTTGCCATCCCAGGGCGCTTCATGGTTCGGGTCCAGCCTTAAGGCCTCATCAAATGCTTTGAGGGATTCGTCATACTTGCCCTGATTTTCGAGAGCAAATCCTTTGTTGCTCCATGCCGATGCAAGGTTGGGATCTAGCCTTATGGCCTCATCAAATGCTATTAGGGCATCATTATACTTGCCTTGGTTTTCGAGAGTAGATCCTTTGTTGCACCAGGCCGACGCAAGGTTTGGATCTAGCTTGATAGCTTCGTCTAACGCTATAAGAGCTTTATCAAACTTGCCCTGATTTTCGAGAGTAGTTCCTTTGTTGTTCCAGGCCGACGCAAGGTTTGGATCTAGCTTGATAGCTTCGTCTAACGCTATAAGAGCTTCATCAAACTTGCCCTGATTTTCGAGAGTTGATCCTTTGTTGCTCCATGCCGATGCGAGGTTTGGATCTATCCTGATGGCCTCATCAAATGCTATTAGGGCATCATCGTACTTGCCCTGGTTTTCGAAAGTCGATCCTTTGTTGCTCCATGCCGATGCAAAGTTTGGATCTAGCCTGATAGACTCATTGTATGCCTTAATGGCCTCATCAAACTTGCCCTGGTTGTTGAGAGCCAATCCTTTGTTGTTCAAGGCAATGACAAAGTTTGGATCTAGCCTGATGGCTTCGTCAAATGCTATGAGCGCTTCATCAAACTTGCCCTGGTTGTTGAGAGCCATTCCTTTGTTGCTCCATGTCGATGCAAAGTTTGGATCTAGCCTGATAGACTCATTGTATGCCTTAATGGCCTCATCAAACTTGCCCTGGTTATAAAGAACAAAACCCTTTCCGTTCCAGACCGTGGCATAGTTGGGATCTAGCCTGATAGCTTCGTTGTAAGACTTGAGGGCTTCATCAAACTTGCCCTGGTTTTCGAGCGCAAATCCGTTGTTGCTCCAGCCGTATGCTGATGTAGGGTTTAGTTCTATCGTCTTGCTGCAATACTCAATTGCATCGTTCTGTCTCCCGATCATAGCATATGTAGACTCCAACGACGCCAGTAAACCAAAAGGTCTCACGTATCCTTTCTCTGAGCTTATCGCCTTTAATGAATAGTTGCCTGCAAGTGAGAGATCATCCGTATTTCCTGACAGTTTGTATTGATGGTAGGCATCCAGGGCCTCAGTATAATACTTAAGACCTTCCCATGTCTTAGCCGATATGGTGGATTGTGATCGATCATGTGCTATCATGTAAGCCAGATTTCTAATCATTTCGTGGAGCTGCTCTTCGTTACTACTATCAACGGGCTGCCTTACCATCCAGCTCTGGACTTTACTGCCTTCAAGCACTGCGACCAGAACGATAGTTGAGCCATATCTCTGCAGGCTGCCTCTTATTGTAGTAACTGGTTTGCTGCCAGGACATATGTTCTTAAAAGCAATTATGATATTCCCCAGTGACAGCGAACCAGGGCCTGCATTGATGGTTCCTATATTCGCCATACTGAACTCCACAACCTCTGCTTTTGGAACTACCATCTCAAGGTTCCCAAGCGATTGTTCTGCAGAAAATGTTGATGAGAATTGACCTCCACTTGTCGGTAGAACTACTTCCTCATAGCTAATATTGTGGATCTGCTGAATTCGCATCAGCTCTGCAGTGAGCTGATCGGCGATTGTGATACCACTCAGATTCTCATTTTTACTTATCTCAAAAGGTAGGATCACGATGCCTTGCTCAGTATATATCTTGGAAAGAATAAAGATTATGCCCAGTAACAACAGCACGAAGATGCAGATTTTTAGAAAAGCAAAGAGTTTTGTTGCATAGATATCTGGGGATCGAAAAAAACTAATTAGAAACTGACTGAGCTTATTTGGGACTTGACGAGCCTTCATGCTGGGCGAGGTGGGAGACGATAACTCAGGGTTCACTGACCTGCTATCTGTCGGCTCATATAGCATTTTCTCCATTCGAGTCGTCTCGTCCATGTGATATTTTTCTCTGATTCATTTGCTATTTATAATGTTTAGTCCCTATGGTTTCGGGACTATATGCCAATCATGCTTTGAATTCCATATCTCAAAGCCACGATTGCCTTCTCTTGGCCAGCTTCCCTCTGGCAAAAAAAACCGTTGCGTGCAGCCGGTGGTCGCGCGTGCGTGCGTATGTGGGCGCGGGCCCGGCCATGGGCGAGCGTGGGCGGCTGCGTGCACAGGGAAGCGTAGCAGGAGCCTAGCCGCGGGTGCGGCGGCGAGGAATGAATTGTGTGAATTCGCGCTTCCATTTTATATCCTTTAATAATTTTCTAATCTCTTCATTTCTCTGTCATGTTCTTAAGGCACCAAACTGACAGAAAATATTAAATAAGATATGTTCCTCCTCTAGTTCCTGCTTGATTCCACGACCTAGTACTGGAGAATGCCATTATATGCCCCCCGAAATTGATTCCACGTGCAGCAATTCTTGTGAGCACAAGCTCTTCCATGATTTTGAGCTTAGAACTCATTTAAAATTATTAAAATTAATTAATGATGTCCATAGATCGTTTCGTAACTTTACAGCAAATCTACGTCCGCAACGCTCGTTACCACACCAGAATCTCTTTATCGTGCTCTCTCTGGTCTTGCTGGCCGTTTTATCACCGGTCGCTGCCTCGTCCCTGGGCCTCGTCGCTCCGGAAGAGGTTGATGTATCTGGATGTGGCGTCTACAAAATGGTGTTTGTCTCCAATACTGATGCCCGCGATCTATCTGCTCTATTCCATATTCCCGGGGGGTTCGGCTATGGTGGAAATTCGAGCATCATCATGGGCGGCAAGTCTTCACTCTGCGAGCCTGCCCAGGTTGGCCAATCATTGAGGTGGGACCTCGGTCCAGCGCTGAAATCCTGCCGGAGCCTCGTGATTAACGAATGGGAGCAGAATCCTGCAGGCACAGACACCGGAAAAGAGTGGATTGAACTCTACAATCCAACCTCCCAGGCGGTCAATATCGGTGGATGGATGCTCGTGGACAGCTACTCGGGAAAATCCGTAAAAGTCTCAGCGGGGACTGTTATCAATTCGGATGGGTACCAGGTCCTCGCCTGGACCAATGGATCGCTTATCAACTCCTACCTGACCAGCATTACACTCCTGGATTCCTCAGGCAGAGAGGTCGACCGGACGTCCGAAGCCAAGGATGAGAAGAATGACGGACTCTGTCAGGCTCGCTATCCGAACGGCAAGGATCTGGGAAGCGATACGGATTGGAAATTCCAGGCTTCGACTCCCGGTTCATCCAATGGCGGAAGCTCCGCCGACATTTATGCAGGGGAATTTCTCGCCCTGTCGTTCAATCTCACTCCAGGGTGCGATGCACCTCGCCAGGCCTCGCTCTCAGGAGAGATCATCTCCTCCGGCGGCACAATTTCTGCGCCATCACTTCCGCTGACCGTCAGGCGGGCAAACTTGACACTCTCTGCAACCCCGGATCGATTTGACGTCTCCAAAGGTGACGTCGTAGACTGGACGGTTCTTCTGGAGAACGATGGAGACGGAACCGCCTGCAGTGTTGCGTTCAATGCCACACTGGATACGGGTCTGCAACTGATACGCATAGATTCGACGGCGCCCGAAATTGTCCGGGAATATACGACTCTAGCTCCGGGCGATAAGGTGCAGATCAGATTGAAGGCCAGGGTTATGTCATCGGCGGGCGGCCACTCAGGCATCTTCAAAGCCAGCTGGGGAACCGGCCCCTGTCAGGAGGCGAGAACGGTCTCCGAACTCGGCGGAAGAACCGCCATTCGCAAGCAGCCGGACAATATTCGAAGCCTGGCCATCGGCGAATTTGCCGACTATGAGATCGAGGCCGACCTACCCAAGGGAGCGCATAGCCTCTGGATCAACGATACAATTCCCAGAGGTCTGATCTACAACCGGAGCAGCCTGTCCCTGCATGGCTCTGCACCTTTGCAGGAGATCCTGATCCCAAATTCCGATGGCTCCGTAGAAGTCTGCCATCTCTTTGGAGATGCCGTTCCGGCGCAGACGATTGCGATCACCTACAACTGCCGGCTGGAAAATGCACCTGAGTGCCAGGATGGCGTCGTGCTCGCGGGAACAAAGGCCAGCATGAGCTGGACGGATGGAAAGGGCCGCAAGACCGACAGCGACGAAGCCGGTGGACTGACTGTGGTCGAGCCGGAATTGATGCTGGAGTTGCAGGCATCGAGGCCCTTTGCTGCGACGGAAGATCGCATTTCATACCTCCTTTCCGTCTGCCACTCACAATCGAGCCATGCGCCTGCGTACGATGTGGATCTGGAAAACCTCCTTCCAGAGGGCCTCACATATGAGTCTGGATCCTTGGAGGTTCTGTCCGGTCCCGTCGCCTCCACATCTTCCAGCGGCCAGAGCCTGAAGTGGCAAATCGATTCCATTGATCCTGGTTGGGATAGCTCCAGAAAGATCCTCCTTCGCTTCAATGCCACCAGCCGGGCATCGCCTGGCGGGGAAATCGTCAATCATGCCAGGGTTTCCTGGACCAGTGCAGCAGGAAAGAGTCCGGGCGAGCGCACGGGAGAAGGCGGAGTGAATGACTATGTTCAGAGTGCCTCCGCCAGTACAAGCGTCATGAGCCTCTCGATTCGAAAAACTGCAGACCCCGATCCTGTGGGGGTGGGCGAGCCTCTCAGCTACACTCTGACCTATGAGAACACAGGAAGCAAAGCGGCGCACAATATTATCATCAGTGACGAACTGGACCCGCACGTCACCTTGCTCTCTGCAGATCCGGCTCCTTCTGAATTGAAGGCCAACGCCAAGACCAATGCTGATTCCCTCGCCTGGAATCTCTCCAATCTCACTCCTGATGGGCCGCACAGTATTGCCATCCAAGTTCATGTCAATGAAACCCTGCAGGACGGCGTGCTGCTGCAAAACCGGTTCTCCATCGAGTGCGATGAGCTGGGGCCCAAGTCGGGCACGATATTCACTTCAGTTCAGAACGGGACACGCCTGGATGTTAATAAAACCGCTCTGCAAAAGGCAGTGCGCCGGGGCGAGGAGATTAACTACATCATCAGAGTCTGCAATCACGGCGGCAGGCCTGCCACCAACGTAACTGTTCGGGATGTCTTCGATACCACGGTGGAGCAAGTCTCGGCGGCGCCTGCGCCCGCAGAGGACGGCATCTGGAGGTTCGCCAGCCTTGAGCCCGGCGAATGCATAGAGATTGACCTGACCGTGAGGGTGCCTCAAACGGATGTAAAGTACGAAAGCCATCAGACCGTCAAAGGAAAGGGCTTTGTTCGAAAATACCAGGATTATACCACCAACCGGGCGCCTTCCCTCATCACCAACCGGGTCTACGTGACCTCGGATCAGATGCAGCTTTCCAAAACTGCCGGGGTATTGGTTCTGGCGGAAGATGGTACCGACCTCTCTATGAGAGAGCACGGCAGCGGGAAATACGAAAATCAGGAAGATCTGCGATTTCTTACTGCCAACAAATCCATAAAGCTGGATCGGAATCTCCGTACCAGCTATTCTCCTGCCACTATTCTGCTGCCTGGAAATCGTGCCCGGAACATATCGAGCCTATGGCATGAGGATGTTCGTGCCAAAAACGGCATCACCAACACCACCTTCCGGGAGTCCTACCGATATTCAACAAGGCTGGACAGCGAGAGTCATTTTGAGCTGGACAAGAACCAATCAAAGATGGATCTCAAATCCAGTTTTCGGGGGCTGGCGCATATAGGAACGCAAAAGAAGTCCCCCAACCCTGCAGGACGTGCTGGAGACGTATCCCTTGGGGAGGATTACGCAGGAGCCTTCCAGTTTTCCGAAAGCATCCTGGATCTGGGCCTGGGCTTGATAGCAGATCGGTCCGTCTCCGGCAATGGCCATGTGGCCAAGGATGCCCAGGTCCGGGACAGTCAACGAAGCTATGAGTCGGGAACCGGTGCCTATCAATGCCTGGAGCAGATGGAAACCTTTTCCGACTTTATGGCCAAGGATCTGGATGCCCGTCAGGGTAGTCTGAGCTATGAAGTCGCACCTCACACTTTCGTAAACCTCTCCGGGAAATGGTCGGAAGGAATGTGGTCCCGCAGCCCGACCAGCTTTATCGGGGAAGCGTTTTCCAGTGCTAGTCGGCTGAAAAGGGAGGCAAAAGCCTCGAGCCTCGGGGAGCTGGAAAGCAACTCCTCCTTTTCCGGTAGATCGGATCTGAGGACGGTTTACGGCAGAAATTACGGCCTGAATCGATCCCGGCAGGTGGAACAGGATGAAACCCTGATCGGCGACTACAAAGTGGAAAGAAAGATCGTGATCTCCAAGGGCACCAGGTTCGACGAGCCGCATCTCTCTCTTTGCAAAGATGGCCGGTTAGTCAACGACGTGGCCGTCTATACTATCACCATCGTCAACGACGGCAACGTCGCACTCGGTCCCATCTTCTTGCAGGACCTCTTTCCCGCAGGTGCCCGTTTCATCAACTCCACTCTTCGTCCCCTTCAGATCGGCAAGAACAACTCCAACTGGGCGCTGGTCCATCTCGCCATCGGCGACAGCACAAAGATCGGGATCGACTTGAATATCAAGAAATGCCCAGGCAATATTGTCAACCGGGCACTGGTCAAGGGCAACTACAGCTCCGGATCTGTGAAGGCACAAAATCTGTCGGTCATCGACCGCGCTTGGCTGGGCGGCTGTGCGCCTACGCCTACAGAAACGCCGGTTCAGCCTTTGAGCAGCTGCGCCTGCTTGCAGGAGGTGGTGGGGGCATCGATATCCAATGAAACCGAATACTTCGATCCGGTGCAGTCGCCCTGGAGTGAGGGCGAAGGCTCCTGTCCCTTGAACTGCCCCGCCTTTGAGGATGCGCCCTCTCTCACCGGTGACTGAGGGCGGTGGAATACTCTGGTCTGCCGCAACCGCACTCCGAATTGAGACGGGAGGCTTCCAGCCTCGTCAATCGCAGCTCTTCTGGCTCGCTCGGGCAGCATGAAGAATCGAGCTACTTCGCTCTAACTCCTCAAGCTTCGCCGGCTTCGACTGGCTGGCTGCATGGATTCAACGGCATACAGCCGCGGTGGTCCGTCGCTGCAACAGCGGCACTCAGGCGAGCCGGGTTCGCCTCACGAAACTGAAGGTAAAGCAGTTGGCATCCTGCAGAAGCTCAGCATAACAAATTCAGTTCTGAACCAAGACGTTCTACAACAAGTGGTTCTCTAGTATTGTCTGATTATGCAAAAACCAGAGACGGTTTTCCATCCATTTTAGCCACAGATGCTGTTTATGGATCCAATAGCGTAAGTCCTGTCTGATAAGAGGAAGACTTATTTAGTAACATAGAAATTCTTTCCTAGAGGGATAAAAATTAAATCAATAGTCATTCTTATCTTGCTAACGATAATGTTAGTAGCCTCGACGCGCTCGTTTGCCGATGATCGCGTTTCTATTTACATCAATGGTCACTTAATTAGCGGTCCATCATATATCTATCCAACATACAATGATCAAAATTTATCTCACGATTCGCTAAAGCTAAATCTCTCTGAATTTGAATGCAAAGATCTGTCGTCTTGCTTTAGTAATAAATCCGGCTTGTATTCGACTTCTACTAAATACCACCCCGAGTCCCTAAATCGTAATACGACAGCAAAGGTTCAGAATGCTACCTCGCCCAATTCAAGCACATACGAAATTATATTAACTAATAGAAATAAATCTGCCTCCGTAAACGTCTCCGGATGGGAAATCGTGACCACTTCTGTGTTTGGTAATAAAAAGAGTCTGCGTTTACCAAATGACACCTTAATTTCACCGGCAGGTTCGATGGCAATCAATTCTCCCTTTGCAGACGAACCTTTGGGCTCAGTTATTCTATTAGATGCGACGGGATCGATAATTGGGGAAAATTCCACCATTGCAATCAACATCCGATGGCAAAAAGCTAAACGGAAATGAGGCAGATGAGGTCTTGAATTTCAAGCACTGAAGAGAAGACGGCTTTCCTATACTATCTATATCGAAATATATCGAAAACGGATGCAGCGCCGAGGGAGGGATTCGAACCCTCGATCCGCGGAGCGGAACAGGTTTAGCAAACCTGCGCCATACCAGGCTAGGCGACCTCGACCCGACACCTGGGACTTGACCTTTGGATATTTAAACTCTGCGTTTGCCCATTTGAAAAAGGAAACTCAATCGCCCGCGTGCATCATTTTACGCATCCGAGCAGGTCCTTGCTGGTGACGATCCCCACCAGGGCACCTTTCTTCATCACGGGAAGCCTTCTGATGTTATGCTTTCGCATCAGTTCCGCAGCCTCGCGGGTGGAGGCATCAAGGTCTATGACAATAAGCGGCGCCGGAGTCATGATCTCTGAGACCGCCACCATTGCCGGGTCCAGCTCCCTGGCGAATACCTTCCGGAAGATCTGGCTGGTGGTAACGATGCCCAGACACTCCTTGAGGAGCCCTTCTCCTGCCACCAGCACGCTGCCCTTCTTCTCGCCTGCCATTCGTTCTATGGCCTCCTGCACTGTGGCATCAGGAGTCACAGTGGCTATGGGATAGCTCATCAGATCTCGGACCTTCATGGTACCATCATTCCATAAGCTGACTATGAGATTAATAATTGCGATTTTTCATCGGTTGTGTTTGTCATACCATTCCACCAAGATAAAGCATACGCTACTGTTGGTGATTCAGATCTTTACGGCCACGTGGTGCCCTGCAGAAAAAGAAAACGAAGAAGGTGCGCTTTCACGCCATCTTTCTCCTTTCCCTCCATTTTTTCTTTAGAGCTCTCCCCACTTCAGCTCCAGAGCCACAATGGGCTGTTCGAGGCCAAAGGCTCGCAAGACCAGTGGATGCAGCTCTCCAAAACAGCCTATTCTCCGGCCATCGAGCACCAGATCCGCCCCTCTTCCGGGCATGAGAGCCCCATCCTGGGATGGAATGATCTCTGGCGATATGTCCAGCTCCCCGAGGACGGCATCGATCACCGATCTGATCTCCGAGAAACTGGCGCCGCTATGAATCGAGGCCGTTGCCAGATGCATCCTGGTCTTCTTGTCCACCACCACGTCTCCGACAGCAAATATCCTCTGAGGCAGAGGATGATGCTGATTGAGGGCTAAGATCTCCAGGAGGCAGGAGAGCAAGGAGGTGCGAAGGATGGTATGCAGCTCGCTGATGGGGTGAAGGACATGCGTCGCTCTCGCCACTGCTTCATCAGCAGAGCGCCTCATCCACTCGAAATGCACCTTTTCATTGGTCAGAGTGAAAGGCATGGTCTCCAGATAGCCCAGACCCGACATAACCTCGCGAATCTCGGCTTTGCGCACCTCGGCTGGATGGGCCCGGCCCACGGTCACCGTACGGGGCAGCTCGGCCTTAAGCTTCTCGTAACCAAAGGCCTTGGCTGCGTCCTCGAAGATGTCCCAGGAGTGCATTATATCCGCCCTGTAGGCCGGGGCCGACACTCGCACGAGATCGCCGCCAATGGCCTGGGCTCCGAAACGCATCCTCTGCAGGCATTCGGCCAGCTCTGTTCCCGTCAGGTTGAAGCCTATGAGCTTATTGGCCTCATCTGCATGAACCTCCCAAAGGGATGGTTCCAGATTGGGGGACAGGAAATCGCCCTCACTTCTCTTCACCAGAACGCTCTCCACTCTGCCGCCCCGCTCCGCCAGGGATGTCACCACGATGTTCAGGGCCTTGTAGACCATGGGGTCGGTTCCCGTAACATCAATGAAAAGATCACGGGTGTCTTCAGTGACGCTCGTCAAATCGCCGTTTATGATGGGCGGGAAGGAGAGCACCTGATCAAGCGAGTCCACGATGAGTGGATAGCGTTCGCAGCCCTCCAGGATATGACCGTAATCTTTGCCTTTGGGGTGCTTATGCAGCATCTCCTGCATGGTCATCTCCTCAGTGAAGTCCAGGGGCACGAACTTACGTCCGGGATCTTCTCCAAAGTAGCGGAAGGGAGGGGTTACACGGGAGATGTCATGCACACCGATAGCAACCTTGCGCCTGTTTCTGCCCAGGCCCCAGTGCAGGTCCTCTTGCAGGCCCATGAGCGACTCGATGGCTTCGCTCGTGAACTCGAGGCCCCTTACTATGGCGCAGCCTATGAGAGGGCGCACCGATTTTACCGACTCCTCCACCTGCAGGACGACGGGCCCCTTTTCCACGGCATACTCGACGAGCCCCGTCTTGATGCCCAGGAACCCCTGCATGGCTCTCGCCACGCCCTCTGCGCTGTAGAGATCGGGCCGATCCGGGAAGAACTCCACATCCACATGGTCCTTCTCGGCTCTCTTTCCTATGTCTGCACCCATCATGGCCAGCCTGCTCATGATCGTCTCGCGGGAGGCTCCAATCAGCCTCTCCATATCTTCGTAATAAAGTCTGACAACGGGCATGGTCAATTCCTCACAGCTTGATGGAAACGGGCGTCCGGCGCAGCCATTCGATATCCGACTGATAAAGCAGTCTCAGATCCTTGAGCCCCAGCTTCAGCATGGCTACGCGCGAGACTCCCAGGCCCCAGGCCAGCACGGGATGCTCGATGCCGAACGGCGCCGTGACCTCTTTTCGGAAGACCCCGGCTCCTCCCAGCTCCACCCACCCCAGGCCGTCTATGAAGACCTCCGGCTCAACAGAGGGTTCGGTGTAGGGGAAATAGCCCGGCCGGAATCGCACCTCTTCAAAACCCATCTTGGCATAAAACTCTTTCAGGATGCCCAGCAGATGGCAGAAGGTCACGTTTTCGTCCATGACAATGCCTTCCAGCTGCTCGAACTCCGGTGTATGCGTGGTATCGATGGCCTCGCGCCTGTAGACGCGATCTATGCCGAAGGCCTTGACCGGGGGCCGGGGATGGTCGGCGAGATACTTGATGGTCACGCCGGTGGTATGGGTGCGCAGAACCTCTTGCCGCGCCACCTCCGGCCTCCAGCATCCGCCCCAGCCGGTGGAGCCTACGCTTCCGCCGCATTCGTGCATCTGTTTGACTTTAGCAAAATCGGGAATCTCCGCCTGGCTATCCAGATAAAAGGTATCCTGCATCTCCCGGGCAGGATGGTCCTGCGGCTGGAAAAGCGCGTCGAAGTTCCAGAAGCTGGACTGGACGATCTGGCCCTTGATCTCGACAAAGCCCATCTCCAGCATGATCTCTCGCATGTTATCGATCAGTCGCTGGTAGGGGTGCTTTTTGCCGGGGTAGATCTTGTCTGCGGCGAGGGTGACGTCGTAGCGTCGAATGTGAAATTTTTCTTTTTTATACGTAAGATATGGTGCATCATCTTCCCAGTGCCCGCTCTTTATCATATCTGATGTGATAGGGCCAACTTCGTTAACGATATCGATATTAGATGCTACACCAATTGTCTGAGTCGTCTTATAATTCCAGGACTTTGTCTTGCTTGAAGTGATGAGGCCCCTACTCTTGAGTGCAGCCAGCCCATTATTGTCCAGCACTGTACTGCTCTTTAGCCCGGCTAAAAGACTCTCCAGAATCTCTTCGTCCTTTCCCTGGGGTGCATCTCCAGTCGGCTTGAGCACTCCCGCCTCGATTGCGGCCCAGCCCTTCTTGCGCAGCCAGCCCAAGCTGATCTTAACAGATGGGTCCTTCAGATCCGCCATTGGTTTGCCGGGGCCAATAGCCAAAAGTAGATTTCTCTCCGGGAGACCTTCCTGGGCATACTTTTTGCCCTCTTCCGTCAGAGCAAAGATCTCCTCCACCGATTTGATGACCTGAACGTGCCCCTGCTCGTTCAGAAGATCCGCGGAGGCTCGCACCGCCTCGACTTTCATATCCAATTTTTTAGCAATGCTCTGAGGATCAGAATCGCCTTCAGATATTGCTTTCAGAACCTTGAGATCGTTTTCTGATAACATACTATCATCCCGCAGCCGGGCAGATTCCGGGCAAACTGCTTGTTGCCCTTCCGCCCTACATCAAAAGAAAGAAAAGACCAAGTGGCCAAAGATACCTGAAGCTAGCCTCCCTGGCTTCAGTAGCCTGATCTTGTGATTTACAAATGAACATTTAGCGATATTGTCAGGCACGTTTTTTCGGTTAAATTTATTATTTATAAACCTGTCGAATAAACCGAAAACGAGCCGGAGAATAAATGAAAGAAAACAATAAAGGAAAAAAAGGATGAGTCGCCGAGCCCGGATCACTTTTTCCCAAAATCGCTCTCGAGCTCTTCCAGTGCTCCGATGACTCCAATTACCGCCATATCGAAGAAGGCTTTTCCTTTCTCGGGAGTTGCAGGCTCCGGATTGCCCATGACGCCGTTGCCCATGAGGTGACGCACATTCTTCATGATCAAAAACCTGGGTCTAACCGGGAAATGCTCATTCGGCTTTCCCTTCACCAGATCTTTGCGAATCACCATCATCAGGCTGGTCTCCATCTCGCCTGCGTGCCCGTCATGGGGTGTTTGCACCGCCGAGGCGTCAATAAAGTCGAATAAAGATACCAGGCTGACGCGAAAGTCTCGTTCTTCCACGGCCATCTGGCATGCTTCCTCCAGGGCTGCCATATGCTGCCCGCCTGCGTGCCCGGTCAGGATCATAACATTCGCAAAGCCGCTATCTGTGAACGATATGAGCAGATCTTTCACGAAGGCCCTCAGGGCATCGTGGCTTACCGTGATGGTGCCGGGAAAGCCACGCGTGCTGCGACAGACTCCGTAGTGCAAGGGCGGCGCCAGGAATACGTTCTGCCTGTCCGCAACAGCCCGCGCTACCTCCATGGCCTGAATGGTATCCGTGATCGTAGGAAGGTGAGGGCCGTGTTCCTCAGTCGCCCCCACCGGCAGGATCACTGTCTTGGTCTGTTTGAGTCCTGCTTCTATCTCTGGCCAGCTCATCTCTTCCAGGAGCTTCATGGAACCTGTCCCGTGGCAGTTGTCTGCTGTGATCCGGATACGTTGATGACAGCTCCCGAGAGGACGTACTCCTCAGGCACCTTCAATTCGTAGGTCTTGTTTTCTATAGACAATTGGTAGCCGCTCATGGGCTTGGTATCGAATTTCGTGCCGCTGGCAGTCGGACCTTCCGTCGAGTAGGGAAGTACAAGGGTGAACTGGCCGCTGGCATCGCTGGTGTTGGACTGCTGGTACAAGAAAGCCCGGTTTTGATTGGTCATGACAGGCACCGCGGCTATAACCTTCGTTCCCGCCGGGGCACTTCCCTTTATAACGACGCCTGGAACATTTTCGAAGATCTTGACGAACTTCTGGCCGTCGCTGGTTACTGGAGTCTCTGACTCATGCACCAGTCTGAAGTGCTGCAAAGCCTCCAGTGGGAATGACGGGTTGTTGGGGCTGGAGGCCGCGACCTCTGCCAGATCTCCCCGATTTTTGCTTTCGTTGATGAATGCATCCAGCTGGGTGCGATTTTTGGTGATCATGGGCGCCTCTGTAAGCACAGGGACGGTAAATCCGTTTCCCACATCCATACCGCGATAGGCCAATCCAACACCCTGGTCCCCTGCCACCTCAGAGCCATCAAAGAAGAACATGCGTGCCGTCATTGACTTGGTGTAGGATTCACGCCAGAGCTGTGTCGGAACTAGCTGGTCTCCTTGTTGTTGGTAGACCAATGCCATGTATTTCGAAGTGGGAAGATTGCTCCATGAGGCCATGGCGTGGAACTTGCCGATGGCCATGGGCTGGTCAATCATCACATATTTGGTATTCATGTAACGCGACCTGTTCAGATCTAATTCAGTGAGCACCTTTTCTCCCTGACTCTCATTCTCTGCCAGGAAGAAGGGCGAGGATCCCGGCACATTCGCTGTGACGCTGCCGATTCCCTGCTGGAAGGGATTGGCATTGGGAATCCTATGGCCGATGGTCTCAATGAGGTGACCGTAATCCCACCAGGACATGATGCCGTAAGCGGCACTCGGATAGACATACTTGCCTTCAGCAGGCTGCTCATATTTTGCATAGAGATCCATTCCTGGATTTGGCGTATTGTTCTGCAGCCATGCGGTGGAGGTCAGCCAGTCCGAATCAGGTCCGCCTGCGCTTTGAGCAAATACTATGCTCATGGTCAGGCTGGGCCATATGACAAATACGAAAATCAGGAATGCAGCCAGAATGGGTTTGAGGTTTGAGGTTATCAGCTCGACCGGTTCACTAAGCGCAACAGAACTGTGCACCACTTCCTCGATGTTGAACCTCTGGAGCGCCCATGCGCATAGGAATCCCGTGAGAATAGCTACGTTGACTCCGTAGTAGTAGGTAAATCTATTTTGGGCGATGGCCAGGATGAGAATGACCAGGGACCAGGTTATGATCATTATATCTGTGGGCTTCTGGTTCTTGGAATTTCGAATGAGGAGCAGAATCAGCGCCACTAAGGCGAACGTAAAGGTGGTAAAGAGCATGGCAAGGCCGTCAGGCAGAACGAAGGACATGTTGCCAAGACCGAAGGACCTGATGCCGGGGAACCAGGCTATCACATTGCCCAGAGAGAATGCGCCGCCATCTGAGAACAATGGGGACGCTTCACCAACCGTGGCTGAACCTCCGGTTTTCTGCTGGAATATGCTGAGGCCGGTCAGGAGGGGCTTAATGAACTGGGGTAGGGCAAAGTATAGTATCATTGTGCCGATTATCGCCGCTCCCACCATTGCGCCGGGATAGTAGTATCTGTCGAATTCGTTCTCTTTGAGATATCTGGACAAAACTGCGAAAATGATGACCGCTGCCACGCCCAGGAGAAGTATAGCGGGCTGGAAGAGACTATAGTAATAATGGTTGAAGCCGAAGCTGGGCTTCACGATGGGGAGCACCAGCAGTGTGGCCACAAAGAACGTTATGGCGCTGCTGATGGTTAAGTACTCTACATTTTTTCCCTTTATGTGGTCGAAGATGCTCTGCAGGAATATGAAGAGCAGAATCACGCCAACAAAGAGGAATCCGGATGACCAGGCATCGATGTAAAGGCCGAGCGAAACACCGGCCAGAGCGGAGTAAAGGAGTGGGTTCTTGAATGAGGACCAGTCCTTCTGCAATCCTCTTAGTGTCATGCTCTTTCCGGAGCGCACCGCTATGAGCAAGAACATCATGGTGAGGGTGGTGAACAAGATTTCTGCAGCGTGATGATCTGTGAATCCGAGTGTGGTGCGGCTGAAGACCTGGCCGGGAATCACTGCCATAATCAACGCCGAGACGAAGCCGCAGCTTCTGCCGCCCAGCTCCTTTCCTATGAAGTAGACCGGAAAGACCAGGAGCGCTCCCAAGACCGCCGGCATGTAGGCTCCGACTACATCAACGAGATGCATGCTGGGATGGACAAGGCCGAGGATAAAGGCGGGAATGGCAATAGCCCACTCGAGGAAAGGACCCCAGTACAATGGCGTTCCATGAGGGAAGTTGGTCATGGGATCAAACCAGAGCCTCTGGTGGTTGATCACAACGCCTTGGGCGAGCATCATATGATACCAGGCATCGCTTTCACTGCTGAAGATGACACTGTTGCCTGTGAAGACTGACTTCCAGGGAATATAAGCGCGAAGATAGAGTGAAAGGAGTGCCGCCAGTACCAATCCTGCGTACAGGTATAAGTCGCTATTCTGCTGAATATTGGCCTTGCTCTTGGCGTTGGCCTTTTTTTCCAGGGGGACCGAGGTGGCAGCCTCCGGCCTGGCCTCTTGGGCTCCAGCCGAAGTTTTTTTGCCCCGATCTCCCTTATCCACAGATCTCTTAGACATCAAAAGGCATGAGACCGTTCTATCCTCATAAACGTTTTGAATCATCAAGGCACTTGAAGCCCTGGTGGAAGATAAACTGCGTCCCATTTTTCGGTGCCTTCCTTAGCTCTCCTTCAGCAGCACTGCTCTTGAGAACGAATCGAGATATGCAAATCAGAACGATTATTCCCCAAAAAAGAGTGATGGGCCCGACGCGATTTGAACGCGTGACCTCACGGTTATCAGCCGTGCGCTCAACCTGGCTAAGCTACGGGCCCGGTCCGCACTCTGCATTGATGATCCCATTAATAACTGTTTCCCTGAACGACTTCTGTACATAGATTCTGTCATGCACCCTGAAAATGGATGTCACCTTCGTTTTTCGGTCAAAGCCTCCGAAACATTTTCGCACCATAATTTGCGCAGCATATTATTGATATGATATACTATTAATTATATGCAAACTCGTCTATTGATTACGGGCTCTTCGATAGCCTTAAATTGATGCAATAAGGACTATCACTATGGCTCTTATGGACACTCCCAAGAATGAAACTAAAGAAAATAAAGAAGATTTGAAAGGCCTTTACGACCTGGCTATTCCTCTGAGCATGCCCGTCTCCGTCATCCGCGAGCTGATTGAGAAGTTCGAGCTGGAGGCTCTCCTGCGACCGGGCAAGATGGAGATGACCGGCGAAGTAATGGACAGAGAAATTCTTGTACTTAGAGGAGATCTTGACACTGTCAAGGAAGCCGAGAAGTACATGTTCGAGGCTTTGGACAAAAAAGTGGAAGAATGGGCCAAGAAAGATAAAGAAGAAAAATATAAGAAGTTCTACGAGGAGCAGGCGAGCCTGCGGATGAAGGAGCTGAAAGATAACCCAGAGGCCGCATGCAACTGGGATCTGACTGCAGTGTAACTCATTCGATCATCACCCATTTGTTCTTTCCCTCCCAGAGCTTCAAGGAGAAAAGCCTGACAGATGTCGTCTCCATATCCTTTTTCAGCCGCTCCGAGATCCATTGGGCGATAGTTTCCGCTGTGGGATTGGGTAGAATCTCATTTAGGCAGTTATGATCGAGATCCTGCAAAACCGCCGCCAGGATATTTTTGAGCTGATAAAAATCAATGACGAAGCCGTTCTCTCCCACATCGCCCTCAACCACCATCTCCACCTGGTAGGTGTGTCCGTGCAGTCTGGCGCACTTGCCCTGATAGCCGGGCAGGCTGTGAGCGGCGTCAAACTCTGTGATCATTCCGAGCTTCATTCCTGGGCGCGCCCCCTGCGTCGGTCTATCTCGTCCAATTGATCCAGCATTTTTCTCAAGGCAGATCTTACGGCGTCGGAGAAGCTCACGAACTTCTTTCCATCGCCGACATGAGCCTGAACATCGTCGACGATGTGCTGAGGTATTTCTACAGTGACTTTGGGCATATGTTCCTCTGCTATGTAATCCTGTGCTGCATATTCCAGTATGGCGGGAGGAATACCGTTGGCTTATTAATAGCTTCTTATGCCCTTATATTTTCGTGGCGACATACCCGGATCAACTGGGTCGAATCAAACCTTTCAAGGCTGATGCCGGAGCGTCTGCGAGGATGTGCAGCCCTTCCGCCTCCATGAAATGGAGCCTGGCAGGAATGATTATGATATGCAAGGGCCCGCCGAAATCAAAGCCTGTCAGGCGCGGGAGGAGATCTGCTTTTACAGAGGCCTCCCGAGAACCTGCACGAGCGATGCCGATGCCCAAAGTGTTGTCCAGGATTCGCTCACCAGCGTTTGCCTGCATCTCCAGGAGCAGGGCTGCGCCTTCATTTACGGTCATATATCGCTCAACCGGTTTGCTTTGAATATCCAGAAAGAGCATAGTATGCAAATTCCTGCCCAGGTTCTCCAACAAGACCTGGTAGGGCGTCTCGGGAATGATGCGCTTCCCCCGGGAGATATACGGAAATGGAATTGTGGTGGATCTGCCGAAGCGGTAGTTCTGCAGGCCGCATAAACCGGAAACCGCAGTGACGATGGAGCTGGCGTGAATCACCCGGGTCTTGATGCCCATCTTGGCGGCACGAAGCCGCAGGTCTAGGTGGGTGGTGGAGACCATGGCATCGCCTCCTACCAGGAAGGCCACGTCCTTCTTCCTGGCCTCCTCCAGCCAGGCGGGATCGACCTCAACCTCCTCGCGCGAGAGCAGACAGACTCTTTTGCCGTACAATGCCTCCAGCTTCTCTAGTGTGGTGCCCATTAGCCGGGAGGTGTAGAACTCCGCATAAACCGTGTCAGCAGCGCGGACTGCCTCCAGGCCTTTGACGGAGATGTCTTCCTCGTCGTAGAGCCCAAGGCCAATGAAGTAGAGCATGATTTTTCCTCTTTCTACGAGTTTAAAAAGGCTCTCTAGAGACTTTTGGCCCGGGTCTCTATTTCGTCAGGTCTATATTCCATCCCCGCTGAAAAGAAGAGCATGATTGGCAGGGCAACTCAAGTGGTCGATTGCCGGGAGAGCATGGGTCTCGCCAAGGGTGGCGGCCTTGCTCAAAGGGGTACGCTCTCCGAGGCGACAAAGCCGGATGTGATCGCCATAGCCATGTCGCCAGGGCGTCGTCACATAACCAAACCCGTTTGCGAGATGACCTATGGACTGCGTCGGGAAGGGATCCAGACCAGCGTGCTGGTTCTCGAGGCAGGTACAGGGGTTCCAGAGAGCTTTCCCCAGGGTTCGCGAGGCTACGGCCCAACCTTCGGCCTCTCCGAAAAGGAGATCGAACAGGTGGCACGCCATAAGATTGCCGTTCTCCATCTGGGAAATGTGCGTTCTCATGTAATCCACAAAGCTAAGGAGGTGCTGGTGCAGGTGGACATTCCCGTGGTAGTCGTGGCCCAGTGTCCCATGGATATGGAGGACTTCGCCAGGGAAGGCATCAAGACCAGCATGGTCAAGCCGCCCAGGCAGAAGATCGAAACCAAAGGCGAGGTAGTGGATATCGTCACGGGCATCACCAGAGGCGCGACCTGTACTCGCGTCAAGCTCAACACTCTGGCCAAGGTTCTCAACAAGCATCTGGCACGGATCAACGCTCGTGAGGCTCTGGAGGCGGAAGCGGCCAGGAAAAAGAAGAAATGATTAATACTATTTTCCAGAAGGGTAGTGCTGATGAAGTTCGTTGTGATTTTGGGCGACGGGATGGCAGACCTGCCGCTGGCGGCTCTGCAAGGCAAGACCCCTCTCCAATCGGCGAATAAGCCCCATATGGATAGGATCGCGAGATCCGGCAGAAACGGACTGGCATCGACGGTCCCGGAAGGATATCCGCCGGGAAGTGATGTGGCCAACCTTTCTGTCGCTGGCTATGAGCCCCAGAAGTACTACACCGGTCGCGCACCCCTGGAAGCGGCAGCCATGGGCGTGCCCCTGTCGGAGGGCGACATAGCCTTTCGCTGTAACTTCGTCACAATAGAGAATGGCATTATGCAAGACTACAGCGCGGGGCACATCTCCAGCGAGGAGGGCCGCGAGCTGATCGAGGCTTTAAAGCCACGGATGCCAGGGCTCAGGCTTTATGCCGGGGTTAGCTATCGCAACCTTCTCGTGCTAAAGTCAGGGGCCCGGGCCATCTGCACGCCGCCGCACGATATCAGCGATCAGCCTGTTCAAGGGCATCTGCCCCGTGGCGAGGACGGAAAGCCTCTCATCGATCTGATGGAAGCGGTCCGGCCAATTTTAGCCCGCCACCCTGTGAATCTGAAGCGCGTGGCTGCAGGCAAGAGGCCCGCGAATGCCATATGGCTGTGGGGCCAGGGTCCTGCGCCGGCAATGCCTGCATTCTCTGAATTGTATGGCCTGAAGGGAGCTATGATCTCGGCTGTGGACCTCCTCAAGGGCATCGGAGTTTATGCCGGTCTGGAGGTCATCAATGTTCCAGGCGCCACCGGGACCATAGATACCAACTACGAGGGGAAGGTGCAGGCAGCCCTGGAGGCGTTGCACCATCTCGATTTTGTCTATCTGCACATCGAGGCTCCCGACGAGGCAGGCCATGAAGGCGATCTGGAGCAGAAGGTCCGGGCTATTGAGCTATTTGACCGGAACGTAGTAGGCCCGCTGATTGAAGGACTAAAGAGCATGGGAGATGACTGGCGCGTGCTTCTCCTGCCCGACCATGCTACGCCTATTTCCACCAAGACGCACAGTCGCGATCCTGTGCCATTCGCTATCATGGGATATGGAATTGAGTCGGATGGTGTGGAGAGGTTTGATGAGGCGTCCGCAAAGCGGGGCGGATACGGGCGGGTGGAGGCGACGGGGCTTGTGAGGATGATGATAAATAGCTGACCAATTCGAAACACTCTTAAGGAGCCAACTCTAAAACCGTGTTCTATGGACCAAAGCCAGAGCCCCAGTTATCTCGTCTATGGCGCAGGCGCCTTGGGCAGCGTATTGGGAGGGTTTCTGCAGAAGATTGGCCGTCGTGTGACGTATGTCGGCCGAGGTGCTCATTTCCAGGCCCTTCAGGAAAACGGTTTGAAGATCACGGGCATCTGGGGAGATCACTTCATCCCGCCGGAAGAGATCGATGCCCTCTCCCGTCTGGGTGGCGCCGAGAAGAGATACTCGACCATACTTCTGTGCGTTAAGTCCAAAGATACTGAGGCGGCCGCCCGGGAGGCGACGCCGCTCCTGCCAGAAGACGGCATCATGGTCTCTATCCAAAACGGTCTCAATAACTGGGAGACCATTGCCCGCTGCGTCGGAGAAGAGCGTACCGTGGGCGCTCGCATCATCTTTGGAGCAGAGATTCCAACCCCTGGCCAGGCCAGGGTTACCGTCAACGCCGACGACGTCCTGCTGGGCGAGCCCTTCCGGCCGGTGAACCGGATTCTCTTGCAAACCCTGCAGGAGGACTTCAGCCACTCAGGAATTCCCACCCGAATCGTGACAAAAGACGAGATATGGGCCGCCCTATGGGGAAAGGTGCTCTACAACTGCTCCCTCAATCCACTGGGGGCAATGCTCGAAGTTCCCTATGGCAGATTGGGGGAGAACGAGGTGGCAAGGGACATAATCCGGATCATCATAAAAGAGATCTTCCTGGTGTGCCGGGGGCTGGGAGTGACGCTTCCATACAAAGGCGCGGATGATTACTATCGTTATCTCCTGGAGACACTGCTCCCACCCACCGCAGGTCACCGCGCCAGCATGCTGCAGGACATACAGGCGGGAAGAAGGACGGAGATCGAGGCTCTTAACGGGGCCATCTCCAGGTATGCCGGAGAGCTTGGCATCTCTACGCCTTACAATGATCTTATAACTAATCTCATAAGGTTCAAGGAGAAGCCGCAAAACCAAGGGTTGGGTCGTTCTACCGGACCAGACGCACCCTGACCGCAGGGGAGAGAAGAAAGCTTTTTCATCTGTCAGCGACCATAAATAATAGGTGTCATCAACATGGACGGACTGACAGATGTATTAAAAACCATAACAGGCGAGATGCAAAAGTCCCTCTCCGCCCGAACTGTAGTGGGCGATCCCATTACCGTGGAAGGCAAGACCATTGTCCCTCTGGTGAGTGTGGGCATGGGGTTTGGCGCAGGGTCTGGATCGGGAAAGGATAATAATCCCAGTGGGGGCGGCGGGGGCCTGGGCATGAAGCCTGTTGCCGTGGTAATAATCGATCAACAGGGTGTCAGAATAGAGAGGCTGAAGGAGAGCCGGCACTCTCTGGCGGAGCATCTGGCTGAAGCAATGCCTAAGTTCCTCGAGGGCATGGTTCACAAGAAGGAGACGCATGTGGAGATCGAGGGGCCCAATGAGGCCTGAATATATTTGATGGCTCAGGAACTGACGAGTCGCCTCATCTCTCTTGATCGAAAGCTTTTTTATTCTCTAGTTCGTTCCACATGAGGAATGAGCGAGGGAAATGACGAGACTGAGAAGAAGAGCTCCTTAAGAGAGAAGCTCGATCTCAAGAACAAGCTGGATGATATGGACCTCGGCGTATCCATGCCTTCCACGAACGTGAACGAGTACATCCGGGTATTGAAGCTGGCCCGAAAGCCCAGCCGAGAAGAGTTCACCATGATTGCCAAAGTATCTATGGCCGGCATTGGCTTAATCGGTGCCATGGGCTTTGTCATATATGCACTGCTGACGGAAGTGCTGCCCAGAGTGGTCTCTAGATTTTAGTAATAAAATTTTGCTCTTTTCAGAGCATCTCTTCTTTAGCTTTGGCCTTATTAAGGGCCCGAAGTGTAGCTCCGAATTCCGATTCCACGAGAGAGGTCACGCCCATCGTCTTGGGATGGAGGTCAAGCTCTACTATGACATGCTGGTGGCCTAGATCGCGCAGCGGCCTGACCTGACGGGGCCCGTTTGTGATGGAGAATATCTCCATGCCCTGCAGAGCCGACGACGGTAGGGCATGGGGTACACCAGAGATGACGGCGAAGTCGTAATGACCGGCGGAAGCAAGTCGAGTGACGGCATCACCGGTCACGGGATACTCGTCCAGTCCGCCGATAAGCTTGAAATCCACATTCCTCTCTCTGAGGTCGCGAGCGACATTCCTGGCGTCCCTTCTTACTTTAGGCAGACCTACCTGGTCATCCAGGTTGGCTAGAGTATCCACCTGTCCGCCCGCGGCTTCCGCAACGGCCGCAGTTATGTCTGCAAACATGTAGGCGGTCTCCTTCTTGGCATTGAGAATGTTCAGGCCGCGTTTTCCTTCTCTGATAAGCTGCAGGAGCCTTCCTGCCGCCTCATACTTGAGGTCGCCTCTTTCCGGTGCCAGATACTCACGGCTCGCCGCTCCGTAGAGCCTCTCTACCTCGGTGGCCTTCTCGAGCAGGATCTTCTGTCTCTGGAACTCAGCCTCCTCGATAATTCCTTTGTCCAATGCCGCCTCTAGAGTCAGGATCACTCCTTTGGTATTGTCTCTGTAGCCGGCATGAACTTCCACCTCCAAAACTGGTATTTCCAGGTCCGCGTCCAGTACGGCCTGATGCAGGTCATCGCCGATGATCATGCTGCTACAGGTTCCTGAGATCGCCATTAGCCGGGGATGGAACAATTCCATTGCCTTTTTGAGAAGACTGGTTAAAGGCCGCTGGCCGCCGAAGACGAATCCTGCTTCATCCAAAGCGGTCGTCAGTACATGCACCCCATCCTCTTCCAGGAGCCGGGCATGCTTGAAGCAGCACCCACTCGGGCCATGCAGTATGATCACATCGGCCCCAAGGTCACGCAGAGTATAGAGAGCGGCCACGATGGAGCTCGGTCTGGGATGAAGTATTGTCAAGTTTTTCTCGTTCGCCATTTTTTCATCTCACCTAAAGCATTTCACGCATGAGAGCAGCCTTTTCAGGCCAAATGTCTCTGCCTTTCCTAGGCCCTCGGCCAGGTTTCTTGCGGTATCGGCTTTCAGCTCAGCTGCCAGGGGTTCCAGCCTCTTCCCCACGAGAATAAGCTTTGCCATCTCCGCGCGCCTCTCCCGGAGCAAGTCCCTCAGGGCAGGGATATTCAGCCCCTCACACACGGTTTCCGCATCCTCTCCCACCACGACGGTCAGGTCGGGACCCTGAGCCCGATCCAATGCCCTCGCCACGTCCCTGACTTTGAGACCGGAATTGGAGTTGTCAAAGTAGGTCATGTCGCGCAAGCGTTTGATCTTCATCCGGCCGGAAAAGCCATCAAAGTCCTGCAAAGACCGGGCAATCGCGTCTCTGTCCATTCCAGCTGCCTCTGCAGCGGCTGCGGCTCCAGCTATTGCCGTCCGGTAGCCGGCAAAGTCCAGATCCTCGCCCAAAGATAACGCCAGCTCATCTTCGCCAAAGTTCAATCTATCCGGTTTTGCGTCTACCCGTCCATCACTGGCAAAAGAAATATCTGCCGAGATCCTGGCATCAGTATTGGCGATCAGCTTTGTGCCCTTCCTGGCCAGGGATATCATCTGCAGCTTGGCAGTGCTGGCCCATTTCGAGGCGCCTGCAATGCGGTAGTCTCCAGAAAGGCTAGTCAGTATCCCGTAGTTCGCCCGGCCCGTGCCTCCCAGAGAGATCTCACAGATTAGAGCGTCTGCCCCCTGCGTCACGGCCGCCTCGGCGGCGGTGATCACATTTCCTGGTGTGATGCTCAGACCATTTTTCAAGAGATGAGGATCGCCCGCGCTCCATATCTCCAGGCCGCGGGTGGTATGAGATAAGACCCGTTTTTGGCGGGAGAGCATCATTGCAAGCAAGAGTGCAGTCGAGGTCTTGCTGTGCGTTCCTGTGATCTCGAAGACCTCCACCCCATTCAAGCCTGGTTCCATGAGTTCGCCCACCGCTTGATGGTGTGTGATGATCTTCAGGTTCCGTCTCCTGGCCTCGACCAGGTGGGGATTGTTCGGCCCGAGGTGCACCGGGGCGGCAACCTCGTCAAATCCCGCCAGGCTGGTGGTGTGGTGATACACCTCCAGGGCTTCAGCCTCAATGCCTGATTCGACCATCTTGCGGGCGATTACACTTCCCCCGTGGATGGTGTCGAGTACGGCTATCTTAGGGCTTCTTCGGCCCGCTTGCATGCGAGTGCTGCAATGCATTCATCCACGCCCAGGGGCTCGGCACAGATGACCTCCACCTCTTCGCCCCATATATTCAAAATGCCTCTCCGCTTCTCCGGGTCCACGCCCAATTCCTGTGGAATATCCTGGCGGGTGTGAACGCCGTGAGCCAGAAAGAGGGGCAAGGCCACGATCTTATTTACATTGGTGCCTTGGAAGCTCTTCAGCCCCTCATGGATGTTGGGATGGTTCATGTTGAGATAAGCGGTCCTGATTGGCCCCGTGTGGTTTTTGCCGATCATCTGGGCGAGCGACTCCACCAACTCCTTATTGTAAGGCAGGGTGGAACCGTGCCCGAGTACAAGTATGCCTACATCCTTCATGGAAACACCAGTATTACTTTTCATAGATCCCGTGTTAAGGTGCGATAGATTCATGAGTACTAAATCCTTTCGAGGCGATGGATATGATTGTAGTCCCCCATGCGCTCTATGACTCTGTGGTGGTAGTTCGCAATCGCTTGGTCATAATCCATAGGCTAACATCTTTTCAATCACATAGCTCACTAGAGAAAAGTCGAAGGCCCAAAGAAAAGAGAGAAACGCCAAGAATTGGTCTCACTTCTTCCGGGGTTCCGCGCGGTGAGACGCGCTGGGGTGACGGGGCCAGACTTGTGACCGTGGCGGCCCCCCCTAACCCCGCGACCGCGGGGGACAATTTATGAAGCCTTGCCCTTCATTCTTGGACGTGTTTGAGAAAGCCTCCGACGGAGTGCATGTTCGAACAGACGCCACGCCATTATGGATGGAGAACGATCGATGGCTCGGCCTCGACCATGAGACGTGCCCGCATGCGCGCGCGTCGCCCTGTTTCGCAATCCTAAGCCTATAAGTCTCCTGCTGCGTAGGGTCTGGCAATGCATCGGCTAGGGTGATCACCATGTTGCGAGCTATGTTATCTGTGCAGCTCGAATCATTTGGTTCAATAATGTTAAATGTCGGGCAAGATTGGGTAGGTTATTGGAATTTGCATGGTTTAATTATTATAAATTATATCACATTTCGTCTTAAGACAATCTAGGTTAAATTTAAGTTCTATGGGGAGCTCAGACATCTAAATTGTCTCTTTGGGGCATGATATGAAGTTATGGCAGATCTCAATGGTAATAGCGATATCATTGGCCACATGTATAAGTTATGGGGATTCAACCATTCCCAAAGTTTCTGCTGATTATATTAACAATGAGATTATGAAAGCAATTGAAAATGGGTCATCTGTAAATTTTACGGGATATATCATTGAGGGAGATTTGGATATCACTCGTCGATACATTCCGCAGAAAAAAATATCTTCAAAGATAATTATAGCAAATTGTCAAATATTAGGAAAAGTTAACTTCCGGAAATGGATTTTTGAGAAGGATTTCTCCTTTTTCAATACAAGCATTACCAAGGAAGCTAGTTTCTATAGCGTCCAATTCAATGAAGCTGCAGATTTTAGAGATACTAAGTTCCTGGGTGGCGCTAATTTTGATAAAAGTATCTTTCTGAACAGAACAGATTTTGGACATGCACAATTTAATGTAAAATCCACATTTCAAGCAGCACAGTTTGTTGAGGTGGCATTCTTTGGCGGCGCGGATTTCGATGTTGCAAGTAATGCCGCGAAATTTGAAACTACTCGGTTTGAGGAGGATGCTATCTTTGGACATGCCAATTTCCCTTCCGGCCCATATTTCCAAGCTGCAACGTTCTTCAAGAATGCCTCTTTTGATTATGCCCATTTTGGCGAAGAATCATCCTTTCGAGGAGCTTTGTTTAATGGGATTGCAAATTTCGATCATGCTAAAATAAATGATACCATGGTCTTATCTGACATCCAATTAGCAGATAATTTGAATCTAACTTACATGCAAATCCATAGGATCGACATAAAAAATGTTAGGTTCAATAATAAGTCAAAGATCTTCCTAGACGAATCAGAATTTGATAAACTGGTTGCTGATTGGAATTCAATCAAACCACATTTAAATTATGATCGAAATGTATATTCGGTTTTGTTTGATAACTTTAGGAAACAGGGGGATTATAGTTCTGCAGATGATTGCTATTATGAACTGCGGGCAAATGATAAACTTAGTAAGAATATCTTCTTAGATTTTGTATATGGGTACGGCGTAAAACCCCAAAAGGCTCTATTTGCGTGCTTAGCTCTAGTTGCTATTTTTGGACTGATATATTGGATATTTTATAATTCAAACATCATTCAAGCATTCTACTTGAGCCTTCTGATTTTTGTCTCACATTTCTCATTTGATTCGAAAATTCGTGGAGGATGGATATATTTATTTCTTTTTGAGAACATATTAAGTTTGCTTTTTCTGGCTTTTTTGATAGCAAGCTTGGTTCGGTAAATATATATTCAATTTAGAAATGAGCCCAAGACCGGCCCAAACATTTTTGTGCCGTTCCTGGGCATATTTGAATTCTATGTCTTATCCAAGTCGTCCTGGTAGATTGTGCAAGAGCCTTAGATCCAGAAGCTTATTGATGAATAGGATTCTTCGATCTAATAACTCTGGTAAGAGCTAACCGTTTCGTGCTAGCAGGCAATGATATGCTAGGCCAATTCTGATTCTCATTAGTCTCAAAAACCCATTTATTCAAGTAGCTGTTATCCTTTTCATCTACAAGGATGGCGGCTATGTCAAATACTTTGCCGTTGTCTGATTCCCCTCCACCTATCAAGGCTTGAGTATACCAAGTTCCATTCCATGGTACAATCTCGTTTCCCCCTTGAGGCCACCATTGTCCTGGTGCTGAATGCGGATTGACAACTAACCACATATGCCAGCCATGTGGAATATCGCCTTTAGTTTTGCCGCTAACCTCGACGGAGCTCAGAACCTCGCCATTTTTTGGATCTTCGATTGCATTTTTTGGATTTTCGATTATGATCTCAGGAAGCTTTAAACTCTCATCTAACTTGAGCGATACCGTTACTATTGGACGAACTATAGTAACATTAGATGGTAACGATATACTTGGCCAATTTTGATTCCTGCTTGTTTCACTTACCCACCCCTTTAAATACTGATGAAATTGATCATTTACAAGAATAAGCGCTATGTCAAATTTCTTGCCATTATCCTGACTTCCGCCACCGATAAGAGCATTTATGTGCCACGACCCGTCGACAGGCATAATCTCATTTCCACCTTGCGGCCACCATTGGCCCGAAGCTGAATGCGGATTGACAACCAGCCACATATGCTGACCCTCAGGAACATCGCCTGTGCCGTTGACTTCTACCTCATGTGGCACATCTGATCCTTCTTTTGGATTATCTATCCTGATTGAATGTGCTATTGAGTTCTCTTGAGAAGAGGCTACGGGCATCAGTACTAGTATGGCACAAGTGCTTATAATAAAAGCAAAAATAAAAAACCTCTTGCACCAAGACTCTGAGCCATTGTTTGTTAAATCATCAAATCCACTCATTTATTCGCACTCCATATATTTGGTGCTCTTTCTGGGATATGAATCTCGTTGCTAGATCAAGCCTTTTCAGTTAGGCATTAGATTTACCGTTTTACTGAAACTGCTTATAGGTTTCTCAGGAATTAAGACCTCATTCCCCTTATGTTTATCAAAGTACTGGTCATCTGTTCTATTGACTAAAATAACAATGACGTCAAATTTTTCATTTGGGCCACTGAAAATAGCCTGAGCATTCCATGTTCCATTCCATGGTTCAATCCTACATTGTGGTCGTCCCATCTGAGGGTTCGAGTTGCGGCTTACAATTAGCCACATATATGTCCCACTGGGTAGCTCTTTGGAGATGTTTCCTTCAATGTCGAGAGAACTTGGCACATCAATGTTATCCTCTAAATTGATAGTTATTATTGGCAATACAGATCTATCCTGAGATGCTGCAAATTGAATTAAGACAATCATAGCAAATATTAAACCCAAATAATTACGCCTTTTTTGGTTAAGCAATGTGTTCGATTTTTGCGCTTCCACGCATTCCCCCCCCAATTAGACGCCCTCAAGCCTGTTATATATTCTTAAAAGCTTATTGTTATCTGATTCCTCTAATGCAGCAACTCTAGTATCCACAGTGTCCATTTAGTGTGCAATCTCACCAACGTTTGGTTTTCTATTATATAATCTCATCTGCACTTCCCCTTTCCGCACTTCATGCCATCCTATATCCCCCTTTTCCGCCTCCTTGGTCCTTTTGCTCTCCGTCTCTTCGGGTCACCAGAGCCAAAAGATCCATCGGGCAGGGGATCACACGATTTGCGATTTGGAACAGAAGACTGCCTGGGGGAGATAACTGGCGAAGGTTTTCAGCGTCGGGATCGCGGATGTTGATGAGATAATCGGGAGTCTGCTTTGGGGACGAAGCTCAGAAGAGGTTCGTCTTAAGGAAAATCAGTTATGACCAGTAGAGTTCCGTCTGGAAAAATGATAGGCATCGTCCTCTGGCTTGTCAGATCCCGTTAAACTTTCGCGATAAAATATGGTTCGCTATATCTTGGTCTCTCGTGTGTCTGCGATATTTATAAGTATTTATAATGGTACAAAAGATTACTGGCAATTGGAGGCTGGACCGTGAAATATTCATTAGTACTTATGCTTCTGGTGGCATCAGCAGGCATTGGACAAGGTTATTGTCTGCCATGTGGAATGCATCATACTTGCTCTCTGCCAGAGAACGGGAACGCAGCTCCAGATTACTTGATGAAGGTAGATGCATTCCTGACAGAGCCTGGAACAACAGTCTCTACATGATGACGGTTCCGGAATTTCTCAACAGGAGCAAAAATGATACCAACAGGGTGATTGTAGATATTAGGTAACCCCTGGATTACCAACAGAACCAGATCAAAGGAGCCATTAACAATCCATTCACTGACCTGATTGCCGCTATGAAAAATATCCCAGCGGGCAAGAAGTTGGCTGTCTATTGTGCCTCCAACAAAGGATCTCCCTATGGCGTCATGGTTCTGAGGATATTCGGTGATCGGGATGCATGGGTATTTTTAGGTGGCGTTTCTGCGTGGATTGCGGCAAGCCAGCCGACAGAGTCTGCCTCCGGCCGGACCCGGAGGGAGATGAAGGCGGGTTGCTCAACTCTGGAAAATCGTGGTCTTTCGAGACATTTGGGCTTCCGATTAGTCTACAGTCTAACTGCCGTCGTCGCTTGACCGGCCGCGGCCTTGAGCGGCACCCCGGAAGAATGAGAAAAAGCTAAGCTTGTCTAGATCAGAATGGTCCCATCTTCCGGCGAAAAGAATTCATCTCGGTTAAGCTTATTGGATCATTGGCGCAATGATGATAAGGCCTGTCTGATTCGATGATGAGGATATTGAGTTCTGAGCGCCTTAAAGCTTAAAGATCCCTGCCCGGGGCAAGATCGCATCCCGTGCAGCGGTAGCAGCCCGTAAGAGCAAGCTCGCCGTCCAGACCATTCTCTTCCTGCTTCTTCTTCAGATAGCGAGCCATTTCCAGCAGCCTCTCTGCCGAAGGCCGGTTGATCTCGACCTCGCCCAGCCGCAGTGGATGGGGATATGCAGCCCGCAATATGGGAAGGACGCCCATCTCAGTCAACATATCGATGCCCTGGCGCAGTGTTTCGTCTGACTCGCCGAGGCCCACCAGGACATTGGAGAATACCCGGTTGCGGCCAAAGACGGCAACCGCCTCCTGCAAGGCATCCCGGATCCCCTGAAAAGAGATGCCTGGACAGATCCTGTCGAACAGCTCCCTATCTACAGTCTCCAGGTTGTACTTGACCTCATCTGCGCCTGCATCTTTTAGAATTTGATTTACGCCGGGAAATGGGCTGATGGAGACGCCGATGGGCACGCCAAAGCTCAAAAGATCACGGACGACTTCTGCCATACGTTTCGCTTCAAGCTCTGGAGACTCCTCCACTCCGCTGGTCAGGGAGATGCCATGCAATTTTCCCGTCTTCCTCGCCTCTTCCACCATCTTTCGTATGGTCTGCCTCGACTTCACACCGCCCTGCAATTTTGGCACGGCGCAGAATTTGCAGTCATAGATGCAGCGCTCCGAGACGGTTATGTAGGCCTGCTCAGGGCAATGCAAGAGAGGGTCCACAAGCTGGCCGCAGGCGATCTCTATGCCGTCCCTCAAAATGGCGGCTCCATCCGGGCGGCTCTCCAGGCGCAGAGGTGAGCTTGCGACGACAGAGAGGCGCACCATCCTCTGGCCTGATTGGAAAAAGATGGACTGGCCTCCGGCCCCAGGGCCCGCTGTGGATACCTGGCCGCCTGATCGAGGCTGGGCCAGCTGCACCGTTCCCACCGCAAGAAGCTGGGCTTTGGTCTCTAGATCCATTGCTTTCCCTTCTAGTTGCCAGGGGTTTAAAGAAATGATGGTTCCCGGCCGTCACCTTGAAGGCATCTCATGGGAACAACCCGGTTAATCTTGGGAGGTACGGCCAATGAGCGAAGCGCCCCGCGGGGAGATTCAGATCGGCAGTGACGCCGACCACAGCGTGCTGGTGACAGGATCAGAGAACGTCGTCATCCAGGCTGAGAATGTTATGCTTCATGCAGTGCAGCAGGCGTCCCTTTCAAAGCGCGACCCCGCCCGAAAGGAAACCTGCCCTCACAAGGCACCCTATTCCTGGGGCGCGGCCGGGAACTGGTGGAGATAAGCCGCGCCCTTGCCCACCCCCCGGCGATCATGGTGCTCTCCGGCCCGCCCGGCATCGGCAAAACCAGTCTGGTCCTGGAGGCAGCCCATCGAAATGCCTGGCGGTTCCCGGGCGGCGTGGCCTACGCAGCGGGACCACGTCCCGAGGATATTCGCACCGCCACAGCCACCGAGATGCTGACCGCCCTGGCCGGCGCCCTGGGCCTGGAGCAGACCGATGACCTGGCCAGGTACACCGCAGCGCAGCCTACTCTGCTCCTTCTGGACAACCTGGAGTCGCTTCCTCCGGGTGAACTGGCCCGGCTGCGCGATTTTTTGCGGCTATTGGGCAGAGAGAGAGCCGCCCTGTTAGCCCTGCGCCCGTCCCTCAACGCTCTAGAGGATCTGCCTGCCGCCAGGCCCATGCCTCTGCACAGCGGTCTGGCCGAGGGGGAGGCCGCTCGCTATGCCATATTTCTGGCCAGGCAGCGGCAGATTCCCATGACCCAGGAGCAAGCTCGCCTCATCGCCAGGGCAGTCGACGGCCACCCCCTGCTGGTGGAGCAGCTGGTGGCCCAGGCGCGTCGGCGGGACCTGGATGACCTGTTGAGAGAGATATCGGAAAGGCACGGCGACTTTGCCGCTCTGGTAGAAACTGTCTATGCCTGGAGCGCGTCCCGGTTGGATGAGGCAGGGCTTGCCGCCTGGGCGGCGTTGACCCTCTTTCCCGCAGGCAGCGCCCCGGAGGGCCTGCTGCGGGCCGCTGCTGGAGTGGCTGGCCTCCAGAACCTGCGGGAGTGCGCACTTGCCGACTTTGATGCCGCAGGGCAGGTCTGGCGCTGGCACGCTACAGTTGCCGAATACGCTCTCGGCCACTGGCCGTTCTCCGAGGAGGAACGGCGAACCCGGCTGGTCGCACTGCTGCCCACCTGGACCCGCTGGTTGGAGCGGCAGCCGGCCAGAGAGAGCGTAACCCTGAATCGGCTAGAGGAATCGCGTCCCAACCTGGAGGTCGTCCTGGATGCCTGTACCGGGGCCTCATACGAAGAAGTTTGGTCCTTCCTGGATAAACTGGATGCATGTTTGCCCGAGGCAGAACGAACGTTGACCCTGAGAGAGCTGGTGGCAAGGGTGAGGAAAGCAAAGCTGCTTGTGCTCCCGGCAGGCGAGGAAGCCAGGCGAGCGGGCTTGCTTAACAACCTGAGCATTGCGCTTTCCGCCCTTGGCCGTCGTGAGGATGCGCTAGAGCCCTCGCAGGAGGCATCTGACCTATACCGCAAACTGGCGGAGTCTGACTCTCCAAGCCTGCCGGAAGGCTGGCCTGGAGCCGGATGCCGCCTTGCTCTCTCAATTCGTTGAGTTATCTCAAACTTAAAAAGGCCCATTCAGGGAGATTTTTAAACCCAGATGACACCTATATTTTAATGGCATGGCCGGCGGACAAGAAATGATGCACAACAGGAATGGTCAGATCGTCAGATCAACTAAAAGGGAACTGCGATGGATATAGGTGGCTACTTCCTCTACTTCGTATATGTCTTCAGCTCCATCTTCGTGATAGTCAATCCCATCGAGGCCACCATGGTCTATGTCACCCTGACCAGCGGCCTGAATTATCAGGAGAAGAATCGTATCTACTGGCACACAACACTGGTGGCCTTCACCATTGCAATTCTATTCGCGGTGGCAGGAGACTTGGTGCTGCGCATCTTCAGCATCACCGTAGATAGCCTTCGCGTTGCAGGCGGCGTCCTGCTCTTCCTGGTGGCCATCGATATGCTGCGAGGCGTTCGCCAGCAAAAGAAGGTCACGGAAGCAGAACTCCAGGATGCTGATCATCGGGATGACGATCATCGGGAGGATATCTCAGTCTTTCCCCTGGCCATGCCGCTCCTTACCGGCCCGGGGGCCATCACCACGGTGGTGGTATTGATGGGGTCGGCCGGTACCATCGTAGAAAAAGGGCTGGTGATCCTGGCCATCACGATGACCTTTGTAATCACTCTATTCGTCCTCAGGTTCTCGGAGTATATCGATAAGGCACTGGGAATAACCGGGATCATGGTCTTGACCCGTATCATGGGTCTGATCCTGGGGGCTGTGGCCGTCAACTTCGTGGCCACGGGGGCGTGGAATTTATTCCGGGCGATGGCGGGTGCATAAATTGGATCTGAACGAAGAAAAAGAGGCGTTCCGGGAGTGGTTCCAGAGCCAAATCCCGGAGACCCAATTCCCTCAGATAGCCGCTCAGGTTCTTTTTGAGTGCATGAACTGCAATGAATGCTGTCGAGGCGAGGAGTATGGTCCGGTGGATCGTGAGGATCTGCTGGTGATCGCCAGGTCTTTTGAATTGAGTGAAGCCGAGGCAGAAGCCAGATTTACAAATCCCGATCCCGAAGAGAGGGTTGGATATAGAGTCCTGAAGAGCATCGGCCCGGAACGGAATTGCTGCTTTCTTGATGAAAAGGCGCACAGGTGCATGATCTACGAAAGCCGTCCCAGCATTTGCAGGACGTTTCCGATGCTGAACCCGGATCCGGAATGCGAGGAAGTGATCTGCTTTTACCCCGAATGCCTTGGGACCGCTAAATTCGTCGATATGCTGCGGGAGAAGAGCCGCGACCCGGATGTTAAGAAGGAGATATCGAGATTGCAAAAAGGGACGGAGAGGCTTGATGTATTGAAGCTCATGCAATTCGTCTGGCTGCAGCAGATGGCGGGAAAGACCGCTGAGGCGGAAGATATCTGCCGGATCACGGGAGTCAAGATACCTTCACGGGATAGCGCATTCAAGCGAGACTGCCTCGCCTACTTCCTGATGACCATATCTACGGACGGGCTGGATGAGTACGAGTATGATGGCAAGGGGTAATTCAAAGGCTATCAACCCGGAGCCTTGATAAAGGGAACAGAACAAACTCAGAGGTTAAATGATACTCGCAAAAAATGGACAGAATCGCAAAGACATCCGCCCCGGCCTTGAGGTGGACGTCGTTCTCAAAAAGGACCAGCGCACCGGCAAAAGGACGCACGGAATTGTGAAGACGATCCTCACCAGCTCTTCCTTCCATCCTCATGGCATAAAGGTAATGCTGCAGGACGGCCAGGTGGGCCGGGTGCAGGAGATCGCACAATAGCCTGCATCACCCATGAGATCTACTATCCTATGGCTAACGCGCCTGGCTTACCCCTAGCTTTTTATCTCTTCGTTTCCTCATCTCCTGATCAATGGTAAAAGAAGTTCATGCCGTTCATATCCTGTGCAAGACCGAAAAGAAGGCGGTAGAGGTTCAGGAAAAGCTGAGTACCGGGCAGGAGAGCTTCGCCGAGATGGCCCGCAAGTACTCGCAATGCCCTTCCGGGAAAAGCGGTGGGGACCTGGGCTGGTTTGGCAAGGGCAAAATGGTCCCGGAGTTTGAGAAGGCGGCCTTCGAGGGCGAGAAAGGCAAAGTCCTGGGGCCGGTGAAGTCCAAGTTCGGCTATCACCTCATCAAGGTCCTGGATAGAAAATAGATTTCGCTGTTTGGCGCGGGCGAAGAGAGTACCCCTAGTGCCTCTCCCGCTGTCCTTTGTGGTTCCCTGCAGCTTGCGGCTTCCCCGCATGGGCGCATAGATGCAGAACGGACGCCCTCGAATGGGATTGCTGGTTTTGGTAGATCGAGCAGTCTACCGGTCCATGATCTTCCGGATTTCCGGCCCGGCTCTCATCAGCTTCTCCCGACCCTGCACAAGATCACCCTGGCGAATGTCTTTCCCGGAGCCGGATATCGCCGACGAGGCATTGTTCATCTCACCCGTGAAATTGCCGTCAAATTTGACCGTCAGCGGCCTGTACTTGCTATACTTTTGAGAAAAAATTCCAAAAGTGCTCTCCAGATTTTCGTATTGCGTAAGTGCATTCTCTCGATTTCCCTCTCCCAGGGATTGCATAGTTCTAGAATAGGATGCGTTCACGGATTCTGCATCACCGAGGAATGTGTTTCGTGTTATAACAGAGCTGGCATAACTGCCGGCGCCTGCCAGGAGCAGAGCGACAACAACAAAGATCGTCATCAGATTCTTATCCTTCCGCCTGACGACTTCGCAGCTGTTCCAGCCCAGTATCGTATTGATGCTGCAAGTGGCCGTGGCCGCCTGGAACATCATCACTGCTGCGATCAGGTAGAGAGGAATTTGCCATTCTTCCGCCACCCAAAAAAAGGCTATAAGGATGCATATCTCCGCCAGGATGACCCGCAAAAGCCTGTCCATGGTGCCCAGGTTCTTCATAAGGAGACGTCTCCTTTGGAGATTATAAGGCTTTGCGGATTAGGATATTCGCGGGGATGAACGAATGGAGTATGGACAATAGAGAATGGATGATGGATAATGGTGTGTGGAATGAGTGAAGAATGAACAAGAACCCTCTTTCGGATGAAGGGAATAAATACCACATCGGCACACAAGGCATGAGAATGAATAACACGGTGATCTGAACTTGAAAACAACAACCATTGTCACAATCATGGCACTGCCACTGGCATTACAGATGACCGGCACCTCTCAAACCCTGGAAAATTCCACTTCCGTTAACCATGCCGCAAATATCTCTCGGGCATTTGCCACCTTGGCAAATGCAAATCCCGCAAAAGCCTAAACAATCCAACGCAACGATCGCCCCGGCTCTGCCCGATGCCACTAAAAAGCCGGTGACGCCAGGCAAACCCAAGTACCGAGATGTCCACTTCCTGGCAGGGACCGTGCCTGAATCCTTAGGTGTCGGCCTCGTCTGTGATGGAACTGCAGGCGCGGGCGCAATGGGGCTGGGGTAGAATTGATTGCAAAAAAGGTAGAATCCCAATGTCGCATGCACCTGAAATAGCGTTACCAAACGCGTTGGATCTTAAAGAAATGCACGACATAAGTGTCCCCCTGGAGGCGGCGCCTGCCTACCCCGGTGACGATTCGTTCTCCCGGAAGTGGGCCTCACGGTTAGGGGGTGGAGCAGAATATAACCTGTCCGCCCTGACCTTAGGCTCGCACCTGGCAAGCCATCTAGATTTCCCGTCTCATCTCCTCGTGAATGGAAAGACCCAGGAGATGTACCCTCTTAATCGATTCATCATCCCGGCAAAGATTATTGCATTCGAGGGTGATGAGGTAATCCAACCTTATGCAATTCCATTGCATTCGATCGATAAAGGCGAGGCTCTTCTCTTCAAGACTCGAAATTCATCGCAAAGGCTGATGCATAACGCCGTCTTCTCGGAAAAATATATCAGTTTATCTCCCGACACGGCCCGGCTTTGTGTATCCCTGGGTGTTAGCTTGGTCGGCATCGACTATCTCTCGGTAGATCGATATGAGGATGCCTCTCTGCCTGTGCATCGGACTCTTCTGGAAAACGATATTTTGATCCTGGAGGGCATCGATCTCAACGATATACCTTGCGGCAGATATACGCTTATCTGCCTCCCATTGAGAATAGCCGGTGCAGAAGCCTCTCCGGTCCGGGCGATTCTGGTTAGGTGATCTTACGAATATCGAGCAAATGTTCCGATCCGCTCTGGATGTCCTGGATGATGCCGTCTGCCTCTGTGACAAAACGGGTAATGTGCTCTATGCGAATCCTGCCGCAGAGAGACTGATGGGGCGGACCGGAAATGAGGTCCCTGGAAAAAGACATCGACAGGTACTGAGCGACCTCGTGTCCACTATTCTTGAATCGATCCCGCAAGATTTGAGAAAACCCTATGGCGGAAATATTGGATTAGCGGGCATTGCTCTGGAGTATTCCGTCACCTCCTTGGAGGAGAACGGAAATCCCGGCAATTTTCTGATCACATTGAAACGTCCAGGTGCCGCAGTTCCTGAAGAAGAATGCGCGTCTATGATCCGGAAGGGAGACATAGATGCAGAAAACGATCTGCGTGAAAGGGATCGGATCATGGCGGGAGCGGCGCTCGCCACCAACCATCTCTTGATCTCTGGGGAGATAGGTCTTGCTCTGAACCAGTCACTTGAAATCCTGGGATATTCGGCGAACGTAGACCGGGCATACATTTATGAGCACTATTTAGAAGAGGGTGGCGAACACCAAATCCGCCTGCGCTACGAATGGGCTCGTGATACTGTTCAGCCCAGAATGTGCAGGCCCGATCTTGGTTTTATGTCCTACAGCGCTCTGCCGGGATGGTTTGAGACCCTTTCGGGCGGTATGCCTATGCGAGGTAAAACCAGGGACCAGCCAATGCCGGCAAAACTGCTGCTCGAAAAGCTGGGGGTGCTCTCCTTCTTGATCGTTCCCATCTTCACTACGAATCGTTTCTGGGGCATCATCGGCTTTGATGATCGAGAACGCGAGCGAATCTGGAGTTGGGGTGAGGCTTCCATCTTGATGACCATGGCAAGCGCCATTGGTGGATTCATTGGTCGCTTTGAGGTGGAAGCGGCTTTGAAGGAGAGCGAAGAAAAGTACCGAGAGTTGGTGGAAACATCAAGCAGCGTCATCATGAGAGTCGATACCGGCGGATGTATCAGGTTCATTAATAACTTCGGCCTTCGGTTCTTCGACTATAGGGAAAAAGATATCCTGGGACGTAATGTGGCGGATACAATCTTTCCTGACCGGAGTACAAGCTGCAATCTCCGGGCGATAATAGAGAATATCATGCAGCATCCGGAGGGCTATGCCACCTATGTCATGGAGAATGTGCGAAGCAATGGCGAGAGAGTGTGGATCGCCTGGACTTACAGGCTAGTGCAAAATGAAAGGGGTGAGGTCGTCGAGGTCCTATGCATTGGAAACGATGTAACCGAGAATAAGCGCTCTTCTGAGAAGATCAAAAAAGCGGCGGCTGATCTGCGGGAGACCAAAGACTATCTGGAGAACTTGTTTGGCCATGCCAATGCGCCTATAATTGTCTGGGACCCTGACTTTCGCATCACAAGGTTCAATCACGCCTTTGAGGGGTTGACCGGCCACCTTGCAGGAGATGTTTTGGGAAAATCTCTCGACATCCTCTTTCCCGATGAAACCCGTGCCGAATCTCTTGCCTACATCCAGAGGACCCTCTCTGGCGAGAGCTGGAATGCAGTCGAGATCCCTATCAGGCACGAAAGCGGAGAGGTTAGAACAGTTCTCTGGAACTCGGCGACCATATACGATGAAGACGGCAGAAAAGTCATAGCTACAATCGCCCACGGTCAGGATATAACTGAACGTAAAGTTGCTGAAGAACGTGTCAGCTTCCAGGCGTCTTTGCTCAATCAGGTTCGTAATGCTGTGATCGCTACGGATCTTGAGGGCAGGATCATCTATTGGAACCGCTTCTCAGAGGTGCTCTATCAATGGAAGTCTGATGAGGTGCTGGGCCGCAGCATTGCGAATACCATTATCCCTCCGGAAAAGAGCATTCTCATGAAAGAGGTGATGGCAGATATTATCCGCCATGGCTATCGTGAAAGCGAACACATAGTGCAAAGGAAGGATGGCAGCTTATTCCCTGCCTTTTATGCATTTAGCGCGCTATCGGATGAGGGGGGGAGGCTGATAGGATTTGTGGGCGTCAGCATCGACCTCACGGAGCGAAAAAAGGTAGAACAAGATTTGCGGCTGGCCAAGGAACGGGCAGAGTCGGCAACGAAAGCCAAGTCAGCATTCCTGGCCAATATGAGCCATGAGATCCGCACGCCCATGAATGCGGTCATAGGGTTTACGGGACTGCTTCTCAATACAAACATCGATCCGGAGCAGCGGGATTGTATAGAGACTATTCGCAGCAGCGGGGATTCGCTCCTGGCTGTTATCAGCGACATACTGGATTTCTCCAAGATCGAGGGCGGAATGCTGGATCTGGAAAGAGAGAGCTTTGATCTCCAGGAATGTCTGGAGACATCTGTAAATATGGTGGCTGAGGCTGCCGCCAGCAAATGTCTCTCGCTCGGCTTTAAGATCGATCCGGCGGTACCGGGGCAGCTCGTGGGGGATTTGACAAGGCTTCGACAGATACTGGTCAACCTTCTGGGCAATGCCGTAAAATTCACAGAGACCGGATCAATTCAGATCAGCGTATCTTCTTTGGGCACCTCCGATAAAGAACATGAGATACGGTTCATCGTTCGTGATTCAGGAATCGGCATCTCCAGTGACCGCATGAGCCGCCTATTTCAGTCTTTCAGCCAGGTGGATGCCTCGACTACCCGAAAGTACGGAGGAACGGGCCTCGGTCTTGCCATATGCAAACATCTGGCTGAGTTGATGGGGGGAAGAATCTGGGCTGAGAGCGATCCCGGAAAGGGCTCCACCTTCTACTTTACAATTCGGGCGGAAGCCTCGAATGAACCCTCTGAAAGAAGACCTGAGGAATCACCCGCCCTGCCTTCCACTGCATCAGATCCGGAGATGCTTGTACATTTGCGGATACTGCTCGCAGAGGACAACGTCGTAAACCAAAAGGTTGCATTGCGCATGCTGGGGCGGCTGGGTTACCGGGCAGATATTGCTGCGGATGGTTTGGAGGTTTTGAAGGCACTGCAAAGCCATCATTATGACGTGGTGCTCATGGATGTGCAGATGCCTGAGATGGACGGCCTGGAAGCGACCAGGAGCATACGCCGCATGCCGGGCCGCCAGCCCTACATCATAGCCATGACCGCACACGCCATGAAAGGCGACCGGGAGGAATGCCTGGGGGCGGGTATGAACGATTACGTCTCAAAGCCGGTGCGTATAGAAGAGCTGAACTCCGCTCTGCAGCGAAGCTGCATCCTGGATCCGGATAAAGAGACCAAATGAAATGCAGGAGCCAGGGGAAGTCGATTTGGGATTGGTCGTAATGAGTCAAACAGCTGCGGTGGCACACTTCGCCGCGAGCGGCTGGATATTCGTCTAATGATAAATATATAATAATAAATATACTGAGTCTGGAAAATATCGCCTCGCACTGCGTCTACGTTGCCATCAGAGCAAAGTACGCCAGCAGGGCTTCGAGCTGAATTCGCTCGTTCGCGCCTTCCGTCATGCGAAAATCTATCTCACCGATGCGGTCGATGAGCCTTACCTTGTCCTTATCCGGTATATCCAGGTCCAGCATGGCTCGGTGAATCTGAATCACAACGTCCTGGCCGGAGAGGCCCTTGGAGAGCAAGAGGTCATCCAATGACGCTCGCGCTCCCACAAAATCCCCTGACAGAGCCGTCTTTATGAAACTGCGGATCTCTTCAGGCTTGGCTGTAGATGTGATCTGGTAGATCGTATCCTCGTCCACCGTGTCACCCAAAAGGGCTGCCGCCTGCAGGGCGTTGATGGCTTTGCGCATATCTCCGCCTGCAACATACTCGATGGCGGAGAGACCTCCCTCCGACACCTGCAGCTTCTCTTCTTCGGCTATGAATTTTATCCGTTTTGTCACTGCCTGGGCGGATAGAGGCTTGAAGCGATAAACGGCGCAGCGTGACTGAATGGGCTCGATGATCTTGGAGGAGTAGTTGCAGGAAAGTATGAACCGGGTTGTGGCGGAATAGCGCTCCATGGTGCGACGCAGCGCACTCTGGGCGTCGTTGGTCAGGGCATCCGCTTCATCCAAAAATATGACTTTAAAATCGGCTTCACCCAATGGCGCCATGCGGGCGAAGTCTTTAACCTTGTGGCGGATGATCTCGATGCCTCGCTCATCGCTGGCATTCAGCTCTATGAAATTGTTCCTCCAGGAGTCGCCGAATATCTCTTTGACGATGGAGATAGAGGCTGCAGTCTTGCCCACCCCCGGCGGTCCCGAGAATAGAAGATGTGGCAGGTTTCTGGTTTTTACATAGGACTTGAGACGTCGGATTATCTCATCCTGGCCTACAATGTCGTCCAACTTCTCAGGCCGGTACTTCTCGATCCAGATCTCCTCTTTGATAGACAACCCCTCGTGAATTGGGTTCGAGCTGTCCGTATATCAATATTCCTCCAAATTCCTCCAAAGAATCCTGTCCTCCGGAAGGTCACAAAGGCTAAATATAGAGGTGTTACATGGATGCAAATCGTTTTTCGGAGGATTTGCCTGTGATCACCGAGGTGGCTGGACAGTACAATGCGCAAGATCTAGAGAATGAAGTCAGATTGTTGTGGGAGAAGGCGGAAACTTACCGCAAGGTTCGGGAATTGAGGAAAGGCGGCAAGAAGTTCTTCTTCGTAGACGGACCGCCCTATACCACAGGTCGCATTCACCTCGGCACCGCCTGGAACAAGGTGATCAAGGACTCAGTGCTCCGCTACAAGTCCATGAACTGCTTCGAGGTCAAGGACAGGGCTGGCTGGGATATGCACGGCCTGCCCATCGAGGTCAAGGTAGAGGAGTCCTTCGGCTTCCGTAATAAGAAAGATATCGAGGCCTACGGTGTCGACAAGTTCATACAGAGGTGCAAGGAGTTCGCGCTTCGCCAAAAAGATGACATGACGGTTCAGTTCAAGATCCTGGGGGCATGGCTCGACTGGGACGATCCCTACATGACCTTGAAGAACGAGTATCTTGAGGCCGCCTGGTGGACACTGAAAAAGGCGCACGAGAATAACCTCCTGGAGAGGGGACTCCGAGTCGTGAACTGGTGCCCTCGCTGCCAGACAGCCATAGCGGACTCGGAAGTGGAGTACTGGGATGAGACCGACTACTCCATTTATGTCAAATTCCCTGTGATCGGTGAAGAGAACACCTATATTGTGATCTGGACCACCACACCCTGGACCATTCCTGCCAATATGGCGGTGGCCGTAAACCCCACTTTCCAGTACTCCAGGGTCAGGGCCTGGAAGGACGGCGAGGCCGATATCCTGATCATGGCCTCGGGTCTGGTCGACTCCGTTCTGAAGATCGGCCGCTACCAGGATTATGAACTGCTACAGGAGCTCTCGGCCCTGGAGATGCAGGGGCTGACGTACACTCATCCGCTCCTGGACCTGGTGCCAAGACAAAAGGAGATCTCTCATGGCGTTTATAAGGCGGATTTCGTCACCGCAGAGAATACCGGCTGCGTGCATATAGCACCCGGCCACGGCCTGGAGGACTATCAGCTGGGATTGGATCACCATCTGGAGATCTTCTGCCCTGTGGGCGAGGATGGCAGGTACACTGCAGAAGCCGGAGAGAAGTACCAGGGTCTCTATGTCAAAGAAGCAGACAATGAGGTTATATCGGATCTGGATGAGCGGCATAAGTTGCTGGCCCAGGGCCGCCTCACCCACCGCTACGGTCACTGCTGGCGCTGCAAGACGCCTATCATCTTCATCGCCACTCGTCAGTGGTTCCTCAAAATCTCGGATCTGCGGGACAAGATGCTGGATGAAGTCTCCAAGGTGACCTGGTATCCGGAGTGGGCGGGGTCAGCCAGGTTCTCGGACTGGATTCGCAATGCTCGTGACTGGTGCATCTCCCGGCAGAGGTACTGGGGAATTCCGCTGCCCATCTGGACCTGCACCGTCTGCGGCCATGTAGATGTGATAGGCACGGCTGCAGAGCTGGAGGAAAGAAGCGGCCAGAAGCTCAAAGATCTGCACCGGCCGGATGTCGATCTTGTCTTCCTGGACTGTCCATGCGGCGGCAAGATGAAACGGTCTCCAGATGTCTTCGATGTCTGGTTTGACAGCGCTGTGGCCTCCTGGGCAACCTTGCGCTACCCCAGTCACGAAGAAGAGTTCAACGATTGGTGGCCGGCGGACTTCATCACCGAGGGCCACGACCAGACGCGTGGCTGGTTCTACTCTCAGCTGGGGGCTTCCATGGTCTCCTTTGGAAGAGCGCCCTACAAGAGCGTTCTCATGCACGGCTTCACTCTGGATGACCAGGGCCGGAAGATGTCCAAGAGCATAGGCAACATCGTCCAGCCTGAGGAGGTTGTAACCAAGTTCGGAGCCGATATACTGCGCTTTTATGTGCTGGGAGCCAACGCCCCCTGGGAGGATCTGCATTTCTCCTGGGATGCGGTGGAGAACACCGCCAGGATGCTTAACATATTCTGGAACGCTTATCGCTTTGCCCTGCCCTACATGGTCCTGGACAAGTTCGACTCCAAGAAGGCGGATCTATCGCTCTACCAGAGCAATCTGCGGCCGGAGGATCGCTGGATTCTGTCCCGGGTAAACAGCCTGGCCGAAGAGGTAACGGTTGAGATGGAAGGGTATCAATTGCACCGCATCGTCCGTTCCATCTCAGACTTCATTTTAGAGGATCTCTCCCGCTGGTATATCCAGCTGGTCCGTCCGCGCACCTGGATTGAGCAGGATGACCCTGACAAGCTGGCCGCTTACGCCACCATCTACGAGGTTCTGGTGAAACTATGCAAACTCATGGCGCCGTTCACGCCCTTCATAGCCGAATCTATCTATCAGAATTTAGTCAAAGGGCTGGATGAGGCGGCTCCGCAGTCTGTCCACATGTGCCAATGGCCGCGTGGTGAGGAGCCGCTGATCGACAAGCGCCTGGAGGCAAGCATGTCTCTGGTAAGGGATGTGTCCATGGCGGCATCCAACGCCCGGCAGAAAGGCGGCCGCAAATTGCGCTGGCCGGTCTCGGAGATAGTAATCGCGCCCTCCAAAGAAGCGGTGGATCTCGGCAACCTGGAGAATGTGCTCCGGGGCCAGACCAACTCCAAGAAGATAACCGTGCTTCTCCCGGGACAGAAGCCTAAAATGGACCTGGAGATGGCTCCTGTTCATAAGAAGATCGGTCCGGTCTTTAAGGGTGAAGCCAAATCGGTTGTAGATGCATTGGCTGCTGCGGCAGCATCCGAGGTCAAGAGCCAGCTGGACGGCTGCGGTGAAGCCGTTCTGAAGCATAATGGAATGGAGTATAAGATAACGGCAGAGATGGTGCAGTTCAAGGAATTGCCGCCGGAAAACCTGCCTGCTGCTGAGTTTTCCAGGGGCTTCGTCTATGTGGACATCACCCTTACACCCGAGCTTGAGGCGGAAGGATACGCCCGCGAGATCATTCGTCGCATCCAGGATATGCGTAAAGAGCTGGATCTCTCTTTACAGGATCAGATCCGGGCGATGGTGGATATTGAGAGCAAGCCCATACTAGATCTGGCAATGCAAAGGAAGGAGCACATAGCAGGCGAGGTTCGGGCAGCCGACCTGCAGATGGGCATGGGACTGGAATTGAAGGGATTGCTGGTCAAGGATTGGGATATCGAAGGCGTATGTGTGCGAATAGGCATAGACCGGTCAAAATAGGTTGGATTTTGATCAATGGGGTTTTATAAGATGATAGAGCAAGATGATGTTATGGGGGCACCGGTTCCTGTCAGGGTTAAAGGGGTTTACATCGCCGAGTCGGAAAGAAACTCGCCCGCGCCCGTCGTCCTTCTGGAGGATGAAAAAGCGAGGATTGTGCCCATATTTGTGGGGCTCTCCGAAGCTATCTCCATTCATCATGCTCTCTTGGGGGAACTGTCGCCCCGGCCCATGACCCATGACCTTTTCATATCCGTTTTGGAGTGCCTGTCTGCCAGCATCACCAACGTGCTTATCGATGATCTGGATGGGGGCATCTATTACGCCAGACTTACCATCAAGAGCGACAGCACGGAAAGTGAGATAGACGCCCGGCCCAGCGACTGCCTCGCCCTGGCTCTTCGAGCTAAGGCTCCTATCGAGGTTCAGGAGAAGGTATTGCGGGACTCTAGCATAAGCAAGGGCGAGGTAGAGAAGTTGGTAAGCATCGACAATTATCTGCAGTGAGCATAACCCAGGAGTTTGGCAAGCTGAACCTGTGCGAATTTTGAAACAAAATAGTGGCGCCGTTAGGCCAATATTAGGCCAAAGTGATTTTTTGCCGATTTACGAAGTTATACATTTGGGTTGCTTAAAATGCATCAATGAAAATAGTTCTTTAACGCTTCCCGAGATTGATGTGCCGATGATATAGACTCATCCCGTTCTCCATCTCCCTTGCCACGTTCGCCCTGCCATCCAGCTCTGCACCGTGGCCGCCAGCCCCCTGGCCGCTCGCGCCCATAAGTGAGCGCTCGTGCGCGTGCGAGCCCCGCTCTCTGGCAGTCCACGCCCATGAGTGTAACCTGTTGGATTTGCACATCTTACCGCGCCAGCTTCTAACTGGTCCTAGAATCACTTCTTCTTACCTGGCCATTTCATATTCTATGGAATGAATTTACGACAATTGCCTGTTACCGATTAACCAGGATCGGTGAAATCAAAAATACGCTGCAGAATCCGGCGCGCAACTCCTGGACCTTTCAAGGGAGAAAGCATATTTATAAAATTGCTTGTAGGCTCGAAAGCGATCTTATAAGTTGCATAGGGCAGTGTATGCAACCTGCAAACCATCTAGAATCTCAAATCCCTTCTTTAAATTGATACCATTGATATCATAGATTATTTGGCTATGGCTATGAAACCGAACGACCAATAAACGTATCTCCTTGACAGGTTCTAAATGGATGATCATGATGACAGAGTTGTTTTCCTTGATCATCCTGCTGACTTTATTCGCAATGCCTGCGGTTGCTGATGATGTGGACAGGTGGATTCAGGACCTCCAAGATCCAAGTCCGTCTGTACGAGAAGCGGCTGCAGAAAACCTCGGCGATCTTGGCAACACCAGAGCAGTCGGTCCATTGATCAAGGCTCTCAGTGATACGGATAGCGAGGTCCGGGGGTGGGCTGTATATGCTCTCGGCGATCTGAACGATACCAGAGCAGTAGATCCATTAATTCTGGCTCTCAATGATACAGCCCCAAATGTCAGAGGGTATGCTGCATTATCTCTTGGCCAGCTCGGCGATACCCGTGCAGTCGATCCATTGATTCAGACCCTTAGTGCCAAGGATAGCGATGACCGAGCATCTGCTGCACAGGCTCTCGGCGAGCTCAAAGACCCCAGAGCGGTAAACCCATTAATTCTATCTCTCAAGGACGGGAATTCGGATGTCCGCTGGTGTGCTGCAGAGGCTCTCGGCAAGCTCAACGATACTCGTGTAGTCGGTCCGTTGATTCAGGCCCTCAAGGACGAAGAATATATGGTTCGAGGGAGGGCTGCAGAGGCTCTCGGCAATCTTGGCGATACACGAGCCATAGAACCGTTAATCCCGTCACTCAAGGACAAAGATGAGTATGTCCAATCAGCAGCAAAAGATGCTCTGACGAAACTGGGATGGCAACAGGGTAATGCACAAGGCCATGATTCGTCTCATCTGGGTGCATATGTGATTCCGGCTTCCGCGTCGGTCATTGCTGATTTGGAACTTGTATCCACCAAACATGATTTTGGTCCTGGCGTAGGGGGGATAGAAAGTAAAGAGCAGACTATATTACTTCCCAATGCTGGATGGCTTACAATAACATATCAGACGGAACCTTATCTGGGTAATATGAAAGGGGGGCCCGATTTCTTCCCAAAAGATTTAGGTTCCTATTATCTTGAACAACCGGGGGAGAAAACCGACACCCCACCCAAATGGGTCAAGGGCCAACCAGGTAAATATGTTATTAAATCATACGTAAACACCCCCCAGGGAGACCGTCCATTCATTGTAAAATTGGTGGCTCCTTGGGAATGCCAAGCCTTTCAGATATGCAATGCAGGCACGGTGTATGCAGCAAAACAAAGACTGACCTACGAATATACTCCTGACTCTGAAATTGCCCCGGCACTCTCACAAGATGAAGGAATATAAATAATAGTCAATTTCAAGAGGATGAGTGAACATGAGGATGGAGAGAGAGGGCCGACAGTACGATAACGACAAACTGGGCAGGCTCATCATCCAGACCCTGGCCCTCCTGGGCGGCCTAGCTGGATTGCTCATAGCAACTTTACAGCTTTTAGCCTCACTGGTCGGTCTCTCGTCATCTCACATTCCCAGCGGTTGGAGCGCGATGGGCCTAGCTGCAGGCACTGTACTTTTGCTACTGGGTCTGGGTGGGATGACGGGTGCAATTCTTTACACCAGGAACAGGAACAAAGCATGGACGCTTCTCCTTTTCTGCGGGCTCTTGGGCTTTCCGGTCGGCTACATCGCCTGGATCGCTCCAATAGGCGTAGGCTTCTTGGGATGGATCATGTGGATTCCTCCCGGAGTATTGCTCACTGGCGCAGGGCTCCTGGCCTGGATCACTCCAGAGCGATTGAGATCCCTTCTCGGTCAGGGCAACAGGACAGCAGATCCGGGACCTCTTGATCAGGCACTATTCGTGGGTTCAATTCTTGCGGGAATAGGTCTGTTAACAGTGATCCTCATAGTTGGCGGCTTTCTATTCTATGGGGCAGAAGAGTTTCTTAAGGGGGATACAGGCCGAGACCAGGATGACTTTTCCAGCGCAAATATAGCCGCCAGCATGGGACGATGGGACAAAGCAGTGGAGTCGTATGATGACGTCCTCTCCCGCAATCAATCCAACCTCCCTGCCTGGAACAACAAAGCTTACGCTCTTGAGAAACAGGGTAAGTACAATGAAGCCGTCAAGGCTTACGATGAGGCCCTCAGATTAGATCCAAACGATGCCGCAGCCTGGTACAACAAAGGCGTTGCTCTCAAAGCAATCGGAAGAACTACAGAAGCGAATGCATCCTTTTCCAAGGCCAAAGAACTGGGATATAGTGGTGGGACACAGCACAATCCCCTCCGTTTTTAATCTTCGAGCGTCAGGAAAGCCTTACTAGTAATCTCTGGATGGTATTATTTGTGAGATAGATTACAGATATTGGTTCTGGATATGCGATTACGAGCGGGGGATGAGACCCCCGCACGTGGCCTCATATGCCATAATGCGAAACTGCTTGAAAGACGAGCCATTAGGCGATCGCCTTCGTGTTCTGTAGGTAGACTCAATGGCCAAAGTCAAAATCGGTCATGTATAACCTTCTTGATTCGCTCTCCTCTGTCTCCTTTTTTCAAGCTTATTTTCAGCCTTTAGAGCCATAAGATATTTTTATAAACATGAGTCGGACCTCGTAAACCGTTATGTTGCGCTCCACGTTCCACATTTTTGGAATCGATAGCATTAAGAGCAATTGATCGATATCATTAACCACTCAGTTTTGCTTGATCTTCATTCTTATAGTGGATAAAATGAGGATTTTGCCAGAAGAGGATTTAGGCCATTTTGAGATGGTTGTATTAGGCAGTATGAATAAACTGCAATGTCTGGAATATAAGCCGGGGCATGAGATCAGGAAGCTCCGCCGAAGCTCAGCAAACAACCTGTACGCATCTGCGGAGCGTTGCAGAGGCGACAAGGAGGGCCCCGGGCGAAGAACGAGGCACGCATCCATCTTCCGCTTTCATTGAACTGGCTGGAGGCCGCAAGGCGAAGGATCTCAATGCATCCAATACCGGCAAAATTTAGAGCAACGGGCTTCCCGGCGGCTCATCGCTCTCCAGGAAATGGTTCAACTCCATGCGATCCGGATCATTGTGCGGCTCGACTCCCGGCTGGAACACATCGTTCTCCACAAACTGCTTCATTGTTGAAGTCGCCACGTCTTTGGAACCAGCTTTCCAGTCGTCTCCGGAGATCTTCCTGGCAGCTGGAAGGGGAGTATCACTGTCGTTGGAAAACCATTCGTACATGCTGGGGATGGGCAAGTAGAAGTCGAACCGGTCCCATAGTGGCCGTATAATCTGATAATAATCGGTGCGGTTGAGGGATTTTATCAGGCTCTCGTTGGGCCGAAAGACATTGGTTCTCAGGTAGACCGGGCTCGTGCCGTTTGTGCTGTTTAAAACCGGGAAGGATGCGATGGAGAACATTCCAGAGTTATCCGGGTAGCTCAATCCCTGGCCGTAAGTGTCGCTTCCACTGTGGGGCTGCACGGACCCTTGGGCGACTGATCCGGAAGATATGAATAGGAACAAAATTAGGGCTGCGATTTTCATATAGAGTTCGCTATCGGATCAGGTCGGATATAACTCTTAGGGTCGCATAGATACATGTTAAATACCAGAAGCCCGAACCCTGGATGAATCTATGCGAGAATTCAGCAGAACCTTTTCTCCGGGCACGAGCGAGCTATTCTGGTGCGAGAAATGTATGCTTCCACTTCTGTCGGCCAATTGCTCTATCTGCAATAGCATCGGCTCTCGGGTTCCGATCTCACCACCGGGCGATGTTCGCCTCTGCTCTCGGGGGGGTCGTGAGCTTCTCCGGGAGCTCTTCGAGGAGAATTATGGATACGCACATTTCCTGGACGGCCGGATGATTCTGCTCAATAAGATCGCAGGCATCGACCGCCGGGATCAGGTGATCCTGGACGGAAGCCATATTGCGACAGTATGGTTTGATATCACCGCTTCCTGCCATAAGCTGGATCTGGAGACGGCGGGCGCCTCCCTGTTGTCCGGGCATGCCAAGAAGAACATTGTGGTCTGTCACGATTCCCTTCTAAAGGGGCACATAAAAGGCAAGTGGCTGGCCAGGGATTTGATCATAAGCCCTTCTGCCGACGACCTGAATGAAGGCGAGAACGTTGTCCTGAAGATCGGAAAATTCGCAGGTGTGGGAGTTGTCCGCCAGCGAGCTGACGGCTCGAAATCCATACGCATTAAGGATGTTACGCAGCGGGATTTTCAGCTAGGCGACCATAAGTCCACTCTGCAGGAGACAATTCTTGCCAATGAATCACACCTGAAGGGCCTGGAGAAGACGGCTTTGGGCGAGATCAAGGATTATCTATCCCGAAGCCGTCTTCCTGTGAATGTCTCCTTCAGCGGCGGAAAAGATAGCCTAGCCTCGCTCATCCTGGGCCGAAAGGTGCTAACCAGAATTGAGGTTCTCTTCATCAATACCGGTCTGGAATTTCCCGAAACCGTCGAGTACGTACGTGAGTTCTGCCGTTCCCAAAAGCTCCGGCTGCATGAGATAAAAGCAGATGGAAATTCATCAGAAAACAGTTTGGCAGAAGGCAGTTTCTTTGCAAATGTGCAGAATTTCGGGCCTCCTGCCAAAGATTTTCGCTGGTGCTGCAAGACCAATAAGCTCGGACCGATGACGTCCTTTCTGGAGCAGCAATATCCCAAAGGGTGCGTGACCATTGAAGGGCGCCGGATCTACGAATCCTTCAACCGCTCCACCATCAAGGCCGTGGAGAGGAATCCCTATGTTCCGACCCAGACTACACTCGCTCCCATTCGCAACTGGAGGGCGCTGGAGGTTATGCTCTACATATATTGGAACAAGATGGAGCCAAATCCGCTCTACGAGGAGGACTTCGAGCGCATAGGCTGCTGGCTCTGCCCGGCCTCTCTGCAATCCGAATTCGCTCACTTGAAGAAGTCGCATCCAAAACTTCATTCCCAGTGGACTCGTCATCTGCGAGCCTGGGCGGAGGCGAACCATCTAGAAGATCGATACATAGATTGGGGCTTCTGGCGCTGGAAACGGCATCCACCCAAGATGATCGAGATTGCTGCCGACAATAAAATCGACCTCCAAGCCCGGGGCCGGGAGTCGAAGGAGATTGCGCTGCATGCGGTGAGAGGAAGGTCGCCCTGCGGTCTCGAATATTCCATTGAAGCGACGCTTACCGCGCCCCAGAATCATCCTTTCCAGGGCGTGGCCGGAGCCTTGAGTATGCTCGGCCAGGTGAAATACGCTGAAGATCTGGGTGCCGTGGTTATAAAGACGGATTACGGGCGGGCCACAGCCTTTGCCAACGGCCATATCATGATCACGGCAGGCAAATCGGAGGCAGAGGAGCTGCTGCGAAGAGTCTCCGAGACCATCCTGCGCGTGCAGATGTGCACGAGATGCCGCATCTGCATGAAGAACTGCGATCAAGGGGCGATTACAGTGAACGATACCATCACAATCGACGAAGAAAGGTGCAACCACTGCGGAAAATGTGCAGAGGGTTGCATCGCCGCCGACCAGGCAGCGAAGATCTTTCGTAGACTCTCCAAAAAAGGGGCGGCACCTTAGGCGATAATAAAGTTGATGTCCGGGGTCTTTGTCCTATGATAGTAACAATAAAATTCTTTGTTGATCCGAATCCTCTCGTACTATCCTTTGCTGCTTGAATGAGACTATTAGTCCCTTCCAACATACCATTGTCGATTTTAGCTTAATATAATTAGTTATCCCATTCCAGTGCTGCTTTATTATGGTTTTAGCGAAATCGATTACAGCATTAAGTCTTCTATGTGTTGCCCAGAAATACTATCGTTTGAGGTGGAGCTTCCGGTGATCAGTGGTTCAAATAATGAAAAATGCAGACAGGATGTGCTTTAGAAAACTTTGGGGTAAGATTTAAATAGAATATGCTTAGAACTTTACCAATGCTCTGCTGATGAGGAACCCTTGCCGGCCAGGGCCATCTAACAGTGGGATGGGATCGACCGTGATCGTGGATACTTTCAATAGTCGAGACAAGGGCGTATTTATATAAAAACATGGATAATTCCTTTTTGAAATGCATTTCATCCATGGAGTTATACATTCTAGGGCAAAGTCAAGGACAGACGAAAGAGAAATCGCTACAATAAGGTATCAAGCAATCCCTGACTTCATTATGGCAATATTGCTATTGGAAATTTGACAAGCTTATCTGGTACTGGTATAGAAAGAGATTTATTTATCAATCCTATGAAAACGGAGGGATCGTCATGAACACGAAAGAGTTCGAAGCCATTTGGAAGGAGAATGACGCTTTAAACCAGGTTCCAAAGCCAGACTGGACGAAAACATGGCTGGAAATGCGCAATGCGTTTCCATCCCCATACCGCCCGCCCGCGAAGGATCCTTTGGCAGAAGAGATCGAAAAGGCGATTGCGCTGTTAGACAATTTGAAACCCGAATATCCTGGTCCCGCCTATTTGGGTCCTGGGCCGACCGACCCGGAGGGGCCCAATTATGCAGAAACGGAGCGGGCCAAACTCGGCGACAAGCTGGCCAACGTCAGTGACGTCGTTCAAAAATCGGTTCAACTTTTTGAGGGCCTGCCCAACTGGAACCACCCCCTAACCATGCCTAACGTGATCCCGCCTGCCAATATCGCGGCCATCATCGCTGCTATGATGACGGATGTATTCAGTCCCAACATTATTGAAGGGGAATACTCCTGGAAAGTGGCCGCTGCAGAACTTGAATCCGCCGCAATGCTGGCCAGACTCCTCGGCTGGGATCCTTGTACGGCCCGGGGCCTTTATACCTTCGGCGGTTCAGGCTGTTATTTCTATGGCTTGAAGTACGCCCTAACCCGAGTCTTGGGACTTCAGTCCCGCCAGACAGGGATCCGAACCGACGCCAAAATACTTGTCTCCCAACAGGGCCATTATTGCAGGGAAAACGCCTCCGACTGGACGGGGCTCGGCATGGATAACATCGTCGAGATTGAGACTGATATCGATACCAACTCCATGGATCCGCAGGACCTGGAAGAGAAGCTGAAAGCCTTTCACGACCAGGGAATCCCGGTGGTTTCCGTGATCTGCACCATGGGCACCACTGACGCTAACGCCTTCGACCCGGTGGCCAAAGTGCGGGAATTAATCGATAAATATCCTAATCCCGCTCCTTACGGCAAAACCTTTCTCTATTGCGATTCAGTCATTGGCTGGTCCTGGCTGACGTTCGCCAACTATAGTTTCGCCAAAAATCCGCTGGGCTTTTCCGAGGAGATCCTATCGGTGATTCAAAGAAACTATGAGGCGGTCAAGGGCATGGTATACGCGGACGCCATTGGCTGCGATTTTCATAAGGTGGGCTGGGCGCCTTACAATTGCAGTATTTTTGTCTATAAGGATCGGGTTGAATTTGAATATCTGATGCGGAGGCCAGGTTCCCAATACCTGCAGGAGCGGACCTCCTATAATCCCGGGTTATACACCTTGGAAGTCTCACGCTCCGGGTCCTACGCCATGGCAGGCTGGGCGACCTTGAAGTATTTTGGGTATGAGGGATTTCAGGCCATTTTGGGCGGAATTTTGGAGATGCAACATTATTTGCGCCATAAAATCACTGAATATGATGAAATTGTTTGTGTCAATCCCGATGATTACGGCCTGGTAACCCTGTTTAGAGTTTACCCGAAAGAGACCAAAGCCCGGGAACAATACCAGAAGGAACTGAGCGATCCCCAGGCGAAAGACGAACTGAAACGGAACAACGAATTGCAGCAAAAAGTGGCCGATCAGCTATGGAATTGGTTCCGTACCGGCTACCAGCTCCCTGGGGTTGGTTTTGCGCCCTATATCAGCTATACCAGCGGCTTTCGCCCCACCGAGTATAACCGGGCGAAAACGGATCCGGATGCGGTAATATACGCCCTGAAGTCGTTCCCTATGAACGTCAATATCAATCCTGATTCCATGCAAACGCTAATCAAGCTGGTCCTCGCCGCCCGTGATGAGGTAAGCAAACTAAGGTAATAAGTTATCAAAAGTAGAAACAAAGGAGGTTGAAACCAATGTGAAACCACTGGGATGGTTACTAACGGAGCAGCTTTTCAAAAAAACTGTGCTTGCTTATCAATCAGTTCAGTACTTTGGAAAACCATAAATGAGGAGGTTAAATTGTGACGAAGGGCGACCAAACCCCGACCTCGACAACTGAATCCTGGATTGAGGTCATTATTAAGGATACCAGTACATTGGTCAGCATTGAAACATGGCGAGATGGGACTAAAGAGAAAGAGAAAACCGTGGAAGAAAATTTGGAAGAAATCAATGTATTTTTTAAAGGGAAAGCGGACGCTCATAATAAAAAATACCCAAATGCCCAGATGATGCCCTTTGAGTGGAAGGGAAAATACAAGGACGACGAAGGCAATGAGAAAGAAGCTTGGGTATTTGGCTTTCGCGCTGGCGCCTTAGAAGTTCCAAAAGGGACTAAAAAACCCAGAAAGGTTTCACTGATCTGCCACTTGGATACAGTACCTCCTGGCAATCTGGACTGGCATCCATTCGATGCACGCGAGGAGACTCGCGTATATAACGGCGTATCGACTCCCTTCCTCATCGGCCGGGGCGCAATCGACGACAAAGGACCGGCGGTGGTGGCCTTTGAGGCGTTTACTCGGGCATTGAAGCAGGTCGACGTGGATGAAGAAGGCGCGTCCAATAAATTGAAAGATAAACTGATTCTGGAGGTCCTGTTCGATACTTCGGAGGAGACCGATATGTCCACACCCCATTATTTGGACGCAAATTCAGATGAGGAGCCGGATCTGGGGATCGTGTTCGACGCCTATTGGAGTGTGCGCGCCGAAAAAGGCATTGAACGGCCGATATTTACTATTTCGAACGATGTTACTTCGGCGCCCCCAGAGAATACCTGGCATATTGCCGATTTGAAATCTTCGGTGGGTTCCGCCAATATGATCCCGGTTACCGCCGAAGCTATTATCACAAAGAAAAGGCTGAACGAGGGTGAGTTGGACAAATTTGTGGCCAATATTTATGACTGGTATCGGGCCTGTCCTTTTGACGACGTGGATTATCATCCGGCGGACATCCACGTGACCAAAGAAAAGGGCTCTAGGGTGCTGATTACTGCCAAAGTGGCTGGCGCCCAACACGGATCGGCGCCACAACAAAATCGGGCTAATGGCGCCAATCCCATCGTTTCGCTAACTAATTTCCTGGCCTTCCTTGTGGACCGTGATATCCTGGCCAATAATCACTTTGGTGAGATGTGCAAGTTCATTCGTTGGGCTTTCGGGACCTGGCCCTTCGGCGAGAACCACCCCGAACTGCTCTACCGTTTCGACCCGGTATATGATGAAGGGAATGGCACTACATATGGTCTGACCCAACTCTTTTCCGAGATTAATCCCATCTCCAATAAAGATGGGATCAATCTGGGAATAGATGTCCGCTACGCCATCGGCCACCACGGTCATGGATGGGATGGCAGAGAAGGAAAGATAAAAGGAAAAAGTATATTCAAGAAGGTCTTTAAGGAACTCACGAGCCGTTATAAGACAGAGGCGGGCGGGGCAACTGTTACCGTCGAAACCAAAAACGTCTTCGGCCCAGACATACGCTCCCCACGTGACGCTCATTTGTTCCTGATCAACAATGCCTACCGTTCGATCATGGGCGAAAACTGTCCCATGCGGGCAACCGGCGGAGCAACCGACGCTCACGGTCGTCTCAATCTGGTCACGGCTGGGGCGCTTCTTAGCGAGAATTTCGGCCCGCCAGTGAACTATCACGGAATTGATGAGGGGGCACCACTCCCGGATCTGGAAAACAGCGGCAAAATACTGCTCTATATATTGCGCCAGGAGCTTGGTATTTCTGATAAGCATGAATCACATCCCAAAAATGTGTATCACGGATGTTGTATCTGATACCAAGTTGCATTCAAAGATATTCATTTGAATGCAAATGAATAGTTGAGGACCACGCTGTTTGCGCCGCTCGGTGATCAATGTATGCATTGCCGGGCGGCCATTCAGTTCGATTTACTTGCATTGACCTAAAGACATTATAACGCCATCCATCCTACATCCAAACGCGAGCCTGCGCAAACCACCCTGACAAAAAACATTGTGGACTGCGCCCCCAATATTGAACAAATAGTTGAGGAATCCTATAAACCTGCCCAATTTTAATATATAAATGTTTATATACTATTAACGCCATTATATATCGTGGATTCTTTTGCTAACTGGGCTTAAAGAGTATTTGGTGCGGGAAGTGTACTTGTTACCACTGTAAGGGTGGTTCATATCAAAATGATGGTTACCGCTTTTGCTCTTAACATATGCTAGCTTTGCACACTGAAAAATGCCAAGGCTATTAGCTATAGCGGAAGCTTTCGAAGAATAGTCAAAAATAGGAGCGGTTTCAAAAGTAAATGGATGTTATAGCATAATTAACGAGCGCATTTCGCAAAATACCCTCAAATGTGGTAAATAAGAATCCCCTTTTCTCCCAATATGTAAAAATTCAAAATATTTTTGTAAAACCTTGATATATATCCTTTTTTTGGTGTGGGGATAATTACTTCAAACTTCATAGGGAAACGTCAAATGTGCATCGTTATGCCTTCGAAAAATCGAGAAATCACTTGATTTCTAGATAGTGCCCTGTCTTTGCACCTTTTCGTGGCACAAGTTCAATCTTTGCCAAAATCGGAATTTGGTTTGTCGGGAGACAGCCTTAATAGAGCTATCCAACCCCTGGGCAGAATTCACCAGAGCCTTTTTGTTCTCTGCCTTCCTGCATGTATCGCGATATGACTGATCACCTCAAAAAATTAGCACTGAAGCTGCCCTATGGAGCTAGAGAGATCGGAGCGGTTGCAGAGCTGCTGGACGGCGGAGCAACATTACCCTTCATTGCACGATACCGAAAGGAGGCGACAGGAGGTCTGGATGAGGTCGCGATTGCAGAGATCCGGGATCAGTTATTTCGGCTGCGCCAGCTCGATGAACGACGAGCTGCAATCATTCGTTCCCTGGCCAAGCGAGACCTCCTCACATCTGATCTTAACGATAAGCTGCAGGCGGCAGAGACGCTTGTCCAGCTGGAGGATATTTATCTCCCCTTCCGGCCCAAGAGGCGAACCCGTGCCACGGTGGCGAAAGAGCGTGGCCTGGAGCCTCTGGCAAGGATGATATTTCTGCAGGAAGCCCGCGATTTCCTGGACCCGGAAAAGGAGGCTGCTTCATTTGTTGATGCTGAAAAGGGGGTCGCAACGATAGAGGAGGCGCTGATTGGGGCGAAGGATATCATGGCTGAATGGATCAGCGAAGACGTTGAGGCTCGAACCAGGATGAGAGCCCTCTTTCAGGCCGAGGGTGTCTTAAGAACTCAGGCCACGGCTGACGACGCAGCTAATACAAATGCAAATTCCGATGCCGGAAAATTCAGGGACTATCTGAACCTGTCGGAATTCATTGGTCACGTCAGTTCGCATAGGCTGCTGGCCATGCTGCGCGGAGCAAAGATGGGCGTGCTCAGCCTGCATATAGCTCCGGCGGAAGTTGAGGCGGAGGCGGTTTTGGAGGAACTCTTTATAAAAGGAGACGGTCCGGCTTCGCTCCTGGTGAGCGAGGCGGCAAGGGATGGCCTTCACCGGCTCCTGGCCCCTTCCATTGAGAACGAGACCTTGGCGGCTGCCAGAGAGAGGGCGGAAGAAAAGGCAATAGAGGTTTTTGCCGACAATCTGCGCCAGCTTCTCCTGGACCCGCCCCTGGGGCAAAAGTGCGTCATGGCCCTGGACCCTGGCTTTCGCACCGGCTGCAAGCTGGTTGTGCTGGACCGCATGGGACAGCTGCAGAAGAGCGATGTAGTTTACCCCCACGAACCCCATAACAGGACGAGAGAAGCGGCCGCAAAGGTGCAGGAGCTGTGCGACCTCTATGGCGTGGAGGTGATAGCTGTCGGCAACGGAACGGCGGGCAGAGAGACGGAGGCCTTCTTGCGGAAAATGGCACTTCCTGGCAAGATTTCGATAATCATGGTCAATGAGTCAGGGGCATCGGTCTATTCCACGTCTGAGGTGGCGCGCCAGGAGTTTCCCGATCAGGATGCAACTGTGCGCGGTGCCGTCTCCATCGCGAGAAGGCTCATGGACCCGCTGGCAGAACTGGTGAAGATCGAGCCCCGGGCCATCGGCATAGGCCAGTACCAGCATGATGTAGACACCTCGGCTCTGCAGCGTGCTTTGGATGATGTGGTCTCTGCCTGCGTAAATTTGGTGGGTGTGGATGTAAATGCCGCCAGCAAGGAGCTTCTGGCCTACGTTTCGGGCCTTGGTCCCAGGCTGGCGGAGGCTGTAGTGAAATACAGAAACGAGCATGGGCCTTTTCGCTCGCGCCGGGATCTGAAAAATGTGCCGCGTCTGGGTCCGAAGGCCTTTGAGCAATCGGCCGGATTTTTGCGCATTCGGGACGGTGACAATCCCCTGGACGGCACGGCTGTCCATCCCGAAAGCTACGCCATCGTGGAGAAGATGGCACGGGACCTGGGAGTCACCGTCAGGGTGCTGATGAAAAATGAGGGCCTTCTGGAGATGCTGGACCCATTGAACTACATAAGCAAGAAAACGGGCGCCTCCACACTGGCAGACATCATGGATGAGCTCTCCCGGCCGGGCCGCGATCCGAGAAAGGAGTATGAAGCCTTCAGCTTCGCCCCGGGCGTCGAGAAGATCGAACAGCTTCAGGTGGGCATGAAGCTGCCGGGAATTGTGACCAACGTCACCGCTTTTGGAGCCTTCGTGGATGTGGGTGTGCATCAGGACGGCCTCGTGCATATCAGCCAGCTTCGAGATGGATATGTGAAAAACCCTGCCGACGTGGTGAAGGCCAGAGAGAGGGTTATGGTCAAGGTAATGAGTGTGGATCTGGTGAGAATGAGGATATCACTGTCAATGAAAGAATAGTCGGGAAATCTTGCTTCTTCCCAACTTTCCTATTTCGAAGACTTTTTTATACTTTGCCCGAACAAATATATCCGCAGGGAGATTATTGTGGCGATCGCTACAAGGCTATTTGGAAAGACCGGCACCAATGTCACCCAGGTCGGGCTGGGTGGCGAAGGAGTGCTGCGCACATACAATCGCGAGCCGGAAGCGAAGAATGTGATTGAGGAAGCCGCAGCTCAGGGCATCGCCTACTTCGACTCGGCCGCGGCTTATGCCGGAAGCCAGGGCTATTATGGTCAGTTCTGGTCCAGGAACAACGAACTTCGCTCCCGAATATTCCAGACCAGCAAGTCCGCAGCCCGGGATAAAGAAGGCGCAAAGATCGATCTGGAGCAGACTTTGCAGACGATGGGGCTGGAGCGGCTCGATCTGTGGCAGATTCACGATCTCCGAACTCGTGAGGATCTCGAAGAGATAGAGGCCCCGGGAGGAGCTCTGGAGGCTTTCGTCGAGGCCAGGGATGCCGGACGAGTTCGATTCATAGGCGTCACCGGTCACCATGCCCCAAAAATTTTGAAGTACGCTGTAGTGAGCTGGCCGGTGGACAGCGTCCTCATGCCCGTCAATCCTGCAGAAGCGGTGCTGGGCGGGTTCTTGGACCGGGTCAATGCGGCGGCAAAAGATCGGGGCCTGGCTGTGATCGGGATGAAGACTTTGGGAGCTTCTCACTACATCTCCGCTGAGAATGGAGTGACGGCGGAGCTTCTCCTCCGGTTTGCTCTCTCCCGAGATATCAGCACAGCAATAGTGGGATGCTCAAGTCCGGCGGAAGTGCAGGCACTGGCCAGATCGGGAAGCGAGTTTGAGCCGCTGACTCCGGAGGAGGAAGTGAGCCTGGTGGAGCTATTCCGGCCCCATGCCCGGAGGCTTGCGTTTTACCGCGGAGTTTCATAATTAAACTAAATTTATCGATAAAGGGGCAGCTCACATTGCGGGAAAAACTCCTTCTAAAGTAATTTAAGGGAGGATCCGGGTCGATTCATCTGAGGGGATGGATGACTTAAAAAGTCTTTAAGAAATCCCGGATCCATGGTCATACTTATCATACATCATATATAAATTTTACTGTATAAGGATTCGAGAATTTCGTTCAAAAGTAATTCAGTTCAGGTTTTTGGGGCAGAATTGAAAAAGAAAAAAGATAAAACTATATCACAATATTAAATTATGACCGTTTTTTCTTTAGGAGCATATCGATTTAGATCAATGTTATTTGTGGCTAGGATTAGAGATTCTTATTTCTATTTTCGTCTATATCTTTTTTCCAAATGCATATAGTATTCGCATAGTGTTTAAAGGGACCCAACACAATTTTCCGAATATCATGAGATCGCATTATTCTATCGCAACACGTTCTTGCCCATCAGGCGCTTAGGATCTTTTTGTAATCCTTCTCTCGTAAATTATATTATTCAGTGTGACTACAATGATTTCTAGGGGATCAATATGCAGAAGATAAGAGTCCTCATCCTGGGGGGCTATGGTGGAGCAGGCAGCAGCATATCTCGTCTTCTTTTGCAGGAGACCGATTGTGATATTGTCGTTGCCGGCAGGCATAAAGCTAAGGCTCTGGCTCTCTCTGAGCGGCTGAATGCGGAATTTCCAGGGGCGCGAGTCTCGGGCGTCTTTGCGGATGCTTCGCAGTATGAGAGCTTGAAATCGGCTTTGCAAGGCGTGGGTCTGATAATCTCTGCAAGCACGAGCCTGGATTATGTGGAGGTAGTGGCGACTGTCGCCCTCCAGGAAAATGTCGATTATCTGGATATTCATTATCCTCAGCAAAGGGCGGCGGTCTTGAAGAATCTGGCAGAACAGATAAAGGCACAGGGTCGCTGCTTTATAACCCAGGCGGGGTTCAATCCTGGCCTCCCTTCTGTTTTGGTGCGTCTGGCCAAAAGTCATTTCACCAGATATGAAACGGCGCGAGTAGGTGTAGCGATGAACACCCGTTTTGAAAAGGGCGATGCTCTCAACGAGTTTTTAGACTCTCTTGGTGACTTTAGATCAGATCTCTTCCGGGGAGGAAGATGGAGTAAGGCGCGCGTTACAGATGCTGTAACTTTTGACTTTGGCCGTACCTTAGGAAAAAAGCAATGCTACCCTATGAGCCTGGAGGAGATGTGGGCCTTGCCGGAGATGTTGGGGCTGGAGGAGCTGGGATTATATGGCGCGGGCATGAACTGGTTTGTGGATTATCTGGTTCTTCCTGCCGCATTTGTACTGGGAAAGGTACGGAAGGGTTTGGGACGGGAAATTCTGGCGAGCTTGATGGTCAATGCCCTTGAGAGGTTTTCTCCGCTTCAAGAGGAGGTAGTGATAGTCATGGAGGCGACAGGAAAAGACGGCACAGTTCCAAAAAGGGTCCGGATAACCGTCAGGCATAACGATGCTTATTTCATTACCGCGGCGCCGGTGGTGGCCTGCGTGCGCCAGTACCTGCAAGAAAAGATCCCACCCGGATTGAACATTATGGGTCATGCCGTAGACCCGGAGATTCTGATCACGGATCTGCAACGAATGGGGGTCGAGGTGGAGTGCTCATTACTATGATGGCAAAATGGTCTGCCAAGGACTTACGAATGGGCAGCACCGCGAATGAAGGCCATCAGTATGATATGCTCAGATAAAGCAGTCATATTAAGTGCCGAAAAAAGCGGCCATTTCTGAAAAAGAGGGAATGGATGCGTGATCAATATCTATTGGCCTAATACGTCTTATGTCTGCATTATTATCTTTTATGAACTTGTCAATTTGATTTCAATTTCTCTAAACTATTGAGCATTTAACACTATTATTAATTAGTATTTTAAGGGCAACAATTTAATATTTAGAACTTAGCCGATCATTATTCAGGAGGGAAATAATGACTCTGGAAGAAGTTAGAAAGAAGACTATAGATTCTCTGAGCATCAAGGATACCACCGCCAACCCGGCACCGTTGGGCCTGCTGGGGTTCGGTTTGACTACCGTGTTGCTGAATTTTCATAATGCCGGATTCTATGAACTGAATACTATGATCCTGGCTATGGGAATCTTCTACGGAGGCATCGCCCAGATCATTGCGGGTATGATGGAGTGGAAGAAGAATAATACCTTCGGAACCACAGCCTTCACATCCTATGGCCTCTTCTGGCTGAGCCTGGTGGGTTTGATTCTTCTGCCCAGTTTGGGATTGGGCACAGCTCCTTCTAAGCCGGCCATGGCAGCTTATTTCTTTATGTGGGGGCTTTTCACCTTCGTCATGTTCATGGCAACCCTGCGACTTAATAGGGCCCTGCAATTCGTCTTCCTGTCGCTTACCATACTATTCCTTCTGCTGACGGCAAGAGATTTTCTTGGCAGCCCGGCGATTGGGACTCTGGCCGGATATGAGGGGATTATCTGCGGACTATCCGCGATCTACACAGGCCTTGCCCAGGTCCTTAATGAGGTCTACAAAAAGGTTGTAGCACCTCTCGGGCCCATGTGAATGGCCGCAAACCATAAAAGCGAGAATGAGATCGTATTTCGCGATCTCTCCTTTGATTTTTATATTGAGATACAAACAAAAGTGATCGAGCCGAATCCCTGCCATACTTTCTATAAAGAAATTCACAAAAAAATGGCAAATTGATTGCCAGGGCGTCCTAGCAATCTATTCCATCACAAACCGGATGTTCATTTTCCGGCACGGGATTCTCATGGAACTTGATGGTCTTCTCAGCCTCGAATGTTCCGGAGAACAACTCGTGGGCCTTGATATCCTTGTAGAATATCTTATGCCAGGAGGCATCGGTGCCCCATGTACCGTTAAAGGTATTCTTGGTCTCGAAGCCAATCAAGTGGGCCGGATTGTTGCCCATGAGTTCAGCTACTCTGTCTGTATCTCTTCCTGCGTCCTTCAGCTGTTTTATGAGCGCTTCCGGGGTCATTTTCGGAGCGGGCTCTGCCATGTACTGGGCATATTCTTCCGGATAGTATGTTGCAAGAAGATTCAAATAGTCCTCATTGAGGGGCTTTGTCGACGCCGTTGGGTTGTATGGCGCAGTTGAGACAAAGAATGCTGTCTGATCCTTCTCCATCTCAGTGACTGCGAAGTTCTCCTGGACCTTCGCGCCTATGCCGCCATAAAACGCCTTCGATTGCAGGGACTTGGTTCCTACCAATGGAGTCTCACCGGAATAGGTGAGCTTGGTCTTCTCGTAAAGATTGAGTGTGGACTCGTTTCCGCCATTGACCGAATCTATGCTTCTCTTTAGCTTATCGGAATCTTGCGAGTAAGCATGCTCCTGGTCGAGCTCAAGATCGCCATCACCGGCCATGTTATTGAAATATTCCAGCGCGAGCTTCTTGTCTATTATAGATGTGCTCACGTCGATTACACCGTTTCCTGATACCTTCTGTGCTTCACAAAACTGCTCATACTGCACTGGCGCCACGAGTGGTGGGTTCGCCATTGCTGTGCAACATAGCAATTGAGCTAAGATTAACGCTATCGCTACAATTACTCCCTTCATTTAACATTCACCCCTATACTCGGTAGAGTATACAAATAATTCGTCTCGTGAGGATATAAACATATCGAAGAATTACCTGATGGGTTATCATATTGATATTCTATAGAATAGTAGTAGTCATTATACGGATAGTAATTGCGTTTTTGGCATTGAGACTTTATAAATTAATGCATATCTGGTGCCTCCAGTCCAGTAGCTTTGATCTGAGCCATAATGAAAAATTTTAGCGTGTATTCGCAGGAACAGTCAACAATACAAATAATATTAGTATCCACAAAGATCGAAATTAGAAAATTGGCAAGCTTTGATCTGGCCATTATAATTATTGATAATATATCTAAATAACTTGATTTACGAAAAATGATTTTCAGGGCATGGATTCATGTACTGATGGTGATGATGAGATATGATGTGGTTGTCATGACCGAAGTTTCCATTTCCGGCAATGAGCTATCGAGAGCCGCAAGCCAGCCAAACCGTCTCATTGCAGAAAAGAGCCCTTATCTGCTACAACATGCCTGCAATCCTGTGAACTGGTACCCCTGGGGTGAGGAGGCCTTCGATGCTGCCAGGATGACAGATAAACCCATTTTTCTATCTGTGGGCTACTCTACCTGCCACTGGTGCCATGTCATGGCTCATGAGTCCTTCGAGGATCCGGATGTAGCCGGGCTTTTGAATCAATCCTTTGTCTGCATAAAAGTGGACAGGGAAGAGCGTCCGGACATAGACCAGATGTATATGGCCGTAGCCATTGGCATGACCGGCCGGGGCGGCTGGCCCCTTACGATCATCATGACTCCGGAGAAAAAACCCTTCTATGCCGCTACTTACATACCCAAAAACGGTCGCTATGGCCAGGCGGGGATGATGGAGCTCATCCCCCGGATCAAAGATATTTGGAATAATAACAGAAATGAGCTTCTCAGCTCCGCCGACAGGATCCTAGATTGTCTTATGCTATTACAGCATCCAAAGGCAGCGTCTGGGGACCTGGATGCCTCAATTCTTGCCAGAGGCTATCAAACCCTGGCCGCAGTTTTTGATGCCAAAAACGGCGGCTTTGGGAATGCACCAAAATTTCCCGCGCCCCATAACATTCTCTTCCTTTTGCGATATTGGCGGCGGACTGGTGATGATCAAACTCTGGAGATGGTTGAGACCACACTTCAGGCCATGCGCATGGGCGGGATATACGATCATGTAGGATTTGGATTTCACAGGTACTCGACAGATGCAGAATGGTCTCTTCCTCATTTCGAGAAGATGCTCTACGACCAGGCACTGCTTGCCCTCGCCTATATCGAGGCTTATCAGGCAACGGGCAAAGGGGAATACGCCGGAACCGCACGAGAGATCCTGGAGTACGTTTTGAGGGATATGACCAATTGTGAGGGCGGCTTTTATTCCGCAGAAGATGCCGACAGCGAGGGGGAAGAGGGTAAATTTTATTCCTGGACGGCAGAGGAACTCAAAGAGGTCCTTGATAAAGAGGAATTTAAGCTTTTAATCCGGCTCTATGATGTGCATGAAAGGGGCAACTTTGAGAAGGGACGAAACATATTACGCCAGATGTCTGCCTTTGGCGATTCGGCAGAGATCCTGAAGATGCCGGAGCGTGAACTCTGTGATTCCTGGAACCGGATCCGGGTCAAGCTTTTTCAGACGAGGGAGGGGAGAACTCATCCGCTTAAGGACGACAAGATCCTCACCGATTGGAATGGATTGATGATAGCAGCCCTGGCAAAAGGGGCTCAGGCCCTGAATGCGCCAGAATATGCAAAGGCCGCGAAAAAGGCGGCTGATTTCCTCATTGAAAAGATGCAAAATTCCGAGGGGCGACTGCTGCATCGCTACCGCGGCACAGCCGGCCTTCAGGCCAATTTGGACGATTATGCCTTCCTTGTTTGGGGTTTAATTGATCTATACGAGACGGTCTTCGAGGTCAGATATCTGGATGAAGCAATGCGTCTGAACCGGGTCATGCTGCAGCACTTCTGGGATTCAGATCTCGGCGGCTTTTTCTTTTCTCCCGGGGATGGGGAAGCATTGCTGATGCGCCGAAAGGAGTACTATGATGGTGCATTGCCCTCCGGAAATTCCGTTGCCCTGCAAAATATGCTCCGGCTCATGCACCTCACAGGAGACCAGGACCCTGGAAAGAAAGCTCTGGATCTGTCCCGAGCCGCTTTTGCTGCGGTTGGAGAAGAGCCCGCTGGTCACACCATGCTGCTATGCGCCCTGGATTATGCACTGGGGCCAGTTCATGAGATCGCGCTCGTCGGCGAAGCCGAGGACTCAGGAATAATTGAGATGTTGCACGCCATTAGATCGCGTTTCCTGCCCAACAAAGCAGTGGTGCTGGTATCAGGCCGAGAGATTGGCGAGGCAATACCATTTGCAAAAGATCTGGTCCAGCTGGAAGGTAAGGCAACGGCTTATGTCTGCTCAGATCATGTCTGCCAGCTTCCCACGACAAACCCAGAAATGATGACCGATCTATTGGGATAAAATGGATGAGATTGCGCAGATTGTCGGCCCTCCATACCTCCGATCCGCTAGCGAAATATCGCACTATGTGGGGTGAGAACTCAATAAATTTAACAGACATGCACTATTAATGATCGCAAATAATTCGAAACACATCTCGCCCCAGGTCGACAAGGATAAATACTTCCAGCAGCTTTACGCTCTAGAGGAGATCCAAATTTCAGAGAATGAAATGGCATCCGATCCAGACAGGCACCGTAGTCTTAGTAGACACCGTAGGGTATCGTACGCAAGGATATTCTCAACAGCGCCACAGAGTGGGCCCAACGGGCACGAACTCTTCCCTTATAATAAGTCTATTTTCTCACACGCTGGTCATGCGGTGATGATTTAAATGAACCAACGACGCGATCATATTCCTAAGAAGGATATCATGTATACCTTGAAGGAGGATAACTCTCAATATATTGTTAATGAGAGTTACTTCTACAAGACAGAGCCGTACTACGCCATCGTCAAGAACGAAAATGAGGGAATCAAGACCACGCCCCGCAGCAGCGATGTGCTGGATGCTTACATCGTCCCTATATGCTTGGAGAAGGCGAAGCTGGCAGGCATCCAGGTTTGCGACTGGACGATATCCTACCACTTCGTGCCGCTTCCAGCCTTGATTTATGGCCTGAACTACTTCTCCACCCCCTCAGACAACTTCCTGGTGAGTGATCATGAGGAGGCGAAGAAGGTCATTAAGCACGTCACCAACCATGGCAGGTACCCCTTCTGCTATCAGAAGATGAGCGATACTTCAACCGTAGTGAGATGTGCCTCAATATTCGGCAAGAGCATAGACTGTTGCGAGAAGGTATCAACGATTGCAGAGAAGATCTATGAGGTCTTCAGATTGCCGTTGGTTGAGATTGTCCTGGTCAAGGATGAGTCAGGCTGTCGCCTCTCCTCACTCTCACCGGTGAAATATTCGCAATTATCTAAGGATGAAACGGAAATGCTGCAGGACCTTCTGGACAGGAGGGTGAAACGCTTTGAGTAAACTTGGCATCTTTGTCGATCGAAAGACATTAAGCAACTCTTCACAGCTCATGGCCCTGGTTAAAATCAGGGACGTGGCTGAGAGCATGGGACACACAGCAGAGTTCATATTTCCTGTGGACATCAAAAGGATCCCCAAGCTGGATGCGCTATTCATCCGCGCCAACACCGACCCCATGAACATCACATATGTGGCTGCCAGGATGGCACAGATGTACGGCATACCGGTGGTGGATGATCCCAGCTCCATACAGATCTGCGCCGATAAAATAAACATGTACATGCATCTCATGAAAAAGAATGTGTCCATGCCCAGGACGAAGTTCTTGAAGAAGAAGGAGCTGGACGCAGAGCAGGCCCAGCAGCTCTTCGAGGAGTTGGGCACGCCTCTGGTGTTGAAGGAGCCGTCTACATCCTTCTCGGTCAGGGTGGAAAAGGCCTCCTCCGTAGATGAACTCTTGAAGATCGCCAAGAGATTCTTCAAGCTCTCGGATTGGATCGTAGTTCAGGAGTACATCGAGAGCAGGTTCGACTGGCGAGTGGGCACTATCAATGGAGAGCTGCTCTACGCCTGCCGGTACATCATCCCCTCCGAGACCTTCAAGATCCAGGCTTCCGTCAATGGCCATGTTGTCTATTGCGATGTGGAGAGCGTGCCTGCCGATCAGGTGCCGTCAGGGGTTATCGATCTCGGAAAAGAGGCGGGCAATGCCATCGGCAAAGGATTGTACGGCGTGGACATAAAGGAGAGCAACGGAAAGCTCTACGTTATTGAGGTTAATGATAACCCCTCCCTGGAAGGTGGGGAGGATGAGCATTATCCGGATATGTTCCATAATATAATCTCTTACCTGATGACGACAGTAGATGCTTCCATACACGCCAATGAGTTCTCCCCTGAATTCTCGTGTCCGCACGGTTTCGAGGGCGAATACGGGCTGGGTGCAGGGACCGCATTTGCCAATGCCTCTGCCCTGGTGGAAAACGATGTCTACTCCAGCAAGATGGATCTCAGTGAGAGGTAGACGCGAACCTTTTTTTTTATCCGAATGGATAAGAGCTAAATCGATAGAGCCTGACGTGGCAATATTTGCGTATTTCAGATTGGTTCCCTGCGAGCGATGAGCAGACAATGAAAATTATCAAGATAATCCGGAAATCAAGAGATAGAGAGATTATTGAAGAGATGATATTCTGATGGATGAAAACCTGTGCGAGGCCTTGAGCCAGGCCTGCAACGAGTGCCATCTGGTTGGTGGCTGCTGCTTTGATGCCAGGCCGCCCTTAAGCCAGGAACGGATAGACATACTGCTGAAAAACGGCGTCAGTGCGGACGCGGTGGAGTTTGCCGGCTACAAAAGGTTGCGTCTGAAGCCGGACGGTTTTTGCGTGCTATTCCAGGATGGAAAATGCAGTATCCACTCCATCAAGCCCGAGACATGCGTCGCAGGACCCTTCACCTTCGATATGAAGGGAAATATTCTGCAAATATTCATCAAGAGGGAGAGCATCTGCCCCATGGTCCGGTTCCTTAAGGCAAACCGAAAGGCTTTTGACGGATTGTTCGAAGCCTCCGTAGAGAGAATCATGGAACTCGTGGACAAGGTACCTCCGGAAGAGATGGCCGAGATCTTGAAGATAGATGAGCCTGAGACGGATCTTGTGGCTGAGATCAAGCTGAAGGATTGAAACATATGCCTGAATTCGGGGAAAAGGCAATGAACATCCAGAAGGCGTCAAAGATGGTGACTCTCAGGGCCATGCCTGCGAAGTCCCCCATAGGGACGGAGCATGAGTACTCCATAAATGACAAGAACTATCGGCCACTCGCGATCTCCGACAAGATCCTCAAGCAGATAAGCGGTGAGGTGCAGTATGAGGTTCCTTTCGGCGGGATCCAGGTGGCCAAAGAGCTGCAAAAGCATGTTCTGGAGCTGATTCCGGCAACCCCGGGAAGCATAAGCCTCTTGGAAGAGAATCTTTACCACGGGCTGTGTGAGCTCTACCGGGCTACGAATTATGAGTACGGGTTTTTGGGCCTTGGTATGCATCCCCTGCTCACTCTGGATCAGACGACCTACTGGGATCATGACGAGCAAGAGTACTATCAAGCATACGACCGCATTTTTAACATACGGCAGCATGGCTGGTTGAACATTCAGGCGCTGCAAATCAATTATCCCTACGAAAGTCCGGATGATCTGGTCACTATGTTCAACAAGATCCGCTCGCTGATTCCCTATATGGTAGCGGTGTCCGCATCTTCGCCGCTGGTAGAGGGAAAGACGACTTCCTATATGGACAACCGGCTGGTCTACTACCGGCAAAACCAGGCTCAGATTCCCGAGATCTGCCACGACATCATCCCAGAGAAGCTGGATTGCGTGGAAGATTATGTTCGCATCAACCAGGATATCTACAGGGAACTGAAGAAGTGCCGGGGGGAGATTCTCTGCCATGAGTGGGTGAACTCCAGGGGCGTAATTGTGCGTTTCACCAGGGAGTGCCTGGAGGTGAAAGCCATAGATGAGCAGGAATGTCTGCACTCGGATATGGCCTTCTCAGCCTTCCTTCTGGCGCTGCTTCGATCCGATCTGGTGCTGGAAGAGGAGGAAAGCCATCTTCTGGCAATGCTGGAAGATGCCATGCGCCATGGAGTGGCTGGCATGAGGCCGGAGCTGGAGAAGCTCTTCTGGATAGCGCAAAAGAGCGCAACCAAAGAGGAGATGCGATATCTGCCTGTGGTGGCAAAACGCATCGAAGAGGGTTGCCTGGCCGAGATCATGGTTCAGAAGCTGAAAGAAGGCGGCGAGATTGAGCCGATGCTGGCGGAGATGGAGTGGTGCCTAAAGGAGAACAGACCCTATTCTGCAGAGCCGGGGCGGTGTGGATAGGGTGGCATAAGGGATCTTCTCGCTATGCAACCGCTAACCACGAAGAAGCCATCCATCCAAGCCTCCCCGGCGTTGAGGGGGCCCCGTTGGCCGCGGCCCGAAGGGCCGACTCGCGGTACCCCGGAAGAATATGGCGATGCTGTCCTTGCTTGCATCTACATAGTTCAGTCTGCAGTTGAATGACATTATCATATCTCATAACAAAGCGCAAGAGATCTAACAACTTCTTCCGGGGTTCCGCGCGGTGTTACGCGCTAGTGGAGCTGGCCCACTCCAGGCCGTGGCGGCCCCCCTAACCCCGCGTCTGCGGGGAACAATCTATGCAACTCTGCACTCTAGCTTTGATTGGCACAAAGAACGACCAATCGGGACCTTGGGGGACCTCTTGGCCGCGCAATTCCGCGAAGAGCCAGACAATGGATTCTCATGATGGAGGCGCCGGTTTAAAATAGGCCATTCGAGTCGATCCATTCAAATCGATTCCTTCGAATCGATCCCTTCAAATCGATCTATCGCTAAAAGGTAAGGGCAATGATATCCAAGAGAGCTGAAAGCATAACGCCCTTCATCGTCATGGAGGTCCTGGAGAGGGCGCGAGAGATGGAAGCCCAGGGAATCGATATCATCCATCTGGAGGTGGGCGAGCCTGACTTCGATATCCCTCACGCGGTAAAAGCGGCGACAAGGTCGGCTCTTGACGAGGGGCTCACTCACTATACACACAGCCTGGGCGACCCGGGGCTGCGAGAGGCGATCGCTCAAAATTACCTAGACCGTTACGGCGTTTCCGTGAAACCTGATCAGGTGGTCGTGACCTCCGGAACCTCGCCTGCCATGATGCTCGTCTTTGCGGCTCTGCTGGAAGGCGGACAGGAGGTCATCATCTCCGACCCGGGCTATGCCTGCTACCCAAATTTCATAAGCTTCCTGGGAGGCGTTCCCGTCAGGGTCCCAGTCTATGAAAAGGATGGCTTTGAGTTCGCACCCGTTGCCATCCAGGCTCGAATCAGCGAGAAGACAAAGGCTATTCTCATCAACTCGCCCTCTAATCCTACAGGTAACCTCCTCTCGGAGGGCACCATGAGGGCCATTGCCCAATTCCCGCCTTATATAGTCTCCGATGAGATCTATCACGGCCTGGTCTACGAAGGTCGGGAGCATTCCATACTGGAGTATACCGACCATGCCTTTGTCCTGAACGGTTTTTCCAAGCTCTATGCCATGACGGGACTCCGGCTAGGCTATCTCATCGCCCCTGAGAGGTTTATCCGTCCCATTCAGAAGATGCAGCAGAACTTCTTCATCTGCGCCAGCTCTCTCGCCCAGAGGGCCGGCATCGCCGCTTTGCAGGATACATTCCAGGACGTCGCCGAGATGAAGAGAATCTACAATCAGCGACGCCTGTTCATGATCAGGCGCTTAAAGGAGATTGGATTTGGAATCACAATCGAGCCGACAGGTGCCTTTTATGTCTTTGCCAATGCCCGACACATATCCGGGGATTCCTACAAACTGGCTTTTGACATTCTGGAGAAAGCGCATGTGGGCGTGACTCCTGGGATCGATTTCGGAAAAAATGGTGAGGGCTATCTGCGGTTTTCTTACGCCAATTCCATGGAAAATATTGCTGAGGGGCTGGACAGGATTGAGCAGTACTTGAAAAATATGAAATGATTGACTTTTTATAATTGACATTTTACATGAAGTCAGCCAAACCTGTCTGTTTAGCCTTATCGTTCTTGAAGAGGGAGTTGATCTCCATCTTCAAAAGCTGTAGCCTCTGCTTGGTGTAGCTGCTCACGCCATACTCCTCCGCTACTTTTATGGAGACCTCCAGATATTTCCGGACGCTTCCCTCGTGCACTGTAAGAATCATCCTGCCCCCGCACTTGGGGCATGTCTCTTTTAACGGAGGGCGTCGGTATTTGGCACCGCACTTCACGCACCTTACCTTCTGCTTGGAGAAGGCATGCAGATTGCCGATCAGATCGGGCAGGAAGTGAGAGTTGATGACCCTCTCTGCCACGTCCTGCTCATCAACGGCCCGAATTATGCGCGCCAGCTCCAGTTGAGCATCCATCTTATCGACCATGGTTTCCAGCGTCTTGTAAGCACTGTTTTTCGGGCCGGCTGCGATATCCGTTGTGTCGTGGCTGAAGTTGAATCCCTCATACTGGGCATCAGTGCCCAGTCGCTTGGAGACCAGATCGAACCTCCCTTCCAGGTCCTTGGGGTTTGTGCCTAGAAGCGTGGCCTCATAAAACTCCAGAGGGTAGACGTGGGTCAGGTCCAGGTTGTGAGCCTCTTTGTCCACCTCGGCAGGGTTAAGGATCGTGGTCATGACCAGGCAGGCATCCATCTTTCCGCCTCGCTTTGCCGGTAGGTAGGACATGGAAAAGTTGAGGAGCGCATCCATGAGCATCATCACGCAGTCCTCATCTCCGTCGCAGTTGCGACGCTTGGCGGCATGAAAGAAGGGATGCCCGAATCCGGCTGAAGCCGGGCTATAGCCGATGAGGCGGCAGAGAACGCCTGCCGATGTATGGGGGGCCAGACCAACCATGAGAGCGCCGATCAAGTCGGCGGGCGAATTTGCATTGTAGTAGGGCTCGAGACCGTAAAACTTGACCAAAAGCTCATCCACGAACCTGGCGACCTTGAGAAGGTAGTCTCCGGCATCTCGGGCCAGGATAATGTCCTGCACCCTTAATTCACAGACCTGATCCGGCATCGTCAGAGGCAGGCCGTGCATGTCTTCCGCATAGCCGAGGGTCTGCAGAATCTCCGGACTGGTGCCGATCTCGTCGGAACGGAAATGGGTCAGCGGCAGATCGGTCAGGTCGTACCTGACGGTGCCGTCTTTGAATATGTTTACTCCATGCTTGGCCCGCAGTATGCCTTTCTCCAGAGGCTCCGGTGTCTTATCCCGGGAGGAAAGGCCCAGGACGCCCTTCAATGTCTCAGGCTCGCGCTCTCCCAGACGCTCCAGCGCCTGATGATAGAGCTTTTTTACATCGATCTGCATCTTGGCGGCAGCAGTCGTCTCAGCTCCGCATTTGGGGCATTTATCACTGGCCGGGATATTGCATTTTGGGCAGACCCTCTTCTTTTCCGTGAAGCCGCCGCATTCGCATAGGAAGGCGAAGCCCACTTTTTTGCAATCTTTGCAGATGCGCCGCTCAATCTCCACGTTGATAATGCCGGTCGAGTTGTTTGTGGAGTGCTTGGCAGCTTCCTGAATCGACCTCGACTTGCCACCCTCTTCTCCTGCCGGGAAGAGAACGTGCGGTGGTGGTCGCATCAGCCTTTTATCGGACTTCTCAGGCCTGCCCATCCGGGCACCGATGCGCGTGGGCGCCCGGGCGCGAACAACGAGGCCCGATAGCCTGTTGACGGCTGCCAGTGCCGAATCTTCTTTCTCGTCTGGCTCATCTCCAGCCAACTCGCCGGGAGTTTTCTTTAAGGAGCCGTTTTCCAAAGTTATTCCCAGGCAGAGCAGGAAAGGCAGAGGATCTTCGACTATCATCTTTTCGCTCCGAACCTTATGGAGCACCAGCAGCGTCTCCAGAGAATCCTTGACCTCCAGTGGAAGGATGAGCTTTCCTGATTCCAGAAGGCCTTCTCTTGATACGACCTCTCTGAGTTGTTCATACTCCGCATGCTTTAGATCATGCCAGAGATGGGTATGGGACGGGTGAAGGGGGACGCCATATTTTCTGGAGAGTTCTATGGCTTCGAGCCCCCCGATCTGCTCCTGGCCAGCCGGATCGCCTCCCGCTTTCTTGAGTTCCTCCGCCCACCACTCGAAGACATATGAGGCCGGGGCCAATGGCCGGTTGTTCTCCAGGAACTCGCCATAGCTGATCAGTATCTCGCCCAGGTCGAGAATCTTGGCGACATGAGCCTTCAGAGCCAGCTGGATGGTCTTGGGATCTTTGCAGCTCACAGGCATCCATTCCAGGATGTCCTGATCAGAATCGAAACGGACCACATCCCCGTTAACCAGTCGCACTGTCGGCCCCTCGATGGAGCTGACCGGAGCCACTGCAGCCGCCTTGCCTGGCTGCTCTACCTTGATCTGGGTGCCGGCAGCCATGAACTCGCCCAGGATCAGCATGCTGGCGGGGCTGATTCCCGCGGCAGCCAGGCCTGTATTTCTGGCCCGCCCATACCGCAGCCGAAAGCCTCCCGGACGGGAGGGATGAGAGAACACAGGCCGTCCTGCAATGAGGTCGCGCAGGAACTTGGGAGTTAAGTCGCCACCTTCTTTCTTACCGCTGGCCAGGGAGTCGAGCCACTCCCAGCCGGTAATGCCGAGTTTTGTGACATGCTTCTTGAGCTTGGGCCGCTTCAGGGCGATGCCTTCTGCCGCAACCAGGGCGATGCCGCCCCGCACGCGGTTGGTCTCGATCCTGGCAAGGTCACGGTATCCTGATACTTCTTCTTCTTCGGTGGGCTCTCCTTCGATGCAGATAGGGCAATTGCGCACGATAATTCGAATCTCGTCGTCAGAAGGCGAATATTGCAGTCCGGCCACGCGCTTGTAAAGGCCGATCTCTTCCACATAGCGCTCCACCTCTTCCGGCCTCGGCTTCCAGGGTGATATGCCGACGCTTCTTCGCACATAGTCGGCCACGAGAACGGACAGAGCCTGAGCGGTCCCACCGGCCGATCTTATGGGACCGGCATAGTAGACCTTGAGGTACTCGGTTCCGTCGTCGTTCTTTCCCAGGTCCACGCGTGCGATTCCTTCGATCGGCGCCGCGACGACGCCCTCCGTGAGCAGGGCGACCGATGTACGGATGGCGTTTTCCACGGATTCGATCTTGGATGTTCCTTTTCCCAGGCGGCCTTCGGCAAAATCGATGCCTATGGCAAGAGCTGCTTCTTCCCGGCTCAGGCCCTGCTTCTCCAGCTCCCGGATCCTTACGGCAATTCCAGGGATGCCGATCAGCTTCTCTACTCTTTCTGCCAGGTCGACTGCAAGCGGTATCTCGACTATAGTTGTGGGGTCCAGCCCCCGGCTGCGCGCGGCCTGGGCTATGGTCATGGCGTTCGTCAGGCCCTTCTGCAAAAATTCGAAGTATTCGGAATTCTTCACTCTTCACCCCATAGATTCAGGCCGGTGATCGAATCGGGCACTCTTTCCAGATTCAGGCCCAAAAGCTCTTGCATAAAGAGTTCTGCGGCAAAGACTATGCCGGAGTTCAGGTGGCCTCCATAAAGCCTACCAGCTCTGTCCGACAAAGCGGCATGAGCGTGCACAAAAGGCTCTCCGTTCCGCAGGGATATATTTCCCAAACAGGATACAAGCTCCACTGGCTCCTCTATCTGAATTTTGCCGTATTTTTGAGAAACCTGATCATAGTAGCCTAGCTCAGCCCTGCTCAGGGCACCAATAACGCTCAAGAAGCCGGTCTTAATTCCCTTCTCCACTGCCAGGTCAGTGATCTGACCGATGATGTCTGTGCCGTGGTCGAGCCTGGCCACCAGACAGCGACCTTGCCTGCAATCTCTGATCAGCAATCTCTCAAAACCTCATCTCTGCCGAACGCCATGTAGATTCATAAATGTTCTTCTGCTCCTTGCTCTCCGGATGCCTCCCATCTCAAAGGCTTCGCCTCGTTTTGGTGATTATCACGAACAGTAGCTGCTTTTTGAATCGGGTGTAGGAGGTCACTTCGAACTAACTTAATAATATATTTTATCTTTTTACCCCTCGGGTTCGAGTGCGTTGGTGCTTCTACATATATTGTTTAGAGAAGTGTTTGCTAAATGTATCTGCTACAATTATTTATTCTGTTATCAACTTTCGATAGCAACCGATACATTCTAAAATTTGTTACGACATTCTTCCACTGGAACTTATCTATTGAAAGAACGCCTAACCCAATAGCGTCTCACTTTCTCCTCAGAGCGGTCGGTTAAGAACTTTGCGGCGGCGTTTTAGCGACATCTATTTTTGATCAAAGCCTCATCATTCTCCGATGAATCTGGAGTCTCTGGCAGCTGAGCTGCGCGGATTTGTGGGGATCACTCGCAAGAAGCAGATTGGAAACCTCATGCAATTCTTTCCCATAGAATCCGAGCGCATCATTGCATCTTTCGGGGAGGATGCCGCAGTGATAGATGACGGTGAAGAGGTCATGCTCCTGGCCGCTGACGGCATCTGGTCCAAACTTATGGAAGTCGATCCGGAGTGGGCGGGCTACTGTTCAGTTCTGGTGAATGTACACGATATCGCTGCCATGGGCGGCTGGCCGGTGGCCATGGTAGATGTCCTCTCTGTGGGCAACTCAGAGATTGCAAATAAGGTTTTGCTGGGCATGAAGAAGGGAATTGAGAAGTTCAATGTGCCCATTGTCGGCGGACACCTTCATCCGGACACTCCCTACAGCGCTCTGGACGTTGCCATTCTCGGCAAGGCGAAAAAGAATGCGGTAATCTTGAGCAGCACGGCCAAAGAGGGTGAGGCGATAATCGCTGCGGTCGATATGGATGGCAAGGCTCACCCCAAGTTCACCATAAACTTCGATTCCACCAGCTTCAAAGACAGCAAAACGCTTCTCCTGCAATTGGGTGCGATGCGGGAGTTAGGTGAGTGTGGTCTTGTGAGGGCAGGCAAGGACATCAGCAATCCTGGACTGCTGGGGACGCTCGGAATGCTGCTGGAGACAAGCAATGTGGGGGCTGTGGTGGATGTAGAGTCCATCCCGGTACCTGTGGGCCTGGACCTCTCAAGCTGGCTGAAGATGTATCCGGGGATGGGTTTTGTGGTAACCGCAAAATCTGAGGATGCCGAAAGGGTTTTGGAGGTGTTCTTGAGACGCGGGCTCACGGCGAAAGTCATCGGCCAGGTGACCGCAGATCGGCGGCTCATCATCCGCAAGGGATTGGAAGAGGCAGTGCTATTTGACCTGACCCGAGAGTGCGTAACTGGAATTCACTAAAGATCATTATGCAATTTAAAACACTGATAAACAGGTAACTTTGGGATGGACTCCAACTTTATAAAATCTCTGCAAGATTTGGCTATGTCTAAGAGAGCGCGCATCGGCATCGGTATATGGAATGCTGATGCAGATCTGATAGTCTCCTTGCAGTCGGCAGGAAAGTATGCAGATCTTCTTCTGGTGGGCGAGCCCTGCTGCGACTGCGCGTTTGATTACGTTCCTTCGAACGAGCCCTGGAAGGAGCTGGTGAGGCTCTTGGCCGCAGGCGAGATCGATGGCGCGGTGCGTGGGAACCTGCCTGCAGGGAGGACCATGCGAGTCCTGGCAGAGCAGTTCGAGATCAGGGTTAAGCGGCTGGCCCTGCTGGAGCTATCAGGCTGGGCATTCTTGCTGGGGCCGGTGGGCATTGACGAGGGAGAGACGGCACTGGATCGGTTGGGCCTGGTGCTGGAAGGGTCGAGGCTCTTGCAGCACATGGGCGTCGCTCCAAAGGCGGCTGTACTCTCGGGCGGCAGGCTGGAGGACCGGGGCAGGTGCGAGCGCGTAGACCGCAGCCTTCGGGAAGGAGAGCTTATCACAGCCAGGGCGCGGGAGGCAGGGTTGGATGCAAGCCACAAAGGGATACTGATTGAGGGCTGCCGGGGAGACGATATCGTCATAGCTCCGGATGGTGTCAGCGGAAACCTGATCTTCCGAACGCTGTTGTTTTTATGCGGAGCCAGCTCCTTTGGTGCGCCGGTGCTGATGGACAAGATCTTTGTGGACTCCAGCAGGGCAAGGGGTGGCTTTGACGGGCCGGTGATGCTGGCTAGCGCCATGGCTGGGATGAAGGATAATTGCCTGGTATTGAAAAAAGGTTAATTGCGGTAGGCCTATGGTCGTCCAGAAGGATGATCTGGGTGGCTCAAACCCCACCCAGGAAGTCCGAGCCAGTCTTCTTTCCCTGCTCCGACGCGGCATACTTTGCGATGGCGAAGTCCGGCAGCAGATTGGCATCGTTGGTAGCGTATTGTGCACTTCCATCTACCTTATGGGCGATGCCCTTGCCTGTTGTATCGTTGGCCGCAAAATAGGGCTTCTGCAAATTGGTCGGCGCGGCGATCTTTGCCACGAGCAATGCGGTGTCGTTTCCGAAGTTCTTAACGACCCATGCATTCCACTGATCGACCAGCGAATCGTAGGCCGGGATTCCCTGGCCCTGGATGGCCTTTTCGTATGCCTGACCAAGTTGGAAGGAGAGACGAACGCCGTCGACTGTAGTCTGTTGTTCCGGAGTATAGGCCGCGGCAAGAGAGATGGCCGCAAGGAGGCTTACAAGAATAATAATTGTCTTCATCTGTTAATGGCTCTTCGTCGGGATTATTAATACCTCTTGGTCTGCTAACGAGATTGGGTCTACTTGATCTGCATTGGCGGAGAAATAATGGTTTCCAGGGCCAGCGTCGTTAAGCGGCCGGAAATCATTCTCACTCGCCTCAGGCTCGAGTCTCATGGATGTCAGCTGGATACCGTGGGCATATAGCCCATCGGCAAGTAATAGGATGAATTGTAGGTGGGGACACTGCCCTAATTAGGATATCTATAGGGCAGATATGAATTTGTGTAGACTGGCGTTCTTGTTTTTAGGTCCATATATCTTTCTCAGCCCCACCATTCCGCTTCAATTTCAGGATCGATCTCTATGGACTTGTTGTAGGCCAAATTCGCCTCGTCGTGCTTGCCTAGGTCATCAAGAGCCATGCTTTTGAGGTACCATGCATCCGCATCTTGTGGATTGATCCCGATAGCTTTTTCTATTGCGTAAACCGCTTCATCATACTTCCCATGATAATAGAGAGCTTCGCCTTTATAATACCAGGCATCTGCATTTTGGGGATCAATTTGAGTAGAATTATCAAAAGCCTGTATGGATTCATTGGACTTACCAAGGTCATCAAGAACCATGCCTTTGAGGTACCACGCATCAGAATCTTGAGGATTGATCTCAATAGCCTTGTCGATGGCTCCAAGGGCTTCATCATACCTGGCCTTTTGATGTAGAGCAGCGCCTTTGAGGTACCATGCGGCTTCATATTGTGGATTTATCTTGATCACCGCATCAAAAGCCTGTATGGCCTCCTCATATTTGCCTTGATCACCGAGAGCAATACCTTGATTGAGCCAACTCTCGGCCTCTGTCGGTTCAACAACTGGGGCAGATGATTTGTCTCCTGATGGTGCAGTTGATCGATCTCCCGATATAGAGAAATACTCTGTGAAGGCTTTCTGGCCATCGAGGTAAACATCAACATGCCAATCTCCTGGCATATTAGCTGCATTACCGCCGGCAATGTAGATATAAGACCAGACGCTATAAGAACGCCAATAGGCATCGCTCGGAGAGGGAACCTCAAACGAGTCTGTTTTGTATAGATAGCCATTTGGAGAGTACCACATCCATTTGACCGTGTCATCTCCTGCTTTTCCCAGGCTCAACCATGAGTATGCTTTGCTATCGGTATTTGAGAATGTATAGGCTCTCGTAATCACATTATTGGTAGATTCATCGACATTGCTTGCCATTATGTGATCCATAACGAAAGTGTCAGGTGAATGTGTTGGGGCCGGTGATAGACTAGGGCTGGCGGCTGTGGTTATATTCGTCGATGCAAAATCGCCGTATCCCAACAGACTTGCCTTGGCGTAGGCAGCCTCTGCCTCGCTATTTCTGCCCAACTCCTTTAAAGCATCGCCTTTGCTAGACCAGTAGAGTCCCTTATCTGGCCTCAATTGGATAGCTTTCTCATAAGCCTCCAAAGCCTTGTCGTATTTGTTCAATTTCCAGAAATTATTGCCGATCAAATTCCAGGGAGATGCAAAATAAGGATCCACTTTAATAGAATCTCTTAGAACATCAGTGGACTCATCATACCTTCCAGTATCAGACAGGATCCATCCCTTTCTATACAGAGCCCAGGCATCTTTTGGATTTGCCTTGATTATCTTATCAAGGCTTGCAATAGCCTTAGACTTTGAGGGGTTTTCAAATGCTTTCTCTATCCAATAAAATGTTGTGTTCTGTGTAGTCATATTCACCGTATCTGCCAAACCTGGTGAAACGGATTGGAATCCAAAGCCCCGCAAGGCCATATTGAAACCGTTCTGATAGAGGTCACCGTTGACAATAGGCTCTCCGCTGCCCGTATCAATTCCTCTAAGAGTAACATCCTTAGTTAAAACTACACTCTCATTATAAGTTCCGCTATATACATCAATTGTATCATTGATATGGGATGCATAGACAGCAGCCTGGATGCTCAAACTGTCGCAGTCGTTTGGGCATACAGTCTCGTGAGCTTGCGTAAATCCTGCCATAAGTAGAATAACAAGAATTGATAGAACGAGTTTCAATTGTTACTCCTCCTAGCCTGTAATGTTTGAAATTGTAGTTTCCCAATTATAAAACTTGGGGTATGAGCTGAGAATAGATTTAAACTCAGTGATCATGGCTTGGCGAGGCATTGTTCTGGCATAATTGTAGATGTGACTTGCCAAAACGGCAATTTCGGTATCTCTGTCGCATAATCATTAGCATTAAATAGTTCCTTGATGGAGTCATTGCAATTTCAGGTCGTGTACTTACTTAACTGAAAGATTTTATACTACCTCATCAAACCATTAAGTTGGGGTAGCGATGCAGTCCAATCTCGATTTATCGAAATTTTGGTGCTGGCAGAAAAACTGTCTCGACTATGGGAAAAAGGGTGCA
>CAIQHB010000040.1 GCA_903871465.1 uncultured Methanosarcinales archaeon
CATAATACCATATGATAACGGATTTTATAAGCACAATGATTTGCCTTTTTTACCTCAATCATTGCATGCAGAATATGCAACTTTCCTTAAGACGGTTTCCTGTCCATCCCCGCAGCAAGCTGCGGGGTATTCTTTAAAAATTAAGATGTGATCTAAAATAGGATATAAATCTGGTGGAACAAAGATACAGTAGATTTTATATCTTCAGATCGGAGATACGTTTAGAGTTTCGCCAATAAAGTATCGAGCATCGGTTTTTGAGGAACGGATGAAGCGATAACTTAATTCACGTCACATATTCATATATTGTTATAAGTAATGCGTCATTAATAGGTGTAAAATCATTTGCCTGTGATCCAGTCCATGTCAATATGGCGGCCAACAAAGACTCATCGCCGAGATGGGTTTATTCAAAAGATCATGAGCAATCCTTCCTGAGACTTTTCAATATTTTGGTCGCGCGTTTATTTTTAAATGAATACATCACAACTTGCCGACGGGGAAGGTCAGGAAACCTACATTAGGATGATTGCATATTACTATTTATATCAAACCAATTTGTTCGGAGATCGTTGAAAGATACTGGTTCGATTTTGATGCAATATGACTGATTACAAAACAGCACGAACATCACCGCTGCAAGCTGCAAGGTATTCGAATAAATAATAAAAATATTTAAATTCATGGTAATAGCCAGTATGCATCAAGCCGTTGCCTCAAGGAGATCGGGTAGTTTACTGCACCATTTGATCCACAAAGGTTCGAGCAATCCATTCCTTTATTTCATCTCTCACCAGTCTGAAGACGCTCAGCTGCTCCTCCTCGGAGCCTTCTGCCTCAGCCGGATCCCTAAAGGTCTTATGGATGGTCTCTTTAGCTGCAGGGGTCTTAGCGGGCGCCTCGAGGCTTACCCCGCAGATGGGGCACATTTCTTTGGCCTTATCGCAGACGGTAACCGCTATATCGAATAGAATGCCTCGAAATTCATCCATGCCCTTTGAAGCCTGGCCAGAGATATCGATGCCAATTTCGCTCATGACCTTAACAGCCCTGAGATCAACATAGGTAGCAATAATCCCTGCACTGTATGCTTCATACAGATCTCCATTCATGCTCCTCAGCAGCCCCTCCGCCATTTGAGACCTGGCGGAGTTATGGGTACATAGAAAGAGGATCTTCCTCTTACCGGAATTTTCTGGTGCCATTAGATTCGCCTCCGATTGAAAACATATCGCACATAATGTTGAATAGATCAAACTCGAAGCAATATCATAGCGAAAAGGGATATACTTCCCAAAAGCCCCATAATCGTTATCATAGTCTCTCTGTTAACCTCTATGTGTCGGTCAAACATGCTGATCCTGTAGTTATATAAGTTATGTTTATATGCTCATGCATGACAACCTGGTGCCCGGCTCATCAGATTCGCCAGCTCGTTCAATTTCATGGGCTTTTGCTGACGTAATCATCCATTCCCGCTTTAAGACACTTCTCACGGGCCTCTTCAGGCGGCATAACATGATTCTATCTTATATACTCCATGCGAGTCTCAATCGACTAAGCCAAGGCTTTGACAGGCACCTGTTCCTGACAACCGTTATTCGAGACTACCAATATCGTCCTGGCTAGTATCACATTATGGGTCTCCTGAATATCTTCCAGAAGTTCCTTGAGCTTGATGAGACTCTCTTCCTGAAGCACCACGAAGAAATCATACTCCCCGAATATATGATAGACGTCCAGTATTCCATCCTTTCCTTTGAGCGAACAGTAGATCGACCTCTCCTGCCCAGGCATGACCTTCACCATAGTAATACCTATAACCATATGCATCCTCCTTCAATTATTTTATATGCGCTTAGCATGTCTTGGCTCCCAGAAACAGATTTCCGGTTTTCACGGTGCATCTGCCGCGCAGGTAGCAGGCGCAGCAGTCCAGGATACTTCTGGCTATGTCTTTTTTCTCAAGTCCCAGATTTTCCAGTCTCTCCAGGCAGCAGATGTACTCGAAGCAACTCTCCTCAGTAGCGTTATAGCATTGGAAGTCGATTATTCTATCACCCGTGTAACTAATTCAGTCAATGTTTTATAATTTTAACCAAAATAGAATATATGTTGAAAACGAGAATAAGTGGAGGTAGGCGACTTACATACACTATATAGTTTAGTGAGTTCAGCCGGAGAATCGAACATCGACTGAAATGCTATCGTATTTTCTGCTTGACTGAAGATCAAAAGTCCGGAGTCCGGAAGAGAACTAGAAGAAATTCCCTCAATTCGCCTGATTTCCGACGGATTCGACGATCAGTTACTCGACCCAAAAGTAGAATAGCCGTTGGCTTTAAGCACTTTCATAAATTTGAACCGTATTGTATCAAAAAGATGTAAAAGTATTTTGGGTAGGGGATCAGTTAGATCGGGATGAACCCGTTATCACCTGCAATCTTCTGTCCGGCTGCACTGAGCACAAAATCTATGAACTTCTGAGCACAAGACGTAGGCTGTCCCCAGGTGTAGAAGTAGAGGTGACGGGCCAGAGGATAAGAGCCGCTCTTTATATTTCTTACATCTGGACTAACACCCTCATATGTTAACACACCCAAATCTCCACTCTCGGCATAGCTGAAGCCGACATAGCCGATGGCCTTGTCGCTGCCAGTTACCGCGGTCTTAACTTCAGAGCTACCCTGGCCGACAGTCTTTACCCCAGGCGTCTCGGCAGTCGTAGAACCCATGACCAGCTCATTGAAAGTATCCCTGGTTCCCGAGCCATCTTCTCTGGCGATCGCATAAATCTCCGCATCGGGACCCTTCAAATCCTTCCAATTCGTGATCTCTCCCGCATAGATCTTCTTGAGCTGATCCTTTGTAATGGACTTGACACCGGCATCATATATGGGCTTGCTTACAACGATGCAGATCCCATCATAACCGATGAAGAATTGCTGGAAATTGTTCTTGGTGTAGAGTTTCCTCTCAGAGTCTTTGATCTCTCTGGAAGCCATGGCTATTTCCGACCGACCTTCGCCGGCTGCTGTTATTCCGGCACCAGTGCCGCCGCCGGTGATCGTTACCATACAGTCGGTTTGTTGCCCATTATATGTTTCCGCTTCCGCCTGTGCAAGAGGTAAGACTGTCGTCGATCCGGAGACAGTCACCTTCTCTGCGGCAAAAGCCGTGGCGATCGACCCCATGAACAGGGCGATCAATAACATAGTTGCCAGTTTTCTCAATTTCTCACCTCGGCAGTGAATATCAGCGAGATATGTAAAGCTTGGCAAAATAGAGAATATATGTCTATATACTCTAATTATTGTAAAACATATGTAGAAAGAAAATAGAAAACTCTTTTATTCGTTCCCTGCCAGCAGTTACAGTGAAACGGCGGCGGCGCACCCCGCTGCAAGCAGACGGGGCATCCAAGGCGCCGCCGCATGAAAACGGAATCAGGTTACCTGATCCAAAAGCGAGGCATGTTTGCATCGTTTAGCGTCATTCGAATTCCAGCAAATTC
>CAIQHB010000041.1 GCA_903871465.1 uncultured Methanosarcinales archaeon
ATATCTATTTTCTATCGGAATAGTGGAATTTATGCTGTTCCTGAGATCATGATCGAAAATGAATTGGCGCCATTTGAATACAGCGAGGTTAGAGTCTATTGGAATAAGTATTATAAGTCTGCAGAAGAAAATATGTCCATAGTATCTATATTTGCAGCAATTATTGCAACTATCTTTTATTTTCTTTCTCTACGTCAGTCTCGACTGGATCTTAAAAATGCGAATGATCTTTTGAGAAATCAAGAAAAAAAAGGAACTTATTCAATAAGAACGCGGGGCACAGACAAAAATTTAGAATTATTTTATGATGCGACATATGTGATGACAGACGAACTACCCAATTGGCTAGATGATCATATTCATAAAAGGTGAACATTGCAAAAAAATCCTGCTCAGATCTGATGACATAAATCCAAATAAGTGTGTTCGATTAAGCGATCTTCAGGGAAAAATTCGGCTTGCTTCCTAAATATCACAAGAATTTGCCATCACTTCAAGCAAATTTATTGTGGATTATGTCAATCTGTTGATGTCGTTTCTATTGGCTTAAATTCTTTTGAGGAATGCTCTGAGTTCTCTCTCTATCTTGGGCCAAAACTCTTCCCATCACTCCCTTATCGCCTTCTTCCGGAGCAACCTGTTATAGGCTATAGCAAATCGGTGGGCTTCGTCTCTTATCTCCTGGAGATAGAGCGATGCCTTTTCATTCTTCCTGATCCCCAGCGGCTTCTCGAGGCCAGGCACATAGATCTCTTCCTCTCCTTTGGCCAGTGATATGAGGGGGACCTTCACTCGCAGATCCCGGAGCTCCCTCAAAGCTGAGGAGAGCTGACCGGCTCCTCCGTCGATGACAATCAGGTCGGGAAGCTCCTTCTCCTCTTCTTTCAGGCGTGAGTAGCGACGACGCACGACCTCGGCAATGGACGCGAAGTCGTCCACGCCCTGAACATCCTGGATCTTAAACCGCCGGTAGTTGCTTTTGTCGGGCCTGCCGTCCCTGAACTGGACCATGGAGCCGACGGTGAAGGTGCCTGCCAGGTGAGAGATATCGAAGCACTCGATGACCTCCGGGCGCCCCGGCAGATGCAGTGCTTCCTGGAGGGCTACCAGCTTCGCCCGGTCGCCGAAGAAGCATATCTCCACATTCTTTCTGGCAAGCATGAGCAATTCTTTCTTTTCACCTTGCTTGGGGACGGTGACGTGGACCTTCTTTCCCTTCATGTGAGTGAGGAACTCGACCAGAGACTCATCCAGGAATTCTGCCGCTATCAGCTCCTCAGGCGGCTCATTCTCCGAGTAATACTGGACCAGGAACTCCTCCAGGAAGTTTTCAGTATAGCTGAAGACAAAATCCTCCTTTCCCTCCAGAGTGCCCCGGTAGACCTTGAAGAGCATGAGATAGACATTTCCGCCGTCAATAGCGTAGCTTATGATATCCTGATCGTATTTGCGGCTGTGCTCCACTCTCTGCCTTTCTTGAAGGCGCTCCAGTGCCGCGATCTCGTCCCGCAATTCCCGTGCCCTCTCAAACTCCCGGCGCGCCGAGAGGGCCGCCATATCATGCTTCATGGAATCGATCAGCTCGAACGTCTTACCGCTCAGGGCCGAGGCGGCCCGCTCTACCCTTTCCCGGTAATCCGACTCGGTGATCTTGCCGATGCATGGGCCTGAGCAGTGGCCCAGGTGGTAGCGCAGGCATGCCCGCTTGGGCAGACGCTTGCATGTGCGCAGGCCAAAGGTCTTGCGCACAATCTGGAAGACGAAGGTCCTCTCTTTGCCCGAAACAAAGGGCCCGTAGAATGAGCCCTGGCCTTGCGTCTTACGGGAGATTCTGATCCTCGGAAACTTCTCTTCTGTGAGATGAATGCAGGCATAACGCGAGGAATCTTTGAGCTTGATGTTATAGCGGGGCTGATGCTTCTTGATGAGCGTGTTCTCCAGGAGCAGGGCCTCGACCTCCGTGTTGGTGACAATGAAGTCCACCGCCTTTATGGCCTGCACCAGAGCCGCAGTCCTGGGGCCATGATCCTGTTTCTGGAAATAGTTGTTGACGCGCTTCTTGAGATCTCTGGCTTTGCCGACGTAGATGATATTGCCAGGGTTACCAGTATCGCCAGGGCTATCCAGGAAAAGATAGCATCCGGGCAGATGAGGGAGCGAGTCCAGGGAATCGAGGGAGATCATGCTCTTATGCCTTAATCTTAAAGCCGAAATGATTCAAATGATCGATAGGAAGGCACTTAATGGTTTATGTTTTATTTAACTCTAGCGTTAAAACAAAAATTGGCTCGGAAACCGATCCAAAATGGAAAGAATCACAAATCACAAAAAAATTCAGTTTCTGCGCCTTAATCGGCATCTTGCCAATGGCGCAGAACCGGCCTATTCTTGTCTCTCAATCGATCGCAGAAAAAATTGCATGCCAATTCAGGCGGTAGCTGCTAGATCTCCTTCATCTCCTCCATTATTGCTGTTGTCGACGCTGCCACCAAGTCCCATGCAGTTGCACTGGCCGTTAGCCCATTGACATCCGTTGCTCTGGCACTCTGCGACCGGGTTTGGCGCCGGATTGAAAGGCTCTGGCTCTGGATTGGGATTAGGAACCGGTCCCGGCATGGGCTCAGGTTCTCCTCCCCGGCAATAGCAATGTCCATTGACCCAATCGCAGGTCGGACTAGCCTCACATTTTTCCTTTTCCGTATCCACATCACCAGTGCATAGACACTGCCCGTCAACCCAATGGCAGAGCGGATTTTTCTCGCATTCCGCTACAGGATTAGGAGCCGGCTGGCAAATGCATCCGCCATTCTCCCATTTGCATAGAGGTTGTTTCTCGCATTCCTCTTTCGGGCTGGGTTTGGGGGTCGGATTGATTTTGATGTAATTTCCTGCCGGATAGACGTCTATTGTTACTGCATTGCTATATCCGCTATTGGTGGAAAACAGGCTGCGATGCCGTCCTGATGTATCTGCATAGTACCAGATGTAGTAGAAGCCGGACTGAACCATTCCGAGGCTATAGCTCAGCACAAAGCCGCCTGGATAAATCTCGTACATGTTGACGGGAGACGCCTGCGGCACGTAGATCAGCTCTCTTGTCCATCCGCCCCTGGGCAGTGTGGCATAAAGAGTCCAGCTCACGGCTCTTTCTATCCATAGGCCTGGATTGTTGCTGGGGTAGGTGGTGGAGAAGTCATTCCAGGGCAGGTAATTTCCGTTGTAGTACATGTACTGGGGCGGACTCTTAAGAACTGCAGAAGGCACCAGCTTTTCCAGATCTGCCGCGGGTGGAGCCTGCTCTGAATAGACGGCCATTTCCGTTCCGCCTTCAATAGACGTCGTCCAGGGAGCACCGGTATCAACAAAGGAGTCCTGCGCATCGCTGAGCGGAACCAGAGTATTAAAATCTGATATGGTCATATTCTTTGCATTGACATTTCCGGATTGGTCCAGTCCTCCTAGAGATAGGCTGCAAAGGAGCAGTGTGGCTATAGCAATCCGAAATAACAGAAGTTTTGCCTTCATATTTCCCTCACACTTTTTATTAAATTGCAAATTTGCCCTAGATTACTATTTATCCTTTTATTTTTTTTATTGCCTTGAGTCACGACGGTGACGACCAAAATGACTGAAAAGATTTAGATATCTTCCTCTGGTCCCAACAGAGATCATCATCATTTTCAGGAGGTCTTTTAGTTCCTTATCTTTCATCACCACCTGATAATCCTAATTCATGACATATAAATTTTTTGCACTGTTTGCAGGATAATATCGAGATATTATTGGAATACTATGGAAATTTGTTTCAAAAATTTAGATAATTAGATAAACATCTATTCGAATCGGAGCAAAGGATCATCATCAATTCTGCACTTTTTGCGGGAGAAACATGCAGATTCTGACCGTTATGACGGCCTTCAGGTATTGTGGCAAATTGCTCGTTTCAGGCCAGGAGGAAGTGCAGTGTGGTTCCGACAAGGAGAGCCGCCACCAGCCTCAGTGCCACCGACTTCAGGGTTCCCGAGACTCCCAGCTCCTTCAGCATCACCATGAAGGTGGCGACACATGGAAAATACATAGCCAGGACGACTGAAGCAATCACCAATTGCTCAGGCGACATATCCAGGGGTGCGAACATGCCGATCCCCACATCCTTCCTCAAGAAGCCGATGATCAATGCGGTGGCGGCGTCACTGGGAAGCCCCAGCAGCCCGGAGACGACCGGCCTCAAGTCCCGGCCGATGATCTGCATCAAGCCCGAGAGGTAAAAGAAGTTCATCACTATCATGCCCAGAGCGATGTAAGGCACCGCTTCCTTCAGAAACTCCCGGACGCGAATGAAGGTCTTCTTCAAGAGCGAGCGCAGGTTTGGCATGCGGTAGGGTGGAATCTCCATAAAGATCTCCGGAGACTCGCCGCCGATTAACCTGTGCAGAACGAATCCTGTGGTCACAAAGGTGCAAAAGAGGGTCAGGTAGACCATGAGGATGTACTTCAGGCCGTAGGGAGCTAGGATCCCGAAGATCATGGCGCTCTGCGAGGCGCATGGGATGGCCATGGTCATGAGAGTGGCGGCAAGATATCTCTGCTTGGGAGACTCCAGTATCCGCACCGAGAGGACCGCAGGCACGCTGCATCCCATTCCAAGCACGCAAGGCAGGATGGCAGCGCCGTGCAGGCCGATCCTGTGCATGAGCGCATCCAGGATGACGCTAAGACGGGGTAAGTAGCCGATATCCTCCAGGATGCCCAGCACCAGGTAGAAAGGGATCAGGAAAGGCAGTACCACACCGAGAGGAATGTAGAGGCCTGTGGTGATGATGCCGAAGGACTTGAGGAGCTCGGGAGAGGTTCCGATCAGAATGTTTCTCAGCAGCGCTGAACTGATGTGGCTTTCCACTACCTCGCTTATGAACTGGGAGTAGGCGAAGAATATGGGATCGGTGATCTTCAGTTGCAGGAGCTCTCCGATGCGGATCACCAGGCTGAAGGAGAAATAGAGCACCAGCAAGGCAATGGGAATGCCACTCATTGGCTTGATGGAGATATCCTCCAATTTATCGAAGATGGAAGGGTGTCTGTGCAGGACCTTCTGGGTCTTTCCCGCAATCTCGCCGATGCGCGCCCAGCGCTGGTCTGAGGACTCGAAGTGGATCGGAGACGGGGGCGCTTTTGCGCCCGCCAACGCCTCCACCAGCTCGTAAATGCCCTGGCCGCTCACGGCCACTGTGGGAACCACGGAGACGCCCAGTTCTTTTTCCAGAGCCTGCGTGTCTATCTCGATGCCTTTGTGGGTGGCTACGTCCCAGAGATTGAGGGCGACGACCGTAGGCAACCCCCATTCCAGGATCTGCAGAGTTAAGTTGAGGTTGCGCTCCAGGTTGGTGGAGTCGATTACGTTTACTATTACGTCCGCTCCCTGGGCGAAGATCTGGCGGGTGACCTCTTCCACATTGGAGGTCGGGTCCAGCGAGTAGACTCCGGGCGCGTCTACGAGCGTCGCCATCTGCTCGCCCAGCTTCATTCGTCCTTCCGTGTACTCCACTGTGGTGCCGGGGTAGTTGGCCGAGACTACCTCGATTCCGGTAAGCCGGGAAAATATGACGCTCTTTCCCACATTGGGGTTTCCCATGAGGAGGATCTTCAAAGACTGGGGCTCCTGGGGTTCGGGTTTAGTGGCTTGGATTTTATGTCTATGGATGATCTTGCCTGGACGGAGTGATGTGAAGAAGCGTATATCTGTTTTGGCATGGATTCAGAAATATCGGAGGTTAAATTTTGCAACTATTCAACCCATGCCAACTAAATCATTTAGGATTAATGGCCTCAATCAAATGAGCATCCATGACTCAACCATCTCTCCCATATCCGAGACATGAACCCTATTGCCCAAGTGCGTGTAACATGCAAGGACCTTCTTTCTTTCCTGGCCTTTACTTAACAAGTCCTAAATCGCTTCTGCCTACCGGACCATTCCGTAAACTATGGAATGGTTTATCGACAATTGCCCGTTATCGAAAAAGCAGCATCGTCTAAACTGAAAAGATGCTATAGAATCCGGCGCGCAATCCTATATGCCTTACGAGGTCGAAAGCATATTTATAAAATTATTATGGGCTCTGATTTGGGTCTGAAATGTTGTATAATCAAATATGTATAACTCCAAGACAACACACTTCTGGTTCACCGAATTTTTGCAGTACATAATCTAAGCCCTTGTGATTTCGTTGTAGCAGGTGCAATCAAAGATACCTTTGGCGCTCGTCCCGAAGCCCTTCTGGTCTGGAATGCTCATGTCACCCCAGCCGCTAGAACAGCATGGCAGCCAACTATAACCAGAGAACTCATCAGCATCGGTATCATCAGACCTTTCGAATACAGATCTCATCTCTATCTTTCGTGCCAGATCGTATGTGCCGTAATATCGTTCTTCTCCCTCGCTGAGGGCAGGATAGTTCTTGTGTTTGACATCGTACTGAGAATCTCCTTGCCTATAGCTTAGATCCGCTATGCCCGTTGTATTGACCTGGATTAGGTAGCCCAAATATTTCGTGGGCTTGAACTCTGCCGATAGGATGGTATCATTGGTAGCCAGCACTGAGGCATTCATCCTCTGTAGCCAGATAACTGACCTTTGTTCCTTGGACAACTCGTGGTTGTATAGGAAGTATGCACCTACAAAGTCTCCGTTATTTCCTTCAAAATCTCGGTCATTTATCTGCCGGCCGGAATACGCTAGTGTTTTACTGGCTTTTATGATGACCGGCCATTGTTCATTTTCGTACTCAATTGCGTATATGTCCGTTCCGATGGGCTTATCAACTGTAATCTCGATTTCGTCCGGGTAAACAGCGGACTGCATCATTATTTCATCTGTGGATTTGTAGCTCCCTTCCAGAGCATTTGTCCTCTGCTTGAGCCGTACGTCATTAGTTCCAACTTCTTCATAGTAGGATTGGTATGGATGCAGGCTTCTATAACGTGATTCTACGGATGATATTTTGCCCTCGACTGAGCTTGAGAGATTGAAGCTGATATTACTGCTCTCGCGATAGATGGACCAGTGAGACGAGTTGGTGTCAACGTGACTCGACCAGTAGACACCGCAGACGTTTGAGCTCAGTGCAAATACTATGAGGAGGATTCCCCAATCCCTACGTATCATATAAAGACCTAAAGTTAGGATTCTAGTTAAGTTTATCTACTACTGACTGTAGTTACTATTAGGAAAAGTTTTAGGAGGGAACAGAGTGAAACTAATTAAAGGAGCTTTATTATTCGCACTGATTTTTTTGATCAGTATTTCGTTGACTTCTGGTCTAGAACTCTCAGCCTCGACAGGAGGCAATGACGGTAGTTCTTCAACACATGTCGTTTATGGATCCACTGTAGACGACTATGCAAACGAGCATATAGGACTTAATCCTGGAGATGGCACGCTGTCTAACTCGTTTTCCGGCACAGGCAACTTGCCGTCTAGCTTTATTGGCATCAGCGACACGAAAGGGAACTATGCCTCTGTTTCTAGGAGCGTTTCTGGAAAACCCATAACCACGAAATGGAACTACGATTGGAATACCTATTACCCATCTTCATCAACTGCAGGTTCTGGTGTGGGAGCGTGGCTATCGCTAACTGCAAGCAATGCTTACTCTATATCTGGTGGATCATCCTCATCTAACCGCGAGGGAGACAACGCTCAAGCGAATATCAATATCAATTCTAATTCATTAACAGATTCCTGGCTCGGCAATTATTATACATATGCTACTGCGTTTACTAATGCAGCTAACGCACATCAGACCGCAACGATAGGAATCGGAAGCAGCATCGAGCTGTATGGTAGTGCCAAGGACGGCAGCGGACTTTACAGCGTAAATACACAACTCGACGGTTTATCTGATATAATTGGAGGAAAAATAATTAAAGGCAAAGCCAGTTTTGTAGGGTTAGATGGGTCCTCCTCAGCTGGAACCATCACTCAAGCGGTGCAAAGTGAACACGTTCATGGATTATTCACCGGTACAGCCACGGCAGATACACAAACCAAGACTAGGACCTCCAACTATGGCTCAGACTATGACATAAGTCTAGGGGCCGCTAAGTCTTCAGGTATTCCAGTTGCAAATGGGATCGTAGGGTATTACGTTACTCCTTTCATGGAGATCCAGGGGGCAGTGAACGCAGCCGAATCTGGTGATACAATCAATATAGCACCTTGGACCTTCAAAGAGAATGTCCGTATAGACAAATCGTTGACTTTAATTGGAGCTGGTAGGAGTAGTACCATAGTTGATGGCAATAAGGCGGGTTCAGTTTTCACTATAGGCGGTACCAATCCGAATATCGGTGTGACCCTCTCCGGCTTGAATGTCCAGAACGGTAAAGCATCAAACGGTGGTGGCATTTTTAATATGGGCAAACTCACGCTAGTAGACAGCACCCTTTCCGGGAATTCAGCCACCAATTCAGGCGGAGGAATCTATAATGGAAATGGAGGCAATTTGTTTATAGGCGGAACGAGTCAGATAGTGAATAATCAGGCTATTACAGGGTATGGTGGTGGGATATCCTCCATTGGCTCAGTGACGCTTGACGGTACTAAAGTCGTTGTAAAAAACAATAAGGCCTACCTCCCTGATACGCTTCCACCTGGGACTCTTTGGTATCAACAATATGGTGTGTATATGACATCAGGCGCACCAACCACGCTCCACGGATTCAATCCCACAACGCAAGTGACCGGTAACACCAAGATCTAAGGGCTATCGATGGAGGGCGATCTGCCCTTCATCCCCTTTTTGGAACATCTGATATATGAAAGTACATACAACCTGAAACCGGCCTCTCTTTTTTTCGATATCCACTAAACCACAGGATATTATCATAAGGCCTCTTCCTGGCTCAAACCTCACCAAGATTTTAGTGATTTCTATTGTGTTAACGAAGATATGCGTATTTCAACTCGGGAATGGATCAGATCGATATAGTGACGTCTTCATGCGGCTGCGCTTCGCATGCCTCGTGTCTTGCTGCGCGGACTACCGTTTGACTTTTAATTGGAATTCGATGCTGTAAATTTTTCGTTCTTTTCCTTATATTTCATCCGCAAAATTTTAAGACAAACGCAAAGTTCAAATAGTATAATCTCCAATCATCCTTAATAAAATTAGTAAGAAATAGTGAGGGTTCGGGGTCTCTTCACCATTCGAGGGGATGGATGCAGCTTTCCTGAATCTAGCAAAATATAAGGGAGGACATAAATGCCGATGCCGATGTTAATACCTATAGGGATAATCATGTTGAGCGGCGCCATAGGCGGAATCATAAACGCACTGGTGAGCGATAACGGCTTCATCAAGCCCAGTGAGGAGACCGCGGGCGAGGTCACCATCATCCGCCCCGGATTTGCCGGCAACATTCTTCTAGGAGCTGTTGCCGCTTTCATCTCCTGGGGCCTTTACGGAGCCTTCAGCAATACGGTCCTGTTTGGAACTGCCACCGGAATAGGTACGGATGATATCACAGTCTCCATTGCCTCCATTGCCGGCGCTCTTCTGGTGGGAATAGGCGGGGCCCGCTGGCTGACGAACGAGGTGGACAAGAAGCTTCTCCGAACCGCGGCAGCGACGGCCGCCGCCTCCAAGTCCAGCTTTGACGATTCCCAGAAGATCGCCATAGCTACACCTGCTCAGGCCTTCAATATCGCCAAGAAGATGTACCAGAATGAGTGAACCATAGTCTAGATGCGCCATTACGATCACAGAATGCACGCAGGCAATGCAGGCGATGTCTGGAAGCATTTCCTCCTGCTCGAGGCGGCAGATTGCCTCCTCACCCCCGATAGCAGCCTGGTTTATGCAGAAAGCCATGTTGGACGCCCAGAGTATTCCCTGAAAGCAGCTTGTGACTGGGAAGGAGGAATCGGCAAGATCTGGCCGGTTCTTCCTTCCCTTTTAAATTTTTGCTATTTTGCTATTCTAAATGAGCTAAATCCTCGCGGCCTGATGCGTTATCCGGGATCGGCCCGGCTCGTATGGGAGCTGGCAAAGCGAAAGATGTCTATGCTTGAGATCGAGGCTTGGGACATCGAGAACGATGTTGCCGCAGCCTGGAGCGAATTTCCGGAGACGACTTCCCTTTCCTTCCATCTGGGGGACGGTTTTTCAGGAGTCGTGTCTCTCTTGAATGAAGCGATTCCCGGCCTTCTGCTCATTGATCCGCCCTTTCTTGATCAGGGGGATGCAATGGCGGCAGAAGAGTTGTTCGACCGGGCCAGGGAATTGGGTTGGACGGTTCTCTGCTGGCATATGGTGGGAACGATTGATACGAATGGAAGAGAGTTTCTTCCAGAGAGTCGTTTTCATGAATCCTTCCATGAATTCCCAATCCAGTTTTCCCAGATCGGACTGGACTACTGCGGCGCGAAAGGCTGCGCAGTTGCCGTGAGTTCCCCTCATGGATATCTTGAGCACCGGCTGCTGGAACGGATCGAAGAGTTCCTCAAGGTAATTCAGAAATTCGATTGGTTCCTCGCTATATCGAGTGAGTAATAGATCATAGAATCCTTTGAGTCCTCCGTGCGCCATGTGTCTCTTTGGTTTTCTTCCGTAACATCACTTGAAATTGAAAATAAAAACTGCATATTTGCGTCTGAGCAAATAGTCGTCTCCGTTCGTTCGTCCTCCGTGCGCTCTGCGACTCTGTGGTTCTATTCCGTAACCATCAGGATTTAATTATCAAGCCATTCGATTTTTTTGCTTAGCCTCGAATTCAGAGCCTTCGATTCATCGCTTGAATTCTCCACCTTCGGAACCTTTTTAATTAAAGGAGCCGGATGATATGCGGGGATCAGGGATTGCAAAAAAAAGCCTACAAGCTTGTCTTTGGAATACTGTTGCTGGTCGTATTCTATAGCTTAGTTTTTATAGAAATGATGAGTCTGGAAGGCCAGTACCAGAATGCAAACCTTTTAACGGCTTTTTATTGGGTTGTTGTTACGATTACGACTCTTGGCTATGGAGACGTAGTCTTCCACAGCCAGCTGGGTCGCTTCTTCAGCATCTTCGTGGCCCTCTCAGGAGTCGCCATACTCTGGGCCGTGATCATGCCTCTAATAATCACACCACGTCTGGAGCACCTGTTCAGTGCAGATCTCAGCTCAGCTCCGAAGAATATATCCGGACATATAATAATTTCCGGCTTCAATCCTGTGGTGGAGACCCTGGCAGAGAGGTTCACTCTGCTGCAGATACCGTTCCTGATCATTGAGCGATCTGAGAATACTGCCCGAACCATCTATCGAGACTATCCCGTGCTCAAAGGAGATCCTTCCGAGATGGAGGTGTTGCGAAGAGCTAACATCGATTCCGCCCGCCTCTTTATCGCCAACGAAAAGGAGGAGATGAACGCCGAAGTCATTCTAACTCTGCGGGAGATCTCGGACATCGAGATAATAGCGCTGGTGGACGACCTGACCCGATCCAGGTTCCTGAAGTATGCCGGGGCCACCAGGATCATCTCACCAAAGACGCTCCTCGGAACCTTCATCGCCCAGATCACCTCCCCACCGCTGAAGAACGTATTCCCTGGAGCCATCCGGCTCTTTGGAGATCTCTTGCTGATCGAGCTGCCCATCTATCCAGGAGCGGAGCTGATCGGAGAGAAGCTGGAGGAAGGGGCGATCAGGGAGACGGGTGCCGGCATTGTCGGCATCTGGCAGCGAGGAGTCTTCCATCCCAACCCCGATTCCGATGATGTGGTGCAGTCGAACTCGGTCCTGATGGCAGTGGGAAATATCGATCAGCTCTCCAGAGTTCGAGAACTCACCATCGGCACTCGCCGGGAGGGACCTCAGATCATCCTGGGATATGGGGATGTAGGAAAACGCGTGGCCACAGTGCAGGCTTACTGCGGAATAAAGCCATTAATCGTAGATCGGCGTGATCTGGGAGATATAGGTTTTCAGCAAATAATAGGAGATGCCACAAGTGAAGCCAGTTTGATGAAGGCAGGAATCAAAGAGGCGGTGGGCATCCTGATCCTGCTCAATCAGGATTCCGATGCTATTTATGCCACGCTTCTGGCCAAGAACCTCAACCCGCATGCCTTTGTGGTAGTGAGGGCAAACCATCTCAAGTCTGCGGAGAAGATCTACCGGGCCGGTGCGGACTATGTGGCATCCGTGCCCATCGTCGCCAGCCACATGCTGGCCAAGATCATCCAGGGAGAAGAGGAGGAGCTGGATCTGCTTTATGAGGATCTGGAGCTCAAGATCTTCCACGTGGGAAAAAGGTCCGGCGTGATCGGTTGGACTCTGGAGGAGCTGGATCTGCCACATAATTTCGGCTGCCGGGTGGTAGCCCTGGAGCGAAGAAGCCAGGCTATTGCCATTCCTGACCCAAAGACGGTTGTGCAAGCAGGCGATGTTCTGGCTCTGATAGGCAGTCCGAAGGGCACAGAGGCCTTCAGCATGAGATATGAAAGAAAGAAGAGCTTGAAATGGAGGCTTAAGATCCTTCCTCTGATTCAATAAAAGGGGCCTGAATGCAGGAATCTTCAAACTCAGAATCTATCAAGCAGGAAGCTATGCGGGATGAAATCCAAAAAAAATGGCCAGGTAAGTTCCGGGATCAGGAGCGCTTCATCTTCCAGGAAATTCGCCCCGGCGATAGGATCTTCATAGGCACGGGCTGCGGCGAGCCTCAGTATCTCGTCAGGTCGCTTCTCAATTTCGTCAATGATCAGCCCAAGGCATTTCTTGATGCCGAGCTCATGAATATCGTTACCCTGGGGGTGGCACCCTACACGGATGAAAAGTTCAGAAACAATTTTCGTCTTAACTCCTTCTTCATTGGAGACAGCAGCAGAAATGCCATAAATGAGGCTGCTGCAGACTATACACCCATCTTCCTCTCCAATCTGCCCGACCTGATTCGATCGGATAGGTTGCCGCTCGATGTGGCTCTAATTCAGACCACTCTCCCCGACAAGGATGGCAACATGAACCTTGGCATCAGTGTCGATATGGTGAGGACGGCGGTGGAGAAGGCGAGCCTCGTAATTGCCCAGCCCAATTCCTATATGCCGTGCGTGGCTGGAGACGGCTGGATTTGCATGGATGATGTGGACTATCTGGTCCCAAAAGACGAGCCTCTGCTGGAGTATATTGTAGACGTTCCGGGGGAGGCGGCCCGGAAGATTGGAGAGTATGTGGCCCGCATTGTGGAAGACGGCTCGACTATCCAGGTAGGATACGGCAGCATTCCCAATGCCATTGTCTCCAGCCTATCGGGTAAAGAGCATCTTGGTGTGCATACCGAACTCTTGAGCGACGGCATAGCAGAGCTGATACAAAAGGGAGTTGTGGACAACACTCAGAAGAGCATCAACCCTGGCGAGACCACTGCCACCTTCTGTATGGGCCGTTCCCAAACTTATGATTTTCTGAGAGGCAATAGCGGCGTCCGGTTTCGAACCATAGACTACACCAACAATCCTCTTGTCATCGCAAAAAACAGAAAGATGATAGCCATTAACAGTGCGCTGGAGGTTGATCTCACAGGACAGGCCACTGCCGAATCCTTGGGCCATAACTTCTACAGCGGCATCGGCGGTCAGGCTGATTTCATGCGCGGTGCAGCACTTGCTCCCGGAGGAAAGACCATCCTTGCTCTGCCATCCATAGCTCATAGTCCTGGCCAGAATGCAGGAAATGGCACCGGATTGAGTTGCAAAGAGGTCATGCCCGCAGGCGGAGATGGGCTCAAGAGCGGAGAAGTCTCCAGGATTGTGCCTTTTCTGAGGGAGGGAGCAGGCGTCACCTTGACACGAGGCGATATTCACTATGTGGTGACGGAATACGGCATTGCCTATCTACATGGCAAGAGCATTCGGGAGAGGGCCATGGACCTCATTGCCATCGCTCATCCCGATTTTCGGCAGTGGTTGATAGAGGAGGCCAAGCGCCTGCATCTGATCTATCCCGATCAGGCCTTTATTCCAGGGAAAGAAGGCGAATATCCCGAGAATCTGGAGAGCTGGAGGAGCACCAAAACAGGCCAGCGAGTGCTTCTGCGGCCGGCGAAGATCAGCGATGAGCCGCTGCTAAAAGAATTTTTTTACGCTCTCTCCAATGAAAGCCTGTATCAGAGATTCATCTCAGTTCGCAAAGACATTCCTCACCAGGTGTTGCAGAAGTTTGTAGCAGTGGATTACTTCCAGAAGATGGTGCTGGTTGCAGTCAAGGAAGAGCATGACAAGGAGTCGATCTGCGGCCTCGGCCAATATGATATAAACAGCGACATGTTCACGGCAGAAGTGGCTCTGGTGGTGAGAGACGATTGCCAGAGTAGAGGGATAGGCGCGGAGCTGCTCTCTTATTTAGCATATCTGGCGAAGAAGCGGGGTCTTCTTGGTTTCACCGCTGAGGTTCTGGCGGGAAATGATCCTGTCTTCCGCCTCTTCAACAAGATGGGGTTTGCCGTGGAAAAGAGAAGTGAGTCCGGTGTTTATGAATTGAAGGCCATGTTTAGATGATAGGTGCCAGGCAGATCGATCTGGCGACAACGATATTAGCTCCGATACCGAACTTCACCAAAAATGGAGAAATTGCATGAGATCAATTAGAATGTTTCTTCTTACCGTGACATCGATCGTTTTCTTGCTGAATACGTCGCTTGCCAGCGTTGTTATCAACGAACTGGAGCAGGACCCGGCTGGGGACGAGGATGCCTTCAGGACCACCGTAACGGCATGGTTTGAGCTCTATAACAATGACGATAAAGATGTAAATATCGGCGGATGGAGCCTGAGCAACTCTGATGGTCGATCAATTACCCTTCCCAAAGGAACGATAATCAAAGGCCTTGATTACTATGTGCAGGATGTGCAGCCAAAATGGCTGGCTCACGGCGGCGAAGTCCTGAGGCTTATGGATGCGTCCGGCCGAGAGGTCGACAGGACGCCGGGCTTAAGCGATGATGAGGATAATGAGGGTGCCTGGACAAGGGATCCGGACGGAAGAGATACCAACAGCACCGATGACTGGAAGTTTCTGCCATCAAGCCGCGGTTTTTAGAGCACATGAATTTTTATATCTTTTTGGAAGTCGTCTAAAACCAAAAATAAAGAATAAAAAATAGGTTCCTCGCTGTATCGAGTGGGTAATAGAATATTAGAAACCTCTGTGAGTCCTCCGTGCGCTCTGTGCCTCTGTGGTGGACGTCCGTAACCAGAGGTTAGCCACATAAAGTGGCGGAGAGCCAAAAAATATGTTGCCCGGTTTTGTCTCTCTATCCCTTGATCAAACCCTCATCGCAAAAGACCTTCCTGGCCTCTTCCAGGGAGAGGTCCTCCGGAGGGATGATTATATCCGACGGAATGATCTCGACAGGGTCAAGGGGCTCACCCAGCTCTTTGACTGTGGAGATCAACCTGGCCAGATCCCTGTGAAACTCGGCCTTGTTGCCCTTCTGCACGTGATCTACTATCTGGTTGTCGATCTTATTGACTTTGTTGACCAGATTGTCATCCAGCCGGAATTGGCCCTCACCCAAAATCCTGATGATCATTTCTTCATCTCCGCCTTCATTTTAGCCAGCTCTTCCTCAACCGTGCTCTTAGCCTTAACTTTGGCAAGCTCGTTCTCGATCTCGTCGCCTCCAGAGTAGTCGGTCAGAGTTCCCGACTCCAGAAGCTCGTCCAGAGCTGCAGAGCGGGCTTTCATGTTCTCCGTCTTCTCTTCGGCCCGCTGAACGGCCATGCCCACGTCCGCCATCTCCTCGCTTATGCCTGTTACCGACTCCGTAATCTTTACCTGGGCATCAGCTGCCGAGTACTGAGCCTTGATGGTCTCTTTCTTGGTGCGGAAGGACTCCACTTTCGTAGCAAGGCGGCTCTCCGCTGCCATCAGCTTCTGCTGCTGGTCGTTCAGGTCGGTGATCTGCTGGTCCAATGAGTTTGATTGGGCTTGCAGTGATGCCTTGTTCTCCAATGCCTTTCGTGCCAGATCCTCGCGATTCGCCGAGATAGCCTCTTTGGCCTGGGAGTCAAGCTTGTCGATGCTCATCTGCAGCTTGGCCTTTTGCAGCTCGATTCTCTTCTTGGAGGTGGTGACCTCAGCAACGCCCCTCTTGACATTCTGCAAGAGCTGGAGCTGCTTTTCGTAGGACACATCCAGAACCTCCCTGGGGTCCTCGATCTTATCCATGATCTTATTCATCTTTGCCTGCACAACTGTGCTCATACGATCTAAGAAACCCATATCATACTCTCCTTTGTCTTGTGGTCGATAATCGACTTCAGTTTGATAAGATGCAAATTAGATATCGAGAAGGTTTTTAAACTATTTATAGCCTGTTGGAGGGTCTAGTTGGAGGATCTACTTCGTCCCTCTGTTTTCAGACTCTTCCTGTGCTCCTTCTGCCTCCTGAAGCGCGGCGCGACTCGCTATCCCGTATGCCTTTGCGAGCAGGACTGCTAAATTAGCGTTCTGGCGGATGGTGAAAGGTGCATCTCCGAGCCTCTTTAAGACTGCGTTCTCCACATCGGGGCCTCTCGGATCGATCACCAGAGAATCGAGCCGGTCGCCCTTTTGCCAGAAGCAATCCAGGCACTCTTCCAGAGGCTTGGCCTTATCCAGGGGCAGGGAGGCCGGATAAAGGGAATGAGTGCCGGATTCTTCCAGAGCCCCGGCGACACGTAGATTGCGCACGGTCTCAATCAACTCCTCCTTCGTCCTTCCTCGAAGCTTGAAGATGAGAAAAGGGTCAGTGTCGAACTGCTCAGCCAAGAGATAATAGACGGCGGCTATGTGCTTGCAAGGATTGGACCAATCCGGGCAGGAGCAATCCGTTACCAGATCCTTTTTTTTCGTGGGAAAGAGAGAGACGCCGGAATCGGAGAATGCCTCCTCAATATTTTGCGGCATCTCGCCTGATAGCAGGCGGGCGGAGAAGACCGCTTTTGAGGCCATGGCTGACGTGACCTTTTCCCACTCTGCCCCGGATAGAGGAGTCAATTTTATCAGTACATCGTAGGGCTTGGACATGGTGCCCTGAACCCTGGCCCGAACCGATCCCGGCTCGATATCGATGGAGATGACCTGACCTTTTCTGGCATAGGATCTGCCCCGGGTTAGCCTGGCGCCCAGGTCGAAGGACTCGAGAACACTGACCCAGCGTTTTGACCACCAGGTCTCTCCAATGGACCCGCGCTTACTTTTGGCCTTCAGCCCGTTCTTGACGTCTTTCGGCGCTGCCCGCTCGTAGTAGCTCCAGTAGGGACTCATGGATCAATCGCCTCCGCTGCCATGCGGGTCCTGTCGCAGGGATATCATATCCTTCAAGGCTTCATTGGATAGCTCAGTCAGCCAGGCTTCGCCCGTCCCTATAACCGATTCCGCCAGGGTTTTTTTCTGCTCTATCATCCCGTCTATCTGCTCCTCCAGAGTGCCGAGGCAAACGAATTTGTGAACAAAGACGTTCTTCTTCTGGCCGATACGAAAAGCTCGATCAGTAGCCTGATTTTCCACAGCCGGATTCCACCATCGATCGAAGTGAAAGACGTGGCTCGCTGCAGTTAGATTGAGGCCAAAGCCGCCCGCTTTCAAAGAGAGTATGAAGACCGGCGACTCTCCTGCCTGGAACTTCTGGATCATATCATCCCTCTGCTTCTTGGAGGTTTTGCCGTGCAAGAACAGGACTTTGGCTCCCAGCTTCTCCTGGAGATGGTGTTTAAGCATGGCCCCCATTCCGGCAAATTGGGTGAAAATTAATGCCTTATCCCCTTCTGCGACGGCCTCAGAGATCATATCCTCCAGGCGGGAGAGCTTTCCCGAACGGCCCTCCAGGGGGCTTCCATCCTGGAGGAAAAGGGCCGGATGGTTGCAGATCTGCTTCAGTTTGGTCAGAGCGGCCAGGATCTGGCCTCTGCGCTCGATGCCCTTCATCGATTCTATCCGGCCAAGCATCTCTTCTACTACGGCGGCGTAGAGCGATGCCTGCTCAGCTGTGAGCATGCAGTTCACATTCATCTCTATCTTTTGGGGCAGATCCGTTATCACGGTTTTATCGGTCTTGAGTCGTCGCAGGACAAAAGGCTGGATGATGGAGCGCAGTGCAGCGGAACTGCTTTTGTTCTTGAATTTTTCAATAGGCAGCACGAAATCCTTTCGGAAGGATTGAGCAGATCCCAGATAGCCGGGGTTGAGAAAATCCATGAGTGACCACAGATCTGAGAGCCTGTTCTCTACAGGCGTTCCAGTGAGGGCGATCCTCTGCGTTGCTTGCAGCCGTTTGATGGACTGGGTCTGCTGGGCCGCCCGGTTCTTGATGCTTTGCGCCTCGTCCAGGATGATATGGCCCCAAAGGACGCTTGACAGGTCTTCCTCGTCCCTCTGGGCGAGAGCGTAGGTGGTGATAACTACATCCATTCTTTCCAGCTCTTGCAGGAAGAGGCTTCCCGAGAGCCGATCCTGGCCGTGATGGACCAGGACCCGAAGATGAGGCGCGAAGCGATGCAGCTCCTTTTGCCAGTTGCCGGCCACGGACATGGGGCAGATGAGAAGAGCGGGTCTGGTTCTGTCCGGTGATCTGTTATCTTCATCCACCACATTCGCATCGTCTACTCTATCCGCATCATCGTTGTCCTCATCATCGTCCCTGCTCGCAAAAATATCTTCACTCTCATGCTCTCGTTCATGCAGCAGGAGCAGAAAGGCTATCAGCTCCACCGTCTTTCCCAGGCCCATGTCGTCGGCGAGACACGCCCCCAGACCCAATCTGTGCAGGTACATGAGCCATGAGACGCCCCGAAGCTGGTAAGGCCGCAGGGTGCCTTTGAATTTGTGAGGTGGCAAGACAGGCTCCAGGCAGCTGCCGGGATCGGACAATTTGGAGAGAATTTGCTCGATTTGGCCCTCAGCCTGCAGGCCAAGGATGGGAAGAGGAGACTTGATCTCCGACAGCTTCTGATCAATCGGGTTAAGGCCCAGACGCAGGGCCTCGGCCAGGGTCATCTCTCGATTCCTGTTCTTCTGGAAGAACTCGATAGCTGCCTCGACTTCGCCCGGGCGGAGCTCCATCCACTCGCCTCTAATCTGGATCAGGGGTATCTTAAGGCGTGCCAGCTCTCTGAACTCGGCCTCGCTGAGGGGATTGTCGCCCAGAGAAAGCTGCCAGTCGTACTCGATCAGTGAGTTCAGCCCGAAGAAAGCAGGTCCGACTTTGCCATCTTTTTTTGGGGCGTCCAATAATCGGATCTTTACACCCAGCCGGGATCCGGGGCGCTCCCACCAGGAAGGCAGCAGTACTCCGAAACCGTTCTGCTCCAATAGAGGCGCAGACTGGCGCAGGAAGGAATAGGCCTCTTCGGTCTCCATCTCCAGGCCGGTTGGGCGTGCGCTCTCCAGACTCTTCTCTATAAGAGGAAAGACCCGCGCCGCTCTGCCAAGATCGCCCAGGAGCTGCTCCTGAGGGTTTTTCAGCCTCTTCTTCAGGAAAGTGAGGGCAGAGGACTTTGTCCGCCATACATCATCGGCAGGAACAAGCAGGCTCCGGTCATCTTTGGCCTGGAGAAAGAAGCTAAGGGACCAGGTTTTGATATCCTCTGCTGGAGATTCCAGCCTAAAGCAAGTTCGAAAGGGTACATCCACCAATTTAGGAAGCACCTGGGAGGTCCAGGATTCCAGCTCTCTGGAGAATGCGGCCATCTCCTCTGAAGAGGCCTTCAGGCCGGGCTCTTCGGATGTGAGTGCCGCCAGGAACTGCTCGGCTAGAGGAACGGCCTTTGCAGGGCGACCCCGGCGATTGGGAAGAAGCGTGACCCCATTCAGACTGCGATGCACAAGAGAATTGACAGCGCCGTCCAGGAAGCTTGTGACCAGGCTTTGGTTCGATAGCTCCGGATCTATGGCCTTGAGGGGCTTGAGCCCAAGTCCCAGACAACTGGGCGGCATGGACAAAGAGAAGGTCCTCAGCTTTTCCAGGTCTTGCTCATCGATCACTGCCTTCCAGAGGGCGTTAGCGTCTCGAACCGCTGGAACGAACTGCTCCCTGGCAACGAGCTCCAGTGATAGAGGGCCAGCTGAGACCAGAAGAGCACCGAGTCTGCAAAAACCGTGCCCTGGGGAGGATGGGCGGGCATGTCCAGCAGCAGATCAAGGGCATTGCCCTGCTCATAGGCCAGAGCCGGTACAGTGCAGTCTCCGAGGTTAGCAGGCTTTTCAGAAGCAGAGTCCTCCCGAAGCAGCCAGGGGGAGGGAAGCGGGCCCTTTTTGCCGGAAGGAAGCCGGATAGTAAGAGGTAACACAATGCCGTGGCCGCCGTCCGGATGGAAGGTCTCTTGAAGAACGGCTTTTAGCTCCTCTCCAGGCAGGGCAAAGGGATGGGGAAGTGCGGGTTTTGTGGTCCGGCGGTCATTGCCATCAGGAGAGGTCAGAGAGAGCGGCAGGCTCGATGACTCTGCCCAGATGTAAAATGTTTTCGTATCCCAGAGAGAGTGCAAGACCTGCATAGATTCGCGCCTTCAGAAAGCCTGTGGAACGGATCGAAGCTATGCAATAGTAGTATTAGAATATTGTCAGCCAGGACGATCCTATCTCGTTAGCCGGTGCCTTTTCCCTTGAAGGAGGGGCTTCTCTCTTTTGGTTCATTGAGATAATCCTCGATAAGATCAGTCGAGGCGTTCTCCCACCTCTTCCGGACCTGTCATCTTGCGGAAGCTCGTGTAGGCATTCGATCCGTTTGTGAACTCAGATTCGATGCTCACGACGTCGAGGGGGGCATTCTTGATCTTTATGGCAGCCTCAAACTGCTCCAAATTATCTTGGCTCCCCTCTGCGATCAGGAGAACCTGACCGTTGGGCCGGTTCTGGATAAAGCCTGTCAGGCCCAGCTCCTGGGCTACAGATACCACTTTGGCCCGGTAGCCGACTCTTTGCACTCTGCCCGAGATCGTAGCCGTCAGTCGCATCATTTTTTTTACAATATGAGGCCTTGATTATAAGTTTTTCTTGCGGTCCCGATCAAAGAAGCAATTTGCCTGTCAAGGTCATATTATGGAGAGCCGCTCTGCAATGTCGGTGATAGTAGGGGGCTGGCTCTCGAATATGTCCAACACCTATTGCCTGCTCTGCTGGCATACCGCGCGCGGAAAAACGCGCGGGTGCAAACGGGGCGCCCTCAACGCCGGGCAGGCTTGGATACTTGGGCAGCAAGATGCTGATGGTTCTGGTTGGCCTTGTTGAGCCACCTGCATTGCCTCCGGAAAGGTGTTGGTATCAATCGGATACAACCTTTCCTACCCAGATATCTCTGGCAGCATGTTGCAGATCAACGGAGTCTATATCAATGTCTTTTAGAAGGCCGACGATTCTATCTGCATTTGACTTAATTATCTCAATTTCAACCTCGTCTCCTTCTATTAAATCCAGCTTTTCCAGAGGTTTTAGAACTTTGTCTTCATATCTTGCTTTCACGGGCTTCATACCATGCTTATGCTTTCTTTCCTAATGAATTATCTCACGGTTCCTGATGTTGCAGCGAACTGGAAAATCCGATAGAGACTAAAACTAGATTCTCTCTTGGAGAACTGTTATGCTATGTAGGTGATAGTAGTAGGCTGAAACTACATTCGTATGCATCGGAAGCTGTAAGTATTACCCATGTGGTAATGCATCCTCAAGAGAAGGGTGTCTGCAGATTCAAAACTTGCCGTCCCAAATCCGCTAACTTCGTCTCCTTCATCACTGCCTTCAAAAGAGAAGAGCAACCTCTGGCTTTCTTTGTCCTGCTCAAGTTGGGCATCGATGGAGCCGTCCTGGACACCGAATAAATAGCTCCCTGTCACTTCATTCTTGCCGTTTACTTCAATCTTGAGATGAGGGTCCGGTGTTAGGCTGAGATAGTCATCTACCATATCCATTGCCTCAATGACCTTCCACTTGCCTGCGAAATTGCTTTCTCTGATCATCCTGAATACCTCGCGTGATATGTTCCAGCTTTTTGTGTTCTCCTGTTAAATAAAACTTCACTTCTCAACCGATTAGATTAAGTGCCATGAGGTAGATAAACCGGCAAAAGTAATATCAGAGGTAATCATGTGCAGCTCGTGATCAATACCTACGGTGCATATCTTCGCAAGAGCGGGAACTGCTTCCTGGTGAAAAGAGATGATAAGAGCTTTGAGGTTGCAGTCAATAAAGTCAATAGTATTTTAATTACAACCGCTGCATACATCACCACAGATGCCATTAAGTTGGCTGTAGACAACAATATAGATATCGTCTTTCTCGATGCCCACGGCGACCCCTACGGCAGGGTTTGGCATCCCAAGTTAGGTAGCACCACTCTGATCCGGAGGAGGCAACTGGAGATCTACGAGACTCTGGATGGCTTGAATCTGGCGAAAGAGTGGGGTTTGAAGAAACTGGATAATCAGATAGAGCTTCTCGTCAGGCTGAAGAAGACAAGAGTTGAGACGCGGGATGAGCTGGATCGGTACATCGAGGATATTGAGCATTCCCGTGAGAAGATGAAGAGGCTGCGGGGCACGATCGAAGCCCGGCGGCAGGATATGCTGGGCCTGGAGGGCATGGCTGCCAGGACCTATTTCGAGGCCCTCTCCTCTATCATGCCGGAAAAGTACAGGTTCGCGGGAAGGAGCAGAAATCCGGCCAAGGACGAGTTCAATGCCTTGCTCAACTACGGATATGGCGTCCTCTACTCACTGATGGAAAAGGGATGCATAATCGCTGGCCTCGATCCCTACTTAGGCTTTTTGCATAGCGACTCCTACAACAAGAAGTCACTGGTCTTCGATATCATAGAGATGTTCCGGATCTACGTCGATGAGACGGTGGTTTATCTTTTCTCCAGGAGGATGGTCAAGGATGAGTTCTTCGAGCCGCTGGAGCAGGGGATGGGCCTGAGCAAGGACGGGAAGGCGGCATTGATCGAGGCGCTCAACAAGACACTGGAGGAGACAATAGTCTACCGGGGCCGCAATGTGAAGACGAGGAACACCATCCAGATGGAGTGCCACAGGATAGCCAACGGGCTCATCCGGCCCGGCCAGGAGCTGCCGGACGACTTCGATCTGGATATTCTGGAGTCGGAAGAATACAAGGGAAGGCAAACGGAACCGGACGCAAAATAGAGGTTGCTAATGCTGGTCTGGGTGATTTACGACATATCGGAGAATAGATTCCGCAGCCGGGTAGCGAAGATCTGCAAGAACTATGGCCTGTTCCGGGTGCAGAAGAGCGCCTTCCTGGGCGACCTGAACCGGAACGAGTCCGATTCCCTGGCCCTGGAGTGTGAGGCGACCATTGAGGAATCCGATTCGGTCTACGTCTTTCCCATGTGCGAGGACTGTTTCGACAAGATAAAACTGATTGGGGCAGGATTTGATCGGGAAATGGTGAGCGGCATGACGATAACCAAGGTATTCTGAGGGCAAAATGGAGACGGATGCAGAAATTGAAGCCTCGCACGCGCAGGCACAGGCGCGGGAGAGCGTGCTCGCGCCTGAGCAGGAGATTTTCGTAACGGTATCCGATGCCCTGGAGTATCTCTTCTGTCCCAGGTTCATCTACTTCATGCATTGCCTGGACATCGCCCAAAGAGAAGAGCGGCGCTTCAAGGTCCAGAAGGGCAGAGAACTGCACGATAGCCGGGAGAAGGTAAACCGGGATTACGTGAGAAAGAAGCTCAACTGCGTCCGAAAAGAGATCTCAGTTTATCTTACTTCGCATAAATATCACTTCAAAGGAGAAGTCGATGAAATTCTCTTTCTGGATGATGGAACGGCAGCGCCTCTGGATTACAAGTATGCGGAATTCAAGGACACCGTTTACAAGACGCACAAGTTTCAGGCTGCTCTTTACGGGCTGCTCATCATGGAGCACTTCGGGGTGGATGTTAAGCGGGGCTTTGTCTGTTATACGAGGAGCAACAATCATGTGGAAGAGATAGACTTCCAGCAAAAAGATTATGAGAAGGCAAAGGAGATTGTGCGCGAGATATTGATGATAATTCAGAGGGGATACTATCCCGAAGGGACGAAGCAGAAGGTCAGGTGCGTGGACTGCACGTATAGGAATATATGCGTTTGATTGATGAAAAATGGAACGACATGGAGAGAAACAAATTTATTCTTTGCAATGAGAATACGAAAATAGAATCGATAGTATCTTCCCTAGTAACAAGGATTGAAACAGTGTTAAGGGTGTATTCGCTGATGTTTTCAGCGTTACCATGTTTAGATAACGCTTCCACCATAACAAGGATTGAGTTGATTGGATTAAGGCTAGGGGTTATTCCAAGCGATAAATTATTAAGTGTAAAGGGTGTATCAAGTTTAATGCAAATCCAAGAAGCAGTCAATACGCATCGGTGATTTGAGTGATCGAGGCCGTAAGCAGAATCGGAGATTATATGCAAAAAAATAAAGGTGAGAATGATTTACTATCTGCCTTTATCGAAAATCCAAATACCAATGGAAAATATAAAGTTGTATTGATCGTGGTATTGAACGAGCGATATGGTGATTATTCATTTTGTCGCGTTGCGTTTGATGAGTTCAGCGATTATCCACGATATCTATATAAAAAAGGTCCATCAAATGGCACTAATGCGACACCTACTAGCAAGATAGCAGGTGATATTGGGAAAACATTCCAAAACAGATTCTTAAAATGGTTCCAGAACTATGAAACCTACGATATCTCAGAAGAAGAAAAAGAATCTCTCAAAAAGATGAACATGGCAATAAGAGATCAAAAAGAAACTATCTTAGCCGATCTACAGGAAAAATTTTCTCAAAAGAAATCTGATGAAAATGCCATCATAACCTTGGGGATCGAGAGAGATGGGGAGATGAGCTATCTTGGGGATCAACAGGTTTTCAAAAATATTTTGCTCAGGAAAGGCAAAGACAAATATTATCTCAAGTCTCAGGGAAAATCGCTTGGGAAAGATTCTGCCTGCTCCGTCTGCAAAGAGGTGAAAGAAGAAGTCTATGGCTTCGCAATTCCCTGGACATTTCATACCTTTGACAAACCCGGATTTATTGCGGGTGGTTTTGAGGTCAATGAATCCTGGAAAAATACTCCCGTGTGCTTCGATTGTGCCACGCGCCTGGAAGTTGGAAAGAAGTACATCGAGGAAAATCTCGATTATGGCTTCTATGGCTTCAGATATCTCCTCGTTCCAAAATTGACCATGGCAGGGGACGAAAATGAGGCCCTTGAAGAGGTCCTGGACATCCTGGGCAATAAGGATGAAAAAAGAAAGATAAAAATAAATCGAGAAATTAAGAACCGAATAACCGCAGATGAGAATGAGATATTTGCGTTTGTCAAGGATCAGAAAGATTTCTTCAGCAACAGCCTGATATTTTATAAAAAGGAGCAATCGTCTTATAGAATTCTTCTCTTAATCGAAGGAATTCTTCCGTCAAGACTGAAGGCTCTCTTTAATGCCAAAGAAAAGGTCGATGAGAGATTTAATATATACAATGATTCGATTCTTAGCGAAACACAGAGGGAAAAGAATCACTTGGAGTTCAATTTTGGAGTCCTAAGACGATTCTTCCCGTCCGAGTCTAAAAATAGAACATTCGACAAAATATTCTTGGAAATGGTTGACAAGATCTTTGTTGGAGATCAAATCAGTTACCATTTGTTGATAGATTTTATAATGAGCAAAGTGAGAGAGGCGTTCGTCAAGGATTATTCTACTAATATCACTACTTTGAACGGCTTCTTGCTATTGCACTATATTGAGAAGCTTAATCTTTTCAAAGCAAATAAAGCGGAGATGAAAGAGATGAATGAACGAGGCAGTGAGGTTCTTCGCATCGAAGAGCTTGAGAGTCTCCCATTAGAGCAACGCATTGAGAGGTTCTTCGAAGCAAACAAGGCGTTCTTCAATAGCGATGGCAAGAAGGCAACATTCCTGGAAGGAGTATTGACTCAGAAGCTCCTTAACATACAATGGATGGACAAAAAGGCAACTCCATTCCGCACCAAGCTCCATGGCTTGAAGATGAATGAACCATTGATCAAGAGGCTCCTTCCGGAAATTCAGAACAAGCTGGAGGAATACGGGAAGAATTATTACCGAGATTTGGAATCTATCATTGCACATTATTTTGTTTTAGCTGGGGTTAATTGGAAAGAAGTAGATGATGAGCTAAGCTTCTACTTTGTTTTGGGAATGGACATGCATAAGCTGTTTAAGAATACAAAAGAGATGGATGAGCAAATTGGTGAGGGGGCATAAAAATGAGCGAGGAAGTTAAGAACAGATCAGAGATTCTTTTTATCTACGACATAAGAGACGGAAATCCTAACGGAGATCCAATGGACGAGAACAAGCCTAGGATCGATGAAGAGACGGGAATCAACCTTGTAACTGATGTCAGGTTGAAGAGGACTATTCGGGACTATCTCCACAATTTCAAGGATCAGGAGATCTTCGTTAGAGAGGTCACTTATGATGCCGAGGGACATGTTCAGGATGGAAAGATGAGAGCAGGTAACTTCGCCAATGATGCCACTAGAATCTTAAATGAGTGCATAGATATTCGTCTCTTCGGAGGAGTAATACCTTTAAAAGAGGACTCGATAATCTATACCGGCCCAGTTCAGTTCAAGATGGGCCGTTCGCTCCATCGCGTCACCATGATGCATATCAAAGGCACTGGAGCCTTTGCCTCGAAGGAGGGTTCAAAGCAGGCAACCTTTAGAGAAGAGGACTTCCTGGCATATTCGCTTATCTCCTTTTATGGCATCATAAACGAGAATGCTGCCAAACATACTCATCTTACCGAAGAGGATTTGAATCTCTTGATGGAAGGTATCTGGAATGGGACAAAGAGCTTGATTTCGAGATCTAAAGCAGGACAGGTTCCAAGGTTGCTCCTGAAGGTGAATTACAGCAAAGCTAACTATCACATAGGAGACCTGGATAAAATGATGAAGCTGAAAACCGAGATTCCTCATGAGAACATTCGTGACACTGCAGATTACCAGCTTGACGTCTCCGAGCTGGTCAAGAAACTTGCTGCTGAAAAGGGCTCAATCAAGAATATCGAGATTTGCGTGGACGACAGAATTCGGTTCAGCAAAGATGGGGCCGATTTCCCAATTGAGGGATTGGCAGAGGCTTCGGGCATCGCCATAAAGCCAATTGCTTTTTGAGGTCCAGATGCAGGAGAGAGTAATAGTATTCGATGTGTGGGGGGACTACGCTCACTTCAGGAAGAATTACTCTACCAGCTCTCCACTCACCTATTCTTTCCCACCTCGAACGGCTCTCTCTGGGCTGATCGGGGCCATCGTCGGTCTAGATAAATCGGAGTATTTCAGGCACTTCTTTAAAGTTGATGCCAAAATCGGATGCAAGATCCTCCAACCTGTTAAAAAAGTTAGGATCGGAGAGAACCTGATCGACACCAAGAGCGCAGTTAAGATGCATCTGATCAAGAACCGAACCCAGATCAGATTCGAGTTCGTCAAAGATCCGATGTACAGGATTTACTTCACTCACTCCGATGAGCAATTGTATAAAAAACTCAAAGACCTGCTCACCAGCCATCAATCTGTGTACACGCCGTGTCTCGGACTGAGCCAGCTCATCTGCAACTTTCAGTTTGTAGGTGAGTTTGGGCTGAAGAGTTCCGGAGATGAAGTCCAGGAAATAGATAGTGTCGTGCCGGGCAAATGCCTTCTGGAGCCTCCTGATTTCGAGGAGGGAAACGAATACTTCTCTGAGGTTATGCCTGGCGAGATGGGAGAGGAGCGGGTGGTAACAGACTACAGCGAGATTCTTTTTGAGAGAAATGGAGAGAAAATCAAAGCGAAGTCCAAAGAGCTTTGGGAGGTCGGTAATGGCGAGCGAATCGTATTCCTTTAAGCTTAAGTCTCACCCTGATTTGCAGGATGGTCGAATCCGACCCTTGCTGGATCACTTGAGATGTGTAGGGCATTTAAGCAGGAAAACTGTTACAGATAAATCTCTAAACATAGATGACAAGGATCTTCTGACAGACGCTGCTTATCTGATAGGTGTTACGCATGACCTGGGAAAAGCTACGAAATTTTTCCAGGAGTACATTGTTGAGAAAGATGAGACGAAAAAGAAGTCCCTCAAAGCCAAGGATAACACACATCATGGCCTGCTCTCGGCTTTCTTTACTTACGCGGTAATCAAAGAATACCTGAGCCAATCAAAGATAAAAGGAGGATTATCGGATTACATTCCCATCTTATCTTTCCTAGTTGTGAAGAGGCATCATGGAAACCTTATGAATGCCATGGACGAGTTAAGCGAGGTGAATGCGGAGAATGAGAAAATATTGAAGGTAGCGGAAGAGCAGATCGCGTCAATAGATCGAACTGAGATTAATGAAATCCTGACATTGCTTTTTCATGAAGGGAAGATTGATTTAAAAATCGATATTAATGATATTATTAATTACATCTTGAAGGATGCATGCAATGAGATTGGTGGAAAGGAAAGGCGCCTGATAAGGCATCTCAATCGAAAGATAGATCTTTACCCGTATTTCATAACTCAGTTTCTCTATTCTGCCCTTCTGGATGCAGATAAGACTGACGCGGGGCTAGGTGACAAATATCTGGATTCAGATCGTTTAGACCTTTCAGCAGACCTGGTGGATCAATATAGAGACCGGAAAGGATTCACTTCAGACAGAAATAATATTAATAGTCTCAGGAATCAGATCTATGAAGATGCAATGGCAGGAATTAGGGATTGGAACCTCGATAATAGAATCATCTCATTGAATGTCCCAACTGGCACCGGCAAAACTTTGACTTCTCTTTCCTTTGCCCTAAAGCTCAGAGATCGATTGAAGAATGAGAGAAATTTCACGCCCAGGATAATCTACGCTCTGCCTTTCCTGAGTATAATAGATCAAAATTACGATGTCTTTAAAGATGTTATCTCTCAAGAGGGAGAACTTAAAGATTCCAGGCTTCTTCTCAAGCACCATCATCTAGCGGATGTAAACTACAAAATAGAAGATAAAGATGCTGAATTTTATAAGGCCGACGAAAGCCTCTTGCTCCTGGAAGGCTGGAACGCAGAGATAATTGTAACCACATTTTGGCAGTATTTCTACACGCTTTTCTCAAACAAAAATAAATTGCTTCGCAAGTTCAACAAGCTGGCCAACTCCATAATTATTCTGGACGAAGTGCAAGCAGTCCCTCACCAGTACTGGCAGTTGATTCACGACGCGACGAAGATGCTTTGCGAGAAGTTCAATAGCTATGTTGTCTTCGTTACGGCAACTGAGCCGCTCATATTCGATGAAGCGACAGGGGAGATAAAGGAGATCGTGCAGAAGAAAGAGGAATACTTCCGGGGCCTGGACAGAATTGAACTGATTCCCAGAATCGAGACGGCTTTGACTCTGGAGGAATTCAAGGTCTTGCTGGAAGAGGATCTAACCGACAATTCTAAAAAAGATTTCCTGATCGTTCTCAACACCATTAGCTCAGCTAACGACGTTTACAAGTTCATTAAGGGCCTGGAGTTAGAGAATACTGAGAATTTTTACTTATCCACAAATGTGATTCCGAAGGAGAGGTTGGAGCGGATAAAAAAGATCAAGGGACCTTCGGAAAATAGGGTGCCAAATGAGTCTCAAGAAAAAAGAAAAGTCATAGTGAGCACTCAATTGATTGAGGCCGGTGTAGATATCGATGCAGACAGAGTCTATCGAGACTTCGCTCCCATGGATTCCATAAACCAAGTGGCAGGTAGATGCAACAGGAACTCGGCCAAAGCAGATAAAGGCACGGTATCAATATTTATTTTAAAAGATGATCGAAAAGAATTTTATAAATACATCTACGATCCATTCTTAATGAGCAAGACCCTTGACATCCTAAAACCGATTAAGGGTTCAATTCGAGAATCAGCTATATTGGAGTTGAACAACAAATACTTCAAAGCCGTGAAGAGGGGCATGGGTGATGAGAAATCAAAGGAAAATCTGGCCTGTCTGTCACAGTTGTCCTTCCAGGATCTGAGCAAGAAGTTCAAGTTGATCGAGGAGGATTATCCCAAGGTAAATGTTTTTGTAGAGCTAGATAAAACAGCTGCAGAAGTCTGGGCGAAGTATCAAGATTTGCGAATGGTGAAGGACATCAAAGAAAGGATAAGGAAAAAACTGGAGATAAGGAAAGATTTCAGCGAGTATGTGATCTCCGCACCAGAAAAGTACGCTCATAACCTGGTCACTGAAGACTCCGAAATGGGCTATATTTCAAGAGATGAGCTGCCCAACTACTACGATCTGGAGACAGGCTTCATGCGGGCCGGAGCCGGAGAGGGCTCCATGATCATCTGAGGCGACAAATGATAAATGAATCTCAAAATCCTCCGTCTCACCCTCCACGCGGGCGCGTCCCTGCGCGGGGATGGGAACGCGGCCAAGCTGCTGGCTTCCTTGCCCCAGATTCAACGAACATGCCCTCCTGCACCAGCATGTGATTGGTCACAAAGGCCAAAAAAGCCATAAAGACAGACATCGCAACAGCAGGTATCAAATATCAATACAGCTTAAGAGCTATCACAATGAGGACACTAAATTACAAAGTTCTGCTCCGAAAAGAGGACGATGGGACTTATACGGTGATCGTGCCTTCGCTACCAGGCTGCCTGACTTTCGGGAGGACCGTAGAAGAGGCATTAGAAATGGCAAAAGAAGCCATTGAAGGCTTCATAGCTTGTATGGTTGCGCGTGGCGAAGAGGTTCCCATCGAAAACTGTGATTCAATGGTATGCACTATTGCAGTTGAAGCAAATGCCTGAGCCTTAGATGACAACGAACGCATAACCTTGATTGACATGGCTAAACTACCCTGCATACCACCTGAAAAGCTCGCAAGAATACTTGAAAAATGTGGATTTGAGCTGGAAAGGATCTGTGGTAGTCATCACTTTTACCATAATCCCAAAACCAAAAAATCTACTGTGATTCCTTTTCACGGAAATGATGTTCCAAAAGGATTATTGAATGAAATCTTAAAAGAGGCAGGTATCAGTCGTGATGAGTTCTTCGATAATCTCTAAAGCCGCTTATGTTGGTGCTGAATACCTATGATCCTCAAAATCCTCCGTCTCACCCTGCACTCGGACGCGCCCATGCACGGGGACGCGGCCAAGCTGCGGGGCTTCTTTGCCACCAGCTTCAACGAATATGCCCTCCTGCACCAGCATGTGACAGACAAGCTGATCTACCGGTATCCTCTCATCCAGTACAAAATGCTGGACGGCAGCCCTCTGGTCCTCGGCATCAATGAGGGTGCAGAGATCCTGAAAGAGATTTATGATAAATTCGATGAGATAAAATTAGGGGATAGCAACTACTCCATCATGGAGCGCGGCGTGACTGTGAAGAGCGAGGAGTTCGGCTGCACAGAGGAGATCCAGAGCTACAGGTTTGCCATGCCGTGGCTGGCCCTGAGCCAAGAGAACTACGCCCGGTATATGGGTGCATCTTTGGGGGATCGAAAGGATCTATTGCGAAGAATCCTGGTGGGCAACCTTCTTTCCGCATCCAAAGGTCTGGGGTATGTGGCCAAGGAGCACATCCGGCTGGAGCTGGGAAGGATGCAGGACGAGATTTGCCTGCTGAAGGGGACCAAGGTGACGGGTTTTCGAGGGGAGTTCATGACATGCTTTGCCATTCCGGACCATATGGGCCTCGGGAAGTCCGTCTCCAGAGGTTATGGAGCGGTTACAAGATTAAAATAGATATGCGTAATCATTTTTTGGGCCCGAGGGCCTATTTTAGGAATGCCTTGCCGGAATGAATTTATAAGGCATCTGATAAATTACACTCATGCCAGCGGGAGGGCGAGAAAAGGCCGGTTTGACACTGAGAAACAGGGAAAAGGACGAAAAAAAGGCGCCGTCCGAGGGCAAGTTCCAAGAAAACAAGGATTGAAACTTGATTCCTTTCCAAGTATATCAACAGAATAATAAGCTGGCGGGTCCGAGGGCAAGTTCCAAGAAAACAAGGATTGAAACCCTATTAAATTATATCTCATACATGCTAAAAGTACAGTCCGAGGGCAAGTTCCAAGAAAACAAGGATTGAAACAATATTGGACCACAAGAATCTTCGATTGATAATTCAGTCCG
>CAIQHB010000042.1 GCA_903871465.1 uncultured Methanosarcinales archaeon
CATAATACCATATGATAACGGATTTTATAAGCACAATGATTTGCCTTTTTTACCTCAATCATTGCATGCAGAATATGCAACTTTCCTTAAGACGGTTTCCTGTCCATCCCCGCAGCAAGCTGCGGGGTATTCTTTAAAAATCAATATGCGCAAGGAACAACGAGTTGATACCCTCCGTCCGGGAAATGCCTTCAGAGAATGGCTTATCGAGGTTCTTAATGATCGAATAAGGAATAAGAGATGTGATGTGGCTGTTTACAAATTAGGCCCTGCCTCCCACACCGTCTGTAGATATGAGTTTCTGGATGAAGATTACAGTGTCGTTGCCAAGTTCTATGGCGAGCCAACCGGAAGGAAAAGGGATTACGATCCCGCCCGCGCAATGGACCGAGAATTCAAGAAGCTCAAGAAATTAGAGGGGATCATCAATGTTCCCAGAGCCATAGCCGCAAGACGGGACTTTCACTGTGTCCTGGTAACAGAGCACGTGCGAGGCATGTCTCTTTTCAAGTTCATGAAGAGCGAGCGAGGCTTATACGATAAGCTCACGTCCATGGCCCATACTTTGAGAAAGCTGCATGATCACACCAGGTCACACTATAGCAAGCAGGATGAGTTCAAACATTTTCACAAGGTCCTCGACCAACTGCAACTGAATCCGGAAACACGATTGATATACAACCGCCTTCTTGGCGACTGGTGGTACGGCACGCTAATAGATCTGCCCTATGGCTGCATGATTCACAGTGATCCAAATCCCGTGAATTATATCTTTGACCACGATAAAGTCTACGTCCTGGATTTTGAGAGCTCCTGGGAGCACGCCAACTTCGTTCATGATCTGGGAATAGTTGCAGCCGAGTTAAAGCATTATTTTGCGATGCATAAAGGAAATGATCAGAGAGCGGAACCGTATATCGGCCATTTTCTCTGGCACTATAGCAAAAGCATGGATGAGTTCAGACGGATCTCCCAGGTTCTGCCTTTTTTCATCAGCCTGGGACTGCTGAGGATGGCAAGGCTGAACATAGGGCCTGACGACTCGTCATACATATTCCGAGAAGCCGTGGCTTGTCTGAGAGCGAAACATTGACGGGACGGTCTATATAGATCTGTTACCCCCCGTAGGGATATATATTAAAACTAGATAAAGTATATAATAATCAGGCTCATCCCTTCAACTCTGAAGCGTTCGAAAGTGCTGAAATTGCAACAAGTTGAGGGAGGAGATTGATGTTTGAGATACAGGGACTGAATGGCGTCAAAGGCGTCATATTTGATTGTTACAAGACCTTAATCGACATTAAGACCGATGAGAATAGCATCAGCACTTATCAGCCGGTGAGCAGATGGCTGATGTACTACGGAGTCAATATCTCTGCCGAAGAGCTGATGCGTGAATACAAATGGCGTTGCAAAGAGGAGATTGAACGATGCAGAGAGCTGCACTCCGAGCTGAAGGTGGAAGAGGTATTCAGCAAGATCATACGCCAACATGCCTCCTGGCCTGTAAATGATGTCACTATTGGAATTGAAGCAGCTCGCCTTTTTAGATCGGCCTCGGTAAAGCGTCTGAAGGCTTTCCCCCAGACATACAAGCTGCTTGAAAAGCTCAAAGGCTACCCGCTGGGCATAGTCTCCAACGGCCAGAGGGTATTCTCCGAATTAGAGCTGAGACAGCTCGGCCTTTACGGGTATTTTCGGTTCGTAATATTTTCTTCCGACTTTGGCTACAAAAAGCCTGACTCCAGGATCTTCATGGCAGGGGCAAGCCAGCTTGGCCTCGGGCCGCATGAGATACTCTATATCGGAGACTCTTATGAGAACGACATCAATCCTTCGAGGGGACTGGGAATGAAGGCCATGCATACGGAAGACGCATGGAGATATTTTCGAGTCACATGAAATCAAATGCATGGTACGATTTGATAGCTATTCCACGCATGATTTACCGATTTGTCACGATCAAGGGGGTCCTACTTCATGATGTGCAAAGATGGTGGCCTCAAGATTATGTCTCATGAGCAGGCGGAAATCTATAGAAAGCAAGGCTGGAAGGCTGCGGATCTGCATGTGCATACTCTCTGCTCGCCGGATGTAATTCCCGACAGATCTATGCATCCTGATGCTCTATATCACAGGGCTAAAGAGAGGGGTATGGATTTCGTAACGTTTACTGATCATGATACTATGAGGGCCTATGATCTATTGACGGGTGAGCTGGAAGGATTGGTCACGGGCGTGGAAATGAGAATAAAGGATTTGGATCTGGCAGGTCATACTATCCACATCAATGTTTACGACCTCAGCGTAGAACAGTTCCTGGAACTGAAGGTGATCTCGGAACAAGGAGATTTGAGAAGTTTCATAAACTATCTTGTGAAAAACAATCTACCATATATTTACAACCATCCCCTCTGGTTCGAACACAAAGAAAGACCTAATCTTGCCGCAATCCCCGATTTAGTTAAGCTCTTCCCAGTACTGGAGTACAACATGCATCGTGTCCATCGAAAGAACGAGATCACCATGGCACTGGCAAGGCGATATAATAAGGGTCTGGCAGCATCAACAGATAGTCACGCCGGGAATTTGGGCCAGGTCTACACGCTCTCGCATGGTGACAGCTTTCGAGAGTTTTTCGAGAACATTTGTAACGGCAGCTCTTACATTGTAGTGAAGGATCTGACAAAGCATGATATCATCCAAGAGATGAATCGATGGATCGAACTGATCTTCAGCCCGGATATACCGGGAGAAACCAAAGAATATTCTCTTGGAGTCAGTTACCTTGACAAAATAATCAGTGTCCTGTCAGGCGAGACCATCAGAAGCTTTCCATGGATATGCAAAACGGCTCAAAGGGCATCTCACAAGATCTCCAATTCCGGGCTGCCTGCTTTGCTTTACTTGAGATCTGAAGGTGCTCATCTTCCGGAAATAGAAGAGAAATTGAGCAACATTCTTCGTTAGGAGCTGTCATGCACTTTGGATCCAGACTCGAAAACAATTAGTCTATATAGACCTAAATTGAAAAATTTCACTCTATATTTTATTGAGACAAAATATATGAAGAGCTTGCTGATATCTCATGAAAGGATGGACAGGGAAACGCTCGTCTCAATTGTTACATATGCTGCCTCTATCCTTCTACTCAGCGCGATTGCAGGTTACCATTTTTATCTTTCGAGACCATGAGAAGACGATTCGATGATCGTGATGTCGGCTACCACAACTGTCAAACCGATTGAAAAGCAATAAAGACCGGGATGATGCATTATGGAAACCAGAAAGGTTCAGAGAACAGGCAAATCCACTTTTGTAGTCTCTCTTCCCAAGAGCTGGGCGACAAAGAATTCAGTAAGCAGCGGTTCGATGTTGTTCATTTCCCAGAACCAGAATGGGGATCTGATGCTAACCACAGACAGATCCGAAATGAACCTCAAAACGGAGATCAATATTGGAGATAAGGTTGGAGAGCCCCTATTCAGAGACATTATTGGTTGTTACTTGGCAGGCTATCGAACCATTGAAGTTACTTCACCTCAATTCTCCCCTGTTCAGAAGAGTGACCTTCATAAGATAGTAACCAAGCTTATCGGACCGGAGATCCTGGAGGAGACCATTAACAAAGTTGTGATACAGGACTTTTTGAGCTCGGAAGAGCTTCAGTTTGATCAAGCGCTTAAGAGAATGATGAATCTGGTCAAAGCCATGGTATATGATTCAATTTCATCTCTGCAGGGCAATAATAAAGAGCTGGCTCTTGATGTCATGCAGAGAGATAATGATGTGGATCGTCTAAACTTCCTGATTGCTCGCCAATTTGCCGAGCTTCTGAGGTCAGGGTCGATGAAGAAAGAGATTTTTGATTCTATTACTGCCTTTAGCTATATGCAAGCCGCATCATATCTCGAAAGGATCGCCGATCACGCATCGAAGATCTCGGAAATCTCTGGCAAACACCATTGTGAGCTGCCTCCGGAGGCAATAGAAGAACTTTCTCATTTAAGATCCGCCATTGTTAACCTGATTGAAGGATCTCTTCTAGTGTTGCTTCACTACGACTCTGATAACGCCAATAAATTGATAGACTCCACAATGGAAACCAGAAAACTAGCTCAGATATTGGCCGACTCCTCTCGGGCCAAGGATAAGGATGAGATGCTGGTCAGGTTGGTTGTGGCCAGAAGCGTTGAGCGCATGCTTGATTATATAATTAATATCGGTGAGCAGGCAATAAATCTGTGCAATGCCAAATATTAAGATGGGATAAGAAACACTTTGGCGATAAAATCCGAAAATATAACATTATTATAGGTATGATTTCCCCCCAGATCTCCGCATATATGGTGGGAAATTACCATAGAGCTAGCGAAAATATGAAATATATTTTTTCCGAATAGAATATATTCTCATTATTGCTATGGAGATGCCTTTCCGCCGGTTCTTCTATAGTATCTATTTGTGAAATGAATATATCTTGCCAAGCATGTAACGATTTGGGCCAAGTAAGATTGTCTCAGTGCACCTCCTTAATCTTGGTACATTTGCCAAGCTCGGAGCCCTTGAACCCGTGGTCGCCGCATGGATTGGCCCACATGTGGCGACATCCTACGTATCTCTCATAGTTTACCTCCGGGTCCGATTCGCTGCCGGAGTGATCGCTAAGAAAGAATGTCTATTAGGTAGCGTGTGGAGTGATTTTCTTTGATCGAAGCTGGTATAATCAAAAAAAATAAAGGATCGCCAGAGGAAGAGGATGCGGTCTTTGAGATAAGGTATATGGACGAGGATAATCTGGACGAAATGATGGCCTTGCAAGAGGTAATAATCCAGAATCTGGCAGACAAAGAGATCTTTCGGACGCATTCTATCGATTACTTCAAAAATCTCTTCCAGGTCGAGAAGGCTGCTATAGGAGCTTTTACCGAAGAAGGGCTGATTGCCTGTAGCGTCCTCAAGTTTCCAGAAGAGATCGAAGATAACTTCGGAGTGGATGTAAATCTGCCCATAGATGATCTGAGCAGAGTGGTCCACATTGCCAAAGTAGCTGTTCATCCGGCCTTCAGAGGCAACTCTCTACAGAGAAAGTTGCAAGGGATACACCTTGAAGTGGCCAGGGAGATGGGTTGTTATCATGCTTGCTGCATGGTTTCACCCAAAAACCGCCATAGCCTGCAGAACATGTTTTCTCACGGATTCATCATAAAAGCCCTAAAGCTCAAGTTTGGATCGAGGCTCAGATACATTCTGCATAAAAACCTCTTACGGCCGAACATGTCCGTCCCTGATGAGATACAGATATTGAGCTCGAATATAGCAGGTCAAATTTGCCTGCTAAATCAAGGGTTTCTGGGATTCCGACTAGAGTTACTCAGGGATGACTTTGAAATATCTTATGGAAGAGTTCAGGCACTAAGATATCTTCCTGAATTCCAATATTCGAATCATTGCATGAGTTCGGGCCGTCGCTCTTTCGTCACCTTAGCTGCAAGATAAAAATATCACTTTTTCAACTATTATTTTTATTTTGGAAATAAATATATGAGCCATCTTCATTGGCAAAAGCAAACTTGAGTGATGCATTGAAACGGGATGGCAAACATATCTTCGTAGATGTAACACGAGATCTTGCACCTATGGACTTCATTTATTGTATTGGCAAAAAGAATATACATTCGCTTAACAAAGGACATTTCGAGGGCATTAACAGCCCTCTCGATGGGAATACATCATCCCATTGAATCAGCCAAGAAACCCGAAAGCTCTGGAGCTTTGAACAGGGCTTTCAAAGCCGGCAGATTACCTTTGAGCTAAAGCACTTTGTCAGGCTACCTGGCTTTTTACCTCTCAGGGCCTGCTGGCTTACACTCTGATTTTATGAAAGCGATGCTATTGGAAGAGCCCGGGTCAGAAGATGGAAAGGAAAGGAAAAACGAGGGAAAAAAGGTTTTAACGGAATAAATCGCTCAAAGCGGGATAAACCCGTTCTCCCCGGCGACCTTCTGTCCATCAGATCCTATCACGAAATCAATGAACTTCTGAGCGCAGGCGGTAGGCTGTCCCCAGGTGTAGAAGTAGAGGTGACGATGTAGCGGATAAGATCCATTCTTTATGTTCTCAACGTTGGCGACAACGCCCTCATAAGTCAGTGCTCCCAAATCACTGCCGTTCGCATAGCTGTATCCCAAATATCCAATTGCCTTATCGCTGCCGGTTACAGCCGTCTTTACTTCAGCGCTACCTTGGGCAACTGTCTTCACACCGGGAGTCTCGACTGCGGTAGAGCCCATAACCAGTTCGTTAAAGGTGTCCCTGGTTCCGGAGCCGTCTTCTCTGGCAATTGCATATATATCCTTATCCGGCCCGTTTAATTCTTTCCAGTTCGTAATCTCTCCTGCATAGATCTTTTTGAGCTGGTCCTTTGTTATGGACTTGACTCCTGCATCGTATATGGGCTTGCTGACGACTATTACTATTCCATCATAGCCGATGTCGAATTGCTGGAAAGCGTTCTTGCTGTACTTGCTTTTCTCAGAGGCTGTTATCTCTCTTGAAGCCATGGCAATTTCCGACCGGCCTTCTCCGGCAGCAGTTATGCCTGCCCCTGTGCCTCCTCCAGTAACCGTTACCTGGCAGTCTGCCTGTTGGCCGTTAAATGTTTCAGCTTCAGCCTCTGCAAGAGGCAGAACTGTAGTTGACCCGGATACGGTCACCTTCTCTGCGGCCAAAGACGTCCCGATCAACCCTGCGAAGAGGGCGATCAATAACATAGTTGTTAATTTACTCAAAATCTCACCTCGGCACTGAAGATCGACGGAATATGTAAGGCTTGGCAAAATATTGAATATATGTCTATATACCCTAATTATTGTAAAGCATATAAGGAAAGAAAATAGAGCTGCCAATGCAGGAAGCATTTTTTCCAGGTAGAAATATGCTTGATAATCGCTATGTAGCTGCCTTTTCAACTCATTATCCTGAATAAACATCATCGGTCACATTCTTACGAGTTTTCGGACCTGACGAGAGCTGGGATAAGACAGCAAGGAAGAAGTATCTTGAGTGCAAATAATTGGATATGGACTTATTCTCTCAGTACATATTGGGCAAAATCAAACTATCTAACCGTATCGTTATGGCGCCGATGACCCGTTGTCGTGCGGTTGAAGGGAATATCCCTAGTTCACCAGCCATTACATATTACAGACAGAGATCTCAAGCAGGTTTAATTATCACTGAAGGAGCGCAAGTAAGCCCGGAGGGTGTCGGTTATGTTCGCACTCCAGGAATCTACTCTCCCAGCCAGGTTAAGGGCTGGAGAAAGGTGACAGACGCGGTTCACCAATCAGGGAGCAGGATTTTCCTTCAGCTCTGGCATGTAGGGAGAGTATCGCATCCGGATTTTCAGAACGGAGATAAACCAGTAGCACCCTCGGCACTTCCAGTTGAGGGCAATATTCATACCCTGTTTGGCAAGAAGAAAATAGAGACACCACGCGCACTCGAACTGGAAGAGATGCCAAACATCGTCAATCAATTTCGAAGCGGAGCCGAGAATGCCAAAGCGGCTGGTTTTGACGGTGTCGAAATCCATGGAGCCAATGGCTATTTGCTGGACCAATTCTTGAGAGACGGATCTAACCATCGAGCAGATCAATACGGAGGTAGTTTGCAGAATCGCGCACTTCTTCCGCTCGAAGTCACGAAAGCCGTTGTTGAGGTATTCGGTGCGGGAAAAGTAGGATATCGAATTTCGCCCCATTTCCAGAGGTACTCAATGTCTGATTCGAATCCACGTGAGACTTTTTCCTATCTCGCGAGAGAGCTAAATGGCCTCGAACTTGCATATCTTCACATGGTAGAGCACGTTGGCGGGCCGATGATTGTGGCACCAGAGGCACGGCTCGCCAAAGCCATTCGCGGCATCTTCAAGGGAACCCTCATTTTAAATGGTGGTTACGACGCTTTGAAAGGAAACGATGCCATTCAGAATGGTGTTGCCGACCTCATCGCGTATGGCTCCCTCTTCCTGGCAAATCCGGACCTGCCTGAACGCTTCAGAAAGCAGGCTTCGCTCAATACGCCGGATATAACAACCTTATATGAAGGTGAAGAAAGAGGTTATATCGACTACCCTTCACTATAACTGATCGGTATACCTATTTTTCAAATCGTATGAGATACAAATGCTACTAACTATTTCTTCCGCAGCTATGATCGTCTGCCTTTCTATGCAGATAAGCCTGGAAGGCATGTCCTATCCTACACCATAGATGGCATTGAAAGCAATCCAGTGGAAATAGACGTAACAGGCACTTATGTACCGACCGCTTCGCCAACATCACATGTTGCGATCCCAATAGGAGCATATGCCTCGATTGATCAAGCATCGAATTATGCATTGCCCGCGTCACAAGATCGAGGGGGTTATCTATGAGGAGGGATAAATTGATATGGGAATACCTGATGTATTATTATTAATCGTTACGTAAGGCGAGGCGATTATGATCAACCTGTTCAAGAGAGGCACAGAGACCACAGCGAAGGTGGAAAAGAAGAGAGATAAACAAGAGGAGAGAAGGCAAAGAGCGCAGGCCAGAGGGCAGAGACCAATAAAATAGTTGACAGTCATGAGGCCATATCGCATGAATGGTCATAGATCCCGGCCTAATCCCTAAATATTTTCATCTAGACGTTCTCCCTCTTCGCGGGAAAATATTCGTCTACCATATCCCCGACCTCATCCAGCCACGTAATTCTTTGTCGCTGATCGCTCGTAACCATAACGGAGAACGTCCTTCGGTGAAAATTGGTGACACCGCATAGACCAAAAATGCAGTCCTCCCAAATCATCTGCAAAGGATCGCCAAAGTTATTCCGCTCTCGCACTGCATCGGTGTTGGAGGTGTTGAAGACGATAGCCGTCCTGGCCAAAAGGCGCCCGCAGGGCACACCTTCGCCGTTATCGCCTTCGAGAAACTCATAAGCCACTCCCGGACGTATGACTCTGTCCACCCAACCCTTGAGGATGGCAGGCGGCATGCCCCACCAGTTGGGATGAATAATTATTATTCCATCCGCACTATGGATTTCTTCGCAATGATTCTGGATTACAGGACCAAGAGGCGCAGTTTTTGGAATCTCTTCCAGAGTGAGGACCGGGTCAAAACATTCCCGATAGAGATCATGGATTGCTACATCGTGGCCATTATGTTCCAGGGTTCCGCTGGCTTTCTTTGCGATGGCATGGTTGAAGCTGCCGGGGTCGGGATGGGCGAGTATTATTGAGACTTTCATGATAATCATGCCTTAACCCTTTATCAGGAATCAATATTTGGCTTATTATCCAGCAGACCATATAAGGCATACGCTTCATCTCCTTTCATATTTTATGTTTAGAAATCTTTATATATTTTTAATGATTATCAACACATGTGATCGGTGATCGTATGAAGCAGAATCTCGCTATCCTCCTCATCTGCTTGATGTACCTGTGTACTTGTACCGGACTATCACTTGGTGATGGATCTGATATGACGAACAACGGCAACACTTGGCAGGATGCAACGCTGTTGAACTTACAAATAAATGGGACTAATTTTAATGATCTAAACGGCGACGGTTTGAGGACTGGAGACGAGGCCGGCCTTTCCGGGTGGACTATAATTTTAAAGACCAATGGCATGGATTATATTCAATCCACTACGGACAACATAGGTCGGTATTCTTTCGGGAACCTGTCGCCGGGGATTTACACAGTTTCCGAGAATAGCGTAACCGGATGGAATCAGACCTCCCCGGGAAATGGTGTTTATGAAATCAACCTCGTTGATAAGGATGCAATCAACTATGATTTTGGGAACCACTACGGTCCAGTAGAATCCGTCCAAAAAACGCATCCAATTATGCCCGGAAATGCCTGGCTCGTTCATTCTCAAGGAGTCAAGAGACTGATGGAAGCCCAGGCCTCTAATGCTACAAACATCGGGCCCCGGGCAAACCTTAGCTTTCCGGCATTGTTCAGTCTCTTGAGTCATGTTCCTTATGTTCCGAGTGAAAGAGACCAGGGAAATTGCGGCAATTGCTGGGTTTGGGGTTGCACAGCTCCAATCGAGGTTGCCAACTATTTCCAGAATGGTGTATCCGATCGTCTCTCCATTCAGTACTTTGATTCCAATTATAATGGAGGAAGCGGGTCCTGGGCGTGCTGCGGTGGTTGGGAAGGGACCTTTACGGATTTCTACAGTTCCCGGAAGAAGTTTATTCCCTGGTCCAACGCAAATGCGAACTATCATGATGGAAGCCGTGGGTGTGGTGGCTCAGCGGGCGTACCGGCGGGCTCAATTTCTATGAGCCCCAGCTACCCGATTACATCCATCCAATGGCACCTCATTCCTACCAGAGGCACTGGAATTACTCAGGATCAAGCGATCAATAACATCAAGGCCGTCCTCAATCAGAACAAAGCTGTGACTATGGGATTCTACTTGCCTGACTTTAATCCCTTCTTCACATTCTGGGACTCCAGCTCTGGTGTCTGGAATCCGGACCTATATTGCGGCCTGGCGAACGGCGCATATCCAGGCGGACACGAAGTCACGATTGTTGGCTATAATGATACCAGCTCATCCAACCATTACTGGATCGTGTTGAACAGTTGGGGTAACGACAATGCCCACCCAGACGGCACCTTCAAAATGGATATGCATATGAATTATGCCTGCTCGAATATCGGTTCTTATTCATACGACTTTGGATATTTCGATGTGGCTTTTAGTAGCGCAAATAGAGCGCCAAACACGCCCAAAACGCCATATGGTCCCAACAATGGCTCAATTGAGATCCCCTATATCTATGTCACATCAGCGAATGATTCTGATGGAGACCAGGTGAAATACACCTTCGATTGGAGGGACGGGACGACAGAGTCACAGACAAACCTTGTCAACTCAGGGTCGAATGCAAGCGCATCACATACCTGGAACATGACGGGAACTTACCAGGTCAGAGCCCATGCTACGGACAGCAAAGGTGGAACCTCAGGATGGTCGGATGCGACAAACGTCACCATAGATGCGCCATTTGATACACCTCCGGAAGCTCCTCTAACGCCAATAGGACCGGGTTTGGGCTTTGCAGGAATCGCTTACGCCTTTGTTACATCCGCAACTGATGCCGATGGAGACCAGGTGAAATATACCTTCGATTGGGGTGACGGGACAGCAGAGACACAGACAAACCAGGTCAACTCAGGATCGAATGCAAGCGCATCTCATACCTGGAACACGGTAGGAACTTACCAGATAAAAGCATTAGCAACGGATCGGAAAGGCGTTTCGTCCGTTTGGTCGAACGCGACAACGATAGCCATAAGTGTGAAGCCGAATACACCGCCAAACGTGCCCACGGTGCCAACAGGAACGATCACTGGTACCATAGGAACCTCCTACGCCTATGTTACATCTGCAACAGATCCTGATGGAGACCGTGTAAGATACACCTTCGATTGGGGAGATGGGACCGCCCAGTCGCTGACGGGCCAGGTCAATTCAGGATCAAGTTCAGGCGCATATCATAGCTGGAGCTTTGCAGGAACGTACCATGTCAAAGCGTTTGCCACAGACAGCAAAGGTGCAACCTCAGGATGGTCGAATGAGACTGCAGTTGTCATGAATGATCCGCCAAATTTGCCACCTAATACCCCGTCCAAACCTTATGGAAGTGCTACGGGAAAGGCAGGGACCTCTTACAGCTACACCACATACGCAGCAGATCCCAATAGAGATATGGTGTTGTACACATTTGATTGGGGAGATGGGACAACCTCTGAAACGGGTTATGTCGCATCAGGAACTCAGGCAGCGGGTGCTCATATCTGGGAGAACGGTGGAACCTACCAGGTCAAAGCCTTGGCTAACGATAGCAAAGGTGCAAATTCAGGATGGTCGGCTGCAAAGACGGTAATCATTGTCGTGAATAGTCCGCCAAGATCTCCAGCTAAACCTACTGGACTTGCTTTGGGCAAGACAGGAACCTCTTACAGCTACGCTACATATGCAGCAGATCCTGATGGTGACCGGGTATTGTACACATTTGACTGGGGAGACGGAACAACCACAGCAACTGGCTATGTTGCCTCCGGAACGCGGGCAACCGTATCTCACGCCTGGAGCAACGGAGGAACATATCTGGTCAAAGCCATGGCTACCGATAGCAAGGGTGCAAATTCGGGATGGTCCAGCCTATTAACCGTCATAATAAATACACCACCCAATTCGCCAAACGTGCCTTCCGGGCCAAGTTCCGGCATCCATGGAACCTATTACACCTACACCGCCTCGGCAAGTGATCCGGATGGGGGCAAGGTGAAGTGCACCTTCGACTGGGGAGACGGAACGATCTTTACGACCGGTTTGGTCAACAGCGGAACGAGCGCGAGTGCATCTCACAAATGGATCAGGGCGACAACGTATCAGGTCAAAGCGAAGGCTACTGATAGCCAGGGTGCATCTTCAGGATGGTCTGGTTCGCTATCAGTCAAAATAACCTGATCCGAATTCGACAATTCGATAGAGAGCTGGGATAATCGGCCGACCCAGCTCCCTAGATATTTTTCCTGGATTTTTCACGCTTCTTTTCACAAGCTGGATGGTGTTGCCCCAGGGGTTCGCTTTCGACAATCCAGAGCTCTATCTGCGGGCTTGAAAGCTGTCGTGAAGGCTGTCGCCAATTATCAGTATACTTTCATATTCAATTCAGTGACTTTAGCAATGGACTCGAAATCCTTATCTCGTGTAATCAGGGTCTCAGCGCCGTTTGCCACAGCAACTCCAGCGATTAAGACACCAAACGAATTGACGGAAATCCCCAGAGCCAGAAGCCTTTCATATTATGCAAAAAGTCGTGGCTAAATCCTGACATTGGAACTCTCGATTAGTCTGCAGCTTGATCGTCGTCGCTCGGCCGGCCGCGGCCTGGAGCGGCGCCCCATGCCATCCGCGGGAGGCCCTCAGGGCCGACTCACGGCAATCCACAAGGAAAGTGCGAAAACTTTTATTTGAATGAGATCCGCATTCCTATCTGTTTGGGTGTTTACTATGAGGACTCTTAGTTATCGAATCACTCTTAGAAAAGAGCCTGAAGGAGGTTATACTGTGCTGGTTCCATCACTTCCCGGATGCGTCACTTACGGAAAGACCGTGGAAGAGGCCATAGAAATGGCCAGAGACGCAATCACAGGTTATGTGGAGAGCCTCATTGAGGATGGCGAAGCGGCCCACATAGAGGATGACCTCATCGAGTACAGAGTGACAGTGGAGGCTCATGCCTAAGCTGCCACCTCTTTCACCTCAAAAAAGTAATAGCCATACTGGGAAAGAAAGGCTTCGTGCTGAAGAAATTTTCAAAATTTGTTCCGATAAAAGGATAGACGAGGGCCGATAGCCCTCATCATTTTCATGAATTCGGCGTGGGCTTACAGGCTCATCAGAATTTCGTAGGTATCCTTGTGCGGATTGATGAGCAGCTTTTCCGCAATCTCCCTGGCATTCATCTCGGCTTCCGGGCGGAGGAGACTGAAGTACAGCTTCCAGACGGTCGCCTTCTTCACGTTCACCACATTCTTGAATCCCAGACGATTTCGCAGGCGCTCTCGCGTGGAGATGGCCTCGCCGTCCTCGATATGCAGGGCGACCTTCACCGGCACATAGCCTTCTTCGAACTCCAGAGTGTCGATAAGAACCTTGTGGCTCTCCTTGTTCTCATTGACCAGTTCTTTGGCAAAACTCCTGGCCATCTCCTCCGGATCTCCGGAATCGATCTCTATGCTGAAGAGCCGCTCCTTCTTCACATCTTCCAGGACTTTGCCAAAACCCAGGCGTCGCACCAGAGTGTTCTTAACAGTGGCGGCTTCCGCATCCGGGATCTTCAGCCAGACCCGCAGATTGATCTTCTGATTTTTGCGGCCTGAAGCGACATCGGCGCTGACCCCAGCGCCAGCGCCGACATCAGCGACACCAGCACCGATCCCTTCATCAACACCTGTATCAATATCCGAATCAACACCGGCATCTACATCCACATCCAGATGCTCACTATCCGATTCCATTAACATGGATTCACCTCAATGTAGCGCTTCATAGACTCGAAGACCCGCCTACCGGGTCCGGGCTCATCCGGCCTTTGCTTTCTCGGATCGAAGGAGGGAAGCTGCCAGGCAAAGAATGACCTCTCCGGGTGGGGCATCATTCCCAGGACGTTTCCTTCCGGGTTACATATGGCAGCGATGCTCTCAGTGCTGCCGTTCACATTCACAGGGAACTCATTTATGGCCCTGCCGTTCTTATCGCAGTAACGGAAGACCACCTGTTCCTGATCGTTCAGCTCTTTCAGAAGGCGCGGGGACTTTGTCACCAGATTTCCCTCGCCGTGGGCGATGGGGATCTTTAGGAGAGCGCCCATCTCGATCAAAAAGGAACCGCTGCACCTCCTGGAAGAGGCATCGTGCCTCAGGTAGACCCAGTCGCAGTAGTAGCCCCGGCGGACGATGTTGCCCTTGGAGACCATCACATTCTGGGCCAGGGCCATGTCCACCTTTCCAGAGCCTGGCAAGAGACCTGCTTCCACCAGGATCTGGAATCCGTTACAGATGCCGATGATGGGCTTGCCCCTGGCTGCCTCCTCCTTCAGAGCCGCCATGACCGGCTCTTTGGAGGCTATCACGCCTGCCCGCACTCGGTCTTGATAGGAGAAGCCTCCCGGGATGACGAATCCGTCAAAGCCCGATAGTTCTCCTGCCGGCCGGTTCCAGCGGAAGAGCTCTCCCGCCATGCCGACCTCCTTCACAGCCACCAGAGTTTCAAACTCGCAGTTCGTGCCGGGGAACTGCATCACAGCGATCCTCATCTCATCGCCTCCACAAGACCTGTGGTCCATGCCGCTCTTGCCAGATCCAGGTCCAGGTCGGCCACAGTGTTGCCTGATCTTGACATCTTAATCCGTCTCTTCTTTGTTACCTGGCCGATCTGCATCGGCTCCAGTGAATAATTCCGCAGAAGCTCCTCCAGGCGGGCCTCCTTTCCGGATTTCGCCTCCAGGACAAAACCGGAGGACTCAGAGAAGAGCAATTTGTCTACCCTCATATTGGGATCATCGCAAAGGACCCTGTCCAGATCCAGATCGAATCCAAACCTTGCGGGCCTCACCAGTGCCATCTCCATAACAGTCGCCGCCAGGCCACCATTGGAGATGTCGTGCGCGGCTGCGAGAAGGCCCTCATCTATGGCGTCGATGACGGCATAGATCATGCTCCTCTCCAGATCGAACCTTACGATGGGAACGTTTGCTCCCATGACTCCGAACATGGTCTTGTAGTATTCGGATCCGCCCAGCTCGTCAAATCTCGGCCCGATAAGGTAGAGCTTGTCGCCGGGTGCCTTCAGCTCCATGGTGATCGCTTTGCTGAAGTCTTTCATGATGCCCACGCAGGCGATCACTGGTGATGGGTCCACCGAGCCCTGGGGCGATTCGTTGTAGAAGCTCACATTGCCTGAGACGATGGGGACAGGCAGCTGCTGGTCAACATAATCTTTCAGCCATATCCTCTTGCAGGATTCGGCGAGGCCCTTCACGCCCTCCCGGAACTCCCAGAAGGCCTCTGGCTTCTCCGGGTTGCCGTAGTTCAGGCAGTCGGTGAGGGTGGACGGAGTCGCGCCGATGCATGCCACGTTTCGCATGGCTTCGGCCACGGCTGTAGCCCCGCCCCAGTAGGGACTAATTCTGCCGTAGAAGGGATTGGAGTCCACACTCATGGCCAGGCCGAACTTCTCTCCCCGGACCGGCGCAATCAGTCCGGCGTCTGCCTCTCCAGGCCGGATCACGGCGTTGCCCATGACCTCGGTATCGTAGTATCTGTAGACATGCTCCCGGGAGGCGATGTTGGGGGAGTGCAGGATCTTGAGGAGGACTTCATTGTAGTCCGCCGGCTCATCGAATTCCGGCTCGGCCTCGCTATAGATGCGCTCCTGTTCCAGACGCTGGTAGCGGATGCCTGCAGTCAAGTGCTGAATGGGCACGTCGCAGACGATCTCGCCCTTATGACTGACGACGAATCTGTCGCCGGTGTTTATCTTGCCGACAACGCTGGCTCTTGCGCCCTCGTAGACGTTGGGCAGGTCCCAGTCCTCATTGTAGATCTTCAGAATCTTCTCGCGTAGCTCCGGCGGCGAGACAATCAGGAAACGCTCCTGGGTCTCGGCTATGCTCAGCACCTCGGGAGGGAAGTCGCCGGCTTTGTGCATGTCGTCCAGGTTGATCTCCATGCCGAAGCCGCCTGCCGAGCCCATCTCGGATGTGGCGCAGGTGAAGCCGCCGCCGCCCAGGTCCTTGAAGCCGATCTCGATGCCGGACTCGCGGACCAATTTGAAGAGATCGTCGTTGGCCTTGAAGAGCACATTCTTCAGGAAGGGGTCAGGGATCTGCACTGCTCCGCGGTTGGTCTCCTCGTCTTCCTCTCGCAAGGCTTCAGAGGCGAAGGTGACGCCCCCCAGACCCGATGAGTCTGTGGGCTTTCCGATGAGGATTACATCGTACTCCCCAGCACCTGCCAGTGGAGGCGCGCGCGAGCGGATGATCTGATCGCGGCGGACGATGCCCAGCGACACAACGTTCACCAGGCAGTTGTCGTCGAAGCTCTCGTTGAAGACGATGTCGCCGCCCATGTTGGGAACGCCCAGAGCGTTGCCGTACTGCCAGATTCCGTCCACCACGCCCTCAGCCACCCAGCGCACCTTGCTGGCTTTGGGGCCGTAGGGGTCGCCGAAGCGGAGCGGGTCGGCGGTGGCTACCACTGTCGCACCCATGCAGTTTACGTCGCGGACAATTCCCCCGATGCCTGTTGCTGCACCTTCGTTGGGCAGGATCTGGCTGGGGTGGTTGTGGCTCTCATGGGATATGACCACGCACCAGTTGTCATCGATGGCGACTATTCCGGAGTCCTCGACCGGGCCCATAACGACGTTGGGGCCGTCGGTGGGAAGGAATTCTTTCAATGTGGCGCGGGAGCTCTTGTAGGAGCAGTGCTCCGACCACATGGCATCATAGCAGTATAACTCGGTGAGGCTGGGATCGCGGCCCAGAACCTCGGCAATGGAACGCGCTTCTGCGACGGACATGCCAATACCGGCATCGCGCAGACTGGTTTCTACTTCAGGATCGGCAAGACCGATTATCTTCAATTCGGGTACACCTCTGCAATTATGGGCATTCATTCGAGGAGCATTATGAATTTATCGATCCGAGAGGGGGGAAGGGAGGGTATGAAAAGGTGTGAAAACCAATGTCCAAATTGTTGGCACTCTTTTTGTGAGGCCTTTGCCCTTATGTCTTTGTCGTGAACTTCATGCGGTTTCTAATACCGACTTTTTAAAAGTAGCCAAATCCCATATGATCGTTCCAAGTACGGCTTACCAGAAGACAAGGAAGACCGTGCTTGAAAGGGCACCAAATGCGAGATTTGAAATAATAAGGTTGAGTTCAGGTGTAACTGATGGCAATTCCTGGTTTCCAGAGTATAATGCTGCCCCTTCTGAAGATAGCAAGCGACAAGTCTGAGCATAATAATGCAGAAGTTAGAGATTCGCTTGCAATTCAATTCAGTATTTCTGATATTGATAAAATGGAGATGCTTCCAAGCGGAAAGCAAGCTCGATTTGTTAATCGTGTAGCTTGGGCCATTGTTTACTTGAAGGGAGCAGGACTTATTGAAAATTCAAGTCGAGGTATTTTTCATATAACTGTGCAGGGATTAGATCTTCTAAAGACCAATCCAGATAAAATCGATATCAAGCTTCTTAAGCAATTGAATCCAGAAATCAAAAATTGGAGCAAGCGCCCGGATCAGCCTATTGAATCAATAGATATCTATAGATTCTTCAAAGACAGGAACGAAGCCAAATGGGCATTTGATCTATTGAGAGAGACGCTTGATCGTCTTGGAATCAAAGAGCCTAATGATGAACGTTTTGCAGTTACTTGTCCTTCAGGCGGAAAATCCCTCCATCTTAATTTTGGGCAGTGGTTGGTCTTGGGATTTAGCAGTGCAAATGTCGAGATGGCTCTTCTTTCAGATCAAGCCACCTTGTATAATAAATTTGAGTCATTCGATTTTGCCAAAGGCGAAGATAAATTTAATATAAAAATATATAAATTACCTATTGAGCTGGCAAAACCTTTGGGTGGTGATTTGCGGACAGCATACGAAAAGTCTCTTGAAAAAATTGCTGATAAATTCGGCGACTGGAAGTCTACTCCATGGCGGAAAAATCATCACATAAATGAAATAGCTGAAGCACTTTTTGATGACAAGAAGCTTGGGGATCTTCTAATTCCAAATCCAGGTTTTCAAAGAAATATTTGGTGGGTTAATCAAGGAGACTCGATCAAGGACGAGCGCAAAGATGGAGTCCTTTATGCACCTGCAAGAGCTGATAGTAGTCGACTCATTCCTCACTGGGAGAGACTCACGGAAATAAAGCCCAAGGATATTATACTTCACTACGCAAACGGCGAATTGCTTTATGTGAGTATCTCCACAGCCGCTGCAATTACTGAAAATCGTCCTTATGGCAGGTTTGATCGAGTCAATCTCGTCAAGGTAGATTACCACGAGCTTATTCCATCGATTCCTCTTTCTCGATTCTCGGAAGATCTCCAAGTATTGTTGATTAAGGACGGTCCGTTAAACGTCAATGGCGGTGTCAAAGAAGGATACCTTTGGCGACTAAATCCTGAAGCATTGAAGATTATTCAAAGCTCTCAGCCGGAGACAAACTGGCCCGATTTTGCTATTCTAGATAGCGAATCAAGTTGGATATTCCAGGCAAATCCTGATAACTTCGATATAGATAAAGCAATTAGCGAATTAAAGGAGATTACCTGGAAAGTAAATCGGTATAAAGATCAGGTTCATGCAGGTAACACTGTCTACATCTGGAAGTCAGGAGAGAATTCTGGAATTGTTGCAGCAGGTAAAATCCTTAGTGAACCAGCCCTTTTAAAAGATCTAGAAATCGAAAAGAGATTTATTCTTCCGAAAGCTGCTGGAAAGAACGAAGATGAGGAATTCATTGGAGTTCGTGTCTCCGTTGAACGAGTGCTTGGATCTATAATAAAACGACAAGATCTTATCAGTGATCCATTGCTCGGGTCCATGCAGATTTTAAGGCAATCTCAAGGGACCAATTTCGTCCTAAACAGCAAAGAAGCAAAAGCTATCCATGATTTAATCTATTCTTCAAATTCAAAGCCAAAGAACCTTGAATATACTCTGGTGCAGTGTTCAAACGAGACCGGCTTAGATGAATCAACTCTAGAACGGTGGAAGAGGGCCATTGAAAGGAAAGGGCAGGCGATAATCTATGGCCCACCAGGAACAGGAAAGACCTTTATTGCGGAGCACTTAGCAGAGCATCTCATAGGAGGCGGGTATGGATTTAAGGAAACCGTCCAATTCCATCCTGCCTACTCTTACGAGGATTTCATTCAAGGCATACGGCCTAAGAATCGGGATGATGGAAAGCTTGAATACAATCTCGTACCAGGGCGATTTTTGAAGTTCTGTCAAAACGCAGCTGACCGGCAAGGCATCTGTGTCCTGATTATCGATGAAATCAATCGAGCAAATTTGGCCAGAGTCTTTGGCGAGCTGATGTACCTCCTTGAATACAGAGGAAAGGGAATTCCGCTTGCTTCAGACGGAAATACATTCTCGATACCTAAAAACGTGCGGATCATTGGAACCATGAATACGGCTGACCGTTCGATTGCATTGGTTGATAACGCTCTCCGAAGGAGATTTGCATTCTTAAGACTTCAGCCGGAATACGGAATCCTAAGACGATATCACGAAAGAGAGCAAACCGAGTTCCCAATAGAAAAGCTAATCCAGGTTTTGAAAGAGCTGAATGAAGAGATTGGAGATCCACATTACGAAATCGGGATATCATATTTCATAAGAACTGATCTGAGCCTCCAAATTGAAGACATCTGGACCATGGAAATTGAGCCCTACCTAGAGGAGCACTTCTTCAATGATGCTGATAAAATAAAGAATTATAGATGGATTAGTGTCAAGGAAAAACTCAATCTATGAGCTGCATTGAAATCATCGAACTTACTGAGCGCACTCCGGAAAATGTAGATCGAGAAAGGCTACCTGTAGAAGCTGCAGAGATGCTCAAACAGAAGTTTGGCGATAAAATTGCAGTGGAGATGATATCCTTTGGGCCAAATTCTAATTGGCAGTTAACTGCCCAGGATTGGGTGGGATATATCCCATTGACACCTTTTGTCAGCATCAGGCTGCTTCCAAAGAACGGAGTAAAAGTCAAAAATCTATTCGGGATGTTGGAGTATGCTTATGGCTTAAAGAGCTTCCACCTGTCTGAAAAAGGGCTCTTTGATTGCGATACTTTGGAAGACTTCTATGATCGGTTGGCCAGTATACTAGCTCATCTCATACTGGATCGAGCTCGCAGAGGTTTTTATCGTTCATATCAGCCCAGATCGGACCAACTTCCCTATCTTCGGGGACGCATCGATCTACAGCGAGCCAGTCTGCGACCATGGGAAGTGAAGCTTGAGTGCCATTTTGAGGAGCATACTTCCGATATCAAGGATAATCAGATCCTAACATGGACCCTCTTGCAGATCTTGCGTAGCGGACTTTGCACGGAGAACTCATCACATTTCGTATCTCATGCCTATCGGAGACTCTTGTCTATTGCAGAACCTGAGCCATGCGGCCCAGAATCCTGCCTTGGACGGATATACGACCGTTTGAATGATGATTACAGGCCTATGCATGCTCTTTGCAGGCTTTTTCTTGAACATCTAGGCCCGGCTTACAAGATCGGAAAACATGAAATGATTCCTTTTTTAGTAAATATGGCTAACCTTTATGAGCTCTTTGTTGCGGAGTGGCTAAAGGCTCATAACATTGAGGGTTTTTCGATCGAGGCCCAAAGAGATGTCGTAATCGATCGCAGACAAAATGTGAAGTTTAGGATGGACCTTGTGCTTTGCGACAGGGTCTCTCAACAGCCCAAAAGCATAATGGATACCAAGTACAAAATTGGACCGCCTTCTATGAGTGATATCCATCAAGTGATCGCATATGCTGAGGCGATTGGCTGTAGAGAGGCGATTCTCATTTATCCAGTGGAGAAGGAATCGCCTTTAGATATGTGGGTGGGAGACATCCATGTCAGGAGTGCGACATTTGCTCTAGAAGGTGATTTAGATGAAGCAGGTTGGGATTTTATTCATGAAATTATGGGGTCTTAGGAGAATGCCAGAATTGTCGCCAAGAAGGTTCACATTTATCTTATCATTCCCGGAGACGGCTTTATCCCGGAAATTCTGCTATTATCTGTAGGTCTTATTTGAATAGCTGATCCAGAAGATATTCCCAGTTCCCTCAATCTCGTATACTTGTGCGCCCGGGATTCCAAGGCCTCCATCAGGCCAACAGTATCCCTGGCCATCTGCTCAATGGCACCGGGGCCGGGCTGGTCGCCGCTGCAACCGTTCACACGCATGCGTGCTCCTGCGCCCGCAAGCGAGCGGCCTTTCCGGGCTCCCGGCCCGCCTGGCTGCCACCCACAGGGCTGCCAGGGCCGGAGGGCGAGCGCCGCCAGGCTCCGCATGGTTTGCAGGCAGATCAAAAACAAAGCAATAACCTTTATAGATTTAGAACCGAAATCCTGTATGGTAAGCGTAAATGAGTGAGACCATCCGGGCTAAATATGAGGATAAGGTCCTCAAGCCATATCAAGATCTGCATTTAAATGAAGGTGAAGTGGTAAAGATCAAAATTCAGCGAAACCTGGTAGATAAATTTCATGGCAAAATGGCGATAGATAAAAAGATCGCTGACGAGATAATCGATATGGAAATATGGGATTGAATTTATCCCAATTACCAAAGGGCGAGCGTTCGTTGGCCTAAATCCGCTGCAAGATGGCTTGATGAGTCTCAAGATCAAGATTCTGAGATAAAGTTATATCTTCAGGCGTAGCATGAATTGCTGATATGTTCTGCGAATACATCCAGGCTGCTATCTCTAACGCGGTCTATGAAGTCATAGATGATGAAGAGCCTTATTACGGCGAAGTGCCCGAATTGAAAGGCGTTTGGGCAACCGGTAAAACTCCAGAAGAGTGTCATGAAAATTTGAAGAAAGCCATAGAAGACTGGATTGCATTTAGTCTACGATTCAATTTACCTATCCCGATGGTCGAAGGCCAGACCATAAAAGTACCTGCCGAGGCTTAAATCATGTCAAGGTTATGCCCGGTTTCGTGGAATGAGCTGATAAGAAACTGCACGCCCTCAGATCGAAGGCCCTTATACCGGCAAAAGCACCTCATCCCGTTGATGTGAAAAGGAACGATCAGAGTAATGATCCCAAATCCTCATTGGGCAGATATTAGCGCAGATCTGATAAAAAAGATCTTGAGACAGGGTGAGATCAGCATAGAAGAATGGCTTTCAGCTAGCGAAAAAAGCTTCCAGGATCTCGGCAAAATTGTCTTCCTGCTCGCATTCTTCAAGCCCTCTTGCAGCCTCATGCGCCTGCTCCCGCGCCCGTAAGCGAGCGTCCCTTCCGGTCTCCTGGCCCGCCTGGCCGCCATCGACAGACTGTCGGCCGGAGGGCGAGCGCCGCCAGGCCTACCCATGGCAGGAGGGCTTAATGATTCTCAAGATTAAGATTCCGGGATAAAGCTATATCTTAAGGCGTTGCATGAACTTCTGATATGTTCTGCGAATACATCCAGGCTGCTATCTCTAAGGCGGTCTATGAAGTCATAGATGATGAAGAGCCTTATTACGGCGAAGTCCCCGAATTGAAAGGCGTTTGGGCAACTGGTAAAACTCCGGAAGAGTGTCGTGAGAATTTGAAGATGGCCGTTGAAGACTGGATTGCGTTCAGTCTACGATTCAATTTACCTATCCCGGTGATCGAAGGCCAGGCCATAAAAGCACCAGTCGAGGCCTAAAGCACGTCAAGGTTATGCCCGGTTTCGTGGAATGAGCTGATAAGAAAGCTGCATGCCCTCGGATTCGAAGGCCCTTATACCGGCAAAGGACCCCATCCCCTAATGTGGAAAGGAATGATCAGAGTGATGATCCCAAATCCTCATCGGGCTGATATTAGCGCCGATCTCATCAAGAAGATCCTGAGGCAGGGTGAGATCAGCAGAGAAGAATGGCTTTCAGCTTAGCGAAAAAAGCTTCCAGGATCTCGGCAAAGGGTCTTCCTGCTCGCATTCTTCAAGCCCGGTTGTAGCCGCATTGCACATGCTCCCGCGCCCGTTTGCGGCAGCTGCCCGGGCTCCCGTCCCCGACCCCCGCCACCCACAGGGCTGTCGGGCCGGAGGGCGAGCGCCAGCTTGCTAACCCAGAGGTTGCTGTTGCTCCAAGAGATGTTGAGAGCAAAAAAACTATTGATTGTTATTAATAAATTAGGATAGAAAACTTATTCGATGCCACGACGCTTGAGGTATTCATCCAAGCTGATGAAATCGCCAGTCTCACGCTCGATGAGTGCATGAAGTTCCTCTGCTGTTGATTCATCTTCTTCATCGAGGGCGGCAAAATTCCTGTCCTTAAAGGACTCATCATTCGCTACTATGACTTTGCTTCGGGCTGCCATTGGATAATCTACTCCTTTATTAGTATATTGATCTATCTGTAACCTGATTTTCTTTTCTTTTGGAATATCTTTGCGATTTTTATAACTTTTTCTGAATTACACACTTCATATTCTACTCGAAGCTTCCCAACCCTCAGCCGGTACAACGTCTCGCTGCCTTCCACGGGCACAATATCCGCTAATGGACGAGGCCGGTAAGGATCATTTTTGATCTCTTCCAGATGGGCTACGATCTTTTTTACGTCGTGTGGCGGAAGCTTATCTAAGGCCTTTTGCGATGTGCGTGATAGCTTTAGCGTGAACATTCTTATTCCAGCTCTTTATCTTCCAATGGCCATAAAGAATTTTAGGTTTGGGCTTTGGCTATTTGGATCTTTTGCCTATCAATCTGCAACCATGAGATGAAAAGCCAGGCCTGGGGACGGAGTCCTCTCGATTTCCGGAGATGGAGAAGTCCTGGATTTTCCATCGGTAGTGATGGCTCCGAGCTTCAGCTTATTGACATGCTTTGGATGATCCAAATGCAATTTTGCTGGGCAATCCTGCCTTCCCTACTCCCTCCGAAAACATGGGGATGATCAATTGCAGGGCATCCATTAGGCCAAAGGTATCCCTGGACATCTGCTCAATGGTGCAGGGGCCGGGAGGCCAATGCTGCGCCCCCCCGCGTACCCGCGCCTGCTCCCGTGCCCCTGAGCGTGCACCCCTTCCGGGCTCCCGGCCCGCCTGGCTGCCATCGACAGGCTGCCGGGCCGGAGGGCGAGCGCCACAGGATCACACCAAAGGTCATCAGAGTTGACAAATGCGCCAGGATTAAATTTTTATTTTGGCTATGGTATCTTGCGTCCGCTTTCTGTGTGATCAAAATCTGCGTCGAAACTCATTATCTGAAGGCTGTACTTCTGTGCAACTGCATATTGGTAGGCGTCATCAAAATCCAGATGATACCTTTTCGAGACTTCTGCCAGAGCGAGAACCTCCTTGTGGTCTAACCCAATCACAGCTATTCCGGTCTTTATTACTACGTCCTTCACGAAGCTGACATAGGTTTCATGCTTGTTTCTTTGGAAAAGGAAAACACCAATCGAATGTAGTGAGAAATCAGTTAAAAAAAGATCTGTGGAGGGATTTGCTATAAACAGATTTTTTGCGGCCTTGCTCTTCTCTCGTTGCAGCAAGATTTCCAAGAATATGTTCGTGTCCAGGAGATACATTAGTCTCCTCGCATCTTTCCAATCTCGTGCTGGAGTTCTACAGAAGTATACTGATCACCTAGATCCGCCAAGGCGCCTTCCCAGTCAAAAACCGGCACCTTTTGCTTCTTCTTGGATCTTTTCTCAAGCAAAAATTCCGCGTAACTCCGAACTTCTTCTTGAATGTCAGGAGGCAAATGCTCAACGAACCTAGCGAATGTTGTCATTTTTCTCTTTCAACTATAGGATGCCCAAGCTTTAATATTTTATCCTAACAGCCTGGCGTAATCCAAAACGATTGCACAGGACTTTGATAACGATTTCTCCGGAGATGCTCTCTTTAGTTTCGGCAACTTCTGTTACCTCAAAGGTGGTTATGAAAGATCTCTCCTTGCTCTTTAGGGGAAACTCCACCAAATAGAGCTCAGTCGCCTCCTTGAGGTTTTTCGCAGCCTCATCAATGGTCTTCCCCTGACTTGCTGTCCGCACCTCCGGGCACTCGGCAACGTATATGTCCTCATCTCTATGGATTACTGCGGTAAGTGTGAGCATACGGATCATTATTAGCACGGCGAGCTTAAATGTTCTCCGGAAAAATGAAGATTCAGTAAGCGAGCGAGGTTTACGAACTCCCAATTGCATTCTGGACGGCTTCAGCCGGCGAACGCAGGCTACGGGGTTCCCAATGGGCAATTTTACACAAACATGCTTGCGCGTGCTCCTGCGCCCGTGAGCTGCGTTGGCAGAAACCACTGAGCTTTTCTTTTAGCAAATTTATTTTTTTAAGTAATTTTAAATAATATATCCTTTAATGCGAGCCTCGTGGAGCCTCACCAGGCTGTTTGCAGATATCCCTTCCAGTATTCGCGAGTCCTTTATCTCAACTTTTTCTATGATCTGGCATAGAGATGTCTCAGCTAAATATTGCCGGAGGTTCTCTACTTCAAGAAGTACTATATCATATTGACCAGCTTCACCGAGGGCGGTTTGTTGGGCACAGGACTGTTTTCGGATTCTTCGCCAAACCTTCTACTTGCGGCTCGGTAGGAAGCCCTCATTGATGCCACAATATAGGCTGAAATATGCCTTGACTTCCTTCTCGTAAAGGTCTCAATTTCGGCAGCATCGCAGAAACTGCGATGCCTCCGAAATGATCTCGCCTCGTAACCAAGTTGCGGTCAATATCCAGTATCTGGGGCGTTTAGGCCCTCATCGATACCGTAATAGAGGCTGAGATATGCCTTGACTTCCTTCTCGTGAGGCTTCAATTCCGGTAGATATTTCTCAATAGTATCGTCAACGGCATCGCAGAAATCTCCGAAGTTATCAAGATGATCTCGCACATACGGTTCCAGTTGCTTGATCAACTCATAGTTGCTGTCAATATCTAATGTCTGGAGCGTTCTCTCAATCGAGGGCGGCGCGGAAGGATCCAGAGGCGGAAGGACGCGACTGACATAGGTGACGCGGTGCAAGATGCGCCAGCATGCAGGTTTTTTGCCGTCGTCTCTCGCTCCGCGCAATGCCACAGCACTTGGATCGTTACTTTGCACCAGCCAGATCGGATCGACGACTAAATTGAAGAAATCATCGAAGTGATCCGATTGAGGCTCAAGGTAGAATGACATGAAGCGGTAGGCGTCTACCTTGCCCGGCTGTTTGATCGGCATCGGCCTCTTTGGATCGCTGGCGTCCACTACAATTTCACCATGCTCATCGCGCTCATAGATATCGCGCTCAACTTTGTCGAGTCTGATATTCATGGCGAACGACGACGACGATTTCTGGGTCTTGTTGACCGTCAGGCTGAGATGTCCCCCAAAGAGCGCATTAAGAGCGAAATCTACAGCTAAGCCAAAAGCTGATGTTTTTATATACGCATAGATACCGCCCAATCCCTTGATGGCATATGACCCGCCAATCATCTCCTGTTGTGAATCCATCGTCTCCTGGGTTTCGGCAAACAAGCCTCCATCAGCCGTCCAGACGTAGGTATTAACAAGGTTGCGCTTGTGTAGTTGCGGCAAATTATCTAGCACTCGTCCAGTTTTCAGTGCCGAGGACTCTCCAGCACGACCAATGGCTCCAGCCGCATATTGCTCAAAGTAGGTCTTCAATTGCATTTCGGCGTCAATGATTCTGTTCTTCCTGGCGTAGGCTTCGATCGGCTTGAAGTAACTGCTATCCGAGCTGTAGGTCAACCCATTGGGATAATCCACATCGGGCTTGAGGCCGATCTTACCGTCGAGCGTGCCTTGCTTGGTGTAGCGCGGGTTGATCGGGAAGTGGATGATGTTCCAGTCTTTGGGAATATCAGGATTGGGCATCATCTGGTAGGCAATTAAAGCGTCGTTATGCCGCAGTCGCAAGGCATGCACGTCGGCAGTCTCCGATTTCACTAACGCCAACCCTACGTTATCAGGCATAAAGCGCCGTCCCATCAGGTCGTCTTTAGCCTCCTCCAATGTAGCCACACGACCGCGCAGTTCCAGCCTTGTGGTTTTACCGGTAGTGCGGCTGGCACTGGTGCTGGCATCCTCTAGCCAGCCTTCTGATCGCTCAACCGAGGTTTTGACTCCAATCGCCGAATCAAATTCCATTATTGATAAATAAGTCATGAAACCGACAGAGGTTTTAAATTTCGCTCCAATGCCCAGATTGAAATTCAACGACATGTCGATACCCTTATTCCTCGAGGAGGCGTAGGTGTAAGTGGTCTGCTCCGCTTCTGTGAGTTCAATAGAACTTGCCTGGTTGTAATTGGACAATGTCAGGTTTTCACTCGGCACTGGCGGCGCGCCCTCGACGAACCCGATCAACTGCGGCGCAAACTGCACCTGACCAACCCATTCAGTCACCATGTCGCCGACCTTATAACCGGTAATGATCTGCCAGTTGCCATCCAGAATAAAGCTGTAACAGCGTTTCAAGACACTGATCAGGTTGCCCTGACTGTCATACTCCATAGCGGCGTATTCCTGGCTGCCAGGGGTGCTTCCAATGATCCCGCTAAATGGTGTGCGGATGTCCATAAGGGCGCTTCGCACCTGCGGTGTATCCTCGCCAATCGGCGCAGTGGAGAGCACACGTTTTGCGGGGCAATGTGACCCAACCTTCAATGCGAGATGATTGCTGCGCAAAGAGTAATCGGAAATATTATCATTTGATTCGGCATCGAAGGTGTAGTAGGCGATCAGATCCTCCTTCTCTCCCTGAATGCGGCGGAAGAGATTGTCCCGAATTTGTTCCTCGGTGCGAGCGGTTTGCCAGATGCGCACCTCCTCCAGCTCGCCTTCGAAGTATTGATCGGTAGTAGTGGGTGTTTTTCGCGCTCCCAGCATGAATTGAGGAACAGAAGTTGCCCATACGGTAGGATCTTCGGGCGCCTCTGTATTTTCCAGCTGGCCATTGATATACAATTTCAAGCTGGAGCCTTGCGGGTCGGGGCTTTTGACCCATTGCGCACCAGTGATAGTGGCGTGGTTTTGACTCTTGGAATCGAAGGCCTTGTTACCCTTGCCTTCCTGAAAGCGCCACCACGATACCAATCCCTGTTCATTGCCATTTATGCTGGCACCGATATCCTTTTTATCAACCACAAAGAATTTACCGTCTGTCGTTGGGAAATGATCGCGGGCCGTGTTCCAAACGCGAACCTCTGCAATGACGCCTTTGAAGCTATTACCGATGATCACTGGCTTATTACTGTTTCCCACATCCACCGGTTGGCGGGATTTATCGCTATCAGGCTGAACACTCTCGTATTTGGCTGACCCATATTCAACCCCGTCAACATAGAAATTAATCTCATCCCAAGCCGTCAAATACAAATCAGGCTTGTTAGGATCGATGCTTTTGTTATCTTGCTTACTTAAGCGTTTACGTGTAACCGCCACTTTATGGAATCCTGCTGTCAACGCATTGGAGGGAAATTTGTGAACTACCTGATTGACATCTTCAAAGGCAAACTCTAACAGATTAGCAGTATTGAGGGAGAGCGAGTAAGGCACATGCTGTTCTCCATCACCAAACTCGCCCCGCCTAATGATGACCCGCTGACGGTTCAGATACGTGATCTGCAGAAACGTCTCGATTGTCAGGTCCTGATTAATGTCGAGTGTCGTATCGTTGCCACAATTGAGGGTATCGTCGCCGTCAAATTCAAGACCATAAGCCTGATGAAAGGCCGCGGCAAGATGTGTCCAATTCCTTGTGTATATGTTCTCGCATGTTTTCACTAACTTTCCACCGACGCCCGCGATTACCTTGTAAGCCTGTAGCGGAGACTCATCTCTCTCGCTTAATTTGCCCCATAAGGTAAAATCACTGATATTGGGCGCTTTGCCTACCAAATACCAGTAGCCGATAAGGCCAGTTTCAGCGCCATTCAAATGGCGATACATATCGGCTTGAATTTCCCCCTGCGAGCGAGCCCGTTTCCAAATGCGCACTTCATCAATTGCTCCTTTCATATACTCATTACCTTGTCCTGTTTCCCCGATAATCAATGTATGGGTATCATCTAATAGTAACGGCATGCAGCCACCAGATTGGAATTTTTTTGGATCGCCCTGTATTATGCCGTTCACATAAATGTTATAGCCTGACGGCGTGACCACATAGGCAACATGATACCATGTACCAACCACGTAAGTGAAATCGACATCAGCAGTCGTTGTAATCCAATTTGTGCCATTGCCAATATCGCCATGGATCTTGTTCCCTTCCATGAACTTTAAGTCGAAACCGTAATCTTTGGGCCTACGTGAGCCCATAATACCTATAATGGCTTTCGTATCATCGGGCCTCACCCATGCCTCAACCGTGAAGGTCCCACTTAGTGGTTCCATGCAATGGATTTCTATCCAGGTTTTGCCGTCGAAAGTCTCAGTTCCATCCTGGCCGCACTCCTCCAACGCAAGCAGGTAATTGGAGTTAGAGGAACAATGCTTGATAATTTGCGCCTTCCCCTCGATGCGCATAGGACGAACCCAGGCTTCGAGCGCCAGATCACCCGCTGCGTCGAAATCGTTGATTTTATTAGCATCGGCCTCCGCAAAAGTATTTCCGTCATTTAAAGAGACAATAATGCCCGGCGCGGCTGCGGTCCATTTGCATACCAGAGACGGCACAAGTTCATTGGGTTCTTGGAGATCGGTATTGGAAACCATCATCTTGCTGTCTCCGACAGTGATCGCCCGAATAAGTATAGAGCCCTTCGAAAGATCAGCGCTGATTCCCTCGCAAGTCGCATTATTGTAATCGTATTCCACACAAAAGATAGGCAAGGATTGGGATTCATTGGCTCTTAAAGAACCTTCAAACGGAATGAGCTTATCACCCACAAAGATCTGTTTGCTCACCGTGATGCACTCCTCCCCGACCATCAAGATTGCTCCCGCATTAATAGAGCGCTTCGCGCCCGGATCCAACAAGGTCAACTCGTTATCTTTCGTTTTCTGCCCGGAGCCAACATAAGTGTGTTCAGTTGCTTGTCCATTCAGGATCCTTGAAAAATCCTGCGCAGCACGTGGAACGTTATTCCAATTCTCCTTGATTACAAAATCATCTCTTGACGCTCCATAAAAGATCGAAACGGTACAAGCAGCGGAGTTCTTGTTTTTATCGTCTCCGACTTCAATGGATATCTTATCATATGCTGTGGACGTGGAGAAACAAGATACCGCATCTTTTCCGTTGGATAGTAGTGTAGCCTTCGCGCGTTCTGTCAAGGTATCGTAATAAGTGACGAAGAATTGGTCGTCTTGGCCGCGGAAATACAACGCCAGCGAGCCGGTGGCGCTATCGAACAGGAACGGTGCATCGTTCGTCCAGGCGAAGCCAAGCAGGCCTCCAGAGATCGTCAGCCCGAGGGCATCGGTGTGTATGTGCGGCATAATCACCGAAGCACCGCTCATCCGCAGAGATTTCAGCGGCTGGATTACTGCCAGAAGATCGGCCAGCGCTTTTTGGGCTTTTTGCAATTTTAATTTAGCGTCTGATATTTTTTTATTCACATCGGCGATTTTCCAGGGTTGCACTTCGATTATCCAGCGATTTTTTGGCAAATCCGGAGTCACGAGAATTTCCTGGGGCGCATTATAGGTGTAATCCTCGATAGAACTATGCTTATCGAGCTGGAATATAAACTTCTGTGAAATATCAGAAAAGTTCCCAAAGCTAAAAGCAAGTATTTGATCGGGCGAATTCTTGTTATAAAAAAGAACTTTCGCTGCCTTGATTTGCTTCCAATCCTTCGCTTCTCCTAACTCCTTTTTCGCCCCTTCAACTGCTTGCTGTTTAGCAGGAATCTGGCTTTCGAGATCATCGATTTTTTTGAGCATCTCATTGATGGATTCGTTGGTGACAATCTCTTCTGGGTTGAGTAGTCGTAACTCTAGGTTATCCGGTATTTGTGTCAGCCTTCCGCTGGAGGACACGCTAAAATCGAGCGCCGCGATATTGTTCTTATCTGGATTGCTTTTATCATTCGTTGCCACTGCCAGCATGACGCGTCCTGTATTCTTAAGCGGCTTTTCTTCGCCGGAATATCCGCTAACAGTTTTGCTCTGCTGGTAATAGAGCAGACATGCGGGACCCGATTTGAAACTTCGCCCCTTGATCTCAAAACTCGTACGCTCAATGCCGGAATGCTCTCCCACTGGCGCGTCGGAACCGATCCATTCGGCACCATATATCGTTCCATCGATCCTATTATTGGTCTGATCGTGGATATCGCTGCCACTATCTTCATCGAAGCGCCAATATCCCACTAGGTCCGATTCCAGCCCCGTTAAGCGGTGGTGCATATCTTCTTTCAATTCCGCACTAGAGCGGGCCCGTTTCCAGAGACGGATTTCATCAATGACGGCAAGGGGTAAGGTTGTATCTTGAGTAGAAGTTGTACATTTGATATTGAGATCCATTTCAGAGGACGAGATCTCACCTTGTTTGTCGGCTATTTTCGTTTCCTCGCCGTTGATGAAAAACCGCACATTGCTGCCATCGAAGCTCCCCGCAAGATGATACCAGGTATCCCTATTCATCGCACGTTCCCAAACTACTTCAACCCATACTCCATTGATCGAAATGGCAAAACCAGGTTTACTGTCCTGATTAATGGCCAACAAATAGCCTAGTCCCTTATTGGCATCACCCCTCCAAATAACGCATGACCCCATACCTTTGCTGAACTTGATCCACGTCTCAATCGTTATCGCTTTTGAAAAATTCAGCTCTGGTCTGTTTTTGATGCATATGTTATCGTTACTATTCCTGAATTCCAGGGCTGATTCCGAGTACCCGTTGTTCACGAGGCGCGGGATAAGGGGCTTACCACATTGAGGGCAAGTGCCCGATTGGCGAGTATACACATCAAGGTGTTTCTCGCACGTATACGTTTGAGTGCCCCGTGTGTTGAACAGCCCATCCGACGAGCATTCCACGTTATATGAATCCAACCTTCCAGTGATGCCATTCTCAGCAAAGATCTGCCAGCGTTTTATCTCCGCAATGGCAGTGGGGAGCATCAGCACTGAGAAATGTCCATCTTTCAGGTTAGCAATGAATTTCAGTTCCTGCGTGGGTTCATAGAAAATATTGCCCTCCAGATCTTTGGGTCCCAGGCTGTCCTTGCGGCTGGCCGGGCGCGTCTTGCTCCGACTGCGCTGGTAGCGCACTTCCATTTTTGGGGTCAGTTGATTCCCGACCATCACGAACCGATCAACGAGCAGGGATGCATTGACCAGGGGTACTGTTGTTTCATCAGCGGATACCGGCACCCACTCATTCTTTTTCTTATCCTTGTTGAATTCAACATACCCTTTAACGCCTTCCTTATTACTAACCAGCAGGTGACTTTGACCATCTTTACTTATGTATCCATGAACCATTGACTCAAGATCGGTGCTTCCAATCGCCTGCCGGAAGACATAGACGTATCGCCCGTCTGACAGAACCTGGAATGGCACGCCCTTTGTAAACCGGGCCGTGGTGGATCTGAAGTAATCATATTCATCTGGCTTGTCGGGAGGCAGGGCGGTCCCTTCAACTTCAGGTTGGGAGCTGTTTTTCTTGAAGGTGGGCAACATGGTCTGGTCAGCAACGCCAAAACCGACCTCGGCGATCTCGTTCGGAAAGATCAATTCTGTCGGGGTGCTTTGCCAGCCATCCACATCGAGGAAGCTTTTGGGTTTCTCCGCCATTTCAGCCCCTGCATCATTGCTGCCCAAATCCAAAATGCTGTACCAGATGTGTTGCTCGGCGTCCATGGCAAAAGCAATCACAATGCCTTTATGACGAACTATGGCGGTATGTTGGTATTGGCTTGGCCCGCTATATGATTTGACGAATTTTTCGAGCATATGATCCCTCCTCTGACTGATGAACAAGCACGGTCAATTACCTGATTCTGTGTCGTTTATCACAGCATAATTTATCTGCTAGATAAATCTTTTGACTGATAAATGGCAATGTGTAGTCCAGCAAGTATTATGCAATTCAGTCTAAGTCCGGCCCATATGTGCCGGAGTCTGGAAACTTAGAAAAGGATAGAGGGTAGCGTGCCAGTTTTGATGTAAATTTCATAGTAATATCCAGTAGCAAGAACCAACTTGCAGTTCACCAGACAACGGCAAGTTATTTCTTCACGGGATATTATAATTTAGCCCTGTATCCCCAAGTCGTCAAACTTTGGGGGGGACACAGAGCCATGAATATATCTGACTTAGCAGAAGATTATCTTATCGATGTCTCGATCGATGGAGATCGAGACTCTTTCACTGCAAGTGAAAGATCGAAAAGATGGCATGAGAAAGCTAACCGCCAGTTTTCTGAATGAGGTAATGCAGCATGAGGCCGAAAATCAAATCCAGGCGCGCCACTACGAACGCACCGGCAAGAGAAAAGCGCATCGGAACGGAACAAGACCGCGATCTCTCAAGACCATTCACGGCGAAATAGAGCTTGATAAACCCCAAATCCGGGAGTTCCCATTCAAAACCAAGGTATTCGAGAGATTTTCTAGGGTAGAGGAATCTGTAAGAGTTTCTGTAGCCGAATCGTATCTCGAAGGAGTATCAACCAGAAAAGTCGAGAAAGTTTTCTCCAAATTCGGATTGGAAAATATCTCAGCCTCAGAAGTCTCAAGAATCGCGAAAAAGCTTGATAAATTAGTCAAAGAGTTTCTTGATGAACCTATTGTTGGATCAATTCCGTATATTTTCGTGGATGCAAGTTACTTCTAGGTCTGAACGGATGGAAGATACATAAATAAGGCATTGCTTGTTGTTACTGCTATTCACGAAGATGGTTATCGCGAGATTCTTAGTGCCACTGTTGCTGATAGCGAAGACGAATCCTGTTGGGAAAGTTGTTTTGAAAGTTTAAAGGCTCGAGGACTCACAGGCGTCAAATTAATAATATCTGATGCTCATAAAGGAATACAAGCGGCTGTCCAAAAGGTATTTCTTGGAGCTTCTTGGCAGATATCGCTGACTGAAGTCAGCGAGAGTTTCGACGTGCCACGACTACGTCGGTGGCAGCCTCGACCCAGTCGAGGCATAGTCGAAACATGTGTAACGTTCACTTCATGCGTGCCGTGCTCAAGAACATGCCGAAGAAAAATAAGAAGGAGGTTGCTTATATGCTGAAGGATGCTCTTGAAGATGAGGCCAAGATGCAGAAACTGGCAGTTGTTCTTGACGATAAAGGATACAAAAAGTCTGCGGATACGATTGATAGTTTCCGATTCGACCTTTGGAATTATAAATCATTTCCCAGACCACACTGGAAACGGATCCGAACCACTAACGGCCTGGAGAGAATCAATAAGGAGCTGAAACGAAGAAGTCGCGTATCAGGGGCATACCCAAACGATCAATCTCTCCTGAGAGTGGCGGTTTGCATCATGATGAATATCAACGAGGATTGGATAACTGGTAATAGGTATTTATCCTTAGAGGAGTGAGTAGAAATCAGGATACAGGGCCACTGCGAATTTACAGCAATTATGGCACGCTACCATCCCCCAGGAAGGGGTGGCCCCACAGCGCCAGCTTATCTTATGACATGCAGGGCCATTTTGCGGGACTAATCATGCTTCCTATCGTCCCTCCGGAGATATGGGCACGATCAATTGTAGGGCATCCATCAGGCCAACAGTTCCCTGCCATTTGTTCGAAGGTACAAGGGGCCTAGGTAGATGGTCGCAATCATGCAGCTGCGTACTCCCGCGCCCGTAAGCGAGCGCCCTTCCGGGCTCCCGGCCCGCCTAGCCGCCATCGACAGACTGCTGGGCCAGAGGGCCAGAGCCTGCTGGCCCACCAGGGAAAAGTGGAGCTTGCAGTTGCTCCAAAAGATGTCGACAGCAAAGATGGTGCTTCGATTCAAAATTGCTTTAAAAAAGCTGGCTGAAGGACCAAATCTCGCTCCGCTAGCCAGCCATCAGCTCGAATGCCGGGGAACTCGATCCACATCATTGCCCCGCCGTCTGCAGGGTCCCGGATCAACGATCATAATCCTATCCAGATCCTGCTACTAAGTCTCTAAACGCTCGCTCTCTTCAAAGCCATCATGCCGCCCAATAGAAATATCACAAAAAAGGCCGTGAGTGCCAGGAAGGATGTCCAGGGCAGGGGCTGGTCCAGTGCCACAGCTCTCAGGAACAGGCTGGCGTGAGTTAGAGGCAGGATATAGAGCGCATACTTCAGCCCTACAGGCACCTGGGACAAAGAGAAGAAAGTCCCGCCGAGAAAGGTCATGGGCATCAGAATCAGGCTTCCGAAGGTGGCCATGTCCTCATGGGATCTGGCTAGAAGGGCCGCCAGAACTCCCAGGAAGGAGAAGGTCAGGCAGGTGAGGATAAGACCGGCCAGAAACAGCGGGCCGATGTGCATAACTGGCGCAATCAGCAGGGCCACCGCCAGAAAGGCCACTGAACTGATCAGGCCACGAACCACTCCGATCAGTGCTTTTCCCACCAAAAGTGAAGTCAACCCGATCGGAGCCATGAGGCACTCATCGAAGCTCTTGTAGAATAGACGGTCTACATTCAGACGGTTTCCGGCCCCGTTGAAGCTGGTGGTCATGGCAGTGAGGGCGATGATGCCCGGAATCACAAATTCGAGATAGCTCGTTCCGTTGAGACTCATCCCTCTGCCCAAACCCCAACCGAAGGCCACCATATAGAGCAATGGACTGACAAGAGTGGTGATGAGAAATTTGGGCCAGCGGCGCTTGAGTGCCGTGAGGTCCGCCCAGAGTATGCTGTAGGCATCCATTATCGATTCCATTGTTGATTCCATTGTAAATTCCATTGCCAATTTCTTTGCCAATCCCATGCCGATCCCATTGCTCAATCCCCGGTGACCTTCTGGCCGGTGAGTTCGATGAAAACATCTTCTAAATTCGACTCCCGCATGACCACCTTTTCAGAGTCAGGCAGCGTCTTAATGTATACCCCGGCCGTGGCCCTATCCGGGAAATACCTGTATTGGGTGCCGTTTTCCGGCATTTGCATCTCCACAGCGACCATGCCTAGCTTCCGCCGCAAGTCCAGAGGCGAACCGATGGCGATCATCCGGCCGTGATGCAGCACACCTACCCTTTTGCACAACGCCTCAGCTTCCTCAATATAATGCGTGGTCAGAAAGACAGTAGCTCCCTCGGAGTTCATTCTGCGGATGAGATCCCAGACCCTGCGGCGTGTATGAGCATCCAGGCCGACAGTCGGCTCATCCAGAAAGAGGAGCTTCGGCCTGTGGATGAGAGCCCGCGCAATCATAGCGCGCCTCTTCATGCCTCCCGAGACATCGTCAACGAGATAGTCGGCGTGATCGGTTAGTTCCACATAATCCAGGAGTTCTGCAATGCGCTCTTCTCGATCCGCCCTGGAAAGATGGTGCAGCCTTGCGTGCAGCTCCAGGTTCTCAGCGATGGTCAGATCCCGGTTCAGGCTCTGGTGCTGCTGGACTATGCCAAACTCCGACTTCACACGGGCCGGGTCACTGGCTACATCTATGCCGTTGATCAGAACCTGCCCGGATGTGGGCTTGGTGAGGGTGGTCAATATGCGAATGGAAGTGGTCTTGCCGGCTCCATTGGGCCCCAGGAAACCGAAGAGCTCTCCAGATTCAACCGCCAGATCCAGGCCGTCAATCACCTTCTGGCCGGAGTAGTCCTTGCATAGTCCACGTATCTCAATCATCCTGCTCATATCGCTGGCACACATGCAGTCTCTATCCGTTCCCTTACCTATCTTAATCCTGTCTATATCCGACCTTCTGTCTCTCTCAGCCCGGCACTAATGGCTCTATGTATTGTTCTCAAAGATACGCTTTTGCTCACCGTCTACAATGCTGTAAATGGTTTCCGAACTCAAGCCGGATAGAGGATAGTATTTTCCGCCTGCTGTCTCTGCGATCTCCCGGCAATAGCCGAGCCGCATGTCCATGAAGGAGCCCTCAGCAACCTCGGTATCTATGACGATGGTGTGCACTCCGAGCCGTTTGCTCTGTTCCGAGATCTCCATCAGCTCGTCTTTGATCTTTCCTCCCATTCCCACATTGGCTCTTCCATCGGATATGAGCACCATCATGGTCTTGGTCTCCCCATCCTTACCCAGCTCACCCTGCAAGAGCTGCAATCCCCGGGAGAGGCCGGCACATAGCGGCGTCTTGCCGCCTGTGGGAAGCTCCTGCAGTCGGCTCAGGGCCAGATCCACGCTGGAGCAGGGCGACAGGATGAGCTCCGCATCCTGGCCCTTGAAGGCCACCATGCCGATTTTGTCTCTCTTCTGGTAGGAGTCCATGAGCATGGAGAGAACTGCTCCCTTGGCGCTCTGCATCCGCTGCATGGCCCCCATGGAGCCGCTGGCATCCACCACGAAGAGAACCACAGCCGAGGTCTTGCCAACCCTCTCCTTCTCTCGAATGTCCTCGCTCAATACCCGGATGGCATTGGGGCCGGATCTGACCCTCTGATAAGGGGCAGCCGCTCGAATAGTGGCATCGATAGCGATGTCGATGTATTTGCCGTTCCCGGGCATCCTCTGGCGCAAGTATCTTCCCCGGTTTCGTAAAGCGAGAGTGTTCATTCTTCTGCCGCTGGTTTTCCGGCGCGCTATTCTATCTCGCTTGTGGGGCATATTTATCTGGCGCACGTCGATGGGCGAGCCGACCTCGAAGACCTCCTCATCCGGCTTTGCCGCCTGGGTCTGCTTTGAATCCTGCTGATCATCGGGCTCCAGAGGCTGATGCTCTTCTTTCTTATGTTGCTCCGGGTCCTTGTGCGAATGTTGCTGTTGCTGTTCTTGCTGATGCTTTTCCATGGATTTTTCCAGCTTGTCTTTGTTAAGGGTGGGCGGCTCAAAAGGCCTGCTTCTCATCCTGTGGGCCAAGGCCAGCTGCATGGCGAGCTTTGCATCCTCAGAATTGACTTCTGCTCTACCCTCGAAGGCGGCAATCGTCTTGGCAGTCCTGGTGATAACGATCTCAGCCCGGTGCGTCTTGACGCCCAGATCGATGCAGGTAGAAGCAATGGTTCTGAGAAGGTCGTCGCTCATGGTCACCAGACGGAGCCGATTCCTGGCCTGGGCGATCTTTCTTTTCAGCTCCTCCTGGCTGGCATGGCACTGTAATGCAAAGACCTCCGGATCGCTGTCAAAGCTCTCCGCCATCTTGGCGATCTGCATTCTCTGATCCACATCCTCGATGCCTACAACGCTGACCTGCAGCCCGAACCTGTCCAGAAGCTGAGGCCGGATCTCTCCCTCCTCCGGGTTCATGGTCCCCACTAAAATGAATTTGGATGGATGGGCCACGGACACACCCTCTCGTTCCACTATATTGACACCCATAGCAGCAGAGTCCAGCAGGACGTCAGCCACGTGATCGTCGAGGAGGTTTACCTCATCTATGTAGAGAATGCCCCGATTGGCGGCCGCCAGGATGCCCGGTTCCAGGGCTTTGATGCCTTCTTTGATAGCCGTCTCAACATTCAAAGAGCCAACAACCCGGTCTTCCGTGGCACCCAGAGGCAGATCTATTACCGGAGTCTTACGGTCGACCTCTTTTATCAGGTTTTTCTCGCTCTTCTCAAAGCAAAGATCGCACATCTCCTCCGGATTTCTGGGATCGCAGTTGAAGGGACAGTCCTCTACAACCAGGATGTTCTCCAGAAGATCGGCAAGAGCGCGCACGGCGGTTGACTTGGCTGTGCCCTTGTCGCCCCGGATAAGGACGCCGCCTATGCGGGGATTGATGGCATTTAGAATCAGGGCGAACTTCATATCGTCCTGGCCTACGATGGATGTGAACGGGATCGTCTTTCTCTTCAAATGATGCATTGTCATCGCCTTTTTGATTAGCATATTGCTTACGTATTTAAGGTTTTACTTTATGTTAAAAAGTATTAATTTTCTAGATAATTTGATACTACTAGTTATACAAGTTTAAGAAATAATTATATAAACTTGCAAATATCAGGTATGTGTAATTGTCTTAGATATCGCGAATCAGGGTAAATAAAGGCAATTGATTTCCTGGATGGCTATGATCATGATATTCTGAGAGCAAATGCAATATCCGCAAATTGGAGTGATTTTGAAACATCACAAGATTAAATTGATTAGAATCCAGTAATACTAATGCAAAAGTATTTATTAATAATAGCGTAAGGTATCGCCCAGAGGCGCGAAATCGATGTCTATTCTCGCTACGAAAGATAAGCCCAACTCTAGCTTGAGGATGGAGTATCGGAGATTCATAGGTCGCAAGATGCTCTTCCTCATCTCCCTGGTTCTGGGAATAATTCTCCTGGCCGGCTATGCAGCCACGCGAGGCTCGGCAGACATCAGCGTCATTGATGTCTATACTACCATCCTGGCCAGGTTCATACCCGGTTACTTCGAGACCACCTGGTTCTCGGATACAATCGTCTGGGGTCTGCGGCTGCACCGCATAATGCTTGCCATTGTAGGAGGAATGGGCCTGGCCATAGCCGGAGCGGTTATGCAGGGCATCCTCAAGAACCCCCTGGCAAGTCCGTTTACCTTAGGCATCGCCTCTGCCGCGGGATTTGGTGCGGCTTTGGCCATCGTCCTCGGGGCTGGATTTATAGGTGGAGAGTATATCATCATCGCCAATGCTTTTGTCTTCACCCTTCTGGCCGCAATGAGCGTTTACGGCCTGGCAAAGTACAAGGGCATCACTCCTGAGACCATGATCCTGGCCGGCATTGCCATCATGTACCTCTTCTCGGCCATGACTTCTTTCTTGCAGTATGTGGGCAATGCAGATCAGGTGCAGGAGGTAGTCTTCTGGATGATGGGTTCTTTAGGAAGATCGTCCTGGGATAAAGTATGGATAGTGACGGCAATAGTTGCCATCTGCTTTCCCTACCTGCTCCTGAAATCCTGGGATATCAATGCCATGGGCACAGGAGATGAGACCGCGAAAAGCCTGGGAGTGAATGTGGAGAGGACCAGAATCGTCTGCATGATACTGGTATCACTCATCACGGCAGGTGTGATCTGTTTTACTGGAACCATCGGATTCATCGGCCTTGTCTCTCCACACATATCCCGGATGGTTATAGGAGGAGACCACAGGTTTTTGCTTCCTGCCTCCGCTCTGGTAGGGGGGCTGCTACTATTGGGCGCAGACACCGTTGCCAGAACTATCCTGGATCCCGTAATATTGCCGGTAGGGATAATGACGGCATTTCTGGGAGTGCCCTTCTTCGTATACCTATTCCTGCGCAGAAAGAAGGAGTTCTGGTGAGAATCTTGAGTCTATTTCTTTCAGAAACTCTGCATAATAAATAATACATATTAACCATATGGTATTAATTGAAACTGGAAGAAACTTGAAGAAAAAAAGAATTATTGAGGATATTGCATGCAAAAATTAGACAGCAAGCGTGCCATAACATCTGCACACCTGTTGTCTATGCTTTGATGGAGTATACCTTATTCTAATCCTATCCTGACTTATAAATGTGTCGATCAATTATGACTAAATAGCTAAAATATTGTAAATTTTAGCATTAAAGGATAATCAGAAATTATTATAGCTTGATAATTCATACTAGAAAAGGATTAAATATTACTTTAGGCAATTTCGAGCTATTGTATCTGTGAATTGCAGAGGAGGGATTGATATGGGACACAAAGCGGTAAAAATAGGATCAGCACTAGTTTTGCTTCTTATAATTACAGGCCTATCGTGCGCAGTAGACTATGACTTCAACCCAGGCCAGGAAGCTGTGAAGTATAAGAATGATGTGACAAGCGATGTGACGGGAAAGGGGTATTTTGTGGAATATGCAAAGGCCAATACCAACAACCTTTCCCTGCTGGAATACGCTCATGGAAGCGGCACCCTGGATTTTGCCGATATACTCTATGATGAACAAAAGACAACCCATGCCAGTAGCTACATCTACTGGATAGATTATAATACAGGGCTATGGACGAGAAAATATCCTGGAGCGAGCAGCGCTATCACTTATACCAGGCAGTATGATAATGTTCAATCGCCCACCGCATTCGCCTACGGAACAGGCTGGTATGCCGCTCATCCGGTAGGCTACAACTCTCTCCTCAAGGACAAGAACGAGGCCAAGAGCTATCAGGAATCGGCCTCCATGAGTCGACAGGTTGAGTATGCGCGAGCCCTAAAGGGCGACATCGCTGTTGATATGAACTGCACTGCGCCTACAGCTACAGTTAGCGGCAAAGGATCACTCAGCATGAATATCGATGATGATGTGACCCAGGGAACTCTCCATGTGAGCGAACTTCTATCCATGCCCATGACAAAAGCCAAGACTCCGAAGTTCAAGGCTAAGCAAGGCTGGAAGGATCCGATAGTCGAGGAGGACAGCAACTATATTGGAGATTTTAAAGTTCAGAAGACAATGAAGCTAGAAATATCGAAATCTCCCCCAACCTGGATGGAAGACTGGCTGCCCTGCTGCAGTGGTGGATTCTTCGACATTCCTTCCTATAACTTCGACAAAGAGCACGGCCTTCAGAAGGGAGTCTTTGACTGCACTTGCCGGAACACTTCCATCTCCACAATGCAGCCCAAGTGGAACACCACCATGGCGCAGTTCCCCACGGAGAATTACCAGTACAAGCCCTGAATGGATCCGGAAATATGTAATAATCCTTATGCCTCGATAGCTGCTTTGGGCTGCGACTCTCTCATGTTAGCCTGAGTCGACTTGAGAGGGATCTACTGGGGACCTACGCCCCAGGGCATCGCATTTGCCCATTTTTTCTGTACCATCAAGGCTATTGCAGCTCTTCGCCAATCGAACAACACAAGGTATTATGAACGGGATCTTTTACCCTTCGTCGATGTAAATTGATTGGGATCATGGCTGTTTTGCAGTCTGATTTTTTGCATGCCCTTATTGATTCATGATTCACTTTCCTGATGGATAGATTTTCTGGAGGATTCATTTCCTGAAGATATGAACACCATATATTCAAGAGGCGATTGAGGCGGCAAAGAGTCTGGACATCGATATATGGCGGTTTTGGATCTGGCCTGAGGATCTCTTCCCAAATTGCGGCCAGCACATCTGATTAGAATGGATCTCGATCAATTATGCTGGAAAAGACGATCTGATTTCAGAAAAAAAGAATCATCAGAGCTGGATCAGCCCAGATATCCAAGCTTTTTGGCCTTTTCGAAGGCCGTATTCGACTCCGTACCGCGATCGTCCAGTTTGAGGGCATTGCCTTTATTGACCCATGCCTCCATGCTGTTGGGATCGATCTTGATGGCCCGGTCGAAACATTTGAGAGCCTCAACGTAGTCTTCTGATCCCATCACCAGGGCAATGCCCTTATTATTCCAGGGGTCCAGATATTCAGGTTCCAGGTCGATGGCTCTATCATAGGCATTTATTGCCTGGCCGAACTTTTCCAGTTTGGCCAGAGAGAGTCCCAAATTATTCCAGCATCTTGCGCATCCCGGATCAAGTTCAACAGCTCTCTCGAGAGCAACTACCGATTCGCTGTAGTTTTCTGTTTCCTTGAGAGCCATGCCCTTATTATTCCAATATCCGGCCTCATTGGGATCGATTTTAATGGCCCTATCCAGCCGTTCCAGGGAAGAGTTATAATTTTTCATTTCTCCTAGAGCAAGAGCTTCGCCGTTCCAGGCGGCAGCGTTTCCGGGTTCCATCTCAAGGGTTTTGTTATAGGCCTTGATGGATTCCTTGTATCTGCCGGCCATTCGTAGAGCAAGTGCACTGCCGTACCAGGCTTTGGCGTCTCCCGGCTCTATCTTGAGAGCTTTATCAAACGAGTCACAGGACTCGCTGTATCTGCCCAGTGCAAGAAGAGCATTGCCTTTGCCGACCCAACCTTGGGCATTTATTGGGTCTAAATCTGTGACCCGGTCAAACGCGCCAAGGGCGCTACCGTGCCCACCCATATTGGAATAAATAAGGCCCAGATTATACCAGGCACCCTCATATTCCGGGTCGAGTTCTACAGTTCTATTGAGCGCGTCAACAGATTCGTTAATCTTGCCCAATTCCGCCAGGATGATAGCTTTGCTATACCAGGCACCGGCAAGATCTCGATCCAGCTCTATGGCTTTATCAAGGGCCGGGATGGACTCGTTATACCGGCCGAGGTCTGCCAGAGCAAGCCCTTTGCCATACCAGGATACAGCCACCTCGGGATGTAGCTTAATTGCCCCATCAAAAACCTTAATGGATTCACTGTATCTGCCCAGTCGAGCGAGATCAACGGCTTTGCTGTACCACGACTCTGCCAATGTGGGGTCTCGCTCGATGGACTCATTGAAGGCTGCGAGCGCGTCGCCATATCTTCCCATGCTGCTCAGAGCCAGGCCCTTATTCATCCAGGCAGAGGCATTCTTCGAGTCCAGTTCGATCGATTTGTTGAAGCAATCCAGGGCAACTTCATAGGACCCATTTTTGGTGAATTCACTGCCCTTTTGCTGCCAGTAATCCGCGGTGTACTCCTTTCCGGAAGCATATGTAAAGGCCGATATCAATACCAAAATAATGAAGAGAAATTTAGCTTTTATATGTATCCCTCTATGCTTTTATGGCCATATGAGCAAGAACAGGAATCGCCCCTCTATCAATAGGAAATGGTCTTGCCGGGCGTGGCCGATGCCCCAACGAGCTTTGAAGGTCGAATAAGAGATTCGATCCGGCAATTCGAGGTGGTGTATCATGCAAGAAGGATTGACTAAAGCTCTTTGCCAAGAGATGTGGTAGTCAATTTAACATGCTTCACTCCCTTCAGGGACATCATCCTCTCTGCCGCCTTCCTTACCTCCTGGCCTTCACCCCTGAGCACCACAACCTCAAGACAATTATCGTGATCCAAATGGACGTGCAGACTGGACTGGATTATATCGCCACAGTCATGCTGGATCTCAGTAAGGTTATCTTCCAGGCCTCTTTGAGAATGGGCGTAAACAATTGTAATCACGCCAACACGTTCCCCATGAACGTCGCTCATCCATTCATAATTGACGATATAGCTCCGTATAGCATCTCTGACACCCTCGGAACGAGAAGAATATCCGCGTTGAAGTATTATCTCATCAAACTTATTAAGCAGATTTTCAGGTAGAGAGATGCCTACTCTCATTAAGTCTTGATCCATAAGTAGTCTCAATATACATTTGCGTGTTACTTAGTAATAAATCTTTTGGAACATGATCTTCATAAAGGCGGCATAGTTCGGTCTCTAAAGCGTTCCCAGGATTTATCAGTAATATGAACTGAGAAATAAGGGCCTGAAGCAAGCAGCAGGACCATTCATCTAAAAATAAGAAAGGGTCAGTCTCTGGCAACCTTCTTGCCCGCGAAGTACAACAGGCCACCGCATACTACGACGCCAATCACCGCGGATAGAATATACGCAGCAGCAGATAAGGGCAATGACTCGCTATTCTCGCCGCCCGGTAATGCGTAGTCTGGCAATGGAGCGTTCCAGACCCCGGAGAGCTTTTCCAGGCCCTGGGGCACATAGCCTAGCTTCTCCTTGATCTCGTCTGATCCCCATTCGCCGAAGGTCTCGCCAACGGCCAAAAGGCCCAATGGAGCCAGAATTATAAGCAACACCAGACCGATTGCAAAATTTCTCAACATCTTGTCCATTATCTCACCTCAAAACCTCGTTGCAACATTGGGCTTTTTATTCAGCGACCGGGATTCCTGGCCATACAGGATACTTGTATCTGTTCTCTGGATGTAAGCGAATATCAGTGCTGTAATCAGAGCCTCAAGGATGCCGAATCCCAGGGCGTGTTCCAGCACCATGGCAGGAACAGTCACGCTCAGCGGATAGGGCATGTAAAGAGGGACTCCTTCCGGGGTGTGATTCAAGATAGGTTGCAGCCCAAATTCAACACCAGTACAGAAGGCTGCCAAGGTAAGAGATACCCAGCCTGCAATGCCAGCGGCAATGGCCCTTCTCGAAGATGTAATCTCGGTGCTTCCACTGATGAGCTTGTAAGCATAATAAGCTACAAAGGGCATTATGAAACCCATATTGAAGCAATTGGCAGCGATAGCGGTAATGCCACCATCTCCAAACATCAGAGCTTGCAGAACCAGAGCAACGGATATGGCTATCACTGCAGCCCAGGGTCCCAGGACGATGCCAATTATGGCGCCGCCCACGGCATGACCGGTGCTGCCTCCAGGAATTGGCACATTGAACATCATAATGACAAAAGAGAAAGCGGCCGCCAGCGCCAGCAATGGAACCTGCTTTGATCTCAGCTCAGCACTCAGTTTCTTTCCGGCAAAATACCATATGGGGACCATAATGATCCAAAATGCGATGTATGTATTCGGCCCCAGATAACCATCAGGAATGTGCATAGACTCACCATTAACCAAAATATCACTCAATTATAAAAGCCTATCCCAAATCATATCAAGTAACATTAATTTCAGATTTGTATGCTCAAATCGCCTAAAAAGATATGTCCAGGTTTTCTTAATAGGTTCTAATTCTAGCATTGATACCAGTACTTAGTAAGGTCAAACGGTGAGAGAACAATAAAAGATTGCACGCGAGCAACCTTAAGGTGAAATCAAATCTCGCACCTTAGTATAATATGTAGCACACCACGAAAATCTTGAAGCACGCAAAGCATAGTGCGCAAATTTGTCCCCAATCAGAGCAATATATGACATTTCCATAATTTCCATTATTATTGTGTCTTTTATTAGAGGATTCCTATAAACCCATCTTACCTTTTAATATGAAAAGCTTTATATACTAATATAACTATTACATAATATGGATTCTTTTACTACTTGGATGTTACGAGGGCTTAGTGAAAAGCAAGGAACGTCTCGGTTGTTA
>CAIQHB010000043.1 GCA_903871465.1 uncultured Methanosarcinales archaeon
GAAGGATTGCTAACAGAGCTCGAAAAGATCAAGATTATGGTCTTGCCGGATGGGGAGAAGGTTGTAACTGAAATTACCAAGAGGCAACGCGAAATCCTGGATGCTCTTCATATGTGTGCCTAAACTCTGGGGAGGTCAGGTTCCTCATATTCTGGAAGGCTTATCTTCCCAGCGCCGAGATTCCCCTGAACCTCTCCACGGCCTTAGCTATGCCCAGAGCCACATAGTCTACTTCTTCCATCGTGTTTGACCTGCCCAAAGTGATTCTCAGGGAACCGTGGCATTCCTCCGGCTTGAGGCCCAGAGAGAGGAGCACGTGGCTGGGCTCAAGTTTGTGAGATGAACAGGCAGATCCCGTGGAGACGTTTATGCCAATGGAATCCAGGAAGAGCAGGAGCGACTCGCCTTCAACATACTTGAAGCCGAAGTTCAGGTTTCCGGGAAGCCTCATCTTCATGGTTCCGTTTATCCAGGACTCTTTGACCTTCAACAGGACGAGTTCGGCCAGACGGTCGCGCAATCGGGTTAGCCTTTCAGTTTCCGTGCTCATGGTCTCTCGCCCCAGCTCCGCAGCCCTAGCTAGGCCGACAATGCCTGCGATATTCTCTGTTCCCGAGCGCAGGCCGCGCTCGTGGCCGCCACCCTGGATTATGCTCTCCAGCCTTGTTCCCTTCCTAATGTAGAGCGCACCAACGCCCTTGGGCCCGTAGAGCTTATGCGCGGAAAGGCTGAGCAGATCGACGCCGAGTTTATTTACGTCTGTGGGGATCTTGCCGACGCTCTGCACAGCATCGGTATGGAGGTATATGTCCTTCTCTGCAGCGAGGCGGCCAATCTCCTCCAGAGGCTGGATGGTTCCTACCTCGTTGTTGGCATGCATTACCGAGATGAGGATGGTGTCGGATCGAATAGCCGACTCCAGGGTGGCAATCTCGACCAGACCCTCATTGGTCACAGGCAGATAGGTCACCTCAAAGCCCTCTTTCTCCAGCCTTCGGCAACACTCCAGAATGGCAGGATGCTCGACCCGGGTGGTAATAATATGTTTTCCCGACTTCTGGTTCTTGCGGGCTATTCCTTTCAGGGCCAGGTTATCGGATTCCGTGCCCCCTGAGGTGAAGATTATCTCCTCCGGCTTTGCGCCGAGGAGCCCGGCCACCTTTTCTCGGGACTCTTCCAGAGCCTCCTTTGCCTCCAGGCCGAAGCTATGCAGGCTGGAGGCGTTGCCGAATTTCTCTGAAAAATAAGGCATCATGGCTTCCAGAACCTCTGGCGCCACAGGAGTGGTGGCGGAGTGGTCCATGTATATCCGCTTCATCTCAGACATTTATGAGACGCTCTGGTAAATAGGTAGCGAACCATAACAGAAGAACATAAGAGACATAAGAGACATAAGAAACTATAAGTATGCTGCAAAGGACTGCAAAATATGATCCTGTCCATCCCTCTATTCTCAATGCCGCTACTAGTAGCTGCTGCCATGATTGCCCTCGGCTTCCTGGCTTATCCCTTCTCAGCAAGGCTTGGGGTTATAGGCATAGGCGCCGGAACTGTGATCATGGGCGTTGTGGTCCTGCATGATCTGCCCAACGGCTTCGCAATTCAGGGCATTGTGCTCTTCGGATTCACGGTGATCGTGGGGGCCTGGATGATGTACGTGGGAGTGAAGAACGGCTAATATTACCGTTATAAATAGCACCGATATATTTCCCCAAAAATTTCTCAGGCCGGGCCTGAGGCACCGGCTCTCTGACAAAACGATTTAGCCATATTGGCGTATGGACAATAGACGAATAGACGAATGGACAAATGGACAAATCGATGAACTGCATCCATTCGTCTTCGTTCGCCTATCCTTCATTCTCGCTTATTCGTCTGGCTTTCCAGTCCTTGATCTCTATTACTGTCAGTCTTTATGCCTTGTTTGAGACAATCAGCTCTCCTTTCATATTCATCTGATCGTGTAGCAGGCAGATGAATTGCAGAGTTCCTGTGGTGTTGTTCCCGATCTTCAGGGTGAATGAGTGCAGTCCGGGCATCATCGGATCTATGAAGCCGGAGCTGTAGACCCCCTGGTCGGTCAAGGGCATGCTCGCATTCTGGGGCAGCAGCACCTGTGGATTGAATAAGATCCGAGGCGGGCCCTGGGGCTGGATCTCGGGCAGGAAAAGCTCCGGCTCCTTGGCGCCGTTCAGGAAGGTGATGGTGTGCGGCTCCATGTCGTTCTTGGGCAGAGTCCAGACGACGGTGTCACCAGGATGGGCATTGATCTTGTCCGGGAAGAAGGCCTCCAGATGGACCTGGCCCTGGCCGAAGCCCACATTGACGTGGTAGGTTGTCGTGCCGTTTGCATTTTTTTCCGGCTTCATGATAGATGCTACAGCTTTGGCATGCACGGATCTCGTCATTGATCGAAGCCTGTCCAGCTCCTTTTGGCCCTGGGTGGAGACCATCAGAGGTGAGGGTATGGATGCACTTGCATTCTCGACGATGACCTTGCCCGTCATGTTCTCGCCCGCGTGCACGACACAGATGTACCTGTAGATTCCGGCCTCTGTAAATGTCAGGCTGAAGTTCTTTGATTGCGTATCATCCGGCCCCATAACTGCGCTATTGGCATAGGTTGAGCCGTTATACATGCCACCCGCTGGCAAGGCCGGGAAGGCTACCAATGGGTTGATCATCAGGCTTCCATTTACTCCCGGCACCGGTACGATCAGATCGGGGGTTTTGTTCATGCCCGGAGTGAAGGTAACGGTATGGATGTCCATGGTATTTTGCTTCCAGGTTATCTTATCGCCGACGTGGATGGTGATGTTCTGGGGGAAGAAGCCCTGAAGCTCGGCATTGTAGGCAGAATCGTTGCCGCCCACCAGCACAGTGAAATTCTGGGCAATGGCCGATTGATTGATTTTAGCGACGGGCTCAGATGCTGCTGAGCCTACTGCGCAAAGAATGAGCAGCGTAAACATTAAGGTTATTATTCGCATTTTGACCTCCTTTAAATTAAGCTGCATACTTTGGTTCTTATAGCTTATAAAATCTTCGAGATCTTGATTCAGAATTTCAGGTACCTTCAATCTCAGGTATCCCCACGGGCGGGCCGCGGGCATCGCCATTCGTCTTCTTCACATGGAGCTTCTCGATTCTCTCCAGGATTGGGCGACAGGAGAATAGGAGGCAATGACTTTGAGGGGCCGGGAAAAATCGCCTAATGGGAAATGCTTATATGTCACCTCTGCATCCTAAGCTCCGCCGTGCGGGGCCATAGGGTAGCCTGGTATCCTACAGGACTGGGGGTCCTGTGACCGGCGTTCAAATCGCCGTGGCCCCATGAAGTCTTTCTATAGCCATTGATTTTCGGAATTAAGCATTCAAGAACTTAAAAGAGAGCGAAAATATATATCGAAATTGAACTAAACCAAAATACTAAGCATAAATCTTAGTCACTCAGTCGCTTTTCTTTCAGCCGATCTGCTCAGCATAGCGAAGCATTGGATTCTGGACGGAGGAACGTTTACTCATGAGATAGCCTGCCCTTTCTGGACTCTCTCACATTTATGCAATAATTAATGTATCGGCCAGAGATCATGGGCCGGAATGGCAAAGCCCCTCTGCAGTCGAATGGCAATCCACTCCACCATGACTTCGATGAGATCTTCCCGGCATCTTTCAATAGTCTCTCCGGTAGCAATTACTCCCCGGAGGCCATCTACAGTGGCCATGTATGAGCCATTCTCCAGGGATTCGTACTTGGCTCGCTTTAAAGCTGCGCCGATGTACTCCGAGAACATAATGAGTTCTATTACTCGATAGGACTTAACAGTTATCTTTACAGCTTAGCTTTATTGGCAATAATCAGTGGCAGTCCGCGTTCTCCGCCTTTCCCCGGAGCCTGCCTGTCATCAGCTCCTTTTGCCTGGCCCGGAAGAGATAGTCGTGCGAACGGGCTTCGTCATTGTGGTCAGAAAGGATAACGAATCAGTTTATCTCGGCTATCTCTAGAAAATCAACTCTACTAAAATCCTTATCGAAAGTAGCGATATTCGTTATCATATTGGACCTGCAGGTGGAAGCTATCAGAGCATCGTATGGCAATAGCTTGTATTTTAACAAAATTTCCTTCCAATCCTCAAGATCATCATTGACCGGGATAATAGAAATGCGGCTGGCCTCAATAAATTGGAAAAGCCTGGAGATTTCTTCTTGGAATGGAGCGTACCCTTTGGTAGCTATCATTTTCCGATACGAAGAATAGTTTTTTGTTCCATAGCGTTTTTCGCAAAGATCGCGGACGGATACATAGATCAATTCATGTATGACCGTTGCTGATGTTACAAGATCCTGGCTTGTCTCTAAGAATCTCAGAGCACGATCTGTAAATTTGGTCTCGAATATACTATTATAGAAAATATTTGTATCCACAAAGATCAAAGGTAGGCATCTCCTTCTAATTCTTGAAGTCTTTCTGCGGAGGCCTTGCCAAACATACCGCGATACTCGGACAGGTCTTCCTTTTCTACTCTGATCTTCAATTTTGTGCCTTCTTTAATATTTACATCTTTTAACGGTTTGAAGACACCATCTTCGTATATGCATTCAATGACATGTGACGCACTCATGCTTTGGCTTCCCCTATTTTACACATACTTTAGCTATATTTCATGCTTTTTAAACTTCTGGTTCCACCAGCGCCCCCGCCCGGAGCCTGCCTGTCATCAGCTCTTGCCCTGCCATCTACGATTAATAAATCCAGACGCCAAAAATATTTCATCGCCCCATCAGCTCTGAGACAGTTTCAGCCACCATTGTGAGCAGCACCGCCACATCCTCCATGATGTACACCTCTGTCAGACTGCTGTCAAAGAGCATTGTCGCCTCAGCAGGTATATCCTCATCGCCTCTCCAAAAGATGATCCGGACGAAAACACCGGGAAACGTCTCCACCTCGACCGCCACATCTCCAGCGTCTACCATCCTGCCAGAGAGATTCTCCACGAGATTCCTGATCAGGCCGTTTGGATCTTGCTCGAAGCATTTTACAAGCGGCTCAATGGCTCTTTTCGAAAAATTGGGCCAAAAGAGCTTTCCGCCTTCGGTTTCTTTAAAGGAGATCCATTTGCCGCTTAGACAAAATCCGCGTTTGGATCTGCCCACCAGGTAGCGGAGGATGAGAATGCTTGTTACCTCGTCCGCCTGAAGGCCGGACGGCGGCTTTAGAACTGCTCTTTCGGCAATCTTTATCTCATAAGTATTGGTGAGAAGAGATATGGTGCATTTTTGAGGGAAGGCCAATTTCTGCATCTCCTCCCAGGCCATGTTCAGCGAGATTTCATATCCCATCGCTCAATTCCTCTGCCTTGAAACAGGATTCCAGGCATGATAAGTTTTTGGTCGTGAATATGTTCCGCTCCAAAATCATAATAGTCTGGCCAGGGTGGGAAATTTTGAATTCGGATAAGCTATATTAACTGGGGAAAGTAATAAGGATACATGAGAAGTTTCATATTGACAGAGTTGGTATTGTTATCAATGTTAATGGTCCTCTCTTTTGGCGGAATGGCCTTGACAGATAAAGGCGGCATGCCGATGAACTCGACAATGCCGATGAACTCGACAATGCCGATGAACTCGACAATGCCGATGAACTCGACAATGCCGATGAACTCGACAATGCCGATGAACTCGACAATGCCGATGAACTCGACAATGCCGATGAACATGACAATGCCGATGAACATGGCAATGCCGATGAAAATGAGCATGCCTATGTCTATGCCCATGAATATGCCTAATAAAATGGCCAATGGGTCCATGAACATGATCATGTTTCAGAATGTAACCTTGAACATCATTGTAATTCAGAATCTGACCGAAATCTCGAACATGATCATACCCGCCGCGAGCATGGACGCGGCTAAAGGTAATACCACGAATGTAATCTAATGAAGTCTCTGCAAAGGAGAGCTGGTTGGTCGCAGATGCGACTACCCAAATTATTCTGTTAGATAATCATCTCCTATGTCTGATATCTTCATAGTTCTGTGTCCCTCCTGAAGTTTCTACGACTTGGGGATAAAGGGCTAAATTATAGCATCTCGCAAAGAAATAACCTGGCTGCTATTATCGTGAATGGCAAGTTAGTTCCAGCTACTTGATATTCCAGCACATTCGCATCAAAACTGGCACGCTACCAGGGATCAATCAAGGCATTTCAAACCAAATTAATAACGAATTCATCCAAAAACTATTTCCTGAGGTAATGCAATGACCTGCCTTAATCAAGGAGAGGGCAATGGCAAAAGTGAAACGCAGCAACAACGAAATCAAGAATGGGGCTACATTAAGCTTGATGGCCACCCTTTGGGCAGCTGCCGATAAACTCCTCAACAACATGGACGTCCCAGAGTACAAGCACGTCGTCCTGGGCCTCATATTTCTGAAGTATATTGCGAGAAGATCTGCACAGAAAATTCTGAGGTAAGAGTACATGGACCGAGAAAAGCTGATTAAACTATTGGGCCTGAATTCAGGCATTGCCGCTGCCGACATAATTGCCTTCTCGCCAGGATTGGGCGGAATAGTTATTGGGGCCAGTGCATTGGCAACCGCCTTTGGCATCACATTCATCTTCTTAAGCGGCGTCGGGTTAATCTACGGCAATTATAAGCTCCTTACCTTACCGGAGAAAGAAATTCCACCCACTAAAATGACGGTGGAAGATTATATTGAAGCCCTGAAGATTCACCGGGGGGTCAAGACATTCGAAGAGACCGTTGATTTGCTGCTTGATCAGATTGGGCGGCTGCAGAAAAAGAATAAAATTATCCGGGATATGCTTCTGCAGAAATTCAGTGCCTCAGAGATCAGCTACCAGAAATTTGATGCGGTCATCGACGATGTGGAGGATATATTCTTCATGAATATTCGCAGCATCCTCAATAAATTGGATGCATTCGATGAAGGAGACTACAATTTCATCAGAAAAAAACATGACGATGGGGCCTTTTCGCAGAAATTTATGGAGGAAAAGTTTGAAGTTTATAGCGAGTATATCTCTTTTGTGAAAGCGGCCACTGAAGATAATGAACAGATCCTGCTGAAGCTGGATAAGCTGCTGCTGGAGATTTCAGACTTAAACTGCATAGAGGGCGGCCAACTGGAGCAAATGGCCGGCATGATCGAGATCGATAATCTGATCAAACAGGCAAAAAACTATAAGAATTGAATGGAGGGGCATCAGCATGCTGGACAAAAGCAACAAGAACGTAATTGTAAAGGTAATCGGAGCGGCAGTTGTAGTATTTCTCGTAGTTTTAGTGGCATCTTCTTTCTTCCAACCTGGGCCTAAATCGGTGGATAAAATCATCTCCGAAATCAATGTCAATACTGTCACGCATCAGAAGGTCCCGGTTAACATTCAGGCAGACCTGAAAGACTCCTTGCCCGAAATCTCCAAATACCCGCCGCAGGTGAACAGCAGCACACCTAGCTACATCGAAATATTTTCCTCAACGGAAAAAGCTGGCAGCGGTACTGATGGCTGGCTGACGGAAGTGGCCAAAGACTTCAATAACGCGGCAATAATGATTGACGGCAAACAGGTATCGGTAACGCTCAGAGGAATGCCTTCCGGGCAAGGTGCCGATTATATCACTTCCGGGAAGTATTTGCCGGATGCCTTCACGCCATCCAATGAACTCTGGGGCGAAATGATCGTCTCCCGAGGGGTCAAAGCCCAGTTAGTGCAAAAAAGACTTGCCGGCAATGTGGCCGGGATCCTGCTCACTAAAGCCAAGAAAGACGAGCTGGTAAAAAAATACGGGGCAATCAATATCAAGACGATTGTCGATGCTGTCGCGAACAAAGAACTGGAGATGGGCTACACCAATCCTTTTGCCAGTTCAACCGGGCTGAACTTCTTGATTTCAACATTGCAGACATTTGACAGCAGCAACTTATTGAGCGACAAGGCAGCAGCAGGGTTTGAGGGCTTCCAGACCAATATTCCTGTGGTCGCCTATACAACTCTGCAACTGAGGGAATCCGCCAAATCAGGTGTTTTGGACGGTTTTATCCTGGAATACCAGACCTATATGAATACACCGGATATCAGGTCCTACGAATTTACTCCCTTTGGGGTCAGACATGACAGCCCAATGTATGCGATCGGCGAGCTACCGGCTGAGAAGATGAAAATCCTGAATAAATTCGTTGAATTCACAGAGCAGGAAAAGTACCAGACCCTGGCCACTAAATATGGCTTTAACGGCTTCAATGAATACCAATCCCGAGCTAGTGCCGTCAGCGGAGATGTGATCATTCAAGCCCAAAAACTCTGGAAAGAAAAGAAAAACGCCGGTAAACCTATTTGCGCAGTCTTTGTGGTCGATGTTTCCGGCAGCATGGACGGCGAACCGCTGAATAAATTGAAACACTCATTGCTCCAAGGTCAGAACTACATCGGCAAGGACAATATGGTTGGCCTGATATCATATTCCAACGATGTCCATATCGATCTGCCGGTTGCCAAATTCGATCTGAACCAGAGGTCCCTGTTTGCCGGTGCGGTTGAGGATTTGCAGGCCGGCGGCAGCACGTCAACCTTTGATGGGATTGCAGTCGCCATGAAGATGCTCATAGATCAGAAGGCTGCGGGTCCCAATGCCGATCCCAATCTGAGGCCGAGGATTTTCGTTCTCAGCGACGGCAAATCCAATACAGGCCATTCGCTGGACGACATTAGAAAAATCGTGCAGGACCTTGGAATACCCATAGACACAATTGGCTACAATGCGGATATCCCGGAGCTGCAAGCCATCTCCATCATCAATGAGGGCGCCTGTATTAACGCCGATACCCAGGACGTTGTTTATCAACTGCGCAATCTCTTTATGGCGGAAATGTAGGAAGGGTTAAGATGGCTTTTACAATGGAGGTGCCCAACGAAGAGGCAATCAAGAACGAGGTCCAAGAACAGGTCAAACCGGTGCCGGAAGAAGTAGCCCGGCTTCAAGCTGTAGCGGAAAGCAATGTTGCCGAAATTATGACCCTGGATATCGATGAATTTGCCAAAAAGGAGGATATCCTACGGTCAATCGAGTCTTTTGGGGCGGACTCGATGAAACTCGCGGCAACTAAAAATTCTTTGCTGCAGGTGACAGTCGGGAACCTGTCCAAAAACGGCGATGAAGGCGGCCTTGTGGCAAAAGGTTTGATGGATTTGCAGCGGGAATTAAAAGACCTGGACCCCAGCCTGATTGATTTCACCAAGACCGGCATTTTGGGCAAGCTGTTTGACCCGATCAGGGCCTATTTTGCCAAATACCAAAAAGCAGATTCGGCGATTGCGGATATCATTGTCTCTTTGGACAAAGGAAATGCAACCCTGAAAAACGATAATACTACTCTGGGAATCGAACAGCAGGCAATGCGTGATTTGACTAAAAAACTGATGAAAGAGATCCAGCTCGGCACCCTGATGGACGAATCGATTGAAAAGCAGATCGAAGCGGCCAAAGCCAGGAACGAAGACCCGGAAAAAGTTAAGTTTGTCACTGAGGAAGTCCTCTTTCCGCTGAGGCAGCGGTTTATGGATATGCAGCAGATGATCGTCGTCAATCAGCAGGGCGTAATGGCGACAGAGCTTGTGATCAGAAATAATAAGGAATTGATGCGCGGGGTAGAAAGGGCCAAAAACGTGACGATTTCCGCTTTGCGAATCTCAGTGATGGTTGCCGGTGCTCTCTATAACCAGAAGATTGTCCTGAAGAAGATTCAAATGCTCAATGATCTCACAAATCTTTTCATCAGCAGCAACGCGCAAATGCTGAAGAAACAAGGGGCGGAAATCCAGAAAGGATCAATGGAAGCCAATATCTCTGTCGAGACGCTGAAGACCGCCTTTGCCGATGTCATGGAAGCGTTGGATTCCATCAGCACCTATAAGCAGGAAGCTCTGCCCAAAATGCGGGATACTATCAATCAGTTCAAGGAATTGACCGCCAAAAGCGAGGAACAGATTCAGCAGCTGGAGAAGGGCCATAAACTGGGGCTGTAGCTGAGGAAGGCCTATGTCGGTAGGTCTGCCAAGGCAGGGGTGGGTAGATATGGAATAAATTCATTCAATTGCTTCACAAAATCCTCTAACACTCTCTCCATCCTTGATAATCTCGGGAGTGGAGCAGCGAGAATAAGTTATCACCGGAGTACTCCGCCATATATTCGATAAATGTTAAACCAAATGGTTCTTCCCATTGGATGGGAAGACACCGCCTGGTAAATCCTAATGGATCGCTTTATTGTTCCACTCAATCTTCATGATCGCCGGCGCTTGACTGTTGTACCTCAATGTATGCGTTTTTCGTGTGTGATCAAAAACGGTCAGCAAATATCGATCGCCACTCTGGTCGGTAAAATACAAATACATTGATCCCGATGAGAGGCCCTTGGGCCCTTGGGCGTCAACGCTGAGTTGGTACTCATATATTCCTGACACTTTGTCAAGACGAATTCCAAAGACCGCTCCATTGTCGTTTGCGACCATGCAGCTCGACAAATCCGATTTGCCGTTGAGCACGACGGACTCTGTTGGCTGAAGACCCGCCACCGAAACCGCCGACGAGTTCTGACCGCATCTCCCTGTAAACGATCCTTGGGCCGCACCAGGCATGACTTTAAAATTGACGAAGAGGGGATGCCCTTTTTGCGGGACCTGTCCTGGTGGTAACCATGCCCCATCCCCGGCCTTTGCTTGGAAACTGCTTCCTCCGGAGCAACTATTGGGATAGATACCCGTAGGGCAGTCAAAATTGAAGACATAATTTGTACCGTCATCTGCCCGGTATACGACAGCGGCATCTGAACCGTGCGGTGGAACTAAATTGGGATAATCCTGCAACCACAGGGTCAAATGCGACTTCGCTGCTATGTGCAGGGGAAGGTTAATGAAGTGACCGTGACCAACATGGCTGCTCGCGAGGGTGAGGTTTTGGTTATTTTGGGAATTGTCAATAATCACGTAACACGAAAAGTCCATGAAAGGCGCGATGACTATTGATGTGGTCGGCGCAGGGCAGGGAATGATCGCAAAACTGCCGTTAGCTTGGTGAACGACTTGCTCAATTTGCGTAGCTAATGAGTCCTTGTCGACAACGGCGAAGGAAATGGCTTTATTTGGCATGTCGGCTGTGGATGGGCACTCGAAGCCTGAGTTTATGTAGCTAACCAATGATCCCTTAAGTCCTGAGATGGGCGCGTGAGTGTGACCCATGACCACCACCTGAGCATTGCTACTGAAGGCCTGACGTTGCGCGAACCAACCCATGTACGAAGCGTCATAATCGGCCAAGGCAGCCTTTGTGGCAACGAGCAATCCATCTTCACCGCCGCCGTTTTCGGCCACCCACCTGGAAAAGAGTTGGTTGTACACAGCCTTAACCTCTGTCAACGTTGTCGTTGAGCCGTTCGCGAGTATAATCGGCAATGATTCCGACACATCTTCTTTCCCTGCGATGCCATCAATAAGCGCTGCAGAAACCGATACACTTAGATTCTTTAGCACATTTTGGATGATCGATAGTGCGTCTATGCCATTGGGATAACCCTGATCTTTTAAATCCGATACATTTTTGCCGGGTTGCAAATGAGACTGCCAATATGTGGCAATAGTCCGGGTTACAAAGTGTCCAACAGGCAGGGGGGCCCACTTGGTAGTCAAATCGGGAGCGTTGAACATCGTGAAATCGTTGCCATGCGTCACAAGTGTGCGTGAATCGCCCCCTGGATTGTAATTTTTTCCGGCGAACCGGAGATGATATCCGCCTGGGCTCTTTACCGAGGAAACATCAGCTTCGTTTACCATCATGTCGTGATTTCCAGGGATGAACGTCACAGCTCCGCCTAGAGCATCGAGAGCTTTTGCCAGCCCTCCTTGCAGCCCGAAGACGTTAGGGTTTTTCGAGGCGATCATTGCGAAGCCTGGCGGTTGAACATTGAACGGATAGGTCCAGGTATCAACAATATCACCTGCCAGGACGAGTTCGCTCACATTCGCGTCTTTTGCCACCCAATCGAGAATTGCCAGCAAATACGGTTCATGAACGCTTTTTTGATACCAACAAGTCGGCGAATTGTCACCGATGTGGATGTCGCTTAATACAATTATTTTGTTCTTCATAGATTTCCTCCTTAGTTGACAAACCAATGTTTTCGTATCAGATCTGTGAGCATCAAATTAATACTTTAGCAGATATTGTCTATATGTATTTCCGTATGGATCGGCAGAAATCATCGTCAGGCTCTCATAGGATGCCCCCTTACTCCCGCAGCGACGACTAGCAGAACTATCAACAGGGCAAGAATCCTCCTCAACACCTACTATAATAATATACATCTCTAAGTACATATAGATGATGCTAAGTTTGCATTTTGTGAATCAAGTCCTTTTGCTAGTCTCATAGGTACGTTCAAAGAGCATCCCATACATTTTCGATGATTTGATTTCGATGGCCATTGCGTCTCTCCGCCAGGGCAAACCTCATGAGAACACCTCCAGAATCCGCAAAGCAAGAGCACGCCGATTTTGCGCGGTGCAAAGTGGACCCGGTAGCGGTGTCGAGCAGAAAAGGAAAAGACCATTCGAAGCCATGAAGCTGAGAGATGATGAGAGATGATGAGATCTCATTCCTTCGCAGTCATGCGGCATAGCTCACCCCAAGCTTAAGCCAATTCTGTTTGCCACTCGATGAAGATAAGATGCCAATTTATCGCACTACCAGCACAGGCACCTTGGAGTTGTGAACTACCTTGTCGGCCACGCTTCCCAGGAGGAATCGCTCCAGACCCGAGGCACCAATGTAGCCGACAACAATGAGGCTCATGTTCTCCTTTTCTGCAATTCGGATGATGGTATCTGCGGGATAGCCCTCAATGATCTCTCTAGTTGCCGAAACTCCGGCCGTCTTTGCCATCTCTTCTATTCGCTTTATGGCCTCATCGCCCTGCTTTTGCAGTATTTCCTTCATGGCTGCAAAGGGATCCTCGACGATTTTTGAGACCAGATCCCCAAAGGGGGCATACTCCTTGCTGATGTCCACTACATAAAGGACGGTAATTGCGCCGCCGTAAAGCCTGGCCATCTCTATTCCCGCGGCAGCGGCTTTCTCGCTGTGCGTTGAGCCGTCAATCGCGACCAATATCTTTTCAAACATGATAACACCCGTATATATTGAGCTTTTTTAGGTTATAGTTATTTTGTACCGTCTCTTTTTTCTGGCTTTGTCTTTCGTCTCTTCTTGCTCATTGCACTAGCTATAACCCTGACCTCCCCGTAATTTAGGCATACTATGATACATTTCGCTATCTCTAACCGAAATATATAAATACTATTATGTGCCTAAATATGCACATGAAATCATTCACTCGCATCAAGAAGATAAATGGCCAAGAATACCTATA
>CAIQHB010000044.1 GCA_903871465.1 uncultured Methanosarcinales archaeon
ACCAAGAAATGACATGAATGAGATGCGGTCGGACATTTGCCTTTCAATCTCCAAATCACTCAAGCCGTACCATTGTTGAAGGATGAGAATTTTGAACATCAAAATAACGTCGCAGTTCGGTCTTCCACCCTTCTCGGTCTTATTGTTATACATTTCATCGAGGATCAGGCGGATCGGCACCCAGTTGATCAAGTTCGATATCCTTAACAACCGAGACGTTCCTTGCTTTTCACTAAGCCCTCGCAACATCCAAGTAGTAAAAGAATCCATATTATGTAATAGTTTTATTAGTATATAAACATTTTCATATTAAAAGGCAAGGTAGGTTTATAGGAATCCTCAGATAGATGTTATTAAAAAATCTTTTATATATTAACCATTGGCAAATTCCAGAGTATCGGATGCGAAGCGAGGAATGTGGGCTTCATGATTAAGATATTTCATAAATTATTTGCAAATAATTGGAATTTCTTTAGCATATTCAGGAATATTCTTTATCGAGTAATATTATCCAGGTCAATTTCGATACAAGGAATCTCCATCTCAATATGTTTCTTCCTGACAGAAAGAACATTTTTCTGGCTTAATGTCAAGATATTGTGGTTCCAATCTTTCATAAATATCAGATATGTATAAATTTCCCTGAATTTAAGAAATTTAGGTATTAAGTAAATCCAATATTGATCTAGATGGTTTTCTTTATTGTATCCTAAGAAGAAATTCCTGATTATCCGCACAGCAAACTCATTTCTTTCAGAATAGGGAACCGTCCAGAGAGCTTCATATAATGCAATGGCGATATCGCAGGCAAACCAGTTGTATGCGCAACCATCAAAATCGATTACAGTTATTTGCGAACCAGAAGCAAGAATATTATTATAATGCATGTCATTATGAACGAGTCCATAATTTTCGTCATCTTTTGGTAGCGATGACAGTTCATCCAATAGATCCCACCATAGTTTCAGGACTTTACTTTCTTTGGGAAGAAAATCTAGTTCACCCTGGAAGAAACGTCCCGTATTCCAATCGTTTCTCTTGATAAATCGGCCTGATTTATAGTTCTTAGTTAGACAATGCAGCAGCCCCATAATTTGTCCCCATTTTTGGAAAAGATCGTCATTCCAATCCCAGTCATTTCTTGTATCAATGTTATGCCCGCTTACTTTTGTAAAGCAGGATATTATAAATGAAGTGTTTGGCCTTGTTATTATCTCCACTTTTTTCCCATTTATGGAAGGCAATGCTATTGGAGCTGGAACGCCCCGGTCGGTTAGGTAGTCAATCCAATCGATTTCGCATTCAACTAAATCCACATTGGCAGAAGGTCGCTCCAGGATTCTTAATATTCTCTTTTCGTTTTCTATTTCACATTCATAAACAGAATTTTTAGATTTTTTCAAGCATTTCAAAGTATCCGGATTGGCATTGAATATTCTCGCGGCTTCGGTCAGAACATCAAATTTATATAGCAAATTGCGGGCGGAAAAATTGAGATCATTGTTAACATAAGGCTCTGAGATGAACTGGTCATCAAAGCCACCAAATCCTACAATCCAGTCCCTTTTTGCCAAAAAGATATCTGAAGATAGAAAAGCAGGACCCTCTCTTCGAGCAGAGACTTTTGAAGGATCCTGAATGAAAATGCCCCAATTATTATGTTTAACCGACTTACTTAAATAATTTAGCAATTTTCTTTTGTCAAGGGATGAATCTTTTGAAAAGAATAGAACCGATTCTCCTGAACAGGCCAGTGTTGCATCATTAAGTGCTTCAGAAAAGCTCAGGTTATCATCTCTCTTTATTAGCTTAAATTTATCGCTGATCCTCAGATCATCTTTGTAGTCTAAGATTACAATTTCCAAAAAAATTGTTTTATTCAACCAGGGATCATTTAATAACTCTAATTCCGTGGAAGAATCCTTATAGATAGGAGCTACAATTGAAAATCTCATTGGATTCACTCTGAACCCTTTGCTGGACAAAAAACGCACCAATTGAATAAGAAATTCGCGCCAACCACAATTAAGGATACTATTGCCACCTTTTAAAACGAGGTCGAAATTCTGTCGTCTTCTTGTGCCTTGCGGGAAGACATGCTCATCGAAGTATCGCATATATTGCGTTGTGATTTGGAAGATAGCGCTTCCATTATCAGAAGGAATTTGGTCTGGTTCCAGGGACATCTATTCGCTATCTTGCTCGTACAGGGGATATATGTTACGGGACTTTGGCGAACGTATTTCATGACCACATTCCATTGGCTTTCGTGCGTGCAAAGATTGCCGCGTCAAGCTATGTCTTCGTCCATTATCGAGAAGCCAATGATGTTGGGAACATGTTTATAAAAGCCAAGGTTCTTAGAACTCTATTTGGCTGAAACATAAGCTTGGTTAGGAATTGGTCCTAGGATGCCCAAGATGACGCCTAAGTATGCATTGCTAAAATATAGCACAAGAAATCTTGGAGATGAGATTCAAAGTATTGCAGCTAGACAATTCCTCCCCAAGGTCGATTATTACATAGATAGGGATCATATTAATTATAGCAATATAAATAAGGTTACGCACATCATACTTAACGGATGGTTTACTCATAATCCAGAGAACTGGCCAATAAAGAAGGACAATTTAAAGCCGCTAATCATTTCATTCCATATTTCAAATAATTACGGCAGTTCGATTGATAAACTTACCAATGAAGAATCACTTAGATATTATAAAAATTTCGAACCAATAGGTTGTAGGGATCTATCCACATTAAACGTCCTTAGAAACAAAGGAATTAATTCATATTTTTCGGGTTGCCTAAGCTTAACCTTAAAAAATAGATTTAAGAATAGAAGAGATGACGTCTGTTTAGTAGATGTGGATGACGAGGTCAAAGATCTGATTCCGGAGAATATAAAGGAGAATGTAAAATTTATAACTCATTCGCATGACGGCACATCAGGCCATTTAGCAAATTTTGCCAAAGCGCAAAGCTTACTCGATAATTATGCTCAGTCTAAAATGGTCGTAACCTCACGGTTGCACTGTGCTTTGCCTTGCCTTGCTTTTGGAACTCCGGTTGAATTTATAAATAGCGATCTTAATGATCCTCGCTTTGGCGGTCTAATCAATCTAATGAGACACTATTCATTGGACGATATAAAAGATGGGAAGGTTAGCATAAATTGGGATAATCCGGAGCCGAATCCTGTTGATATAAGCGAGATACGAGATGAACTAGTAAGGATATGTAAAGCTTATATTTCTGGAAACAAAAATGATCATTATATTGATGCAATGATGAGGACTTTATCTAAAAGAGATCGGCAGATAGAAGAACTCTCAAGTGAGCTCGAAAGAGCAAAGGAGAATTTATTATCTACAGAAAAGGAACTTACCGAATTACGCAAAAAAACAATTAAAGGCTTTGCATTGGCTTTGTCCCGAAGTCTTGGCTGGCATAGAAACAGGTAAATCGGATAAACGAGAATTTTCTAAGAGGACAGCATTTCCTTTCTTGTTCCCATACTTAAAAAAAAAGCATTACATATTCACAGCAGGCTCACCTTCTCGCCTTCAGTAAATCGCATTCTACTTCTGAACTCTTGCACATCGTTGTCCCAATAGACCGCAAGAATCGCTAAACCTGCGATTATGGGTGTAGATATTGACGCGGAAGTCCACTATGATTGTGGTGGTTGAAGTAGGTAGCATTCATTTTGCGAGAGTCGGATCAGATTCACGGAGGGACTGTGAGGAGCCTGCCATTTCCTATCTCGATTATTCCGGCAAATGTTGTGATGAATGCAGCGCAGATGAAAGTCCCAATATTGCTTCAATTCCTGCCTCAAATTAAGATCTCCCCTTTCGCTAGCCTTTGCGTGCATATATTTGCATTTCTTGCAAGCACACTTTTGTAAGTCTGGACTGTAAATTTTGGATCTAAAGCGACTTGACTGGAATGCATTCACAAACGGCCGATCACTTTAAGTACTATCGAACATCTCAGCCAGGAATAAGGTAGTGACGAATGGTCCAGTGCGGAAAATGATCCTTAAAGCCACAATGTAAAATTTTGTAATATGTTCGAGGCATATGAAAGATCTGAAAAGTATTGAAATCAAAAATATCAGTGCAAATGGTAATAAGATTACCGCAGAATTAGCATGCTCTGCGGGGATTCAAAAATACATCATAAACAATAAATTTTTTGCTGAATATGACACGGATATAGAAAGCATTGACGAAAGCATTTTGTGTATCCCGATCCTTTCTACAGTAATTACCTTGGCGTGGGCTACCGGATCGGATATTTATCTAGACTCGATCGATTCAAATTATCTGAAAAGTCTAGAGGCAATTAAATTGAATTATAAAGCTAAATTCAATTCATTTCAATCTTCGACGAAATTTCATATCAATAAGGTTCATGAATCGAAATACTCGACGGGAAAAGATGCACTTTTATTTAGTGCAGGAATCGATTCATTATATTCCTATTCGATAAAGAAGAGCTTAGAACTAGATCTTATCACAATATGGGGTTCAGATATACCCCTAAACAAACATGAGTACTGGAATACATATAAAGAAAGGATAACTCAATTTTCAGAGAACGAAGGAAAAAAAGCTCACTTTATTAAATCGAATATGAGGCATATTGTTGATGATTCTATCCTTAAGCGTGAGCATACTATCCGTTCCTGGTGGGGGCTTGTAAGTCACGGTTTGATGCTGCTAGGCCAATGTGCACCTTTAACTGCATACAACCATATCGGTAATCTCTTTATCTCGTCTTCGGGCAAAGATATTACGGGTGCCGTAAGTATCTTAGCCGATGATGGAGGATCGTGGGGCGCAACAAAATGTTCCGTTGTTGGGTTAGATAAGTCCCGGCAGGAGAAAATTAAGCAGATTGTTAAAACTCCATCGTATTTAAAATATATAAAAGTTTGCTGGGAATCACGAACACACTATAATTGCGGGAAGTGCGAAAAATGCTCAAGAACTCTTTTAGGGCTAATGACAGAGGATGTCGATATCTCCTTATGCGATTTTTCGGTTGATGAAAATATGCAAGATACGATAAAGAAGTTTATCATAAATAAGGATAAATATCTAAGCCGCAATGAACGCCTTTTTTGGGAGGATATTCAGAAGAATATCCCGGCAAATTTGGAGAAGATAAGCCCTCAAAATAGAGAAATACTAGCTTGGTATAAGAATTGTGACTTGCCAAACCTATTCTCCGAGAAAATTGAATATGCATTAATAAAACGTGAAAACGATATCATTAAGCTAACGAGTCAATTAGACGAACTTTCCTCTCAAAATATCGATAGCGGTACTCAGGCATCTAAAAACCGCGATAAAATTAAGGGTGCGCTAACTAAAATAATCTTATTTAAGGAGGAGCTAAAGAATATCCGCAATAGCCCTGCACGGAAAGATAAAGACGACCTATAGCAGGTGACTAATTGAACAAGGAGCGCTATATGTACAAAAAAGGGACTAATTGCATTCTTATATATTAAACTCGCAATTCCAAATTGAATCCTTTTGAATGTATTTTGGAATGATATGGCAGAGAGAAGAATTCAGGTGACACAATGAATAAATGCATATGCATTGCAACAACGAAGAAGGGAGAACAGATTACTGAGGGTGATCTACCTCCAGATTGCCATAGAACTGCTAAATTGTTATCGAAAAATGGGTGGGATATAGTCGTTCTCATTGGAGGAACGGAGAATATCGAGCTGGTAGCGGAAAAGTATAAAAATATCTATGGCATATCCGTATTTAGCGTTCATAAATTATGTAAAGATTCAAATACATCTTCATTGGGATTTTTGGATAATGCAGATTGTCAAAACTCTGAAAGCCTGAAACTGCAGATGAATAGTATTCTTTTCCATGAAGCTCTTCAGATCCTAATAAACAAGAACAATTATCGCTTCGATGTTATTGAATTTTCAGATCAACAAGGAATAGGCTTCATCCCGATAAGGATGAATAAAAATCTTAAATCATATAAGGGATCAACTATCGTTGTGAAGCTTCAGAGTCCCAGGATCTGGATAAAGGAGATCAGTGAGATCTATCCCAATTCTGAGGACATTAAAATAGACTATATGGAACGATACGCGTTTGAAAATGCAGACCTCCAGATATCATCTAATGAGGTGCTTCTCAAATGGGTTGAGCTTCGTGGATGGAAACACGGAAATGATGTTTGTATTTTAAATAATGAGTTTTCTGATACTAAACCAGGAGATAATGAAGAATCATCTGAAATCGATAATTCAAATAGAGTTCTTGATCTGTATGGCTCTATGATGCAAACAAGAGAAAAACGAGTGACGTTTGGTAAAGAACACAATCAAAAATTGCCGTGGGTAACAATCATAATACCCACTCGCGATATAACAACGGCAGCATATCTCGAAAAGACTTTAAGTGCATTAACCAATCAATCATATAAAAACATGAAAATATTGATTAACGATGAAAGCGTTGATCCTGAAGCTATATTCGCCCTAAATAAAATAGAAAAAAATTATCCGCAAATAAGTATCCTCCGTGGAGAACCTAATGGCATTGGCAAAGCCCTCAACCGCGCCCTGCAACTGGTCGATAGCAAATATGTAATTGAAGTGGACGCGGATAATTTGCCCATGTCGGATATGGTGGAGACATTTGTAAGATGTATGGAAAATCGAAGTGATGTTGCGGCTCTATCTTGTTATAACATAATCTTTAAGGATGAAGAAGAAAATAAACTAGAAGAATATCTATCAGACCATCCAGGAAGCATCTACATGACAGATCGCTGCTACAGGCCACTTGGGCCCTGCATGCCTTCATTATTCTTTGAAAATGCGCAGGGAGATGCAAATAGTATTTTTTTATCCAAGGCCTTAAGATCAATTGGAGGATGGCCAGAAGACAACAAAGGGCCACAGGATTGGGGACTTTGGTTAAAGCTACTCGCTAATGGTTTCGAGATGGATGTAATTCCTAAATATTTATATTATTACAGAGATCGGTTAAATAGTGAATGCAAAAAATTGGACATTCATCATGCTGATGAAGCAAATATAAATATAATAATCTCAATTATTAGAAATAGGCCAGAATATTTTTCGAGATATTGCTATGGTGATATGCATCGATTGATGAGATCAATTATAACCGACTCCAATAGACAGCAAAATGAAAGCTCTGCCGCATTTGATGAACTCAATTCCATCAAAGAAGGGGCGTTATATGTTGTAGGTATAAAATTGGGAAATATGGCAGCAAGAAGCAAAATTTTGAAAAAATTTTTTATAAATATGAGATATATCTTGAGAGAATTATTAGAATAATATCGATGATTTTAAATACCACATCAGAAAACCAACTCACCACCTGATAGGTAGCTTTCAAGAATCACGACAAGACTGTGGCGATGGGAGAGATGGAAGACATGCGGCGGAATGCGAGAGGATGAGCGCTGCCAGCAATTGAAGGACCACGTTCAGCAGAGTGCGAGGCTGCCAATCATTAAATCGAATTCCCCTCCGAATCTGCGAAAAAGGGACATTCGGCCAGAACAAAGCAGGCGTCTTCTGAAGAGCTTAAACTGCGCAAGAGCATTATTTCTAAATGATCCTTATCCCAGATCAGTAAGGCAAAATATATATTAATGCATCTATATTTTATTTGGGCAGATATAATTGCTAGGATTAGATAATCAAATTTCATTATATAAGAATATCCAAAGGCATTTCTTGGAGCTTCTTGGCAGATGTGTAACGTTCACTTAATAGTGCCGTGCTCAACAACAGACCGAGGAAAGACAAAAAGGAGTTTGCTTATATGCTTAAGGATGCTCTTGAAGAAGAGGCCGAGATGTATCAATCTTAGAGACATCTTGTAGACTTCACCAGTCAGATATGTAATATATCCATTCGTCTAGAGAAGCAATGGTTAGCCCTCAAGTCAGCGTAATTCTCCCCATTTACAATCGAGGTCATTTGATAAAAAGAGCCATTGTAAGCGTTCTGAACCAGAGCTTAAGGGATTTAGAGCTAATAGTAGTGGATGATGGCTCGACAGAAGAAATAGAGAAAATTGTGACGAGCTTCGATGACGGCAGGATAAAATACATCAGACATGAGGCGAACCGGGGAGCTGGGGCTGCAAGGAACACCGGTATAAGGGCTTCACGCGGAGAATATATCGCTTTTCAGGATAGCGATGATGAATGGCTGCCGGAAAAATTGGAAAGACAGATTGAAGCATTTAGGAAAGCTGAGCCGGATGCGGGCATAGTATATACTGATATGCTGCGAATTGGCGAAGATGGCCGGAGTAATTACTGGACATCACCTACGGTGAGAATGGGATGCATTGTAAACCGAGAGACTCTGGATTATCAGGTTATTGGCCTGGGGATTCTGTCGGCCATGATAAAGAGAGAGTGCTTTGACAAAGTAGGACTCTTTGATGAAAGCTTTCCCAGATTTATAGATTTGGAGTTTTTCATACGGCTATCCAAGAGATATGAATTCTATCACATCGGAGAGCCTCTTTGCAGATATTATTCCACAGTAGGGATATCAAGCGACATCAATGCACTATGTATCGCAAGAGTGTTATTATTAAAAAAGTATTTTAGTGATATAAAAGATGATAGCGCATTTCTTCTCAGCCAATTTAGCATTTTGAATGAGAACCAGAGAAGTGAACGGGCATACATAAGTGCCCTGTAAAGAGACATAATAGAGATGCAGAGTACCATCGTGTGGCAGGCAGTGATGTGGTTGCATGTCCATCTAATATGTTCTCTGCTGCCGCAGGGAACGGGAAGGCGGAGAAAATATGAACTCTGTTTAAAAAAAGCGAGGACATTGCTCAACGGGAAATGATCTTGGAGCCTTTCGAAAACAGGAACAATCCAATGGCAGGGAGGTCATGCAAGCAGTGCTTTTCGCTTTCAGATCAGTAACCATAATAGCAAAACTTCATATATTATCCCACAAACCATATATATTAAGACAGCTATTCTTCATCTGGGCTGATGTAATTGCTGGAGTTAGAAAATCGAATTTCGTTATTTAGGAATCGTTCTGAGAACACGCTTGCGAATCTGTTGATATCTGTTTTTGTTTATTTCAGTTTAAAATCAATGAGGTGTTATGATAATGAATAACAAAATATGCATTACGCTTCTTCTGGGCTTATTAGCCCTTCTATTGGTTGCGTCCACTGGTGCTTCTTTAGATCATGTCGAGAGTAACAATTCATATCCATCTGCGATTTCAAATAGTTCATCTCACGCAGAAGGAATCGGCTCCCGGAACAATATAACCATCAATCAGGATGCAACATCGTCGAAAAATATTCAAGGAACGACAGATGCGGCATTCCAGCCGGGCATTGCTCCTCAAAACGATTCCTCGAAATTGACCGGGGTCAGCTTATCAATAAGCGGGACGGCGTTTAATGATAGAAATGGTGATGGCATAAGAGCAGAAGATGAACCTGGCCTTCCGGGTTGGACGGTAATCCTGGAGCATGAAGGGAAGGAGGTCAGAACCACTACAAACGATTCGGGACGATATATTTTCAATAACCTAGAGGCTGGAAAGTACACAGTAACAGAGAATAAGGTTTCGAAATGGAGCCAGACCAGTCCAGGCACAGGGAATTATACCATCAACCTGGTCGATAAGGATGCAATCAATTACAATTTTGGCAACATTCTTGGCCATAATACCTATGCTCCTCAAAAGCATCCCATTATGGCAAAAGATGCATGGAACCAGCGAACACAGGCCATTAAGAATCTGCCCAAAGCCGGAATAAGCCCGGAAGGCCTAGTTGGAGTCAGCTACCCCTCGTCTTTCAGCCTATTGAGCCATATTCCATATCTGGGCAGCGAAAGAGATCAAGGCTCGTGTGGTAATTGCTGGGTTTGGGGTTGCATGGCCCCCATAGAGGTTGCTCACGATGTCCAGAATGGGGTGCTTGATCGCCTGTCGATCCAGTACCTCAACTCAAACTACAATGGCGGATCAGGATATGGTTGGGCATGTTGTGGTGGCTGGGAGTCAGGCTTCCAGAACTTCTTTAGTACAAAAGGAAAGTTCATCCCCTGGTCTAATTCAAATGCCTATTATCAGGATGGAGGGAGACAATGCTCAGCTGGGACAAGCGTACCTGCCAGCTCTATCTCAACCACTCCAAACTACCCGATAACGTCAATCCAGTGGCATGAAATCCAAACTTCCGGTGTCGGTACAACTCAGGCGATCAGCAATATCAAGAGCTATCTTTATGCAAACAAGGCAGTGACTCTGGGTTTTTACTTGCCTGACTTCCAGCCATTCTGGAGCTTCTGGTCGTCCAATTCCGGTAACTGGAACCCGGATAGCTACTGTGGACAAGTCCAGGGAGCATATCCAGGCGGGCATGAAGTAACAGTAGTGGGTTGGGACGACTCTACTGATTCGTGGATCGTGCTGAACAGCTGGGGTATCGATTTTGCACATCCTAATGGGACTTTCAAGCTCAAAATGGATATGAACTACAACTGCGCTAACGGTGGATCCTATTCATACAGCTTCGGATATTTCGATGTGGCCTTTAGTAATTCCAATCTTCCACCTAATACTCCCTCTATCCCATCCGGTCCAAGCTCGGGCGCTTCTGGCACTTCGTACAGCTACTCCACATCGGCAACCGATCCTGACGGAGACCAGATGAATTACACCTTCGACTGGGGAGACGGGACTACCTCAACTACCATGCTTGTCAACTCAGGAACAAGTGCGAGTGCATCACATAGCTGGAGTGGTGCAAGGACTTACAGTGTTATGGCCAGAGCGACAGATAGCGAAGGTGCAACATCAGGATGGTCAAACTCACTGGCTGTATTCATAAGCGCTGTAAATGCACCGTTTCCAGTATATCGTATGTATAGCCCAACCTCAAAGGATCACTTCTATACCACAAATTACAATGAATACAGCGTGACTGCCGTAAAAGTTGGTTATCAGCAGGAGGGAGTCTTAGGTTACATATACAGCAGTTCCCAAGCAGGCACCATACCGATATATCGCATGTATAGCCCAACCTCGACGGATCACTTCTATACCACAAACTATAATGAATACAGCGTGACTGCCGTAAAAGTTGGTTATCAGCAGGAGGGAGTCTTAGGATATGGGGCACAGCCCATTTAACGATGACTAGGTGAAGGACAGTGGAAGTGAACCCCCTTCGAGTGGGACTATGAGTTAAGCAACATCAACTCAGAGGGGGAAGTGCATGAAGAAGACGAGGCAACGCTACGAACCAGACGTCAAGATATCGGAAATATCTGAGCTTGAAGATGGGCCAGTCTCCGGCTTAGATCGCCCGCGAAAGCGGTATCCATCCCGGTCTACCATCTCGATGGAGAGATGAATTGGCTGAGAATCCCGAAAAAGCGTTCGGCGGCAATGGCAAGTGGTATAAGCACGAGGCACGGATTTCGAAGCTTGAGAGGCTGCTCTGCCAGGACCATGCCGAAAATGTGCTTTTTAAGAAAGTCTTTGCCATGACACAGTGTCCAATATATACCAAATATTATGTTGATTGTCTCAAAAAGCATAGATCCAAATTAGCAGGTCCTGAAAGGAAATCCACACAGTAATGCGTTTGCTGAAAGCTTTATTTAGACTCAGACGGTAGAGGATGTATATTGAATGAATTCAAAACGTGATGCCCTCAAACATACTTTATTTTATTTATAAGATATGCTATAAGAAAATATTGTATTCAGCTCCGGGCTACAAATCCCCGGATCAGTACGAAATGGAGATCGCCTTAAATACTGTTGCCCAACTATCTGTCTACTATCAGGGGCGCAGTCCACTCCATGAGTTGATGTTGCTTAGCACATTATCCACGGGCATGTTTACTCCAAAGGGATACTATGATAGAAGCCAAAGATTGCTAGGGATCGGCTATAAATATGGGTTGAAATGAATTAAAAATAACCAGAATGGAGAATCTATGATCTCGAAGGTTACGTATTTAGCTGAGAAAAGCCTCAATCTCATCAGACAAGAGGGGATAACTTCATTTATTCAAATAGCGATGAAGCGCTGCTCAAGGAAAAGGAAAACCACATGGAATATAATCAGGAATGATAATAGCAAGAAAAATAGGAGTATAGATATAATAATACCTGTCTACGACGCATACGAGGATTTTAAAAGATGTATCGAATCAATTTTGAGCACAGATAATAATATTGATTATAATATAATTGTTGTTGAGGATAAAAGCAAAGATGAGAGAATAAAAAGTTACTTGAGATATATTGAGAGTAGTGTTGATAATATACGCGTTATAAGCAACTCAACAAATAAAGGATTTATAAAATCTGTAAATACAGCTGCATTGCGCTCAAAGAAAGATCTGATAATTCTAAATAGCGATACAGTTGTAACCAATCATTGGCTTGACGAAGTTTTCAATTGTGCCTATTCAAATGAAAAGATTGCCACAGTTACTCCGTTATCAAATAACGCCACGATATGTTCTGTGCCTAATCCCAATATATATAATAAAATACCAAAAGGCCTTACAATACAAGATTTTGCTGATTTAGTGCTCAAAGCAGGAAGTGATTTGGCAATGGACTGTATTCAATTACCAACAGGAATTGGTTTTTGCCTATTCGTCAAGCGCAAAGTCATAGATGAGATTGGCCTTTTCGATGAAATATATGGGCGAGGTTACAATGAAGAAAATGATTTCTGTATGCGCGCATATGAAAACGGATATATTCATGCATGTTGTACAAAAGCGTTTGTATACCATAAGGGTAAGGCCTCATTCAAGGATATACAGTCAATTTTGGAGGAGAAAAATCGAAAAATCTTAATAGATAGATATCCACGATACACTGAACTCGTAGAGGATTTTTGCGAACACAATCCACTGAGGAACTTACAAAAGAGAATACTTGAAAGAGTATTATCACATTATGATGATTATATTACAATTGGGATCGATGGCCAGCTCCTAAAAAGAAATATTTTGACAGGCACAGAAAGATACATACTGGCATTGATTAACTTTATACAAAACACAGATAAAAAAGAAAAATATATAGTATATAGCGCACAATTACCAGAAAAAGAAATAAAATTGAAAGACAATTTTACAAGAAGACATGGCACGGACTCAATGAGCATATTGCTAGATTCAGAAAAGATAGATGTCTTTCATAAGACATTTCAATGCTTTACCGTAGAAGACCTATTATTGCTGCTAAAGGCAAGAGCATCCGTGATCACTATGCATGATTTGATATTGTATAATAATAATAACTATTTTGATACAGAGATAGATGCAAAGAGGTACCGAATGGTCATGCAGTTATCCGCCCAGTTAGCTGATAAGATCATTGCAATCTCCCACCATAATAAAAGAGAAATCATTGACAATCTTGGAGTTCCAAAAGAAAAGATTGAAGTAATTTATCATGGCATCGACGAGAAATTTAAACCCATCAGTAATATAAAGCTACTAGACGGTTTTAAACAAAAATATAAATTATCAGATGGATATATATTGATTATCGGTACAGACTTTCCCCATAAAAATATAAAGAGAGCAGTCATCGCATACATGCGAATCATATCAGAAATGGCATCCCCACCACAACTTGTTATAGTGGGCCCAAGTACATCTCGAAAAAGGAGACGCAATCTGGTAGAATTAACAAAGAAAGTAGAGGAAATAAGAATAATGAATTATATAGATGATGAGGACATAGTTTTGCTATACAACTGTGCAAAAATGCTCATATTTCCATCCCTCTATGAAGGCTTCGGCTTGCCGATACTGGAAGCAATGGCTTGCGGAGTTCCTGTAGTGGCTTCCAATGCGACATCCATTCCTGAAGTAGCAGGCGATGCTGCAATATTGGTTGATGCAAAAAATGAAGAAGAATTATATGAAGCAATGCTTGTAGTTCTAAGAGATGAGAAAATAAGGGAGAGCCTGATAAGAAAAGGGTTTGATAGAGCAAAAGAATTTAATTGGAACGATACAGCAAGAAGAACAGTAGAAGTCTACAAAAAAGCATTGTTGTCATGCGAAAATCCTGAGGGAAAACTAAATCGGGAAAGATGGCGTACTATTATTGATCTGATTCGTGAGAGTTCTCATAACCATGAGGAGCTGATACTAGATTTATTAAACAAAAAAAATATTGAATATTAGGGAATTCCTAAAGACCCCCCCAAACCTCTGCATGCCATCGCATATTTCCAATATGGCCAATGTTAACTGAAGGTTGTTTAGAATCCTCATTAGTTGCTGTAATAAACATACCCTAGATAGCCTTCTTGATTGTAGCCACATTTGACCGCCGAGGTGCTGTATTCATTGAAATTCGATGTATAGAAATGATCGGTGCTAGTCGGACTATACATTCGGTAAAGCATACCAGTTCCATCGACGATATTGGGATAGATATAGCTAAAAATCCCTTCTTGTTGATACCCACTTTTCACAGCACCTGTACTGTATTCATTATAGTTTGTAGTGTAGAAGTGATCCTTTGCTGTTGGGCTATACATCCTATACAACGGAATTGTTCCATCAATATCGCTCGAAGGGAAATACCCGAGGGCCCCCTCCTGCGAATATCCGTAGTTTGCCGCTGCATAGTTGTATTCATTTAGACTTGTTGTATAGAAGTGATCTGTTGCAGAAGGACTGTACATGCGATACACTGTCACAGTACCATCTGGTGCCGGTGCAATAGGTTGACCATACAACTTCTGCGCCCCTGTCATATCCCCGTTCCCCAGAGTCCTCTGCGGCGCGTCGTAAGCGTTCATCACCTGCGCAAAGTCGTTCTTGCGCGGATCGCTGCTCGGCAGTGTGTACAGATCGCCCATGCCGATACTATGACCCAGTTCGTGAACGGCGATGCTCTGCAGGTCCAGCTTCCCCGTATTTTGAGCGGTGTTCAAGTCAGTGGTCCACTGGTAATCCAGGTTGTACACGGTGTCCGCCTCCGTGAGGGAATAGTATCCGTTCACCTTCTGCCCGTTGGTCCAGTAGGCAGTCGCACCGAGATAGCTATTTCCAAAATTCCTCCACCCATTCACGCTGAAGGTATCGGCCGATGAACCGGCGAATATATTGGGCACCTGCTTGCTGTAATCGATCTTCACCGTTGTTCCATCGGCAAAGATATTCTGGGCTACGGCGTCATCCCAGGTATTGGCCGCGGCAGATATGGCACTTTGAGAGGATTCCGGAGTCAAGCCGGAGGGGGTACCAGTCGGGTTCAGGTAGAGCTGGACCTGAGGATCATTCTGGTTCCACCTGTATCCAGTCAAAGCATAAGACGAATAGGATCCTCCCGAGGTTGCGGTTGCGGCGGCGACCTGGGAAGCATGATCGACACCATCCCTGGCATTCAGATTCGTATTGAGAATGCCTACATTGAAGTTGCCGATTCCGCCATCTACCACCCTGAGCCCTGCTATTCCCAACCCCCTGGTCTTGTCGTCCGATGATACGGCCTTGAAGGAATCGTCGTTCAGCAAACCCACTCCATCAAGGGCAGCCGTGCCTCCGGCTGAAGCATGATCCAGTACGGCTGAGTCAAGATGCGCGTCCATGATCCCGTAGCCCTCAAACCCTCCGTTGGCCACTATCACATTATCCTTTCCCAGAGCTCCGGCCACAACTCTGCCGCCCTGACCTGCCAGCTCCGTGCTCTGGCTGGCGGAAATCCCCTGCCCGGCAGAGAGGCTCTGCGCGCTTACCAGACGTCCGTCGGCGACGCTGGCCTCCTGGCCCGCATTTGTGGCCCCCTGTACGCCCTGCAAGTTGAGGCTCATGCTTCCTGTGCCACCAACATTCTGACCGAGGCTGGCGGCCTCTGGTGAGGCGGCAGATGATGTTGAGGCATGTAGGTCTCCCTGGCTGTCGATATCGTTTTGCAGAGAGTAACCGGTTCCCGAAAGCGACTGCTTCAGACTATTCTTTCCAGTGCCTGCGGCCAGGCGATCCATAGAGATGCTGCCGGAGCCAAGAACCAGGTTCTCCTTCAGTGATGTGGAGTCATCCAGATTGAAGCTCTCCGAGGAGGAGGCAGCCCCGCCGCCGTCTCCTGAAGAGCAACTTAAAGAAATGCCAAAAGCCGGTGAAGCAAACGCGCATACTATAACGATGCACGTCAACGTCGAGCTCAGGAGTTTGAAGATCATAAGGACGCCCTCGAATAGTAAGATAAGTTCTAAACATTTGAATTCTTATTAAGATCTAAGAATACGAGTGAGAATCCATATTAATAAAGATATCGAGCCGTTTTGGGTTTCCCTTCACATCCAAACTTATTTGAAAGTCTTCGGATCAGGACCGGTTGCAGTCTTAGAGATCTTGCCCTCAGCAGGATACATATAGCAGGTGCAGTCAAAAACATCTTTAGGGCTAAACCCAGGGTCCCTCACTTCAAGTGGATTCATATCATTCATGCCGGAAAAGCAGCAAGGCAGCCAATCATCTTCCAACTCACTGTACGGGAAGTCGGACTTCATATGTATGCTCCTAGTGATATTGTAGATACCGCTGTATCTCTCATCGCCATCGCTAAGAACCGTATAGGTCCCGCGTTTGAAATCGTAGCTGGAGCTCGTCTGCCTGTATTTCATTTCAGCGATACCGGTGGTGTAAGTTCTGGTATCGTAGTACATCTCTTTGTTAGGCATGAAATTCGCAGAGAGTATGGCATCGTTAGTAGCGAGCACGGTGGCGTTCATGTTTCTCAGCAGCATACCCACATTTGTCTCCTTGGAGCTGTAGTTACCCTGCAGGGCAGAGGTTCGGTCACGCAGACGGAGATCATTCACAAACACATCCTGGTAACCGGAGTAGAATGGGCTCAGGGATCTGCCGCCATAGTCTACGGGCGACACGGTTCCCTGGACCGACTGCGAGTAGTCGAAGATCAGGGATTCGCTTTGGCGGTTGACAGACCGGGTTGAGGAATTCGTTCCTATGGCGATGGACAGGGAGGTCGCGCCAGCAGCGGTGATGAAGATTGGCAATAGTGTCAAAGGCAATCTCAAATTCCTCAATAGTGAAAAATCAACCGATGGCGGCGCATCTGTAAAGCAAGCTGTGGGCATGCAGTGCGCCGCAGCAGATATACGTTATATTGGGCAGCTCGGGAGGCTTTGTGCGACTTGTGGATAATTCATGCTTTCAACTCATAGTCATAAGCAATTTCTCAAAAATATTCATAAATTATCTAAAAAACTATTAAATAGATCAATAACAAAACCGATCATCTCTTCTGTCAACCCGGGATACACTCCGATCCAGAATAGCCTGTTCATAACTAAATCAGTGTTTTTCAAAGAATCCTGCATCCTGTAGACAATGCAATCGTATGCTGGTTGCTTGATCAAATTTCCACCAAATAACATTCGTGTTGCAATATTATTGTTTTCCAAATATTTCACAATATCGGCGCGCGTGAATGGCGCATCTTCTCTAACTAAGATTGGAAAACCAAACCAACTAGCTTTGGATTCGGCTTCACTAGATGGCAATACTAAATAAATCTCATATTGCTTTAATTTTTTATAAAGTAAATTGAAATTCTCCCGCCGTTTTTCGATAAAGGTGGGCAACTTTTTGAGCTGCTCAACACCTATCGCCGCCTGCATATCAGTTACCTTCAGATTATAACCAATATGAGAATAAATATATTTATGATCATAGCCTAATGGCAAAGACCCAAGATGCCAATCAAATCGTTTCCCGCAGGTGTCGTCGCAGCCCGGATCACACCAGCAATCTCTTCCCCAATCACGAAACGATGCTATAATATTTTTCAGTAGAACATCATTAGTCAATACGGCACCACCTTCACCCATGGTAATGTGGTGCGCAGGATAGAAGCTGCAAGTGGAGATGTGACCAAAGGAACCGGTATATTGCCCCATATACTCGGAACCGAGGGCATCGCAGTTGTCCTCGACGAACCAGAGATCGTGCTTATTCACCAGTTCTAAAATTTTATCCAGTTTTACGGGATTCCCGAGGGTATGGGGAACAAAGATCGCCTTTGTCTTATCTGTAATCGCCTCTTCGATCTTATCTGCCTGAACGTTGTAAGTCCCCAGCTCCACATCGATAAAAACTGGGATCAGATTGTTCTGGATGATGGGATTTAGTGTGGTGGGAAAGCCGCACGCAGTGGTAATCACCTCATCGCCGGGCTGCAATCTCTTTTCCCCTAATTTGTGTGACGTTAGGGCAGAGATTGCCAGCAGGTTTGCTGACGACCCGGAATTGGTGAGCAAACAATATTTCACGCCAATGAATTTTGCCAGCTCTTCTTCAAACTGCTTAGCATATCTGCCCGTCGTAAGCCAAAAATCCAAAGAGGCATCGACCAAGCTGATCATCTCTTTCTCGTCGTAGACCCTGCCAGCGTAGTTGATTCGTGTCTTTCCGGGTATAAACTGAGCCTGAACTCTGCGCAACTCATAGAGCTCTTCAACCTTCTCAAAAATCTCCTCGCGAATTTCTTTTTCAGTCCTCATTGCTATTCCGGCTCCGGAAGGTTATCAATAAACATATTTGATTTAAGCTCTTCCCTGGACAAAAATGGGTCCTGATCTTCGAGGGGCTTGTTGACTGATAACTTAGGAGTGACTTTAGATCCCATCTCTATGCCTACCTCGAGAAACATGGGTCGCAGGTCCAAGAAAAGCTCATGCAAAGCACCGGATACTTCATTGTTATGAGCTATTTTCTTGGCTCTTATCTTATAAGCCCTGACCACATCATGGAAGTTTGGATTGCTGTAGCCAATAACGGTTGACTGAAATCTGCTGTTGAAATACTGTTCTTGAAACTGTCGCACCATGCCATAGCAATTATTGTTCAGCATGATTATCTTTATAGGCAGATTATGATGGTAGACCGTCTGCAGCTCCTGAAGGTTAAGCTGGAAACCCCCATCGCCAGTTATGGCGACAATAATTTTATCTGGCTTAGCGAAGGATGCACCGATTGCCATCGGCAAGGCCGAGCCCATAGATGCCATTCCGCCTTGCGTGAGGAACCTCTGGGTGGCCTTTATCTCCAGCGATTGAGCTGCCCACATCTGATTCTGGCCCACGTCAGCGCAAATAATGGCATCTTCCGGGATAGACTTGGATAGGAGATGCATGAAATGGTTTGGCTCGATAATATCGGTTGCAGGGTTGGTGAATGCGGGATAGCGAGTTTTAAATAGATTTATTGTCTCCATCCAGGAATCGATTCTATTTTTATCGGGCCTGAAATTGCGGATATTCAGCTCAGTCAAGAATTGCTTCACATCGGCATTTATAGAACGGTCTGCCTTAATCTTGGAATCCAGCTCGGAAGGATCTATGTCCACATGAACGATCTTTGCCCCTCTGGCGAAGGTCTCTGGCCGGGTTCCTGTCTGCCTGGAATCCAGTCTCGTTCCAAGAGCTATAACTAGATCGGAATTAGCAATAGTTAAATTAGCATAACGATTGCCATAAGTCCCAATCATGCCAACGAAGACGGGATGATCATGTGGAAATGAATCTAATCCCATCAAAGAGGCAACCACTGGTATTGCGGTTCTGCGGATAAATTCCAAGAGTTCTTTTTGAGCCTTGGATAGTCTGACACCGCCACCGACAAGGATAACTGGCCTGAAGGCAGAATTTATGAGTTGCACAACCTGCTCTAAAACGCCGTCATCAATTCCCTCTTCCCTTTGAGTCGGTTCTTCCGTATAAGTTTCAAGTGATTCTGGATCAATTTCGGCTCGTTGTATATTCAATGGAATATCAAGAAGGACGGGGCCAGGACGGGCCGTTTTTGCCGTATGGACTGATTCCTCAAGATAATATTTTATTTTATTTTCATCGGTAACTATGGTAGCCTTTTTTACAATTGGCTTTACGATATTTACAATATCAGTCTCCTGGAAACCAACCTGTCTCACCTTCCGGTCAAACTTGAATTCATAGGTGTTGACTTGGCCTGTTAAAAATAAACAGGGAATTGAATCAAAAAAACAGCTTCCGATGCCTGTGATCATGTTTGTAGCACCTGGACCGCTTGTCGCCATCGCAACCCCGATGTTCTCGCTGGCCCTGGCATATCCCTCCGCTGCGATAGATGCCGCCATCTCGTGATGCATAGATATTACAGATATATCACTTCTACCATAAAGAGAATCTAGCAGATGAGCTAAGGAACCGCCACAGACCTCGAAGATATGTGTTACACCCTCTGATACTAAAAAATCAATAATATAGTGTGACAATTTCATAATTTACCACTTTATTATTCATACAAGAATAAATTTTCTTCAAACCATTTTATGGTCGCTCGCAATCCAAGGGTTAAGTCATATTTAGGTTCCCAATTTAGGAGCCTCTTTGCTTTAGATATATCTGCTACCCATTTAGCGGGCTCATTTGACCACCTCATTGAACCACCTATTTCTGGCACAACGTTGTTCCCGGTAAGCTTAATGATCTCATGGACCACATCTCCGATTGAATGTTGGTGACCGGAGCCGATATTAATGATTTCCCCTTCGAGATCCTTCGCGTCCAATGCTTTTAAATAGGCCACCATAATATCTTCTATAAATAAAAAATCTCTTACAAATGCAAGGGAAGTTATCATAGGATTTTTCCCATGGAGGCAATCTAGAATTGCCGATGGAATCAGTCTTGTCCTTCCTTCATAACTACCATAGGGCGAGAAAAGCCTCAAAGTGACTATCGGTAGTCTTTCACTTTTCGCTGCAAATCGGCAATATACCGTTGCTGCGGACTTTGCCACCCCATAATCATTCATGGGCTCCAGCAGATCTTCTTCGCTCATAGGCAAATTTTTTATGCCATACTCAGAGGAGGATCCAGTATTTACGAAAAGTTCAAAATTCGATTTTTTGCAGGCATTTACCAGATTGGCAGTGGCAATATAATTAGAGGTTATGATCTTCTTGAAATCTTTCTGGGCAGGATTCCCCCCGTAGGCTGCAGTATGATATATTATCTCGGGATCGATATCTCGTATAGTCAACATCAACTTTTCATAATCTAATAGATCTACTTTATGCTGACTTACACACTCTAATTTATCATTTATCCTCCATGTATCCGAAGACATTCGAGTAAAAATAGATACATCGGCACCAGCCCCAATGGCTCTTCGAACTAAATTGGCGCCGATAAATCCCGTAGCTCCTGTAATTAGAACCTTCCTGCCCTCTAGCGAACTCATTAGATAATCCCCTCAATCAACTAGGTATTCAAATCAAATCCAATGACTTCATTAACTATGAAGCTTGGACGCTCTTTAACTTCATCATAGATTCTGGCGATATAGATACCAATAATTCCTAGCAGCGAAAAAAGTATGCCAAATAGAAAAAGAATTAATATTATCGTTGTAGTAAAACCAGGGACTACTTGACCATATTTAAAATATAAAGCAAGTTCTACCAGGATTAAAACGAAGGAGATTAATGAGGCCACAAAACCAAATATGGTTGCAATCTGCAATGGGAAATATGAGAAAGAAAATATACCATTGATGGCCACATTGAATGCCGCGCAGAAACCTGCTTTTGGCTCACCTGCATATCTTGAAGGCCTCTCATAAGGAATGCCAACTTGTTTGAATCCCGTCCACGCAATAATTCCACGCAAGAATTTGTTCTTCTCTTCCATTTTATTTACCGTAGTATAAACTTTTTTATCAATCAAGCGAAAATCGCTGGCATTTTTAGGTATCGTCGCATCAGTTAGGTGATAGATGATCTTGTAAGCAAGAGATGAGAGTATCTTTCTCACTAAAGAGACACCTTCTCTTTTCTGTATAACCCCATATATTATGTCGTAACCTTCCTCCCATTTACTAATGAATTGGATGATCATCTCCGGTGGATCTTGAAGATCCGCATTCATTATTATAGCAGCGTCTCCTTTGGCGTATCTTAATCCCGCGGTGATTCCACCATCACATCCAAAATTTCTGGATAGTTGAACTATTTTGAACCTGGGGTCATCATTATTTATTTGAAGAAGTTTTACAAAAGTTGAATCCCATGAACCATTCTCTACGATTATGACTTCAAAATCGTAATTCTTGTTGATCTCCATGACTTGCTGTAACCGCCTTTTGAGCTCATCAAGCACCTCATCTTCGTTAAAGGCTGGTATAACTATGCTAATAAGTTTTTTCATTCGAACCTCTAAATCGAATTCTTGAAAAAATTTTCATACCAGGATATAGTCTCTTTTACGCCTTCGTCAAGAGTATAAAGTGGCCTCCAATTCAGCAAATTCCTGGCTTTCTGAGCCGAAAGATATTGATCCTTGATCTCATTCGTCGTTTGGTTCAATATGCTAGGCATCAGATCGCTTCCCATGGCCTCCAAGATTTTATTCACGATCTCTATCACGCTAAGTGGTCGCTCTGTACTGAAGTTGAAAGCCTCTCCATGGATCTTTCTGTCATCCATTCGTTTCGCCAAAAGCAAATAAGCTTCAGCCCCATCTTTGATATAGAAATAATCACGCAGAAACGTTCCATCACTTCGAATTATTGGCCTTTCCTTGGAAAGAATAGATCGTATCGTCCCCGGTACAATCCTGTTAAAGTTCAGATCGCCTCCACCGTAAAAGTTCCCGCACCTTGTTACACAAACCGGCAGATCGTATGTCTCATAATAAGCTCTGCAGATTAGATCCGCACAGCTCTTGGATACATCATAGGGATGCCTTCCTTCTAATGGAGTATCTTCGTCGTATGGTAGCTTCAACTTCTCTCCATAGGCCTTATCACTGGAAGCAACCACTATTCTTTTTACAAGAGGAGCTCTTCGGCTTGCCTCCAATAGGTTCCAAGTGCCCTCGATGTTTGCCTTAAAAGTAGAAATAGGATTTCTATTGGCGATGGTAACAATCGTCTGCGCAGCCAGGTGAAATATTGCGTCGATTTCGTATTCGTTTATGGTCCTCTCTAAAAGAAAGTAGTCTTCTATATCACCCCGAACGGTGATTATCTTGTCATCGAACCCGGACCACTTTAGGTTTGATCTCGGCACAGAATCTCTTATAAGCCCAACAACATTAGCCCCATTTTCTACAAGTGATTTGGTAAGCCATGATCCAAGCAAGCCAGTACAGCCTGTTACAAAAACGTTGCGATCTTTCCAAAAAGTATCAGACATCATATTTTTTCCTCCGGCAATCCAGGTAAACCCATTAAGAATCATAATGCAATTTCCCAAAACTCCAGTACTTATGACCGATAAAACTGATCACGGTTACGATCGGCAGAGCAACTAATTGCCCAATTCCGGGATCTACCTTTAATATATTTACAAAAAGTATCAATACAAATGCATTAGCTACGAACACAATAGCATAGACAGAATTAAATTTTACAAATTCATCTAGTTTAATTTTGCTGGATTTAAAAGTCCAATACTTATTCCAAATAAAGCTATGGAGAACACCTATTATATGAGCAATGATCAAAGAAACCATATAATTTGTGTAATTTAAGAATAGGAGAAAAGCACCGTATCCCAATGCAGTATTTAGCAGACCTACAAAGCCAAACTTTGATAACTGCATCAGCGAGGAATTTTCCGTTAGTGCCCTATTGCACATCGTTATTGACGTGCAAACGATTTGAATTATATTCTTCATTGATCCCCGGAGCATCTACATCCTTATTTCCAAACTTTCCAAGGCGGTTTTGGCGTTGCCCATAAGTTGTTTAACGTCTTTAACTCTCTATAAGCATCGACGAATTGCCAAAATCCTTCCTGAGGATAAACCATCAACTCCTCATTCTTCGCCAGGCGCTCTAGAGGCTCTCTTTCTAAAATGCAGTTGTCATCTTCATTTAAATAGCTGAAAAAGCGCCTATTGAAGACAAAATACCCGCCATTAATCAAACCCTCTTTTGTCTGGGGCTTTTCATTGAACTCCAACACTTAATACGAATGGGAATCCCTATTAATAAAGATATCGAGCCGTTTCAGGTTTCCATTCACATCCAAACTTATTTGAAAGTCTTCGGATCAGGGCCGGTTGCAGTCTTAGAGATCTTGCCCTCAGCAGGATACATATAGCAGGTGCAGTCAAAAACATCTTTCGGGCTAAACCCCGGGTCCCTCACTTCAAGTGGATTCATATCATTCATGCCGGAAAAGCAGCAAGGCAGCCAATCATCTTCCAACTCACTGTACGGGAAGTCGGACTTCATATGTATGCTCCTGGTGATATTGTAGATACCGCTGTATCTCTCATCGCCATCGCTAAGAACCGTATAGGTCCTGCGTTTGAAATCGTAGTTGGAGCTCGTCTGCCTGTATTTCATTTCAGCGATACCGGTGGTGTAAGTTCTGGTATCGTAGTACATCTCTTTGTTAGGCATGAAATTCGCAGAGAGTATGGCATCGTTAGTAGCAAGCACGGTGGCGTTCATGTTTCTCAGCAGCATACCCACATTTGTCTCCTTGGAGAGTTCCTTGTTGTAGAGGAGATTGCTGCCGGCAAAGTCCTGATTATTTCCTGCGAACTCCCGGTCATTAATCTCTTTGCCCGAATACTTCATGGTTTTGCTGGACTTGAGAATCACAGGCCATTCTTGATAAATTTGGATAGTGAAAATTCCGCCGCTAGCTGTGGTATTAATCAGAGTCGGTTCAGTGGTGTCCGCCTGCAAGTTCATCCGCTCCTCGGAGCTGTAGCTGCCTTGCAGGGCAGAGGTTCGGTCACGCAGACGGACATCATTCACATTTACATCCTGGTAACCGGAGTAGAAAGGGCTCAGGGATCTGCCGCCATAGTCTACGGGCGACACGGTTCCCTGGACCGACTGCGAGTAGTCGAAGATCAGGGATTCGCTTTGGCGGTTGACAGACCAGGTTGAGGAATTCGTTCCTACGGCGATGTACAGGGAGGTCGCGCCGGCAGCGGTGATGAAGATCAGCGATAGTATCAATCCGATTGAAATCGTCCGCAGATATCCGGTTTTGGACCTTCCCATAGTCGATGCCTCACCCCTTCTGTATGATGGCTTCTTTCAAATTATATTCTATTTTGGTATTCAGTGGGTCACCAGCCGTATCTTGAAAACCGCATTGTCCTTAAAGGCGGTCTGTTTCTATGGTATAAGTACTCTCGTTGAATTCAATTAGTGAAGGCTCATGCCGCCGTCAAATTGCTCCTAGCCGAAGTCGGACAGCGACTTTTGTCCAACCCTCACGGGCTCGCAAGTTGCCGCTCCAGGTAGCGATATCCTTCCGTACTTTCCTCCGCCGCCCGGACAGACCTCTACTTTTCCTAACCGGAAGGCATCGATGGCCTCGATTACCTTCGGCTCGGCCTTCAGATCCGTGAGATCCGCCTCCACCAAAACCTCGATCTCCGTTCGCCCTCGAGTTAGCTCACTCCAGAGCTTCTGCACCCCGTGGGTCTCGGCACTCTTGTGGCCGAGAGCAAGTGCTATGATCTCTGCCAGGGGGATGAGATGCAAATAGGGCGGCCGATGATCAGGGTGCTTGGGCTCTGCATAATCCGCCAAAAGATTCACCCGGTCGACAACCCCCAGTTTGATCTGGCCCTGGCATTTTGGGCAGCGTCCCGCCAGCTCATCCATTTGCGCCGCACTGAACTGCTGGTAGCAGCGCGTGCAACTGGTCCGGTTGTACTTCCCTTCCTCCGGAAAAAAGCCCACGTTGAGCCTGGAATGGCGGCCTTTCTCCCGCCTTATGGCCATGGCAATTTCCCTGAAGCCAAAGGTCTCTACTTCCATCTGATTAAACTCCCGGGCCAGCTTGTTGGAGCGAGGTGAATGTGCATCGGAGTTAGAGAGAAATGTCCGGCTGGATAATTCGCTAATTCGGTCGGCGTAATCGGTGTCGGCGCTCAGACCGAGTTCTATGAATGCAATTCTGTCCGCCTTCTCCTGGTAGCACCCGGCTAGAGACCGATAGTAGGCATAGATCCCAGTCCAGGGAGTGAAGGCATGGCTCGGCCCGATCAGGCCACCAGCTTCCAGAACCAGATCTGCAATTTGTGCGCCGTTCATGTGTAGTCTGGGCCTGCCGTCCGTCTGCAGGTTGGAGGAGTGCGGAGCAAATCCCTCCCGCAGCTCTTCCGCCTTGGAAATATCCGGCAGGAAGATAAGATGATGAACGCGACGGGAATCCTCAACTTCCACACTGAGGGCAAAAAGGGTCTCCTCCAAATGAAAAAGACCTTCATCTTCAGGAAGTTCTTTTACGGCATCAAGCCACAAAGGATGAAGGCAGTCACCTGTGCCCACGATCTTTACGCCTTTACGAGCTGCTTCTCTCGCAATCGCCGGCAGCTCCATGTTCATCGATACCGCCATCGAATATTTAGAGTGGATATGAAGATCGAGGTTAACCTGCATCATGTTATGGGTCCTTATGCGGACATAAACCCTTTACGGCTCGAAACCGGGCAATTGACCAGGGCTAAATCAGATCATCCCGAGACCTATTTTATGCAGGGATTAACCCTATATTCTCGGCAGTCAATTTTCGTGCGTGGAAAACGAAAACCTAAGGGAGATTCTGGAGATCTATGGCCAGGGATTGATATCCCTGGAAGAAGCCCTGAGACGCATCAAAGTACAGAGCATCAGGACGGTCGGAGAGGTAGCCAAACTGGATGTATGCCGGCAGGACCGCGTCGGCATTCCAGAGGCGATTCTTGCCGAAGGAAAAGATAAGGCTGATTTGATAGCCATCTCCCTGGCACATCTGGAGGCGACGGGAAGCGTGATCATCACTCGAGTCTCGGCAGAGCAGCTCGATGCCTTAAAGAGTGCGAAACTGCCGGCATTAAGCGTGCTGGAACATAATTCCCGGGCCAGGACTGTCGTCATCCGATCAGGAGAGCGATCGGCTAAAATGGGCAAGGTGGGCATCCTGGCGGCAGGAACTGCTGACATTCCTGCGGCAGAGGAGGCAAGAGTGACCGCAGAAGAGATGGGCTGCACAGTGGTCTCAGAGTACGATGTGGGGGTCGCAGGCATTCACAGGCTCTTTCCAAGCTTGGAAAAGATGATGGACGTAGACGCCTATGTGGTGGCGGCGGGACGGGAGGGCACCCTGCCTGCAGTGGTGGCTGGCCTTGTGGAAGCTCCCGTGATTGGTCTGCCTGTCTCTACAGGCTACGGCCTGGGAGGAGGCGGCCTGGCTGCCCTCTATTCGATGTTGCAGTCATGTTCCGTTCTCACAGTGGTTAATGTAGATGCAGGCTTTGTGGCTGGAGCTTTTGCTGCAAAGATCGCCAAACAAAAAGCGTATGGACAAAAACAGTCGTAAATTATTGCCAGAAAAGTATTTATACGATCAAAAGATTGGGAAGCATGAGCGGGTAAACTCATCTTTTTTACTAACCCCCACTCCCCTACCCGCTCATCGCTAATTCTCATAGCATCTTCTTGGGAGATCCAGAGCGAGGGACTGCAAGATCGTAGACCCTCGCATCTGGTGCTGAATGGACGCATGGAATAACATGCTATTCCAATGCACTTTACTTTATACAACCTGGTTTTACTTAAGGATTTTGGTGCACACCTCCCGAACCCTGGCGCTGGTGTTCTACAGTTTCGGGCTGCGCTTGAATCGCCCTTAAATATTGAGCCAGTCCAGATGAATCTATCTTGACCCAGATATTCACCGTCACCGACCTGAATGAGAGGATAAAGGACCGCCTGGAGAATGACCCCCGCCTGCACGACCTCTGGGCGCAGGGAGAGGTCTCCAACTTCGTCCATCACAGGTCTGGCCATCGGTATTTCACGCTCAAGGACCGGGATTCACAAATCTCCTGCGTCCTCTTCAAGAATCAAGCCGATCGTCTCGGCTTTGATCTCAAGGACGGTTTAAACATTCTGGTCTATGGAGACATCGCCGTTTACAGGCCACAAGGAAGGGTACAGCTCGTGGCCCGGGGCATAAAGCAAGATGTGGGCCTGGGATTCCGGCATCTGCAATTCGAGGCTTTGAAGAAGAAGCTGGCCGGCGAGGGGCTGTTCGATTTGGAGCGTAAGCGTGCTTTGCCCCGCTATCCTGAGAGGATCGGCATTGTAACCTCTCCGCAGGGAGCTGCACTGAGGGATGTTCTGCGCATCATCGGCCCCTATCCGGCTCGCATTATTCTCTCTCCGGCACAAGTGCAGGGCGAGGGGGCGGAAGAAAGCATCGTTTCGGCGCTGCTGGCGCTGCAGGGCCAAACTGACCTCGTCATCGTCTGTCGCGGCGGTGGCTCCACCGAAGACCTATGGTGCTTCAACTCGGAAGCTGTGGCCCGTGCCATCATCGGATGCGACTCGCCCGTCATCTCGGCCGTGGGTCACGAGACAGACGTCACTATTGCCGATTTTGTAGCAGATATGCGGGCAGCAACGCCCACAGCGGCGGCAAAGATGGCTGTGCCGGATATCGGGGAATTGATCGAGGGGCTGCAGCAGAGCCAGGTTCGGATGATGCGCGCCCTTTGGACGAGCCTGGAGCGAAAAGAGGAGCGTTTGGAGTACCTGCGGCACAGCATCTCTGCCAGAAGGATGTATTCCATGGCGGCAGACGCCCGGCAGCGGCTGGATTATCTTGGTGAACGCCTGGCGGCAGCCCTGGCGGCTGAGCTCGGGGCCAGGAGGGCGCGCCTGGAGCTGGCGCAGGGTCGCTTGGCCGCGGTAGGACCTCGTGCAACCCTTTTGCGGGGCTACGCGGTCGTAAGATCGAATCACGGCTTGATATTGAGGGCAAAGGATGCTAGCCCCGGTGAAGTGGTGGAACTGATCCTGGGAGAGGGAAGGCTCATGTGCCGGGTTCTGGAGATCAAAGACGGGAGCGAGGTGTTTCTAGATTGAAGAAGGAAGAGATCAAACTGGAGGCGGCGCTGGACGACCTGGAGCGCATCGTCTCAGAGCTTGAAGAGGGAAAGATGGGCCTGGAAGAGAGCCTGGATCTCTACGAGAAAGGAATGAAGCTGGTCAAGCTCTGCAACGTCCGGCTGGAAGGGGCCGAGAGAAGGATTGAAAGCCTGACGGGCGAGGTGCCGCCTGATTTGATATGATTCTGCGATAAAGCTTAAATATAATGGTAGGTGTACTTTTTTATACATTATAGTATCAATTAGTACATTGGAAGCATACTAAGCCGGTGATCCTTTGAAGTGTTTGACGCCCGAGAATTTCGCAATTAAGTTTGGGAGGTACGGCGGTCTCTTTGTGCCTGAAACGCTCGTGCAGCCCCTGACAGATCTGAGTGCCGCCTATGAGCGCCTGAAGGGAAGCGACCAGTTTAAGAGCGAGCTGGAGTCTCTCCGGAAGAACTTCGCGGGACGGCCAACGCCCCTATATTTTGCCCGGAATCTCAGTCGAAAGCTGGATTGCAAGGTCTACCTGAAAAGAGAGGATCTGGTTCACGGGGGGGCGCACAAGCTCAACAACACCCTGGGGCAGGCGCTGGTGGCGAAGAATATGGGCAAAACCCGGCTGATCGCCGAGACGGGCGCGGGCCAGCATGGTGTGGCTACGGCCATCGTCGGGGCCAATTTGGGTTTTGAGACGCAGGTCTACATGGGCGAAGTGGACATCGAGCGGCAGAAGATGAATGTCTACCGGATGGAGCTGATGGGCGCAGAAGTCATACCTGTCCGGTCCGGTTCCAGGACTCTAAAAGATGCCATCAACGAGGCCATGCGAGACTGGGCGGCAAGCTTCGATCACACTCATTATCTCCTGGGCACGGCCGCGGGCGCACACCCATTTCCATCAATGGTCCGGGACTTTCAAAGCGTGATCGGAATTGAAGCTCGAAGGCAGATTCAGGAAGCAGAAGGTCGTCTGCCGGACAGCATTGTGGCCTGCGTGGGTGGGGGCAGCAATGCCATGGGGATCTTTGCCCCATTCTTGAAGGATGAGGTGCGGCTTTTGGCCGTGGAGGCTGGTGGCCGGGGCCCCGGCAAGAACGATAAGACAGCGGACAGTGGAGCGTCTCTTGGTTACGGCACAGACGGCGTCTTGCATGGCGCTCTCACCAAAATCCTGCAGGACCCTTACGGCCAGATCCTGGAGTCGTATTCGGTGGCGGCTGGCCTCGATTATCCCGGCGTGGGGCCGGAGCTGGCTTTTTTGGCGGAGACGGGCCGCGTTCAGCCGAAGATTGCCGATGATCATACCGCCATGCAGGGATTCCGGGCCCTCTCCCGGTTGGAAGGGATCATCCCGGCGCTGGAATCGGCGCACGCTGTGGGCTACGCCCTGCAGGAGCCCGAGGCACTGGGAGATCTCGTGATCATCAATATCTCAGGCCGCGGCGACAAAGATCTGACAACGGTGATGGAATATGAGAATCTCTGAAGCTTTTCTGGCAAGTCCCCTGCTCATCGTCTACATCTGTGCTGGGGACCCAACGCCAGAGGCTACGCCAGATCTGGTGCGACGGCTGGAAAAGGCAGGTGCGGACATCATTGAGATCGGACTCCCACACTCAGACCCCATCGCCGACGGGCCGACCATCCAGGCGGCGGCGCAAAGGGCCATTGCCGCCGGGATGAATACGGACAAATACTTCCAGGCGGCTGCCGTTGCGAAGGTCGCTGTCCCCAAGGTCTTCATGGGCTACTACAACATGATCTACGCGCGGGGTCTGGATAAGTTTGCCCGGGACTGCGCAAAGTCCGGCATCACGGGCATGATTGTTCCCGATCTGCCGCCTGAGGAGGCCGCGCCTCTGCAGGAAGCCTGCATCAAGAACGCTGTGGACCTCATCTTCCTGGTGGCGCCCAATACACCGCCAGCGCGGCTGAAGATGATCGAGGAAGAGACCTCCGGCTTCCTCTACCTGGTGGCCCGAACGGGTGTAACCGGCGCCCGAAGCGAGGTCCTGCAAGATACTCGCGACCTCATCGCCCGCGTTCCGGGCAGGAAGCCGAAGGCCGTGGGCTTTGGCATCTCCACTCCGGAACAGGCGGCCGAGGTGATCCGCGCCGGGGCTGATGCCGCCATCGTGGGCTCCGTCTGCGTGGACCTGATTGCCAGAGGCAAGATAGAAGAGCTGGAGCAGCTGGTCCGCGAGATGAAGGCGGCGGTGAAGGGAGCAGCGAAGGCAAAGCTCCAATAGTCGGCGAACAGTAAGGCTGCTATGCAGGAAGGGCAGAGGAGATTTGCGGAAAAGACGCGCCAGGATCTCGAAGCCGGCAGCAATGCCACCATTGTCGCTTTTGGAGACTCCATCACGGCCGGCTTCGCGGTAAGGCGAGGCTTTCCATCTTTTTGGCGGGAGAGGCTAGAGCAAAAGTTCCCCGAGGCAAAAGTGGAGATGATCAACTCCGGCATCTCGGGAGACACCAGCCAGGATGGCCTTGCCCGGCTGGACTGGGCAGTGCTCTCTTATGAGCCGGATCTGGTCACCATCAATTTTGGAATAAATGACGCTGTCCTGGACTTAAGCCTGGATGAGTTCAAGGCAAACCTGACAAAGATGATCAGGCGCATCCGGTCAGAACCGGGGTCCGAGATACTGCTTCTATCTTCACAGCCACTGGAGACGCCGCCCTATGACAGGATCGTGCAGGACTACTACCGTGCCATCGAGGACGTGGCCAGGGAGATGGAGGTCGGTTTCGTGGATGTCTACGGGGCCTGGATGGAGCGCGTGCGCGCCGGGACGCCTCTTGGCAGCCTGATAATCTCAGGTCTGGACCATCCCAACGAGGCGGGATACAGGATCATAGCCGAGGAGCTGATGAAGCTCTTCTGAGCCCGATGCAAAAGTAGATTCATTTGCAGATGATAGACATCTATTATGGCTGAAAAGATCAGAGAAATCTGCCCGGTTTGCGGCAGCCCCGATTTATATTACGAGGCAGGCGGCTACACCGGCAAGATCTACCACTGCAAGGTCTGCGACTACATTGGGGCCCTGGTCGTCGAAGCAGATGAGGAGATGGCCAAGGCCATAAGAGAGGACTACGAGCAGAAGAAGAACGAATAAGCCTAATATATCTTTTTCTTCAGAGAAATATTAATTCGTTTTCAGCCTATAAACAAAACTTTTATAGCATGTAAACATAATGAACCACTATGTCATTCCGGTGATCTAGCTCCTTTTCGGGCATGAGCTGGCTCTACATCCTATTTTTCTGCTTCAGATATTCTCTTTTGTACCTTGATCCATTCCGCCCCAAACAGAAATATCTGGGCGGAGTAATAGATCCAGAAGAGGAAGACCGCCAGCGAGCCTGCAGCTCCATAAGCGGAGCCGATGTTGGCAAATTTCACATAAGCCTCGATGCAAATGTTTCCCAATGCAAACAGAAGAGCCGCCAGGGCCGAGCCGGGAAGCACCTCACGCCATAAAAGCCTCACCCCGGCCAGGGTCTTGTAGGTGGCGGCGAAGAGCAGAGTGACAAAGATGAATGAGACAACGAATGTGAGAAGGCTGAGCAGTTCCAGGTGAACCGGCAGAAATCTCTCGATCTGCATTCCAGCCGGGATGAGCAGGGCGGTCAGGATGGACGTTGCCAGGAGAAGAAAGGCGACGAGACCGATGAGCAGATAGGACCACAGGTAGGAGAGGATGGTATCCAGGAATGGTATATCATTATCCGGGAGTCTCCAGATGATATGAAAGGCCTTCTTTGTGTGCACAAAGAGACCGGCGGAACCGAGCAGAAGGAGCAGGACGCTCGCTAATGTGAGGCGTATGGACGCGGCCAGAGTTCCGACCTGATCGATCAGCTCGCCCGCCGCCGTTGGCATCTGCTGGCCGGCCAGCCTCTCGGCCTGTGCCACCACGTCGTTCCCCAGAAACCCGTGCTGGAATAATGCATTTATGAATATTAACACCAAAATGAACAGCGGCACAAAGGAAAAGATTCCGTAATAGGCGAGGGCCGCAGCCAGGAGCGATGCATCGTCCTTCAGCCATTCGGAAAAGGCCTCCTGAATGTGCTTTGGGATCGTTTCCAGGCGCAAGAAGAGTGACAAGCATCCTCAAATGTGACTTATGACCGCCACAAATCTCTTCAAGAATAAAAGGAAGATTAAAAGAAGTCCACTCAGGACCCTTTCAAATCCTCTCTCTGGGTGATGTTCTTGATCTCCTGTTTCAATTCCTCGGGCAGCCCCTTGATCTCCACATCCAGGAAGCCGCGAACAATGACGCTGGTGGCCTCCTCGGATGATAAACCACGGGACATGAGGTACTCCAGCTCTTCCTCGGAGATACGGCCCACTGCCGCCTCATGCGACATGTCCAGATCCCTGCTCTGGCCGTCCAGCTCGGGTATGGAGTAGATTCTGCCCTTGTCCGACAAGAGAAGTCCGACGCACTCCAGATGGGCGCGGGCGCCAGGGACTCTGCCCGTCATCCTTCCCCGGGCGATGACCTCCCCGCCCACACAGACCACGCGCGAGATGGACTCGGCGCTGGTGTCCGGTGCATTGAGGTTCACATTGCTTCCCACGTCGATGTTGCCCATAGTGGCGTAGATGACCGTGTTGAAGCTGGCCACTGCTCCGCGACCGGCAAGCGTGGCCGTGGGGAAGGTCTGGAGGGTTTTCACAGGCCGGAGCAGGATGTAGTTGTTGGAGAGAGATCCGCCCTCCGCGATGGTGATTCCTGTTCTCGGTCGAACCTCAACCTCCTTTCCCCAACTGTGCACCATGGTAAAACTCACCTTGGCATTCTTCTGGATGAAGAACTCCGAGACCCCCACGTGCAGTCCGCGCTGCACATGCGCCGGTGTGGTGCAGCCGGTGATGACATGCAGCTCCGAGCCTTCTTCGGCGATGATGATGTTATGCACACGCTGGTTGAGATTAGTGGACCCCAAATAAAGGCAGCTCTTCACCGGGAAGACGGTCTTCATGCCCTTCTTGGCGCGGATGAAATAGCCTGCAGGAGGCGACTTTGCCACATCGGCCGTGTACTTATCAGCGTCCGGCGCCACCAGCTTCCACCAGTAGTCCTGCAGATAGTCGTACTTCTCCAGGGCGGAAGCCATATCCATGATCTCCACGCCCTCAAAGAGAGACTTGGCCACCACCGGCGTCTGATCCATCTGCACATAAGCTCCCGATGATTCTGAATCCAGCTTCACGCCCACGTCCATGGCCGCCTTCTTTACGACACTCGGAAGATCCTCGGCATCTTCGACAACGCTCTGGGGTTTGGCCTCCGATTCGTAGCTCTCTAGGTCCACATCCGTTCCGTAGAGGGCCTTCTTTTCTCGTGCCTTGCTGGCTTTTTCTTCTATGCTGGACATAGGCATCCCACGCACCCTTCGTATCCGCTCTTCTTGATCTGCTCCAGGATCTCGGTCGGGTTTCCGCTACAGACGATGGCACCACCGAGCATGACATGAGCCCGGTCAGCCTTCATATAATCTAGGATATGGCCGAAGTGGGTTATTATTATCCCCGACTTGGTCCGCAGGCTGGGCCGCTGATCCTTTTGCGTGAGCTGGTTGATAGCCTCACCGATGAGCTTGATGTTCTCCAGATCCACACCGGAGTCTGGCTCGTCCAGCATTACTAAGTCCGGCTGCTGCGCCAGGAGCTGAACCATCTCGGAACGCTTTACTTCGCCACCAGAGAAACCACGGTTAACGTCTCGGTCCCCGAAAGCCTCGAAATCCATCTTCTTCAGGATAGCCGGAGCATCGGCATCAGGATTGATGATCTTGATGAGGTCCTTGAGCCGCAGGCCACGGATGGCCGGTGGGCGTTGGAAAGCCATGCCTATGCCCAGTCGTGCCCGCTCATCCATGGACATGTGGGTGATATCCTCTCCTTTGAATACAATGCTTCCTCCATCGATTGTGTACCTGGGAATTCCTGCAATCACGTTTAGTAGAGTTGTTTTGCCCGTTCCATTGGGCCCGAAGAGAGCATGGGTCTCGCCACGGTTTATTCTAAGGTCGAAGTTCTTGAGAACCTGTTTACTGCCGATGCTGACCGACAGATCTTCAATCTCCAGCAGCCGCATCACCTCCAATGATTATATCAATCTGTCCAGGGAATATAATATCCTTTGCCGATAGCCTGGGAATCAGTGGACGTCACCTGAATGAACTCTATGGTAGAATTTGGTTTTTTAGAGCCTGGACGGGAAGCGCAATTTGTGGTTCGATATCAATAGGAGCAATCCTCTGCAACATGTTATAAGACACATTATAAATCAGGTCTGACAATCCCATTGCGCACTGACGGCAATCTGTCTGGAAAGTACCACAAATTTTTTATACGATAGAACCTATTTTGATATTAGAATCTTTGAATACAGATGAATGCTGAGGTGAGCAAATGAAACTAAGAAATAGTGTTATTCTATACCTTTTTGCAATCTTTTCTGTGATCGCAATCTTCCTTGGAACGGCAATTGCTCAGGAGTACAATGGGTCTGCACCAAGCGAAAATTTGGTAATGAAGTCCCCTATCATCAGTGCGAGCGCGCCGACTGCCTCCACCATCTTGGCGAGACCCGTTGCCCCTTCCAATTACTGCTTCAACTGCTTGCCGTCGCCAAACCTGGTCTATAAAGGCAAAGAGGATTACACCGTCCGTGGAGTTGCATACACCCGGTATAATCTTGCGGTAGCCAACAGAGATGACTACCCAGCCAGCCTCTTCAAGCCCGCCCCGGATCTGTCGCCCTGTGGGCTTAACAATAATTCAGCCCGCACCTGGGTGAACATCTACAATTTGGAGGGCAGCTACATCTACGGTTTTTGCGCACTATCGAGCCCTGCTGATATGGACGGCCTCTGGTTCGCCATTGCTAAGGGAAAGACGCCGCCAAAGAGCGTCTATATAACCCTGAACGACCGCAGATGCAAAATTGTCCTGAAATCGAATCTGGTTACGATAAGTTAATCTGTCGGAGCCTCCTGGCTCTGACCATAGCCTTTTATTTTAGCGACGGCAGCTCATGATACGTCCAAATTTTTTGGTTTCAATCGATAGCTTGCATCGCCCGCACCTCTACCTCCTCGATTGCCCGGCAGAGCCTTGTGTAGCTGAGCACAATTCTGCCCGCTAGAGTATCCTGGCAGGCCAGCATCTCGCAGAGCCGTCGATCATACTCCTCCAGATCGATCTTTCTCGCCTTAAGGTACTGGTGCCCCCAGGGCCCGGCTACCAGATATTTGTTTAGCGGATCGGAGCTTGCGCGATAGTGCTCCAGCATGGCCTCCTGGGGGCTCGTCAGCCGGTCGAAGGTCTTCTTCAGGGCATCGGACTTCTTCTGCTCGTCCGTTTTGGTGGGATTCCGAGGTCTAGGGACCAATGCCTCCAACGCCTGCACCAGTACTGTATCCAGATTGAGGCGAGAGAAGGCCAGCGAGTTTTGCAGGGATTTTTGAAAACCGGCCTTTATCGCCGCTTTGGCCCTGCTATATCCCTCAGGATCTATGGCCCTCTTTTGCTCTAACGCCTGCTGAGCGGTACGCGATAAATCCCAGCTCTTTGCCACGGACTGCACATAGACTGATACTTTTCCGAGACCCTGAGAGAACTCACCCTGCCGCAGTGGCAGGACCATGTTCTGCAGGGCCTCGATGGCGCTTTCCAGCTCATCACTCATATTTTGCCCTCACACTTACCACATGAGTTTGGGCAAGATCCTCTGCCCGGCCAGGAGAGCGCTCGAGTCCTCTCTCCGGCGAATGACCTCAGCCTCGTCTCCATAGACCAGAACCTCCGCCGGCCTGGGCTGGCCGTTGTACTGCGAGGCCATAGAAAAGCCATAGGCTCCGGCATCCAGGAATGCCAGCACGTCTCCCCTTTCCAGGGGTGGAAGATGGCGATCGCGGGCCAGCACGTCTCCCGTCTCGCAGATGGGCCCGACAACGGTGTAGGTCTCCTTTGCTGATGCATCAGCCCGGTTGACTGCCACCACATGGTGGTAGGAGTCGTAGAGCATGGGCCGGGCCAGGACGTTGAAACCGGCGTCGGTGGCCACGAAGTTGACGTGGGCCCTCTTGACCTCGTTCACGCCCGCCAGCATGATGGTGGTATCGGCCACTATGCTCCTGCCTGGCTCCAGAATGAGCTGGGGTGTGATGCCCAAGTCCCGGCTTCGATCCTGGAAGATGGGCAGCACTGCTTCGGCAAGGTCCGCGGGCTCTGGAGCTGGACTATCGGGATGATACTGGATGCCAAGACCCCCGCCCAGGTCGATCCTCTTGATCTCGCCGCCTTTCTCCACCACTGCTCCGGCGATGTCCATCATCTTATTTGCGGCTTCTGCAAAGGGAGCAGTATCCAGAATCTGTGAGCCGATGTGGCAGTGCAGGCCCACCGGCTTTATGCCTATCAGGCTCATGGCCCTCTCGTAGGTCTCAGCCACCTGTTCCGCAGGTATGCCGAACTTGGAGGACCGAAGGCCGGTGGCGATCTTGGGATGAGTCTTAGGAGATACATCAGGGTTGACACGGAAGAGGATCTCTGCCTCCAATCCCAGAGCCTGGGCGGTCCTAGCCAGGTGCTCCAGCTCTTCGCGCGAGTCAACGGACATGCGCACGCCTGCCTGCAGGGCAATCGCGTGATCGTTCTCGCTCTTGGAGTTGCCGTTGAAGAGGATCTTATCACGGGGGATGCCGACCATGCGAACTACGGATAATTCCCCTGCAGAGAATACGTCCGCCCCCATGCCCTCCTGGGCGGCAATACGCAAAATTGTGAGGTTGCCGTTGGCCTTTACTGCGAAGTATTTGTCTGCATTGGGAAATGCGCTGTGATAAGCGCGAATGTTCTCACGCAGTCTTTTTTCGGAGGTGACATAAAGGGGCGTGCCGTACTGCTGCGCCAGCAGGACAGAGTCCACGTCTTCGATAAAGAGGTGATTGCTGCGAATTATGAGATGTGATTTAGGTCCGAACATGGTTTTAACTGATCTCTCGGATTACTAAATCGTTTCTATACCAATGGGAAAAATTCGAAAATGGCTATGCCAGATTCTGCGCCTGCGAGGCCAGGCACAGAAGTATTGTAGCTAGTAAATTGGGAGTAGTCAGCGATGAATGGCCCAACTGCTCTTGCAAGCAGCTAATAAAGGAAGTCGAGGTCTTAGATCGATTTTGCAGATTGAATATATCCTTATGCAGCTCATCATTTGATATCTCATAAAATTCGGCCAAACGGAAGAAAACCCGGGGCCGACTGAAAAAGTAGATATGATACATCCTCCTAGCATTTGAGCGATGCCAAATTTCAACGTCTTGCTGGAGGGTGCCTGGCTGGTCAGAGATGTCAAGACTGAGGACGACGCCATTGGAGTGGCCATTTCTGAGGCAGGCAAGCGATTGAACCTGAGAAAGATGGATTTTGTGGAAGTAGAGATGGGCCAGTGGGATTGCCCGGAATGCAAGGAACCCCTTCCGGGCGTCTTTCTCGTCGCCAGCACGGCCCTGGTGGCGTTGCTCTTTGAGATGAAGATCTTCAATGCAGAGTGCGAGGAGCATGCAGGACGCATAGCCAAATCTTCTATAGGAAAAGCCCTGGGAACCATTCCCCTGCATGTTCTGGAGATAGACCCGATCAAATAGAAGCCTTTCATTTCTAAGCCATACACGGATCTCTTGGGTGACTATTTCTGGCCGACTCCCGAAATTCCCCGATTTCCGTTCCCTGGGGGAGCATGACTCTTACGACCCGAATCTCCCAGCCCCAGCGATTTTGCCAGCTCCCTGAGATCTCTCTTGCCGGGCTTTCTGGGCTTAATGCTCTTTGGCCTTGATGGTTCAGCACTGCAGATGGGTTTCGCGGGATTTTTCTCTATCTTCCATTGCAGGACCTTCTCCTTGATCAAATCCCTTCCTTCGTTTGCGTCTGCCAATATCAGTTCCCCTCTCACCCAATCGGGAAGGAACTGGTTGACGCCACCCAAACTATCGTCTCCAAAACGACGATCGCAAAACAGAAGGACGCCTCTCTCAGATTCAGCACGAATGACCCGACCCGCAGCCTGCAACCCCCTGTTTACAGCGGGCAGGGTATAGGCGATGAGCATCCCTTCTGTCTTGCCGTATTTTTTGGTATAATAGCCATTGATCTCTTTTTGAATCTCATCGTAGGCAGCCAGCGGCAAGCCCACCACGACCACGCCATTTAGAGCTTCTCCTTTGTAATCGATTCCTTCAGCCAGCTTTCCACCGCATACTCCCGTCAAGACCGCGCCGTCGCGACGACCCAGGGAGAAGAACTGCTCCAGGAGCTGCGGGACCTCGTCTGCGCTGCGTGGCTCAACACAGAGCTTTTTCCCCACCTTCTTGGAGGAGACAAGACACACATCCCTGTAATTGTTCATCATCGGGTAGGAGGTGAAGAAGACTGCTACATTGCCGGGAACGAGTTCAATTAGCGATCTTATGTGTCCGGATATCTCCTCCCTGTTATCCGCATCTTCCCTGATCTCAAGCTGAGTTGTTGCCCTTTTTGCCGCCAGAATGAGGCGGTTCTCCCTGGGAAAAGGATTGGGCAGGCTCAGCTTTTGCGCCCTGCCTTCTTCTCCCAGACAGTAGAGTTCGTACGCCTCCAGTGGCGAAAAGGTACCAGAAAGCATAACAGTGGCGTTGATGTTGTCAGTGATGCGTCTGATATTGGCAGCGGGATCGATATTGTTGACCTCCAGGCGGACGAACTTCTTTGTGCCCGTTCCGCTAACCACAATCTTTCTCTGGTAGGAGAGATCATTTTCTGCCGTCTCCACATCCCTGAGGAAGAGCAGCACCAGCGCAAGACTCGGCTGGATATCGCCTTGCAGGTTCTCTTTATCACCCTCGGCCAGATTCAGATCTGCGACAGCCACAGAGACATCTGAGAAGTAGGACAGCGCTTCGTCAATATCCTCCACACCATTGTAAAGGAAGGAGCGGAAAAGATCAGCATCCAGCAGAACCTCACCCTCCGGCGACCTCTCCATGCGACTCTGCAAAAATCTTTTCAGACGAGGTAGCAGCATCTGTATGACCTTGATTCCTTCTTTCCTCCAGCTAGCTCCCTCTCTTGTCTCTTCGAGCCTTGACTGGCCAAGAGTGCCTTCGAATTTTTCCACTTCCGTCAGGGCCATCTCGATCATGCGCATGGTGAGAAGGCGCGAGTTCATGGCCCGCACAGCATCTCCCAGGTTGTGGGCTTCGTCAATAATTAAAGTCACTTTCTCCGAATCCATCTCCAGCCATTGAAAGATGATATCTTGAAAGTCAGGGCTGAAGAGATGAGAATAGTTCATGATCACCATGTCGCTGTTCTTGGCATAGAGGCTCATTATCTCGTAAGGGCAGATGCCCTGACAGGACTCCGTTAGCCCGGATGGAGGCGTGACCCTCTTCTTCAGTGCTTCCACAACATCCAGAGCCTGGCTACTTCGCCGGAAATGAACCTTTCCGTTCAGCTCGAAGCCCTCGCGGCTTCGGAGGTAGTATGGACAGAATGTCCTGTAGCCGGGCTCCTCCTCGGGTATGCTGTCGGAGCCTGGATCGTAGACGCTTGCATTACTCTTGCCGATGCGAGAGGAGACATAATTTTTCGTCCACTCTCGAAGCCTGGAGCAGCCGGCATAAACGCTCTCGCCCCGAAACTCGTTTTCCAGGGGGCAGATCCTCTGTTTGCCGACCATATAAGCAATCTCCGGCTTATGTCGGGTTTTGGACCATATCCGGTTTATCTCGTCGATGTAGATATCGATCTGAGATACCGTCCGCAGGGCTACAACGATCTTTCCCGGGGCCGCGGACAACGCCGCGCTGATAGAGCTCGTCTTTCCCGTGCCGGTGGGCGCGTCTATCATCAGCACGCCATGCTCTCCTTTGCTCACCACATCGTAGACCGCGTCCAGCATCTTATCCTGGTAGGGCCTGAGGGACTCGTATGGGAAGTAGTCCAGGTACACAAAAATGAGGATATTGCTAGGAAGAGATAAATGCTATCCATAGGGCGCAAATAGAAAAGTTGAAATTGTATTAGCGACTTCTTAATTTTGTAGCACTGAAGGTGGGGCGATGAAGGGGGCAATCTTAGTCCTGATCATATTGATGTGTGCCGTTTTCTTTCCAGCATTAGCCGGTGGCCAGAATGAAAATTCCCGGGCACCGGCAACGGACGCAGATACAAAGAAGATTATGGAGAGGATGAATAAAGCGCTGAATGAGTTCATCGTTCATAGACTTGCTTTGATTGATAAGAGAAATGCCTCCAAGGTCTCGCTCGTCGCAAATACATCCGCACTGAATTCTTCGTCCACAAATTCATCAGCCGCAAATTCTTCATCGATCAACTCGTCGATGGCCAATCTTCCCGTGAGCCGTAGCAGGGCATTGGAATCAGAGGGATCAGATAATGGGAAAGCATCTGGGGGCACTCTCGCCGAAAATAGTTCCGCCGATCCCAGTGGAATTGAATCCAATTCCAAGGCCGACTTCAAAGGCTATTACGGAATCACTGCCTCCCAGCATGGGATAGGCAAGAACAATATAGATTCCAAGACATTCCTAAGCGGGACATTTTCCCTGGACAAGTCGGTAAAATTCCAGGACAGAGGCATCTAGGTCCGATGGAGAGCCAAATGATTTGGAACTGTCTGCCCCGATGGATCTTTTCGATCTGCTTAGTCTCTTTCATCCTGGTCTTTTTTGTTCTTTCAGAATCCAATTCTGCCTATGGAGCCGGGCCGGTCGAGGCATGGAATAAGACCTATGGGGGGCAGTATGGAGATGGGGCCTGGTCCCTGCAAGAGACGAATGACGGAGGCTACATCATAGTCGGCAATACGGCAACCAGAGGAGAGGGAAGCGACCTGTGGTTGATCAGAACAGATCAAGATGGAAATCCCATTTGGAGCAGGATCTTCGGGGGATCGGGCGAGGACATCGGATATTTCGTGCGAGAGACGAATGACGGCGGTTTCATTATCGCGGGAAGCACAAAGTCGTTCGGCATGGGTGAAGAGCGCCTCTGGCTCATCAAGACGGATGGCAATGGAAGCCGGATCTGGGATAAAACCTTTGGCGGCTTCGTATCCTCTTCCGGTGACGGAGGATGGTCCGTGTCTGAGACCGATGACGGCGGTTACATCGTAGCCGGCTATACCCGGTCCTTTGGCAGAGGAGGAAAAGACCTCTGGCTCTTGAAGACCGATGATCGAGGCAACAGGATCTGGGATCGCACTTACGGTGGGCTGCGGGATGATGTAGGCATTTCGGTTTTGCAGAGCCGGGATGGCGGTTACATTGCGGCAGGACGGACGGCGTCCTTTGGGAAAGGTGGAGACGACATCTGGCTCGTTAAAACCGATTCTCGGGGAGGAGATGCCTGGAATATTACTTTTGGCGGCAGCAAGGATGACGCCGGCTTTCAGGTAGTAGAACTCATGGACGGCTATGCGCTGGTAGGCAGGACCGAATCAGGAACCGACGGCAATAGAATCATTCTCATCAGAACGGATCTCTCGGGTCGAGAGCTTTGGGAGAAGTCATACCTTGGAAGCTCAGGCACTTCGCTGCAGCTGACGAACGACGGCGGCTTCATCATAGCGGGACGGATCGATAGCAAGGAATCGGGAAAAGATGCCCTCATTATCAAGACCGATTCCACCGGGAAAGAGGAGTGGAGACGGATCCTTGGTGGCAGAGCAGATGATATTGGTACTTTTGCCATACAAAACCGTGATGGAGACTACGTTCTGGCGGGCATAACCAGTTCTTTTGGATCCGGAGCTGAAGACGTCTGGCTGGTTAAGATGCAAACGGAACTCCCTTCTCATGAAGACGCGACCAGGTTGCAGAACTTGACCAGATCATTTCAGGCTTTAGTTCTGCATCCTCGCGCATCAGGAAACGATTCTTTTTTAGGCAGGGAATGAGCGATTCGATTTCGATCTGGTCGGGAATAGATCTCTCCCATTCGAGAAAAAGAAAAAATTTTTAAAAGATGAAATGCAATAGCTGAAAATATGCCCACAAACGTCAGGATCTCAGATATCAGCCTCTATCTGCGTTGCCCACGGCTGGTCTATTTTGAAACCCTGGGAAGAATGACAAGAAAGAGCAGCGCTATGCAGCTCCTTATGCGCAGCCTGATGCTCTCTCTGTCACAAGAAAGCGATCTGGAAAGCCAGCTACGAGAGACCCTGCACAGGTTGGAAGAGGAGCTGCCTCTGGTCTATGAGATTGAGGTTGCAGAGCTCGGACCAGCCTGCCGGGAACTGGAGGATAAGATGGCACTGATTGCTCAAAGCCTTGCCGGATATATCGATTATCTCGTACCATTTGAACCGGATGTTGACCTATTTTCCGAAAGACTGGGTCTGTCGGGAAGGCTGGACCGACTGGCGCCAGGAGTCACTCCATCGCTCATCCGCTCAGGTCGAGCACCGGAGAGTGGGGTCTGGAAGAGGGATCGGATTGCAATAGCTGGCTACGCACTGCTATTAGGCGAGATGCATAAGACCAGAATTGATCACGGGCTTGTGGAGTATCCGAACTTTGGCCTTATTCGAAAGGTTCAGATTCATAGCGTAGATAGAGTTCGAGTGCTGCGCATTCGCGACAGAATAAAACAGATAAAAGAAGGCAGGCTTCCCGAACGTCCGAATGACGCACCCTGCCAGAGATGCCTGGCATTGGAGATATGTGAGACAAGGCAAACCCTAGCTTCACGATTTTTTTAACCCTTGGGCTTGACCATAAGGGCCCCTGGAAGAACCGGGCGGAAGCCCGGGCTAACCTATACCTTATAAAGGGGTAGCCTCCTTTTATTATACCAAACTCAGCAAACTTCAAGCTGATGGCAGGGCCAGGCCCTCCTGGGCCGCCTGCCGACTAAGAGGACGTATAAAATGGCAACCATCGAGGAGCAGATTAAGGCGCTGGAAGAGGAGATCTTTAACACTCAGAAGAACAAGGCCACTGAGCATCATCTGGGTAAAATCAAGGCCAAGATCGCGAAGCTAAAGGCGCAACAAGAGCTTCAGAAGATCAAGGGCGGAGGAGGAGGCAGAAGATACTACATCAAGAAGTCCGGCGATGCAACCGTGGCCCTGGTGGGGTTCCCGTCTGTGGGAAAGTCCAGCCTGCTCAATTATATGACCAACTCCAAATCGGCGGTTGCCGATTACCAGTTCACTACCCTCGAGGTCATTCCGGGCGTCATGAAATACAAAGGCGCCGAGATCCAGATACTGGATATGCCGGGCATCATTAAAGGTGCGGCGAAGGGCAAAGGAAGAGGCAGAGAGGTCATAACGGCAGCTCGCGCGGCAGACATAATATTACTACTGGGAGATGTATTCAACTACAAGCTGAATATCCTGGAGCGCGAGCTCTACGACGCAGGCATCCGGCTGAATCGGCAGCCTCCCAACATTCACATCACCCAGGAAAAGAAAGGCGGCATAATCGTGCGCAGTACGGTTCAGCAAACAAACATGACTGATTTCGAGATCGCAGAGATCATCCGGGCTTATGGCATAGTGAACGCCAACGTCACCATCCGCGAGGATATCGACACGGATAGCCTGGTTGACTTCCTGGCCGGCAACAGAGTATACATTCCTTCGGTGGTGGCCATAAATAAGTTCGATCTGCGGTACGGAGGCGTCGAGAACAAGATTAGAGAAGAGCTAGGCCGAGACTATCTTCCGGTATCTTGTGCGACATATGAGGGTTTGGAGGAGCTGAAGGACCAGATTTACGAAAAGCTGGGCTTCATTCGTGTCTACCTCAAACCGAAAGGTGGCAAAGCGGATCTGGAAGAACCGCTGGTGCTCCTGGATGGAAGCAATGTTAAGTCGGTCTGTGAGCATCTTCATCGTGACTTCGTGAGTCTCTTCCGCTATGCTCTGGTTTGGGGGAAGAGCGCCAAGTTTCCCGGCCAATCGATAGGTTTGGAGCACGAACTCAATGACTGCGATATATTATCCATAATCACGAAGAGAAGGTAAGCAAGGCGCAATTTTAGCGGCAAGTCACAGAACCCGGGTCAATCCATTGCCAAATGCGCCCTGTTGAGGATGCGAAAATGGTATGGTCGGACATCAGCCATCTTTTTAGGGTTGATAATCATTGTGATTTTATTCGCGGGGTAAAGGGGTAGAGAAGACCGCATCCTTTAGGTTGCGGATGAATCGTACCCCTTGTATAACCACCAAAAAACTATAAATCTAATAAAAGTCCTTAACATCTATTAACATGTACCGCACTATCAAAATAAAGCTAGATAAGTCTAATGAACTCATCCAGACAGCTCGGCTTTGGAATGCCGCCTGTCAGGATGTCATAGACTACGGCTTTGCGGCACATGATTACAACAAAACCAGACTTAACAAGGCTACATACAAAGACCTCCGACAGAAGTATTCTACGCTGCCTTCCGCTCTTCTCCAAACCGCGAGGGATCAGGCCAGTGATATGCTCAAGAGGCTCAAATTTGAGAAAAAGCCTTTCAAGCATCCTTTCGGAGCGGTCAGATTCGACGTTAGAACCATGAAAGTATTCTTAGAATCGGGATACTGCAAGCTCACAACAGTTTTTGGAAGACTGCGATATGACTTTCAATTAGCAAAATACTATGAGAAGTATGCTACATGGAAAGTCATGAATGCTCAATTGAAAATAACCAAGAATGCGTGTTACCTTAATGTTCAAGTAGATCAACCCGACCCCGAAATAATTGCAGGGGATAAGAGGATTGGCGTAGATCTTGGAATCAATAACATAGCTGTATGTAGCGACAATACGTTCTGGCAATCCGGCCCAGTCAAAGCGGTCAAAGGCAAATATCAATATTTGAGATCTAAAATTCAGTCCATAGGCACTCGATCAGCTAAAAGGAAGCTTCAAACCCTTTCAGGTCGAGAGAGACGGTTTCAGAAGGACTTGAATCACCAAATCGCAAACTGGATAATATCTAAACCATATGACGTAATCGCTCTGGAAGATCTAACTCATATCAGGAACGGTAAGAAGAATAAGAAGCTTGGAAAATGGAGCTTCGCAGAACTACGAAGCATTGTAGAATATAAAGCGGCTGCTATCGGGAAGAAAGTAGTTGCCATATATCCAAGATATACTTCTCGGACATGTTCTAAGTGTGGGTTTCAGAAGAAAGAAAACCGCAATGGTAGAACTTTCAAATGCAAGAGATGTGGCTTCCAGATCAATGCAGATTTGAATGCGTCCAGGAACATCGCTACCTTCAGTAGAGCTGACCGTAGTAGGCTGCCTGTCAACCAGCCAATCGTAGCGAGCTAACTAATCATCAGCTACAAGCCCCGGCCTTTAGGCGGGGGTAGTTGACGCAGATCTGAGTGACAACGATTTCAGATTTTGACCAACAGTTTTATAAATTAAGTCGTCCTTTATACGATGCTGCATTGCGTCGATCAAAGTGATTTGTTGAGATGTTTTCTGTGGCAGTTTCGATTCTTTGAATCGATTCAAAAGGTACGTGAATTAAATGTTTGAGCGAAAATATGAAAACAGTGGTAGTAGCAGCAGCAGCAGAGGCGGCTACAATAGTGGTCCGAGAGAAATGACAGATGTCACTTGTTCAGAATGCGGGAAGCAAACCCAGGTTCCCTTCAAGCCGGATGGATCTAGGCCGGTTTACTGCAGTGAGTGCTATCAGAAGCACAGACCTGCCAGGGCACCCCGAAGATACTAAGCTGATTTGATTATTATTATAATCGATCTGTTTTAATTTGACAGCGTCCGCAACACGGACGTAAACAGGACGCGGGGCGGAAACTCGCACCGCGTAAATTTTTAAACTCATCGCCGCATGGCGCGGCTCTTTGAAAAGTTGGAATTATTGGCACGGGCTGAATGGAGCGACAAAATGGTTGAGCATAAGCAGATCACAGTTTTTGATCCGGCATCAAACGGAGTGATTGAGGTGGACGAAGGAATAGCTCCACTGCTCAAAGCCATCTGGGATTTCGGAATTACGACCTGCAATTCCTGCCAGGAGAACAGGCCCGGTGTAGTCTGGATAGAGTTTCTCACGACAGAAGACGCAGAGGCATTCTTGACCCATGTGGTATCCGGCATGGACCCGCTTGCCTGTCCTGAAGCTGATAACTGGCTTTACTCCCGAATAATTGGGGAGATTGGGGGATGGCAGTACAAAGCTCATCCTCATGATACAAGAGAATACCTGGACGATGATTTAGGGATAATAGAATTGAACGCCACCGAGGCGTGTTCAATAGCACTCTCGTTATCGGTTAGATTTCCAGTTGCAGATTACGAAAGGCTGCTCGAACTGGTGGGAAGAAGATAGTGTTGCCAGGCTGGAATAATTGGATGGATAATAGAAGATGGACAATAGAATAATGACGGTGTTCAAGACAATGTTTAATGACATTCGTCTTAAATTAAAAATGACAGTCATATGTAGTAATAGCGGTCAATTGTTCGATAATAATTTGCAGATATTTGATTAAAATAGGGCATGTGGAGGAATTTATATCAAACAATCAGAGTCACCAGAAGTGGAAAAATTTGGCTTTATAATATCTGAGCTCGGAAAACGAGGCGTGGTGGTACTGATGCATCGTCCCACGCGCTGGGGCTATGTCGTGGATGCTGTAATCCCCTCGGCAAAGATAGTTATTCTGAAGATGCCGGATCTGACCAAGCAGGTCAAAGTGGCCATGAGTCAGTTCAGGGATCTGATTAATCGGTTGGAGAGCGATGGATATCAAGTAGTCGTAATTCCCAAGAACCGCATGAACCAAGAGCAGATCAAAGCCTTCTGTGATAGGATCGCAGTCGAGCCTGCTCTTGCCGCAGCATGATGGAATTGGGCATTTGTGCAAAATGATCTGCGGAGAAGAATGCGCAGATCAGTTACCTTTTCTATTCTCACATTCCTCCCTGACCTCCCCGTAATTTAGGCATACTATGATACATTTCGCTATCTCTAACCGAAATATATAAATACTATTATGTGCCTAAATATGCACATGAAATCATTCACTCGCATCAAGAAGATAAATGGCCAAGAATACCTATA
>CAIQHB010000045.1 GCA_903871465.1 uncultured Methanosarcinales archaeon
GCCATTCCGAGTTTGGCGTATCGTTAACAAGGAACCGGTAAGAGATCGGATCGGATTCAGGATCCTTGGCCGATGCGGTCCAGGCAACTGTAGTTCCCAGAAGCTGCGGGCTCTTTTTATCTGCTTCCAGGCCCGTTATGCTTGGCGATTCGTTGAGCTTGACCGGAGCAACAACTACCGGCACAATCTCAGCCTTAACTGGAGCTACTATTGGTGCGGGAGCATTTATGGTGAACTCAGCGCTCATGTTGCCATTCACTCCCTCCGGCCCGTCATGCCGGCTGTCTTTTGCCTGCACTGTAATCTGGCTGGTGCCGGGCACTGTTGCCGTCCAGGCAAATTGATTCTGGGGCTGCCAATCCGAGCTTAGCGTATCGTTAACAAGGAACCGGTAAGAGATCGGATCGGATTCAGGATCCTTGGCCTCCGCGGTCCAGGTAACTGTAGTTCCCAGAAGCTGCGGGCTGGCCGGATCTGTTGCCAGATTGGTTACTGCAGGAGGATTGTTTGGCGGCGCGCTAATGACGAAATCGATCGCCTTGGAGCTATCTCCATCCGGGTTATGCTTACTGTCCTTTGCTCGCACCTCGATGCTGTGCGATCCGATATCCGTTGCGGCTGTAGTCCATGTCCAAGCGGGATTATCTGCCCAGCTGGTCTTTGGTTGGCCGTCCAGGAGGAACATGTACTGCAACGGATCGCTCTCTGTGTCAGATGCTGTTACGGTAAATGTTACTGCTGCTCCTGCCACCTGCGGGCTGGCCGGATCTGTTGCCAGATTGGTTACTGCAGGAGGATTGTTTGGCGGCGCGCTAATGACGAAATCGATCGCCTTGGAGCTGTCTCCATCCGGGTTGTGTTTACTGTCCTTTGCTCGCACCTCGATGCTGTGCGATCCAATGTCCGTTGCGGCTGTAGTCCATGTCCAAGCGGGATTATCTGCCCAGATGGTCTTTGGTTGGCCGTCCAGGAGGAACATGTACTGCAGCGGATCGCTCTCTGAATCAGATGCGGTTGCGGTAAATGTTACTGCGGCTCCTGCCACCTGCGGGCTGGCGAGATCTGTTGCCAGATTGGTTATCGCTGGCGGGTTGTTTGGCGGCGCGCTAATGACGAAATCGATCGCCTTGGAGCCGTCTCCATCCGGGTTGTGTTTACTGTCCTTTGCTCGCACCTCGATGCTGTGAGATCCGATGTCCGTTGCGGCTGTAGTCCATGTCCAGCTTGGGTTATCCGTCCAGTCGGTCATTGGCTTGCCGTCCAGGACGAACATGTACTGCAATGGATCGTTCTCGGTGTCAGAGGCCACTGCCGTAAAAGAAACTGCCGCTCCCGCTACTTTCGGGCTGGCGGAGTTGGATGCCAGATTGGTTACTGCAGGAGGATTGTTTGGCGGTGCGCTGATGACGAAATCGATCGCCTTGGAGCTGTCACCATCCGGGTTGTGTTTACTGTCCTTTGTACGCACCTCGATGCTATGAGATCCGATATCCGTTGCGGCTGTAGTCCATATCCAAGCGGGATTATCCGTCCAGCTGGTCTTTGGTTGGCCGTCCAGGAGGAACATATACTGCAACGGATCGCTCTCTGAATCCGATGCGGTTGCGGTAAAGGTTACTGCAGCTCCTGCCACCTGCGGGCTGGCGAGATCTGTTGCCAGATTGGTTACAGCAGGAGGATTGTTTGGCGGCGCGCTAATGACGAAATCGATCGCCTTGGAGCTGTCACCATCCGGGTTATGCTTACTGTCCTTTGCTCGCACCTCGATGCTGTGCGATCCGATGTCCGTTGCGGCTGTAGTCCATGTCCAAGCGGGATTATCCGTCCAGCTGGTCTTCGGCTGGTTGTCCAGGAGGAACATATACTGCAACGGATCGCTCTCTGTGTCTGATGCGGTTGCGGCAAATGTTACAGAGGCTCCTGCCACCTGCGGGCTGGCTGGAGAGGGTGTCAAGCCATCCATAGTTGGTGGCTGATTTACGGCTATCGTTTCAACGGGTGGTGCAGTCGGTTCGGGAACCTGTATGGCCTGCTGGATGGGCACGTTTGCCGGCGGGAGGTTTGGCTCAGCATTCGTCACCGGCGCTATCGGCGCGACGCCTGCGGGTGCCTGTGGCTGAGTTAACTCGTAGTTTGCAATCTTCTCAACCGGGTTGAATTCCGGGCTTGCATGGCCTGGGTCCCGGACCCATACGCTTATCTGGTATTTTCCTGTGTCTCCAGAAGCGGTATTCCATTTCCAGGTATTATCCTCGGTCCATTGAGTCACAGACAACCATACGTCTCCAGTGGATGGCCCTTTTAGCCTGAACATATAGGATATGGGGTCATTCTCTGGATCTACTGCAATAGCTGTCCATTTAATCGAGCTGCCGGCATCCTGTGGTCCGGGCTTGTCGGACTCAAGGCTGCTAATATTGGGCGCCTGGTTGAGGCTTTGCCCTGCCACGGAATTGTCCTGTGAGGGGAGACCGAGCTCACCAGGAAATCCCTGTGGCTGGTCTTGTGCGTTGGCCGGTGCGTTGAAAAGCACTCCCGCAATCAGAACCATTGCAAAGACGAGAAATACGTTCATGTAACTCGTTTTTAGAAATCGCTTGAATTTTGCTTCAATTTCGCTCTTCTTATCTTTTTTATGCATATCCTCACTCTCCACTTCTTCTAACCCACTCGATGCGAATATTTTTCACGACCAAAAGACCGTTCTATACGATTATGAATCTATTTTTCACATTGAAGGCTTATTAAATCCAATGGCCGTCTTGCAATCTCATGTGATTCCTCTGTGAATCTTGTATGAAGATTGCATGAAGACCAAAGGAGGCCATGTCTTCAGGCGAAAGGATGCTTCGCAGAATCTTTTTTGGCCAGTATCTCGATAGGCTTCGGCTCTTTGGCAACCGCGCGTTCGATGGCAAGCTTTGTAGCCTGATAGTTATATTCGTAAACCTTCTTCTTGTCTTTTGCATCCCATTCTATGAATACTGATACTATTATGAATAGATCTTCGGCAAGCTCTTCTGGCAAGGTCCCTGTGCCTACACAGTCCATCACCGCTTTTGCCACTGCTGCCTGGGCTGGGCCGAATATAAGTAGAGCCTGCCCGGCACCTTTGATGGTAACCTTATTCACCATTAAAGTGTGTGGCTTCGCAGGTAAATTGGGCGCAAGAACTGCCAATAAGGGTGTATGTCCTACCGTTGGCGATGCCAGAGCATTAACAAATGCCTGTTCCACAGTGCTGCCTCTGGGTCCGATTACCAGATCTATATGCGCGACTTCGGGTCCAACTCCCACCAGCGCTTCTCCTACCAGTACTCTTTCGAAAGCATACATCACAGTAACTTTAGTCTTCTTCCTATAAATTTGTGCCCCAACCTGCCGATAAATATTCCTAATATTCTCAGTATTATCATCGTAGCACATTGTCACATATCACTATATTATAAATGTGTTAGTATATTATATGTCGTATTCTTACCTCAAGAGCCATTCCTCGACGCCAAAAAATATATCATTATAATGCTATCCATTGGTGTTTCAATGCGAATACTCGTTGTCAACAACTATGGACAGTTCAATCACCTAATTCGGCGCAGCATCAGGGAGAAGGTGGAGACTGATCTTATCTCCAACCAGACGCCTCCGGACGAAATCGTTGCGGACGGCTTGATCCTTGGCGGAGGGCCTGCATTGGAGCGAGCCGGACGCTGCGGCGATTACCTGCGGGATTTGGATATCCCTATCCTCGGAATATGTCTGGGTATGCAGCTGATGGGTACGACCTTCGGAGGAAAAGTTGAGCCCGGCAATATCGGCGGCTATGCAGAGGTGGATGTGGAAGTCATCAAGGAGAACGATATCCTGAAGGGATTTCCGCCTACTTTCAAAACCTGGGCATCGCACATGGATCAGGTAGTGGAGCTCCCGCCCGATTTTGAGATTTTGGCCTCATCCAAAGTCTGCAAGATCGAGTCTATGAAGCACTTGAATAGACCACTGTACGGAGTGCAGTGGCATCCAGAGGTCATGCACACCGAACTTGGGGCCGAGCTCCTGGACAACTTCATCAATATATGCAAGCGATGATCGCTTAGAGAATGGTCGCCGGGAATATGTGCCAAAAGGATTTGCAGATAGCAGACCTGCATGCGGCTCTGGAGATGGTGAAGAGTCTTTCCGTGGATGCATTGGCCACCCAGATTCTCGATATCGGTTTTAAGTGCCTGGGCTGTGGCGAATGCTGCTCTGGCGAAGATAATAGCGTAGTCGTCTTTCCCGTAGAGGTAAGAAACATTCAGGCGGCCACAGGCCTCGGATGGCTGGAGGTTGTCCGGCCTCCGGACGCGGGCGAGTGGGATAAGGATGGCTGCTTTCACACACTGGAGTGGCGGCTGAAAAAAGAGGGCGCATCCTGCCGGTTCTATGAAGATGGACGATGCGGTATTTACCCGTCCCGGCCTGGTCTCTGCAGCACATATCCCTTCTATCTGGATGAAGGAGTCCTGCAATATTCCCTGTGCTGCGGCATTGGGAGCGTTATCGAGCCGGCAGAGGCAAAGGAGCTGGCGGAGCGAGTCCGTTGCCGCTCCGTCCTCGAACTTACGGAGGCCATTGCTTTAACGGAAAAATTTGAGGACTTTGAACGGGGCAAATCCAGCGAAAGCGGGGTCTGTGTGGTCCACGATAGTGAAGGACCGCACCGGATCTATGGAGCGAGATAAATCCGGATTGCAACCAAACAGACTGCACTCAAGAATAGATCACGAATCAAGAGAAGACCTCGGAAAAAGATGGAAAGGCAGTTACTGAACTGCGCCCTTTACTTCATCCACGATCTTGTTGAGGATGCTCTTCTCTTTTTCGTTTTGCGGGCGCTTCTTCTCGCCAAACTCGATAGCCAGATCCTCAAGGAGCTGCTTTTGCCGCGATGTAAGCGATGCCGGTGTTTTGATCTTGACCTTCACATGCAGATCCCCCGCACCCATACCCTGCAGCCTGGGCATGCCTTTTCCCCTTAATCGAAAGACGGTTCCGGTCTGTGTTCCTGCCGGTACTTTTATCTTGGCCCGGCCGTTCAGTGTCGGGACCTCTACATCTGACCCTAATGTTGCCTGGGTGAAGCTGATGGGCATCTCCATGATCAGATCGCTGTCCATGCGCTGGAATCGCGGATGTGGCTGGATATTGATTACAACATAAAGGTCGCCACTTTCCCCCTTAGGGCCGGCCGCATCACCCTGGCCGCGCAGCTTGAGATGCTGTCCGTCCTCCACGCCCGGTGGGATCTTGATATTGATCTTGCGGTTTTTGTGCACTCTTCCCGCGCCGCTGCATTCACCGCATGGGCTGGTGATGGTCTGTCCTCTTCCGCCGCACTTACTGCATGCTGTGGAGGTGACCATCTGGCCGAAGGGAGTATTCTGGGCCCGGGTAACCTGACCCGATCCCCTGCAATTGCTGCAGGTGACGGGTTTGGTGCCGGGCTTGGCACCGCTCCCGTGGCAGTTCGGGCAGCTTTCCGTTCGCGGAACATCGATGTTCGTCTCCAGACCATTGGCTGCCTGCTCCAGAGTTAGGTTGACATCATAGCGCAGATCGCGTCCTCTGGCCGGGCCGCGACGCCCACCGCCTCCGAAGAACATATCGAAGATGCTGTCCCCGCCGCCCCCGCCTCCAAAGCCCCGGAGCAGATCCTCGAAGTTCACTCCTCGGAAGAGATCCTCTTGCGAGTACTGGCTATTGATTCCTGCATGGCCGAACTGGTCGTACTTTTGGCGCTTATCCGGATCGGATAAGACCGCATAAGCCTCGGAGAGTTCCTTGAACTTCTCTTCGGCTTCGGGTGCGTCCGATTTGTCGGGGTGATGCAACATGGCGAGCTTGCGGTAGGCGGTCTTGATTTCCTTCTCGTTCGCCTCTTTGGCTACCCCAAGCACTTCGTAGTAGTCCTTCTTCTCCGGCATGGTTTATTCAGTTCCTTCTGGCCCATATTCAGGCTCAGCCTTACTTCTTATCGTTTACTACCTCGTAGTCCGCATCCACGGTCTGATCCGACGATCCAGGCTCTTTGCCCTGCTCCGGCCCTGCGCTCTGGCTCTGCTGGGCCTGTTGCTCCTGTGCAGCCTTCTGGTACATAGCTGTAGATAGCTCGTAGATCGAGGTTTGCAGGCTTTCAGTCTTGGCCTTTATCTCTGAGATATCGCCTCCGGTTTGGGCGTTCTTCAGGTCTGCAATAGCCTTCTCGATCTTTTCCTTCTGTTCAGCCGTCGCCACATCGCCTGCCTCTTTTAGCATCTTCTCAGAAGCGTAGAGCAGAGAGTCGGCAGCGTTTTTGACCTCTATCTCTTCCTTTCTCTTGAGATCGTCGGCCGCAAACCGCTCAGCATCTTTGATCTTGGAGTCGATTTCGTCCCGGCTCAGCTTGTGAGGTGCGGTGATGGTTATTCGCTGCTCCTTCTTGGTGGCCAGGTCTTTGGCGGAGACATGAATAATTCCGTTTGCGTCGATATCAAAGGTGACCTCTACCTGAGGAATGCCCCGAGGTGCCGGCGGAATGCCTACCAGAGTGAATCTTCCCAGGGATACGTTATCCTTGGCCAAGGGCCGTTCGCCCTGCAGTACATTTACTTCAACGCTGGTCTGGTTGTCGGCGGCCGTGGTAAACACCTGACTATTGCGAGTGGGAATGGTGGTATTCCTCTCGATCAGCTTGGTAGTAACGGCTCCCAGGGTTTCAATGCCGAGTGAGAGGGGTGTGACATCTAAGAGCAGCAGATCCTTAACTTCTCCGCCCAGAACGCCCGCCTGAATGGCTGCGCCCATTGCAACGCATTCCATGGGATCCACACCTCGCTCAATCTCCTTGCCCATGAAGCTCTTCACGAACTCCTGTACGATCGGCATTCTGGTTGGTCCACCTACCAGGATGATCTTGCCGATGTCGGCCTTTTCCAGTTTTGAGTCCTTCAGTGCCTGGCCCATGGGGCCGCGGCATCGCTCCATCACATCTTGGATTAGCTCCTCGAGCTTAGAGCGGGTAAGTGTCATGCTCAGATGCTTGGGGCCGCTGGCGTCAGCTGTGATATAAGGAAGGTTGAGGTTGGTCTGCAGGACGCTGGAAAGTTCTATCTTGACTACTTCGACGGCTTCCCGCAGACGCTGCATGGCCATGGAGTCGCCGCGCAGGTCGACGCCAGACTCCTGCTTGAATCTATCCAGGACGTGGTTCGTCAGCCGCTCGTCCATATCCCTGCCGCCCAGTTGGGTATCACCGGATGTGGACCTGACCTCGAAGACTCCCTCACCTATATCCATGATGGTGACATCTAATGTGCCTCCGCCCAAATCGAAGACCATTATTTTATGCTCGCCGACCTTATCCAGGCCAAAAGCAAGAGCTGCGGCTGTTGGCTCGTTGATGATGCGAACGACCTCCAGGCCCGCGATTGTGCCCGCGTCCTTCGTTGCTTGCCTCTGGTTGTCATTGAAGTAGGCAGGGACTGTAATTACTGCTTTGTCCACGGTGTCAGCCAAATAAGTCTCAGCATCCGTCTTGATCTTGCGCAATATCTGGGCGGATACGTCTTCCGGGCTGTACTCTTTTCCGTAGACCTTGACCTTATAATCCGTGCCCATCTTGCGCTTGATTCCCTGAACGGTGCCTTCTGGATTGGTGACTGACTGCCTCTTAGCAGGCTCGCCTACCAGAACCTGGCCTTCTTTGGTGAATGCGACATAGGATGGAAAGGCCTTGCCGCCGATGCTTGTCCCTTCTGCACTGGGAATTATGGTGGGCCGGCCACCTATTAGAACTGCAGCAGCCGAGTTGCTGGTTCCAAGATCAATACCAATGATTTTTGACAAGATTTCATCTCCTGAAATTAAATGATGTCACGACTTTGTAAATATTTAAACTTATCATCATTTTGCCGCGATCATATCTTCGCTGCATTCAATGGTTTCGCCACAGCAACCTTCGAGAAGCGAATGACCCGGGAGTTGAAAAGGTAACCTTTTTGTATCTCTTCTGCCACGGTGCCTTCCTCCAGTTCCCCCGTCTCTACCTGAATGAGGGCCTCATGCTGATATGGATCGAACTTTTTGCCGACTACATCAATGGCAGTGAGCCCCTCGGCCGACAGTATGCCGAGTAGCTGTGCATAGAGTACCTTCGTGCCCTCATCGTGCTTTGCCGCCTGGTCGAGGCTGTCAAGCACAGGAAGCAACTTAGAGATAAGCTTCTCTGATGCGTATTTCACATTTTCTTCCTTTTCGCGGGCCGATCTCCTCACTACATTATCCAGGTCCGCCCGGCAATGCATTAGCAGATCGAGGCGCTCTTCTGACAGGCTCCGGGCTTGGCAAAGCTGCAATTCAAGCTCCTCGATTTTTGCTTCTGAATTACACTGATCTTCTTTCTCTTCTGGACTCATATCCTTATCTTCTGCCATCGATCTTTGCACCCGAAGTTAGTCGTTCTAGAAATCACAGGGAGGATTCGTACCGGCTCCGTCAGCCGGTAACCCCTGGTTCTTTAGTAGTGAGGCATCGGCATCTATTGCATGGTGTAGTCATGCGGGCTTTGCCCTGGCTTTGGAGTCATCTCTTCCCTCTTGGCAGCTATGACATCGTCCACTCGCAAAACCATGGTTGCAGCCTCGGTTGCGGATTTGATGGCCTGGGTCTTTACCTTCAATGGCTCCACGACGCCCTGTGCCAGCATATCTGCGGGCTCGCCCGTTAAGATATCCAATCCGTAGTTCTTCATGCCCTGTCCATGCTTGGCTCGAAGAGCTGCCAGACAATCCACCGGATCGAAACCTGAGTTCTCGGCCAGTGTCAATGGAATGGATTCGACAGCATCTGCAAAGGCCCGAATGGCCAATTGCTCCCGCCCTTCCAGGGTGGATGCATACTGTCTGAGCCTCTCTGCTACCAGGATCTCAGGAGCGCCGCCTCCGGGCACGATCTTTCCGGAACGAATGACATCCAGGACAACATTGAGGGCATCATCCAATGCGCGTTCCATCTCCTCCAGGAACTGATCCGAGACCCCGTGCAGAATGATGGAGACCGCTTTGGCCTTCTCACAGCCTTCCACGAAGATCATATGCTTATCTTTGCCGACCTTGCGCTCTTCCACGAGGGCTGCCGATCCCAGATCCTGTGGTGTGACCAGCATTACATCTCCCACCTGTCTTGCGCCTGTAGCCAGGGCCAGCATCTTCATGTCCTCTTTCTTGACCCGGCGAGCAGCCAGGATTCCGAGATTCGCCAGGTAGTTTTGGGCAGAAACGCCAATACCCTTCTCGCAGAAGACCACATTTGCCCCGGCGGCATTAATGGCATCGACCTGAGCTTTGATGACCTGCTCTTCGCCCTCTTTGAACGAATTGAGATCCTTGGCTTCGGTTATGGTGATCTTGGCATCGGTGTCCAGCTTCTTCAGCTCCAGGGTGCCTTCCAGCAGCAAAATCTTGGCCTTGACAACACGTTTCGGCATCTGGGATGTTGTTCTCTCCTTCTCCACAACAATGCCGTAGTTTATGACGGAGTCCTCGATTCTGCCACCGGGGATTCGAACCGTCTTGACATTTTCCTCAATGTCCTTTCCCTCAGACCCGACGACAGCCATCGCTGCATCCACGGAGATACGAGCCAGCGTGTCCATGGCGATCTCAATGCCCTTTCCTCGCATGGCGGTCTGGGCAATCTTGAGAAGCATTTTCTGGTCTCCGGAGGCGTCTATAGCCATCTCCTGGAGAACACTCTGCGCCTTGGACTGAGCTTGCTTATATCCTCGCACTATGACTGTGGGATGAACATCCTGATCAAGGAGCGCTTCGGCCTTTTCCAGAAGCTTGCCGGCGATTATTACCGCAGTGGTGGTGCCGTCTCCAATCTCGTCGTCCTGAGCCTTGGCCACCTCGACGATCATCTTGGCCACAGGGTTCTCGATGTCCATCTCTCGGAGGATGGTTGCGCCGTCATTGGTTATAGTGGCATCTCCGCTGCCATCGACGAGCATCTTGTCCATTCCCTTTGGTCCAAGGGTGGTCCGGACAGCTTCAGCAACCGCCTTTGCTGCTAAGATGTTCCTGCGCTGAGCATCCTTCCCTGTATCTCTTTTGCTTCCTTCTTTCAGTATAATTATCGGTACGCCGCTCAAACCTGCCAAACCTTAGTCCTCCCCGACTTTTTCTTACTACCAGTTTGTAGTTCTATATAAAACTTCGCTTCATTACCGCTCGCATTTGTATGCAACCTGCCATATGTATAGTCTATATAGGAAGATCTATATAGTTGTCACTCGATCAGAGCCAGGATATCTGCGGATTGAATTTTCCAATCGGCGTAACAACCGGGCAGCAGAGCGATAACGAATCGGCAATAACACTAAAAGGGATATGCGGTGACGTCAAAGATCATCTCTACTAATTTGAACCTTTGGTACGGAGAAAAGCAAGCCCTAAAGGACATCTCCCTGAAAATTCCTGAGAAAAGAATTACCGCTCTCATCGGGCCATCCGGCTGCGGCAAGTCCACATTTATTCGCTGCCTAAATCGGATGAACGATCTCGTGGCCAAAATTCGAATTGAGGGCCAGGTTCTTTATGATGACGTCGATATTTATGGAAAAGACGTTGATGTCGTGGAACTTCGCAAGAGAATCGGTATGGTATTTCAGAAGCCAAATCCTTTTCCTATGTCAATCTACGACAACATCGCCTATGGCCCCAGAATTCACGGACAAAAAAATGTCGACAAAATCGTGGTGCGCAGCCTGAAGGAGTCAGCACTCTGGGAAGAGGTCAGCGAGAGGCTGGACCAGCCGGCTTTGGGCTTATCAGGTGGGCAGCAGCAAAGGCTATGCATCGCCAGGACCCTGGCCATGCGGCCTGATGTTATTTTATTTGATGAACCTTGCAGTGCACTGGACCCCATCTCCACGGGCAAGATCGAGAGCCTTATGGAGACCTTAAAGGACGACTATACCCAGGTGATAGTAACCCATAATATGCAGCAAGCAGCCAGGATCTCAGACTGCACTGCCTTCTTCTTGCTCGGAGAGATAATCGAGGTCGGGGAGACAAAACGCATCTTCGAGGTGCCGGAGATGAAGAGCACCGAGGACTATATCACGGGAAGGTTTGGATGAGGTCTATGTGGGGGGGGAGAAGATGAGCCTGTATAGAGAGCGGTATCATAGAGATCTCACAGAGCTGAAGAATCTGACCAAAGAACTGGCCGATCTGGTTGGAGCCGCCATCGAAAAGTCCGTTATCGCCTTGACCGATGCAAATGTGGAACTGGCGAGAGAGGTCATCAAAAAGGATCAGGACATGGACGATCTGAGCCTCAGAATCGAGAATCTATGCATGGAGCTTCTGGCGTTGCAGCAGCCGATGGCCAGGGATCTCCGAAGGATCATAGGCATTCTGAAGATCGGCATAGATCTGGAGAGGATAGGGGACCTGGCAGTAGACGTGGCCAGAGTTACCGCCCAATCACAAAACAAGATCCTGATAACAAAGCTCGAGTATATACCGCGCATGGCAGAGATCAGCAAAAGGATGCTCACGGAGTCCATGGAGGCTCTCTTGAACAACGATGCCGATATGGCCCGTCAGGTCACCAAATGGGATTATGAGATCGATGGGCTGTATGTTAGAGCGAGGGATAAGCTTCTAAATATCATAATTGAGCGACCCGAAGTAATAAAGGAAGGAACCTCTTTGCTCATGGTGAACCGGCATCTGGAAAGGACCGGCGACCATATCTGCAATATTTGTGAGACCATCGTCTACATGGTGGAAGCGAAGAGAGAACATCTTAACTAGTTAACTAGGAGTCTTATGGACACGAGAAAGGTGCAGAGGACCGGCAAGTCTACCTTTATCGTCTCCCTTCCCAAGGCCTGGGCGACGAAGAACGGTATTTCAGCCGGCTCGATAATTTACATCAATCAGGGAGATAATGGAGCCCTGACCTTATCCACAGACCGCTCCGAGAGAGACTTGAGAGCGAAATTGGATATTGGTGACAAATTGGGCGAACATCTGGTAAGAGACATCATTGGATGCTATGTGGGCGGCTATCGAACCATTGAGGTGACAAGCAAACACATGTCCTCCGCCCAGAAAAAGGATCTGCACCAGATAGTCAACAAGCTCATAGGGCCTGAAATTTTGGAGGAGACCATAAACAAGGTGGTCATTCAGGACCTATTGAGCTCGGAGGAGCTTCAGTCTGAGAGAGCGCTGAAAAGGATCAGGACGGTAGTAAAGTCCATGATTCAGGACTCCTTCTCCAGCCTCTTGAACAACAACGAAGAGCTGGCCATGGATGTGATTCAGAGGGATAATGATGTGGACCGGCTCAATCTCCTCATCTCCAGACAGTTCACAGAGATCTTGAGATCCGGATCGGTAAAGCAAGAGACTCTGAATCCCATTACGGCCTTCAACTATATGCAGGCGGCTTCAAACCTGGAGCGCATCGCCGACCACGCCCATAGAATTGCACAGATTGCCAAACAGTGCAACTGCAGCCTGGCCGAGGATCTGAAGGAAGAGCTGTCCCGCATGGAGGTGCTGCTGTGCAGCCTCATTGACGACTCCATATCCTATCTGCTGCAGACCAACTCCGATAAGGCCAATGAGCTGATCGATCGAATTCGTGAGATTCAGAAGCGTGCCGAGGGAATAACAGAATCCACCGGCTCCCAGGATAAATCGGAGATGCTGGTCCGACTGGTTTTGGCAAGCAGCCTGGAGAGAATGTTCGACTACATCATGAACATAGGCGAGCTGACCATCAACCTCAGCCATGCGACACGCCCGGCCGCTCACCTGGCGGAGAAGGCTTGATATTTACGCAATGGTGAGTTGCATTTGCCAGTAAGTCCGGGTGGCCACGGGACTGTTAGTGAAGTGCGGCAGTTGAGTATCTGCGGTATCTGCGAATTTATAGAGCTGTTTCTGATTGGTGTCGGGGACCTCAAATGGTAACGGGTTATGGCGCCGGCATGTCACGCTCTCCCGGGCAACTAGCTGCCTACTATTCAGGGGCGCAGTCCAATTCTGGGGGAGCTAAACAGGTACAAAAACTCTAAAAGAAATAATAAAATGGTATACTAGTGCCCTTTTCATTTGAGGGCACTAGAAAGGATCACTTATGCCTCAAAGCGTGAACGTCGTGTTGCCCAATAATGTAAGTTTTGGACCACTCGACCCTGCTGCATAACTGTTGGCGTCGGAAGCGGTATTACCATTGGACATTGACGCGAAATAGTTGTTTATGAAATTACGCGAATATATAATACCCCATTCTGACGTAGTCCCTCCTCTAACATCTGCTTTGCTAACTGCGTCCGCCCATGTTCCTGTATCGGTACTCAAAAATGAATCGCATCCAACTACAAGAGCCATACCATTGCTATTTGTGTATCCACTCATAAGTTCCGATGCTGACATCGTGTCAAAGTTTATGCCATCAGTGGATTTGCTGAGGTACAACAATGTTGGACTTGAGTGCGTGGTGATTGTAGAAACCTTGTAATCATCCATTTGTTTTACCTTATCTTTTGAAACTGCTGCATCGCTATAATAGGTGACTGCGTAGCCTTTGTTCTTGAGGGAATTCATCACAGAGTCGCGAATCTCTTTCCCACCAACATCAGTTACAAATTCCCAGCGTCGTGGATCGAGAATTAAAGCAGTGTTGGCGCCGAATCCAGTTGCTGTAATGCCGATATCATCCTTCGTTGCATGAGTCGTAACTGCGACACTGCTAAACTGATCATTGTTTATCTTCTTAGCTGCAAAATCTCCTTCGCCTCGTGCAACTTTCGTCTTAATCCGATCCCAGGACCCCGTTTTGTAGTTCCAAGCCCAATGTTCTTCATATCCCAGCGCTTTATCGAGCCCTTGGGAGCTAATTTCAGTGACTGTTCCATATGCATTAGGGATGCTCGCCCAAGTTTCTGCATAGTTTGTTGCACTCAAACCTTTGAAATCTAGATTCGTTACTTTTCCATTGGTGACCGCCAAGCTAAATTTAGAGCTGTCTCCCTCGAGGTTGGAAGCATATGCATCTAGTTTCCCGGTCCCTGCGGTATCGATTAGTGAAGCGGTGGGATTGGTCCAACCGCTCGTTTTATCTGATAATACATATGTTTTGGGGCTGTTAATCGTTCCTTTGGTTGTAGAAATTGTAGCTGTTGTATAATCCTTTTCTGCATTATTTGAATAACCTGTGACTGTGATTGGGCCTGTGCTCGCTGCAGTGTCTGCACTTTGATATGAACTAGCTTCGTCAGTAAATGCAGTGGGATTTACATAGTAATTGCTGATAGATGATGTGGCATATGGATTGGAAGATCCGACGTTAGTACTTGCGCTTGCTATGTCGCCCTCTATATTAGAGGCATATCCACTTCCATATATAGAGTAGGCATTGTTTGCAGTTAGCGTCAACCTTGCCCCTACACCAGAACCGGCCGTGGATGAAGTTGGCGTGTTGGTGCTCCAATCGTAGTTCCATGTTGTAGTTCGAGATTTTCCGGAAACGCTCCTGGAAACATAGACGTAGTTACCCTTTGCGTCCCTTTTGCTTATTGAACTTGATGGCAAGCTGCCCGATCCTGAAAAGGAGTTGGATAGCGTGCCATCACCCGGGTTAAGTCCTATATGCTCGTTTGCATAGTCATCGATAGTAGATCCATAGACGACGTGTGTTGAGGAACTACCGTGATTGCTTCCGGTCGAAGCTGAGAGTTTTAAACCAGAAGTCAGCGAGACACTGATTAAAAAGATCAATGCGAATAATAAAGCACCTTTAATTAGTTTCACTCTATTCCCTCCGAAAATTTGTCTTAATAACAAATATGATTAACAGTAGATAAACTTAATTAGAGCCCTAACTTTAAGCCTCTGTGTGATACGTAGGGATTGGGGAATTCTCCTCATGATATTTGCACTGAGCTCAAACGTCTGCGGTGTCTACTGGTCTAGTAACATTGACACCAACTCATCTCACTGGTCCATCTATCGCGAGAGCAATAATATCAGCTTCAATCTCACAAGCTTCGTCGAGGGCAAAATATCATCCGTAGGATCGCGTTATAGAAGCTTGAATCCGTACCAATCCTACTATGAAGAAGTTAGGACTAATGACGTGCGGCTCAGACAGAGGACAAATGCTCTGGAAGGGAGCTACAAATCCACAGACGAAATAATGATGCAGTCAACTGTTTATCCGAATGATATCGACATATTGGTCGATAAGCCCATTGGAACGGACATATATAAAATCGAGTACGAAAATGAGCAATGGCCAGTCTTCATAAAAGCCGGGAGAACTCTAGTTTATTCCGGCAAGCAGATAAATGACCGAGATTTTGAGGGAAATAACGGAGACTTTGTAGGTGCGAACTTCCTATACAACCACGATTTGTCCAAGGAGCAAAGGTCTATTATCTGGCTTCAAGGGATGAACGCCACTGTGCTGGCTACCAATGATACCATCCTATCGGCAGAGTTCAAGCCCACGAAATATTTAGGCTACCTGATCCAGGCCAATACTACGGGTATAGCGGATTTAAGCTACAGGCTAAGAGATTCGCATTACGATTTCACGCATCAAAATTATCCTGCTCTCAGCGAGGGAGAAGAACGATATTACGGCTCATATGATCTGGCACGAAAAATAGAGATGAAAACTGTGTTCGAAAAGTTCAATGATACCGATGAGGAGGTCGATAGCTGGTTGCCGTGCTGCGGCAATGGCGGCTGGAACGACCTGGCGCTATTAGATCAGAAGGGCTTTGGAACCGGTGCCAAAGAGATCTTCGATTGCACCTGCTATAAAGAAACGACGGATGATTAGATAGACCTGCAACCTTATTTTCAGCCTAATGCTGCATCACCTCATTCAGAAGACTGGCAGCTAGCTTTCTCATTCCATCTTTTCGATCTTCACCTGAAAGAAAAAGAGTCACGGCTCATCGCTGTTTTCTGTGGGTTCATGCGCTTGGCGCAGGAATCCAACCATTTTCCTTAGTCCTCTGTGCGCTCTGCGGTTAAAGGGTCGTCGGACACTGGTTATGATTAATGGTTGCGGAGTTGAACCGCTGAGTCGCAGAGTTCATAGAGTTGCGCGTAGGGAAACAAAGCATTCCTTGCCCACACCATACAGCGAAGAGCCAAAAATATGAAAACCAGGCGAGGGTTCACTTCATCCCCGACCCGAAGGTAGGGGTATCCGTGACCCTCCGCGCCCCCGATGTAATAAGTGATCACCTCTACGCGATTTTGTCGAAAATAGTTATCCGTAAAAGGCTAGGTTTGGATGTTACACCTGCGGGTTGTGGGTCTCCGGTCTGAGACTCCATCCCAACCGATCTCAAGAGTTTTAGCTGCTGCAAATCGCTTGCTTGGACGGGATCAACACCAGACATAGCTTTTAAAAAGAGTTTATAATTTGCGTTGTCTTCCATAATTATATATGTTAGATAATGTTCTACATTATAAACTTGTGTATTTTATTTTGCGTCAAAGACTTAGAGCTATAGTTTTATTGTACGGGTTGACCAAAAATGGTTTAGATCCTGCTCGGGCAGGATCTTTAGGCTTATAGCAATAGAAAGTCGTGGTTCGAAGGTGTCCAGGTTGGAGATACGCTAACTCCAAGGGATTTGGATACGATTGTAGACGCCTTATTCGCGGAGTTTCTTGCAGTATATCCCTGGGCCAAGTAATTAAAGAAATTCGACATAAATAGGCTATTGCCTGCACTGCTCACATCATAGGTATAACCACCACTTAGCCATTCTTTATTCTTGATGGCATTAGCTAAGGGACTGGTAGCGCTCGGAGAGAAGGACGAACATCCAGCGAGCAGTATTAAGCCATTGGGACTTTTCGTGAACATCGATGCTAGCTCACTTCCGGTTACCACACGATCCGAATCAGCGGCTCTAGTAACCTCTATGGCATTGGGGCCCATATGCGATTTGATAGCAGAGACATAATAGTCATCCATATCACCAACGCGAGAATGAGATACTGCAGAATCTCTGTAATATGTGACCGCTTGTCCTTTGTTCATCAATGCATTGAATGCATTATACCCCCAATCCGATTGCCCATTTTTGACGGCTTGTTCTCTGCGGAAGGGATCAAGCAGGTATGCAGTTTCATACGATGGCACGTTGGTGCTTGGATACAAGTAGACATTGGAAGTATATGCCTGACCTAAGACCGAACCAGACAATTTTTTGTAATTTTGAATATTAACTCCAAATTCGCCTCCACCGGTATAGTATGTGCCCTCATGTCCAATCATTTTGGCTAGGTTTTCTGTATGTGTACGCAAAATGGCACTTGTACCATATGAGCCATCTGTCTTCCCATAAACGCCTGCATAAGTCTTTTGGGCATCTGCTTCAATATACGGATAATATATATTTGCAGGATTACTAGCAGTACCATAAGCATCAACATATTGATAGGCATATTCGCCCTCTTTGTTGCGTGAAGATGCGTCGAAATATATGTTGCTTGTGCTTTTACCGATATCTGCAGATAACCTTGAGAAAACCTCATTGGTAAATGCATTTGTATATGTATACATATTGCTTACAGATGTTCCTGTGGAACCCGATGATGAACTTCCAGAAACGAAAGTATTTGCGTAATCGCCTTCTAAATTAGAGCCGTAACTTCCTCCACTGAGACTATAGGCATTGGCAACGTTGAATTTTAGCCATGTTCCTACTCCGTTTCCTGCAGTAGAAGAATATGGTACGTAGGTGTTCCAATCATAATTCCAGCTTGTAACTCCAGATTTACCAGAAACGCTCCTATAAGCCGTAGCGGAATTCCCTTTCACATCACTCTTGCTTATGGAACCATATGGCAAGCTGCCGGATCCCGAAAAGGTGTTGGATAGCGTGCCATCCGCAGGGCTAAGTCCTATATGCTCGTTTGCATAGTCGTCGACAGTAGATCCATAAACGACATGTGTTGATGAACTACCGTCATTGCCTCCGGTCGAAGCTGAGAGTTCTAAACCAGAAGTCAGCGAAACACTAATCAAAAAAAACAATGCCAATAATAAAGCTCCTTTAATAAGTTTCACTTTATTCCCTCCTAAAATTTCTCTAAATAGTAACTTTGATCCGTAGTAGATAAACTGTACGTGTTTAGCTCCCACTTAAGTCTCTGAAAAATTCCCTCAGAATTCATTTGGACCAGAAAAATTAAGTAATATAATGTCAATATTCTTTAATTGGGATTATGGACGAAGGAGAGATAATTAAGCAGCTTCGAGAACA
>CAIQHB010000046.1 GCA_903871465.1 uncultured Methanosarcinales archaeon
CCAGGACCTCGGCAAGACTTGATGCATCGGGTGCCATTGTTACCATTTTTTAAACCTCCTGTTATATTTTAGAATTTCTCTAACCTTAAGCGGGGACCTTGGGGGTCGCGCCTATTGCTGCCTGCTCGATCTTGGCCATCTCCTCAGAGTAGTGCAGGAAGGTGTCGACCGAAGCCACGACAACGCGGGACTCGACTGTCAAAATCTCGATGCCGACCAGGCTGACTCTGGCCCAAACATCTACTACTACGCCCTTGTCTAGAATCCTATCCAGGACCTCGGCAAGACTTGATGCATTTGGTGTTGCGGTTACCATTTCTTTTTCACCTCCTGTATAAATTTATCCTGAGTAATCTCTAGGATTATAATCTGATCATAGGAAGACAAGGCCCGGGATTTTGCAATTCGTAGGTTCCCTGCCGGAGATAAGATCCGATGAGATCTACGCCATTGCTCGTTCTGCATTTACATTGTCTTCCATATTTTTTAACTGTTGTATTTTTTTAATAATCTAACCTAACTATCTAATTTTTTTCATGGATTATTTCAAAGGAAAGCGGGATGGATTGAAGATGGATTTCGAGGAGGCCGTCCTTTTCAATCCAGTCTTTCCTTCGCGTCTGACATACATTTGACTGAGCTAGGTGACGAGAGTACGAAACCTCTGCAAGATGCATTCGTACAATACCCTAGATACAAGCATGACCTAAATAGTCTTTCATCTTTCAAAATTATTTCCAATTATTGTTCAGAATTTGTTTCGAAGTTTTAATGATAACAAGCTATAAGTATTCGAAAAATAGTATGACAGTGAGTTTTTAGCTGCCGGAAGGATCAGGGAATATATTGATGATTTGCGAGGCAAAATGAAGTTACTCGTTGTCGATGATGCCCCAGAAATGCTCAAAGCATTCAGGGATATATTGGAGGCTCATGGATGTGAGGTATATGAAGCGGAAAACGGCGAAGAGGCTTTGATCAAATACGCGGACATGAAGCCTGACATCGTTCTAATGGATATATTGATGCCAAGGTTGGATGGCATCAGTGCCACTAAGCGAATAATCCAGGGAGATCCCTTTGCTAAGATAATTGTCATCTCCGCCGTGGGAAAGAGCGGACTGGAAAAAGAATGCCTTGTGGCTGGAGCTAAAGAATTCGTTGTAAAACCCTTCAAGGTAAGAGAACTTTTGAACTCCATAGACTCGCTGGTTAAACAATGAAAGGAATTGAATCGGTAAGAGGGTATCAGGAAGAGATAATAGAGGCCATCCCAAGCACCATTATTGTTGTAAACAGGAATCAGGAGGTACTCTACGCCAATAGAAATTACTACGCCAAGTCCGTCGCAAAAAAGGAGAGAGACGTTTTGGGAGAACGGCTTTCAAGAGTAATTCCGCCGTTCTTGATAGAAAAGACAAGAATTGACGATAAGATCCGGGAGGTCTTCCTTACCGGAGTTCCCTTTGACGGAGATCAGCTCAGATACCCCGGCGGTATGTTTTATTTCTATAAAATCTATCCATTAAAAGAGGGTGAAGCGAGTATAAGCAAAGTCGTAATTTTTATGGAGAATATTACCGAACTCACCAGACTCGAAGAGGAGCTAAGGGATTCTTATGTCAAGCTGGAAAATGCCTACGATGAACTGAAAGAGAATGACGAAATGAAGTCTGAGTTCATTTCCACAGCGTCTCACGAGCTTAGGACTCCGATTACTGTGATAAACAGCTACATTGAGATGTTCGAAGAGGGAATGCTTGGTGAATTAGGGGTTGTCCAGCGGGAAAAGATCCAGATAATAAGTTCCCAGATAGAGCATATGATACGGCTGGTAGAAGACATGCTCGATACCTCCAGATTGGAGTCCAGGAAGCTTAAAATTCATAAATCCTCTATCAAAGTTGATGAAATTGCCAGGAAGGTGCTCGATGAGCTGAGCAGGCTATCGGGGTTGAAAGAACAGGCAGTTTCTTTGACCATTGAGGGTCCGCTCTCTGAGATCGAGGGGGATGGTAGGCGGATCACACAGGTTTTCAATAATCTTCTGACGAATGCCATCAAATACACCCACAATAAGGGAAAGATAAATGTCATAATTAGGGATGAACCGTACGATATTCAGGTATCAATAGTAGATAACGGCATAGGAGTTGCAAAGAAAGATCACTCAAAAATTTTCGAAAAATTCTTTACGGGCAACGGGAGCTCTCTAACCAGAGAATCAGGTCGTATGGGACTTGGTCTTGCCATCGCCAAAGGAATCGTTGAGGCCCACAAAGGCCGCATTTGGGTAGAGAGCGAGATAGGAAAAGGGAGCACCTTCATATTCACGCTGCCAAAAGCATGATCAAAGAAATTCTATCCAAACTGAAGATATCGCCGGCCGTCATGCCCACAACTGAGCCTATAAACCACCATGTTTGCTGCGATCTCGCGAGGGGCTCCAGCTACCTGGTCAAGGAGCCGAAGGCTGAGCATAGCTTTGAGATCTTTGCATCTCTGGTCAAGGGCCGGTGTTTGGATTGCAGCCATCTCGATGCCTTTCCCTGTGAGAGCATTGGTTGCGAAAGATGCATATTGCCTTGCACCTGCAAGGGGTGCAAGCATTCCAGGGCTCAAGGATTATGCTTTACCATGAATTCTCCTCGCGAGGTTCGGCTGATTTATGCCCTGCAAACTACACCTATTTTTTGGATAAGCAAACACGGACCGCAATGTACCAACCCGATGAATCTGGAGAAGATTGCGGATATAATCAATAAATTTTTAAAACAAAGCAAAAATCCAGTGGTTCTTCTCGACGGAATAGAACACTTGATACTGGAAAATGGCTCCTCACCTGTATTGAGGCTTCTAAGGGATATAGAAGAATGGATGGTACTGCAAAATGCCATTTTGATCCTGCCCGTTAATCCTGCTGCTGTTGAAAAGAAAGAGCTGGCATTAATAGAAAGGAGCACCAATGATTTGAAACCTCAGGCGAACTAAGAAATGTTTTTTTATATAAAATATAGAACATAAGAGCTTAAATAGAGGAGTGTTCATTGATGTGCCATAAGGAAATGGAAGCAGAGTTAATGAAAAAATTCATATAGTTAGTAGTAGAGTAGTAAGAAGAACGAGTCCAACTATGAATCGATCAATCGATAAGGTCCCAGAACTCTGCGAATCTCAAGAGGATTATTGCAAGAAATTTATTGAGAGGATCATCAAGACCAATAGAGAAGTATTCATATTATCCTGCCTCTTGGAGAAGCAGATGTGCGGTTACGATCTGATCAAGGATATTTTCACAAAATGCGATGTATTCCTAAGTCAAGGAACAGTTTATCCCATCCTATATACTCTTGAAGAAGAGGGGTTGCTGATAGCAGAGTATAGCAGAGGGGATATGAGGTCCAAAAAATACAGTCTGACTCCCAGGGGAAGAGAAGTAGCTGAAAGGGATATTGAAGAGTTTGCCAATGCACTGGAACAGACATCCTCTTTAATAAAAAGGTGAATCTTATGCTGAGGAACGCCGTCAACGGACTGGAGAATCTTCTCATGAATGAGATTCCTGCGGGTTCGGTTATCCTGGTGAACGGCGCCGAGGGAACTCTCAAATCAGGGCTGGTTTTCAGCATGCTATCCAATCATATAACAGTCACCGGCGAGCATGGACTATATGTTAGTTTGGAGCAGACCAAATGGAGCCACCTTCAAAATATGAATAGCCTGCGGATCAAAAAAGTTGATGGCCTGCACATATTCGATTATCAAGACATGCGTAAAGAATGGATCGATCGAGAATTGGATTTTAGCACGATGACTGAAGAAGTCATTGATTTTTATAAAAATAAGTACGATAATCTGAAGGTATTCGCCCTTGATTCGTTAAATGCCCTCTATTCCATCTCCGATGATGCACCTCTCAGGAAAAAGATGTACCATTTCTTCTTGAGTCTCAGGGAAGAAGGTCTAACCTCTTTCTTGATTATGGAATCCCCCCCATCAAGGTTATCTACACAATTCACTGAATGGCATCAACCAGAACGTTTTCTCGCCGACGGTACCATTGAGCTCGGCATGGTTGAAGTAAATGGAGTTGTCAAGAGATATATACAGATCCTGAAGATGAGAGCCACAAGACACGCCATGGAAAAGCATCAAATTACTATTGATGAAAATGGATTGAATATATTAGGACCTATTTATTAATACGACTTTATCGTCTCCTATCGTGATTCTCTCGAGGAACTGTACAATGGACTCGAAGCTTTGATTTATTAAGTTGGAGCTCAGAAACCAATCTCTTATTGTACCAGGCCCTGATGAATAGCGGCTCCAATTCAATAGCTCTATTATAGCATTCAATAGCCTCTTTGTGTCTACCTAGCATATATAGAATGTTACCTTTTGTGTTACAGGCCAGGGCATTGTCCGGATTTATGCAAAGAGACTTCTCGCAGCATATCATGGCGTTATTATAGCTTTTTTGGAAGTAAAAGATATCCGCTTTAGCAGACCAGGCTTCCCAGCTCTCAGGATCGTTTTCAAGCTCCCTCTCAACGACCATAGCGGCTCCATCCAGCCCTTCGCAGGATAGCAGGCGTAATGCTTTTTTAAAAGTACCATCGCCTTTCCCATCATCTCTGGATTGAATCATTGAACGACTTGCTCCTAATTATTTAGATATTCATCAAGTATAAATTCCATTGAAGCCTTGCCCTCGAATCTAACCGGATGAATAAGATAAGCAGACGCATGAACGCGATTGATTGGACATATCAATATTCTATGAGATACCTATATGTTTATTTTTCCATCATTTCTCCAAAGTTCATGGTATAATCCATATCTGCTATCTGATTCTTTCTGCTAATTTGATGGTACCATGGTTGGGATTACATATATAGACGATTTCATACACCAAAGTGTACAAATCAGTCTTATGCCTTTGATGCAATACGAAAATAGGGTATTCTTTGAAACTAGGCTAAAGGGATGAAGACAAAGACGCCAAAAGGAGACGACTGAGAGAATAGTGAGAAGAAGGGTTCGGATACGTCCCATATGGCGGCCTGCGACCGCTTACTTAAACACCTCTCCTGCTTCTTTGTACCACAACAAGAGGTCAAGTTGTCCCATAGGAATTTCCGCCTTTCTGGAAAAGGCCTCCATCTTCTTCTCGATCTCTAGGTAGATCCTTTTTGTCGGAGAGCCTGGAACCTCATCGATAACGCCCAGAAGCACCAGATTTTTGAGAATATGCCGATCAAGGATAGCCAGATCCTCTCCAAGGCCAATGTTTCTCAAGAAATGGCTGGCTTCTTTATAGCCGAGCCCCATCACATTTTCTACCAGCCACTCCCGGGCTGTTGCAGGGCTGGCAAATCCCGCAACCGTGGCTCTCAGGGATGTTTCACAAAACATCAGCCGAGCCCTGCAGATGTAATCTGCTTTTCGCCGGTTAAACCTGACACCCACCAACTCCTCCTGAATTTCAGAGGATCCTCCGGTGGACATCATGCACTTCCTGTCCAGCCGTTGTACTGCTTTCCAGCATGTTCTGGCCTTGGACTGAGGCGTGAGCAGACAGAAGACAAGCTCTCTGAAGAGATCCTCATCGCTCGCAGTCTCCCAGATATGCCGAAACTCTCCCAACCGGGCCTCAATCTGCCCCTTTACGGGAGTGTAAAGGTCCATTAGTTCCTGCATAGAGAGTATCTCGGCTCTCTCTTCAGCATCTTCAGCATCCATTTCGAAACAGTTTTGTTCAGGGATTATTTAGCGATTTTGCCGGGCAAAAAGCCTATACCTTACAACGGCCCAGTTTATCACCTCCCATGACAAAAAACATATCACATCCCAAGATCGCCTCTCTGCAGCAGTTCCATCTCGTCTCCAGTTTCAAACCATGCGGCTCACAGCCGGAGGCCATCGAAAAGCTCATTTCCGGCCTGAAAGCTCACGAGCAGTTTCAAACCCTGATAGGCGTCACGGGCTCCGGAAAGACCTATACAGTAGCCAATGTCATCCAGGAACGCCAAAAGCCCACCCTGGTCATTGCCCACAACAAGACCCTGGCCGACCAGCTCTATAACGAGTTCAAAGAGTTCTTCCCGGAAAACAGGGTGGAATATTTCGTCTCCTATTACGACTATTACCAGCCTGAATCTTATATCCCTTCCAAGGACCAGTACATCGAGAAGGACTCCCATATCAATCCCAAGCTCGAACAGATGAGGCTGGCGACCACGGCCTCGCTGCTCTCCCGCCAGGATGTGATAGTGGTGGCATCCGTCTCCTGCATCTACGGTCTGGGCAATCCTGAAAACTTCCAGAAGATGGGCTTTGAGCTGAAAGTAGGAGAGAGGATTTCAAGAAAGAAGATCCTGGGAAAGCTTGTAGACATTCTCTTTGAGCGCTCCGACCTGGACCTTGCGCCGGGCCACTTCCGGGTCAATGGTGAGACCATCGATATTGTTCCAGGCTACTTCAACAACATAATCAGAATCGAACTCTTCGGAGATGAGATAGAGAGGATATCCGAGGTCGACCGGCTGACCGGACAACGATTGGAGGATATGAACTATTTCTTCATCTATCCGGCCAGACATTACGTGATACCGGTGGAGGAACAGATGGCAGCTATTGCCACGATCCAGGCGGAGCTGGAGGAAAGGCTGCCAGAGCTCGGAATGATCGAAGCCCACAGGCTGAAACAGCGAACTCAACATGACATGGAGATGATTCAAGAGACAGGAAGCTGCAAGGGCATCGAGAACTATTCCCGGCATTTCGACCGTCGCCAGCCCGATGAGCCGCCCTACTGCCTGCTGGACTATTTTCCAGAGGACTTTTTGCTCATCATCGATGAGAGCCACCAGACAATTCCCCAGCTTCGCGCCATGTATAAGGGCGACCGCTCCCGTAAAAAAAGCCTGGTGGACTACGGCTTCCGGCTGCCCAGCAGCTATGACAACCGGCCGCTCGAATTTCCGGAGTTCGAGCAGTACATGAAGAATGTGATCTTCGTCTCGGCCACGCCCGGAGACTATGAGCTGGAGCATTCAGGACAGCCCGTTGAGCAGATCATTCGCCCCACCGGCCTGCTGGATCCTGTGGTGGAAGTCCGGCCCATTGAGGGGCAGGTGAGAGATGTCATGTCGGAGATCGGTCGCGTTGTTTCCAACGGGGACCGTGCGCTGGTGACAACTCTCACCAAGCGTCTGGCAGAGGAGCTGACCGACTACCTGAGTCAGAACGATATCCGGGCCCGCTATCTGCACTCCGAGATCCAGTCCCTGGAGAGGACGGAGATCATTCGCGAGCTGAGACTCGGCAAGTTCGATGTGCTGGTGGGAATCAATCTCCTGCGCGAGGGACTGGATATTCCCGAGGTGGGATTCATAGGTATCCTGGATGCAGACAAAGAAGGATTCCTGCGCGATGAGAAGAGCCTGATCCAGACCATAGGCCGGGCCTCAAGAAATGCCAACTCCAGGGTGGTCCTCTATGCGGATAGAATGACAGGCTCCATAGTTGCGGCTATGGATAAGACAGGACGGCGCAGGGCGCTGCAGATGGCCTACAACCAGGAGCACGGCATAGTGCCTCGCACCATCAAAAAGCCCATCAGGGATAAGGTTGTGGAGATAACCGACACCAGGCATATTCCAAAAACCGATATACCGAACGTAATCATCGAGCTGGAGGCGGAGATGATGGCGGCGGCGGATAGGCTGGAGTTTGAGCGGGCGATACAACTGAGGGACACAGTGAAGAGGCTGGAGAAGGAGCTGAAGGTGGGGTGAATGGGAGCTAAGTGCACGGTTTACACGCGATTCTTGATAATTCACCATAATTGGAATATCTGAGAAGATTTGCGAGTGAGGAGAGTAAGCCCCCTTCTGTTCCAGACGGCATTCAGCTTAGCGCCATACCCGAGCTTGGCTGGACGTCCAATTTTTTCAGCTCTATTTTGGCTTGCACCCACAGGGTTTCGCCGTTTCATCCGCGTCCCGCGCGACCTCAACCTCTCGGCATCATCGCTTTAACGCGGTGCGGTCTCGTTTCTGTGCCAGAGCCGGAGCTCTCGCCCCACATCCTTTTAGGGATGTCTGTGTGTCCAGTGGTGGGGGGACTTTCCACACCGGCCGGAATTGGCCAGCGGCAGCCGCCCTTCCTCTCTCGCCAGACAGAGAAAACCTCCAACCGGATATAACCTTCGCGGTCGCAGTTGAGCCCCGGCCTTTCGGGCAAATCTTTATCCCATGACCCGTATCTCTACTTTGGATGGCCCGAGATCAGAGAGATTATTACTACAGGCTGGCGAAAGAGGAGGGCTTTAGAGCCCGGTCTGCCTATAAGCTGCTGCAGATAAACGAGAAATTCAATGTCATAAAGCGGGGCGACTCCGTTGTTGACCTGGGGGCCGCACCAGGCGGCTGGCTGCAGGTAGCCGAGAAGCTGTCGGGCGGGAAGATAGTGGGCGTGGACCTGGAGGGCATATCGTACATCCCCGGCGTGACCACTTTCCGGGCGGACATAACAGCCGAGAGCACCGTGGATCTGGTGAAAGAAGCACTGGGCGGGGAAGCGGATGTGGTGATCTGTGATGCCGCGCCCAACCTTTCCGGCGCCTGGGATAGAGACCATGCCATATCCGTCGATCTCGCGCGATCTGCACTCCAAATGGCCAAGAAGCTTCTCAAACCGCGGGGCAACTTCGTGGTCAAGGTATTCCAGGGAGATATGTTTACGGACTACCTCAATGAGGTTCGGAAGGAGTTTTCCACAGTTCATGCTCACTCGCCAGTGGCCTCCAGAAAGGAGAGTGCAGAGACCTATGTCGTGGCCAAAAGGCTCCTCACGGGACCGGTGCGTAAGGGCGATAGGCTGGACATCGAGATCGAGTCGGTGGGCAAATCCGGTGACGGTGTAGCCATGGTGGAAGGCTTCGCGATCATTGTACGAGGATCGAAGCTCGGCGAGAAGATGCGCGTGAAGATCGATGCGGTAAAGCCCAATTTTGCATTCGCTGATGTCCTGGAGAGAAAAGATTAATAACCTGCAAAAGTAAGAGAAACGGTATGGGCGAAGCTATGGAAGACAATGCTGTGGTATACGTCGGTGACAAACCAGTCATGAACTATGTGCTCGCAGTTATGACCCAGTTCAACAAGCCAGTCTCCAGCGTAATATTGAAGGCCAGGGGACGCGCCATCTCTCGCGCCGTTGATGCGGCAGAGATCACCAGAAACAGGTTTATGCCCAATATCGTCGTCAAGGACATAACCATCAGCACGGAGGCCATCCCCAATGAGGAAGGCAAGACGGTGAATGTCTCTTCGATGGAGATAGTGCTGGCGAAGCAGGAATGATGAACTAAGTTTATTGAGGTTCATCAATAAAATTCTTTAATTTAAACTTTAAAGATTAATTGCGGTCCCCCTTCCTTGCAGAAAATAATTTAAATGGCAGGGCTCAATCGGAATTCGTGACAGTATTCAGAGCTTATGACGTCAGGGGTATCTATGGCACCGATCTTACAGAGGAGTTGGTCCGGCGAGTTGGCGAATCCTTCGGATCCTATGCCGGCGGAGGAAGTGTCGCCTTAGGCAGAGATACGCGGACCAGCGGTCCATTACTGCAGAAAGCTTTCCTGGATGGAGTCCTGACCACTGGCTGCGAGGTTCATAGCTATGGCATCATCCCTATCGCCGTTTTGAGCTATATAACATGGATAGAGGGACTTAAGGCCGCCGCCTACATCTCAGCTTCTCACAATCCACACGAATACAATGGTGTGCGGTTCCGAACAGGCGACGGCTACGGCCTCCTTTATCAGGATTCTTCTATAATGAAGTTCTACCGGGAGGGAGGCTTTCTCTCCGGCAAAGGGATCAAAACCGATCATGAGCCTGAGTCGGCAATCGAGAGATACAGGCGATATGTCTCTGAAAAACTAAACCTTAAGCGCCCCCTCAAAGTCGTACTGGATATGGGCAACGGCTCTGCCTGCACTATGGTCTCCTTTTACCAGAAGCTGGGGTTCGACTCAATCGCTATCAACAACAACATGGACGGCCTCTTCCCTGGTCGCGGACCGGCTCCAAATGAAGAATCCTTGCGCCCAGCCTGCAATGAAGTCCTGAAAAAAAATGCAGATTATGGGGTGGGATTCGACCCCGATGCGGACAGGGGAATTATCATCGACGACCTGGGCCGCGTTCTGCCGCCGGAGAAGGTTGCCATCATAATTGCCCGGGCCAGATATAAGCCCGGCGACCTAGTCATCTCCGGTTTTGACTGCTCTATGATCCTGGAGCGCGAGCTTGAGAAAGATGACATAAAAGTGAAGCGTGAGAAGGTAGGGGATGTATTCGTGGCCAACCGGGTGAAAAATTCCGGTGCGGTCCTGGGTGTGGAACGCAGCGGCCACTTCTTCTTGCCGGAGTTCCAGTATTCCGACGATCCCTTTGCCATGAGCCTGGCTCTTGGTGAGATCATATCCCAGGGCCGGAAGCTCTCAGAACTCGCAGACGAGATTCCGGACTATCCCTACAAGCAGATAAGCATCCACCTCAGCGAGGATCCTGCTGGCGTTATGCTCCGGCTCCAGGAGACTCTGGCCAAAATGGTGCCGGATACCCTGGACGGCCTGAAGATCACTACGGATACCTATAGCGTCCTTATCCGCCCCAGCAACACCGAGCCCATTCTCAGGCTATATATCGAGACGACGGGAGGAGATATGGCCGAGCTGGAGGAGCAATTCAAGAAGATCATCCACCAGGCTATGAAAGCCTGATAATTTTTCCCAGCGAAGGAGGAGTCAGGAAGGCGATTCACATCCGTCTTTTCGCTTCTTTTTTGCTAAAGCAATCTATTTAATGCGCCACATCCCATGAGATAATACAACCACTGCCAGAGCTGATCCATACGTGAGCTACAAAGACGTCTGCGTTCTAATACCCACCCTCAATGAAGAGGAGTCCATCGAGCCCGTGATCCGGGAATTCCGAGCCCTGGGCTACGAGAATATCCTGGTCGTGGACGGCCATAGCACCGATGCGACCGTGGCGAAGGCCAGGGCGGCTGGGGCACGCATATTCCTTCAGTCGGGATCCGGCAAAGGTCAGGCCCTGAAAGAGGTCTTTGCCGAGATCGTTGAGGAGTATATACTTCTTATTGACGGCGACGGCACCTACCTTCCCGGTGAAGCCGGCCGCTTACTGGCCCCTGTCCTGAATGGTCAGGCAGACCACGTGGTTGGCAACAGGCTGGGCAATGTCCAGGGTGGTGCTCTGAAGCGGCTGAACATGATCGGCAATAAGATGATCAACCGCTTCTTTGCTGCAATCTATGGAGTTCATCTCACAGACATCCTCTCCGGCTACCGGGCTTTCACCACGGACGGCATACGCCTGCTGGACCTGTCCATGCCGGGCTTTGAGATTGAGTCGGAAATCACCATTGAGAGCGTGAAGAAGGGTCTGCGCATTATCGAGGTGCCCATAACCTATCGACCCAGGCCTGCCGGCACCAAGACCAAGCTGCATCCCTTCCGGGACGGCCTAAAAATAATTCTCACCATCTTCCGCATGGCCAGGACGGAAAACCCCATGTTCTATTTCGGCCTGATCGGCTCCTTCTTCGGCCTTGTCGGTTTCCTCATCGGCGTTCTTGTGGCCAGGGATTGGTTCTTCTGGCGCATAGAGCATGTTCCTCTCACCATACTGACGGCGATTCTGATCATTGTTGGCTTCCAGCTATTTCTCATCGGAATGCAAGGCGATATGATGGCATCCATGCACCGGGAGATGATGAGAGAACTGCACAGGAAGAAGAGATAAAAAATAATAAAAATAATAAAAATAATAAAATGGTTTTATGGAGCCCCGTCTTGATCAATTCAACGGAACTCCAGTTTGGACTCTCCTGTAGCCTCGAAGAGATACGCCATTCCAGGCACTAGGGTTTCGTTCTCCCCTAAATGAGTCCAATCCTCGCCTTCATACTTCCAGATGAAGGCCGAGACCAGTCCTTTTTCAACCGCTTCAGGATACCTGTACCTCTTATGGTTGGCATTGACTGTGACATTGCCCAAATCCACCGTCTTGTTCACGGGCAGACCAATCATATTCCATCCCTTATGCAGGTCCAGGCGATAGGGCAGGTCGACGGGTTTGCCGGAGATCTCCATAGTGAAGTTGTCGGCGCTGTCTATGAGGTAACCCTCCCCGGGTTTGAAGCGAGTCACGTTGAGTATGCCTCCCTGCTTCATGCCGAAGTCCCATCCTTCGCCGGAAATTGTGAATATGCTCCGGTAAGGCATATCCCGGAGATACTTTTCTGCCGACGCATCTTTCGGATTCAGATAGACAGACATAGCATTCCAGCCAGCGGTCACATTGATCCGCTGAACCTGGCCTGGAATCAGCAAATACTCAACCTGGAAGATCCTATCTTCGCCAAGCCTGGGTCTGATGATGGGCCACATAACCTTTTTTTGCACGCCAACAGAGTACTCATCATGCCAGACCGATAAGCCGTTCTCCTTAACTACGATCTTGTCTGCATCCTTGGGCAGCAAGACCTCCCCTATAATCGCTGGTGGAGAATCCAGATTTAGCTGGCCGCTGGAGCTATCTGTCTGAATCCAGTATACCCAATCGGTGGCGCTTTCGTTCGTCGGCACGATGGTTGCCGTAAGAGCCGTCCTGTTTTGGTCTGTGGTATTATCGATCGACACCTCAGTGGTGTAGGGAAGAGAGGGCGTTTTGGGCAAATTCGGCCTGAAGCTTGGATCTCCCAGTATAACATCCATGTAGGATGTCTGATTGAGCATCTCTTGAACTGAGGAATCCCAGTATGGCAAAGGTTCGTCGTAATCAGAGAACGGTTTGAGATTTTGAGTCCCCTTGGACTTGAGCCTGAAGAGGTTATCGGCGTCCAATTGGGCCTGGCCCACAGTTGCATTCTCGAAGATCAAAGACTGATAGAACTTCTTGAAGTAGTCGTCCGACAAAAAGATATATGATAGAGCTGACTCCCCGATATAGTTTACAGCTCCCGCTCTTATGAAAGACAGGGCGATAGAATCCTCCAGATTCCCGGGAATATACATCCTGGTGCCGGTCACATTCAGATAGTATCCCTTGAGGTTCAAAGTAACACAGGCGGACGCAGTAGTAGTCTGAGGTGACAATGTAAGCTCCTTCACCTGTGTGCCGGTGAGGTCAGAATCTGTCATCGACCAACTCGATAACTCCCAGGCATTCTCGTTGCCATGATGATCGAAGTGAGCAATATTCTGGCCGTTATTCATTTGCGAGATGACCTGTTGATAAGTGGCCTCCTCATAACGCAGATCCTTGACGAGAAGACCCGCCTCCTGCAGATAATCCCTTATGCTCGCGCCAATAGGAGCCTGTGGATAGGAGAGTGGCGGCGACGATATGACCAGACCGTTCTTCTTCCAGCTGCCGTTTAGCCGGTCATAGGCCATTGTACGAGCAAGGAGCTGAGATGCATCGTAGACGGAAAGCCCCATGATTCGACCTACAGCCACGGTGCTGTAATTCTCATCGTCTAGATTCAATTGATAGTCCCTGTTGACCTCATACTCCATAACAGGCGTTAACTTCTGGATGAGACCGGTGGAGATGAAGGGTAGCGATCCGGGATCACCCACTACCATCAGGTATTTGGGGTTGAGCCTTAGACCCTCGATCTTCTCATTCAGTTTCTGCTCCTCGTTCACTGGATCAATTAGCTGCGGGTCCAGGGATGCGTCCACCAGAAGAGCTTTGCGCGCTGATGCCGCTTGAGCCGCTACCAGCGACAGCCTCGGAACTTTGGTGTGGCTGAATGCAGTGATATTTAGCGCATCGATATTGGAGCGAACGTCAATAGTGTAGTTCTTGGTCAGATCGCCATCAGTATCTATATTGAAGATCCATTTCCCTGGAGTCAGAAGCTGCACCCTCAAATCATAAAGCCTATCCGGCTCGATCTTTGCGATCTTGACACTGCCAGTTCTCTTGTCCGGGCTGTAGAGGTTGAGGGCAGTGTAGCTGGAGTCCCGGTCAAGGTTCCAGGATATGTTCGTCCTACCTGAGTAGATCCAGGTAGGATAAGTCAGATTTATAACCGGCGAGTCGTCCACGTTCTCCAGAGTATGATTATAGGAAAACCCCTCGTAAGCTGCCGTGGCTCCTGTGTCCAGTCGCTGTGACCAGCCGGAATCCATGGGATACATCAATTCTACTTCGATATTCAAGCTGGCGGACTTGCCGGGGTCAAGTTTGTTCAGGTTCCATCTGAGCAAAGACCCATTGAGGAACGCCGTGGTGGCAACAGACGGCTGCCCGCTATACGGATCGGTGACATTCACCACACCAGTGCCGAACCCGGGCAACTTTATGAATCGTCCCATAGGGAAGATATCCAGCAATCGCACGCCTTTCAGCTCATCTTTGCCTGTGTTGCTCATGGTCACATTGAGCCTGACGATCGCTCCCTGTTCCTCAGCGGGTACCTGGCTGGGGCTCATTTCGGTTCTTACAAGGAGATCCTCGACCAATGCGCGCACAACTTTGGGATAAGGCGCTGGCGGCAGAAGCGAGAGATCATGAGAGTTGGTAAAGACTATCATAGTCGGGCTCTCGCCCCGTTCTTTCATCTGCTGAACTAAAAATTCGCCATTGCCGTCAATGAGAGTGATATTCATCCGGCTCAGGTTCTGTCGAACAGCCTCTGAGATCGGACCCAATGTTACTGCCTCTTTGGACCCGAGGCGCAACAATGCGGCTTTGGTGTCTCCCGGTAGCACGCCTCCCACATATAGAATCGGCCAATTCAAATAAGAGGCAATGGGTGCAGCAGAGAGTGCCACGCTATAGTTCTCTCCCACGATTACGGCTCCAGGCGAACTCTTCCAGCGCCGGCTTATCTTTTCAGCCATCTCAATGCTATTGTTGGCGACTATCTTCGAATTGCTCTTCCAGGACACATTTCCTATTGCCAGAGTCGTTCCGCCTACCTGTTGCAGCAACCAGCGTGCTGCCAACGACGGCGGCTCGAGTTCCGACCAGATTGGCGTATGGACGACGTCATACTCAAAGGCAACGCCCGTTGCGCCTGCTTTTGTGAGAGCCTCGATGTATTGCACAGTTCCCTCCACATTCTGGGTCGAGAGGACGTAGCCTACATAGTCGTCGCTTAGCCGTACATAGACCGGCTTCTCGCTCATCCTGCATGCCTGGCTCACATCCTCGGCAGGTAGAGGAGAGATCAAGGAAAAGTCGGTGACCTTAGAGATCTCAGCAAAATTGTAGCCCTGGCTGCGATCGAATGGATTGTCTAAAGCTACACCGAGCTTCACTGGTCCCAAATCCGATGTAATATTTCGTGCATATTTTACAATCTGCATGAGCTGATCTTGCTTCCACTGGTTCCATCTTTCCTGGTTGTAACTGTTGGCATTGACCTTGGTGATGTCTATGCCGGTATCCTGATAGAACTTCTCCTTGCAGACATCGCAAAAGCAGTAATTCTCACTCTGGAAGCCAATTTTATAGAGCACAACGCCGTCGGCCTTGTAATCATCAATCAGCGCCTCGATCTGATTGTAAAGATAATCCCTGACCTCCGGATTCACAGGACAAAAATAGCTGGCATTGCCACCTGTATTTGGATTGGGCACTTGCAGCCAGCTTCGATCGATCTTGGAATCGTCAGGTAGGGAACTTGTCAGGCCGGCATCAGTCATAAGGGTTCTCTCAGCCTCGGAGATGGCTTCAATCTCGCCCGCGTCAGGCTTAGAAATAACTGGAATCTCCAGAGTTGCCGTAATATAGACCTTCAGACCGTCTTTGTGAGCCGATTCTACCAGAGCTTTGACCTTGTCCCCGGATCCGTGGATGGTTATGGCGCTGATGTTTGCAGCCTTGAAAGTATCAAGGATCGCCGACTCCCCATATCTCTCTAGATCGCTCTCTTCGACCCAGCCGTTTCTATCTCCGGCCTGGACCAATTTAGGAAGGATCAGCATAGGCGTAACTTTGGTTTGATTATCCTGAGACCAGATTGCCAGGGGCGTGGCGGCAATGGATGCATGCCAATCGTCTGCACCAACCAGAATCACATCCTCTACTTCGCCCTTTACCCCTCTTGCCAGGGGTGCGTCCTCTGCCACACAAAGCAGAGAATTGGATATAAGTGCTATGAATAATAATATAGGAAGCAGCCTCACGAGGTCACCTCTTCTATCGAGACGCCTGCATCTTGCAGTGCTCTTGTATATTCCACTCCAACCTTGCCAACAATCAAAGCCTTGGAGAGCGTTGTGTTGCGTTTGGTCATTTCCTTTACGACGGCATTGGCAGCCTCGGTTACACCGCCCTCGCATACTATCATGGGCATACCTCCCATCTTGGCCGCCTGGTAGGATCTGAAGATATCTGCGGGTTTGGAGCTTGTTAAGACCACCGCGGAGGTTCCATTCTGCCAAATATTTTCTGCAAAGAGCCAGCACTCTTCGTAAAGGCTATCTCCCGCTATTCGTTTTACTTCGATATCATCCAGAGCTTTTTCTGCATCTCTGGAGACAATTGATTGATTTCCGAGGATCAAAACCCTGGAATATTCTTGCAGTTTCTCCCGGGTCTCTTTGCTGATGTTACCCGAAGGTATCGTAATTATATCCGGTGTGCGGTTTCCGGGAATGCTTAAAGACGCTACAGTGCTGTGGAGGAAATCCTCTCCCGTCAGTACAGCCATTCCTTCAGGCTGGACGACTTTAACGGAGGTCGTCTCTTCCGGCATGGGAATGCCATGGGAATCGGTGAGCTTGAAGACGAGTGGATATTCGCCGCTTGCCGAGGCAAGCATGGTGAAGTTGGCGACTCCAGGCTTCTTCGGAGTTACCTCTACCATCTGCGTCAGAGGTATCACCATTAACTCGGGTGGCGATTCTATAGAGATCATTACATTCTCTTTGACATCAAGGATGATGCTGAAGGAGCCCTCGTAGCTCTTGTTGGCCACTATCTTGTCCGGGATCTCGATATCTGTGTTGTAGCCCCTGACCGCCATACCGAACTCTACATCGGCTTTGATGGAGGAATTCTCGGATCGGTTGCCCAGGGATGTCGCCGTTACCATCAGACGGTCTGCCTTGCCTGGCTTGGTGGTCTGAACCTGCAGTTTCATATTATGGGTCGTTCCGGGATCCAAAGGCAGATCGTAGGGCAGTGTGAGCGGCTTTTCTCCATCCATCAATGTTACATCCCAGCCATCCGGAAGCGGTCCTGCATCAATCGAGGCCACATCTCTGAATGAACCCAGGTTCTTGACTGCCAGATCGAATTGAGCAATATCTTCCGCTTTGGCAAAAAGCGAGGCGGACTTGGCATCTTCGATGGTCATGTCTACGCCGTAGCTCTCCTGCCCAATGACTTCAAGGTCGAAGTCTATTCTCAGAGGAAGCGAGGGAGGAACGCTATCCAATAAATATATAAATCCGGTGTAAAATCCCGGCTTGGTCTCAGGAGGCAGGGCAAAGTAAATTTTTATCTCTGCTTTGTCCTTAGGCATGAGCGTCTTTCCTTCCGGCACGTCCAGAAAGATAAATTCCTTGGCGGTTCCGCTCATCTGAGTTTTCGTGATCTTGAAGATCGGTGAATCTCCAACATTGGCAACCTTCAACGTTCTCTCCTCCAGGTCGCCGGGATGGAGCACGACGTCGAACCTTTCCTTGTCTGGTGCCAGCTGGGCGTTGCTGGCGCTTATCAGCAGGAATAGAATCACTATCGGATATATGAGCCTCATCTAACACCACATGGCATATGCCGGATTTTTGTACAGTTATTATCCACTTATACTCCCCACTCTTAAATCCTTTCCGCTAGCAATGATAAATACAGTCACTATTTGACAGGCTAGTTTATATCTGTTATGACCCGTATCCCAGGACCAGGGTGTTTGCTTTGGACCGCGAAAAAGCCTTTCTGGTGGCCACGCCTTTCAAGAAGCGTGGAAAGAAGAGCCTGAAGATCAGCGACTTCATCTTCGCCTTATCCCTGGATCTGAAATGGGGGTCGCCGGAAAAAGTGCGCGCTCTCTTGAGGGAAGCGGAAGCCGAAGGCATGGTCAAGATGGAAGGGGATACTGTATCTGCAATATTTGATGTCGAGGCGATGGAAGTTCCGCTGGGTTTCAAACCAACGACCGAAGAAGGCATACTGGACCAGGGAATAAGGCTCATTACATCTCAAACCGGCATGAGCAGAAAAGAAGTCATAGCGATGGCAAATGTTGAGCAGGATTCATTGAAGATGCTGGTAGAGCTGGATGCAGTGGTCCTTCTTGTAGCAAGAGAGATGGGCATTGATGTAAGCGACCTGGCCACAAGAGCCTATGAGAACCTTCTCGCCAGGCTTCGAGAAGATAAAAGTTCCCAAATCCGGTGACCGTCCTAAACAATTCAACCGCTCAAATCCAGGCGGGCGAGAATCGTAAGCTTAATCTTCCATGGGACAGGAGAGGGCGAATATGACTCCCAGGGTTCTCTTCACAACCGTTTACAGAAAGGGCTCCGAGCCTTATGATTACATAGGAGCCAATACAAGGTCGTGGTTCCGATTCTACTGGCCACGAATCCAATCCTTCGGCCTTAGATTCTTGAAGCAGAACATTCCGGAGCTTGAGATCCTGGAGTTTCCGACCTTAGATGAATACAGAAAGAAGCTGCAAGAGGGCTGGGATGTGGTGGGTCTCTCCTTCTATTTGAGCGAGACGCATGAAGCTATGGAGATGGTCGAGGCGGCACGTGCAGCCGGTGCAGGAGAGGTTTGGGCGGGAAATTATGGGGCCCTTACGACCCCCATACAGGACAAATTCGACAAGATCTTCGTGGGGTACTCCGAGCATCAACTGGCTCCCTACTTCGGACGTCAGATAAAAGACATAATTCACCCACCGCTTATCGAGTACCTCAATACGCCCTTCAACGTGAAGCTGAACATTTATGGCGTTCTGTTCACAACCCGCGGATGCCCGGTTGGCTGCAAGTTCTGCCAGACCCCGGTCTTCTGCAATAAGCCCAACATTCTCTCGCTAGGAAGCATCGAACGGGTTCTGGCCTACTACAAAGAGTTCGGCATAAACGTGGTTTTGATCGAGGATGAAAACTTCGGCTGCAACCGCCGCCACGCGGATGCGGTGGTGAAGCTCCTGGACAAGTATCAGATGGTCTGGGGTTGCATGGCGCGTGCCGATTATCTGCGCACAAAGATAGACGAATGGGCAAATCTGAGAGAACGGAACGGCAGGAAGGTCGCGGGCTTTGGGGGAGCTGCCATCGGCATTGAGAACCTGCATCAAGAACGCCTGGACCAGATGAAGAAGAAAGAAGGTACCGAGGACATTTTAGAGACACTGCGCATGCTGCAAGCACGGGGTCTGGGAACGGTTGGATATTACATGGTCGGCTTCGAGGAGGATACAAAGGAATCGCTTCGCGTGGACATAAAGAAGCTGGCAGCGCTTAAACTGGATATAACTCAGATATGCGTCATAACTCCCCTGCCCCAGACGCCCATGTGGACAGAGATCCAGGAGAAGTACGGCATCTTCGACCAGGACTGGCATCACCACGACGGAAAGCATCTGGTCTGGAACCATCCCCATATCAAGCCGGATGAGATGCTGGATATTCTGGACTGGTCCTTCCGGCAGGTCCATCCCTGGTATGCGCCTCTGCGCACCTCGGCTCGTGTCTGGTCCAATGCCTACCACTATGGCGGCCTGGCGGGAGTGAAAGAGGTGGCAGCCTATATTTCCAGGGCAAACAAGTTCGACTGGAAGACGGGGCCAAGATTCCTCCCGGTAATTGAGAGTTGAAGCTGAAGGATCGCTTGATTAGGTAATGCTGGATTAGGTAATAGATGAAAATATTATTGCTCTCCTCTCCTGTGGTGCAGCCCGACTTTGACCGCATAGCCCGCCTGCCCAATTTGGGGCTGGCGTCACTGGCAGCGCATGTAGATGACAGGTGCACCGTTCATGTGGCCGACATCCACGGCCTGAAGAATCACCGCGATTATGTGCAAAAGGCCGTCAACGGCTACGATCTGGTGGGAATAACTGCCATGAGCTTCCAGTATCAGGAGGCTCTGGCATTGGCCAGTATCGCCAAAGAGGCGGGAGCCGAGACGGTTTTTGGCGGATATCATCCCACTCTAGCCGCAGAAGAGATAGGCAAAAGCCCGGATGCGGCTCTCATAGACTACATTGTTCGCGGCGAGGGGGAGGCCACATTCCGGGAGCTGGTCCTGGCCCTTCTGGAAGGAAAGAGCCCGAAGGGCATACTGGGCCTCTCCTATCATGAGGGCGAGAGGATGATTCATAATCCAGGTCGACCACTGCTCAATGTTGAAGACATAGAGATGCCCAACCGGGACGCCAGGCTGCTCACGAAAGGCTTCAACAGCCTGGGGATTCCGATCGACTCTGTGGAGACCAGCCGGGGATGCACGCAGGGCTGCAAGTTCTGCTCCATCAATCTCATGTACGGCCGCCACTTCCGGCGCTTCTCCATCGAGAGGGTGATCGAGGACATCCGGGATGCCGAAGCGCACGGTGCAGGCTCCATCTTCTTCCCGGACGACAACATCACTTTAGATCCGAAGCGCCTGGAGAGGCTCTGCCAGGCCATAATCGATGCCGACCTCACTCATCTGCGCTATAAGACTCAGGCCTCAGCCTCGGGAATAGCATCGAGCAAGCAGCTGGTGGACAAGATGGGCGAGGCGGGCTTTGATGGCGTCTTCCTCGGTGTGGAGAGCATCAACAAGAGGAACCTGGAATTTCTTGGCAAGGGCAAAATGTCCAACGACGCAGAGAAAGCCGTGCAGTATCTGCATGATAATGATATCATCGTCTCCACGGGCCTCATCGGCGGCAATCCCGATGACGATGAAGAGGACATGTGGGAGAACTTCAAGCTCGCGCGCAAGCTAAAGGTGGACGTGCCCATCTTCTACATATCCACTCCTTATCCCAGGACCCAGATGCGGGCCGAGCTGGAGGAGATGGGCCTCGTGACCAAGAACGACTTCACCAAGTACGATGGTCTGCATGCCAATTTGAGGACGAAGCACCTGAGTGACGAGGATGTGCAGTACATCACCTGGCAGATGAATGCTCGCTACTACGATCTGGATTGGTTCAGGTACAATAAAGTCAAGCGCCTCTATCCCAGATGGTTCATCATGGAGACGCTGCGGCTGGCGCCTTTCTATGCCAAGCGCAAGCTTGCCCTGCTCCTGGGCCTGCGCAAGAAGAAGGATCTCTTCCGGGAGGACCTGGAGAACGGCGGGGAGCTGTGCAAAGGAGTGACTTGATCGGCTGCCTCATTTAGCGCTCTGGCACCCAGGGCAATTGATATTAATTTTTTGGCATCCCCTTCCTTGTGTCGATTCTCCGGAGATTTGCTATCTCGAATTTGAGTGGCTATTTTTCAGGCAGCTTTGCGTTTTCTTGATTTTCCCCTGCCTTACACAGATATTTAGGGTTGCCGCAAAAATGAGCCATAGTTGCCGCTATTTCAGCTCTTTGATTTATCTCCAGCCTTCCGGCTTCCCTGAAGGATGCGATGGAGAGCACCAATAGAATGAAGATTGCAACGACAGAATATTCATGATAAGGATGGCTCATTATTAGGTCGCTATTTTTCACGCTCAAACCCATTCCATTCAACCAGATAAGAATTATGAGTGCATAAAAGATTAAACTCATAGCAATTCCATCGTATGTAGCAGTCAGGACCCACCATCTATTGAGCATAGTGAGGGATGGTGTAAGCTCGCGGCACTGGCGAATCTCTGCCCACATGCGCTGATAGAGACAATCGGCGACCATGGTACTGCTGTAGCATTTATCATAAGTCCTGATAATTTCCTGCTCTTTCAAGCCGTGGCCGAATAGAAGAGCTTGGAAGTATTCTCTTGAGTTAAGATGCTTACTCTGTTGTTCTGTATTTTCCTTTGAACCTTTAATATTACCCTTTTTCGATGCTAACTTTTTGTCTTCTCCGGCCTCCAAAAACATTGTGTATGCGCGATGAAGTTCGCCGTCAAGCCTTCTAAATGCGCATCGGAGTTTTCTTCCCACAAATCCTGTTCTCAACCATCTGCCTGAAGTAAATGTTATCAGACCGAGAACATAACAAAAAATAACAAGCTCGAAGGTCCCCATCCAATTGTCGAGGAGAGATGGGCTATTAGTTTCCGATAGCTCAAACCAAAATGATATTGCTGCCAAGCATAGAGCACCTGAAACGAAAAAAGACAAGTCGAATACATCAAAAAAAGAGGCAATTTTGCCAAATGCATCTGAGACAGCGCTGAGAAAATCGGATGCCATAATCGCATACACTCCCTTTATCTTATATTCCTTTAGTCAAGCTCGAAATTGGAACAGGTTCCCTATAATACTTTCACTAGAAATTACCTTTTATAGTTCGGATAAGAGGTCGGTATTTGGATGGGCCCCGGTAACTGGCTTCCTTACATTATCAGATAGACCCCACCTAGCGACTCGACAAGAGGCGTACGCTTTTCCTTTTCAAGATATGTTCTCTTGGCAGATTAAAAAAACTTAGGAATAGATGGAATATAGCTTTTTAAATACTCGGTAAGAATCGGCGAAAGCACAGCCAAAGTGGTCGTCGCCAAGGATAAAAAGAAATTTCTCAGCGTCGGGAAGTCAAAAGGCCATACCGGGAATTGGTCCGTCAAATCATAAAACTCCTGAATCCCTTTAATTCTGCTGATTTCTTCTGCCAAGGCTTTTGCGTCGTCTACTTCTGCTTTGGCGCGGTCATAATTCTCTTGATATCGAATTGCGATGCTTTTCAAAAGCTTATCTTTTGCTTCATTCATTCTCTGATGCGCGGTATAGAGAGGCAAAAAGAAACAGGAGAAAGCCACAACTAAATAGAGAGGAAATCCTATGTAGACCATCAAATAATACAATCTGATCTGGCACAATCCTTGTGATGACTCGAATTTAAAAGGCTGGATATTAAACGCGCTGATCTCGCACAAATTAAAATTCCCATAACGATATATGAAAAGAGCAATCATAAACGCAAACATTGCGGCAAGATAGACCGTCTTCAGAGAATAATCGCTCAATGCATTCAAACCACCATATTGAAGAGGATGAGCGATATTGATCTCTCTCTCTTTGAAGACTTGATGAAGGGCCCAGATGTTGGTAATAAGAGCAAGAATGAGCATCATCGCCATGTAAGTTCCCAAAAGAAAAGTTAGCGAATGGCCGATAATGGGAATAATGGATACTGGATTTCCGCCGGAAGACTCCTTTGTATAGAGGAAAAAGAACGACACTATGCAGAGAGGAAGGGCTATGAATGAGGAAAAGATCATGCGCCAGGTATTTTTATAAATATTTGCAATATCATCAACATCATTCTCGTTTAGCGTTATTGCTCCCGAGTCTCTGAGATCAATTAGAAGAAATGGCATCTCTCTTGATCCCCAAAGATAAAACCAAGCCATGACAGGAGCAATTATGAATACCCATATCAATGAAGTTATATTTTTAAAAAAGTAGTCTGGACCGCCGGCAGCAAAGGACAGTATCAGGCTGTAGAAGAAAGATAAGAGTAGAACAAGCAAGGCAAATTTCAATGGTGTCAGGCTCAGTCCATTTATCAATAGGCGCGCCAATGGATCGCCACTGTAGAAATCGCTCTCTTTCACTTTCTATTCCCTCAGACAATTCTCATCTACTATGATATCCTGAAGTGATAAAAACCCGGTGATTGTATTAGATCTGTCCTTTTATATTAGAAAGCATCAAGCTGAATTGAAATGCCACAAGATTCCTCCACTCCACAGGGCTTCCGGGTTTTGGTGATAGTCTCCCGGCCGCTTGATCTGCAGGACCTGCCCAACATTGCCGACCAGTGGTCTCTGCTGGGTGGCCTGCGAAGGGTCAACGCCCCCGCCTTTCTCAAGATCCTCCGCCCACCCACCGTAGAAGGCCTTCGCGCTGAGATCCTGAGCGGATATGACATAGTTCACTTTGACGGCCACGGCTCCTTCGGTGTGCGCTGCCCAAATTGCAGCGGCCTCAACCAGGCCGAGCAGAAAGAGTGCGGCCGCTGCGAGTGTCTTCTGGAAGGAGAGAGAGCGTTGGGCTACTTCGCCTTCGAACGGGAGGATGGGAAAACGGACGCTCTGGCGGCAGAGGAGCTGGCGGAGATCGTCATGAGCGCGCCGGAGCATCCTACAAAACTGGTCTTCCTGAGCGCCTGCGAGTCGGCCAAAGGTGGCGACACCGGTCTCCAGAGTGTCCTGCTGGCGAAGGGCGTACCTGCTGTTCTGGGGATGAACGAGTCTGTCACGGCCAAAGCGACCATGGCTCTGGCCGCGCCCTTCTACGCGGGCCTGTGGGCGGGCATGACCATCATCAAGGCCTTCGAGACTGCCCGGCCCGCTCTGAAGCGGCTGGAGAACGGCAGCGAACTGCAGAAGATCCCTGTTTTGGAAGGACCGGGAAAGGAAGTAAAGATTCTAACTGCCAAAGTCGAAGGAAAGGCCAGCTTCGAGGCCGAGCCGCTCTTTGGTCTCCCCGAGCACGAGTTTGTGGGCGACTATATCCGGGGCGATCCGCCCCGCGGCCGCAAGGCGATCCTCTCCCAGGCCATCGATGCTCTGCAGGGTGGAGAGAAGCTGGTCGTCCTCACCGGCCAGGGTGGCATTGGGAAAACCGTGCTCGCTGCAGAAGCGGCCCGGAGATTGAGCGGGCACTATCCGGGCGGCATCTTCTGGCGGAGCGCTGCCGACATGGAGCGGTTGGGCCTTAATGAGCTTCTGGATGCTTTTGCTGAAGTCCTGGGCTGGGAATTTCGAACTCTTCCCCTGGATGCAAAAAAGGACCGTGCTCTGAACTATCTGAGAAATTACAACAATGCTTGTCTTCTGGTTGTGGACAACGCCGAGAAGATCGAGGATGCAAACCTCTGGCGTTTCCTGGAAGGCATTCCCGAGTCCTGCTCGGCTCTCGTCACCACACGAGAGAGCCTGCATCGAGAGGGAAAAGAGATCCGGGTTACGGATATGGAAGATGAGGAGGCTGGGCGTCTCTTCATCATCGAAGCCCGTCGGCGTTCGCCCAAGTGGGGTAAAAACCTGAATGAGGATGAGATGAATTCCTTAACGGAGATCTCAAGCATCATGCACGGCCATCCTCTGGCCATCAAGCTCACTGCGGCTCTGGTTGGGAGCAGAAGCCTGGCAAGCATCAGGGATGAGCTAAGAAGAAATCCACCCCAGGAAGTGCTGGATCGGTTTGATGTCTCTTATGCGGATTTGACAGAAAGCCAGAAAGAGCTGCTCGGCTGTCTGGCTGTCTTCTCCAGCTCCGTGACGGAAGACGCGATCAAAAAAGTGTGCATAAAAGAAGATTCAAAGAGTTCATCGAACTTGGGGTACGATCTCGGCGAACTGGTGAGGAAGTCCTTCTTAAGACGGGTTGAAGTCGAAGTCCAGGATGAATCGGGCAAAGATATCTTGCTATACCGCTACCGCATGCATCCGCTCATGCGCCAGTATGCTGCCTCCAAAACAGGATTGGCCACGCAAACTTACCTCAGCCGTGCCGCCGATTTCTTCCTGACGTTAGCCAAATCGGATCCGAGCTTTGACTCCCTGGAACATGAACGTGAAAACGTCCTGGCGTGTGTGGATTGGGCATATGATATGGAAGAATGGAAATTGGTTAGGGAGTATGCATGGTCTGTGGATTCCTATCTATCAACGAGAGGCTATTGGAAGGAAAGGGAGGAACTGCTACATCAGGCAATTAGAGCAACCCAAAAGCTGCAAGATAAAAAGGGCGTAGCGAATACGTTGCACAAGATGGGAAATCTGGCATACGCAACAGGTGATCTGGACAAGGCCAGGAGGCTATATCGCAAAAGCCTCAAGATTAACCTGGAGTTGGGAGACCAAAGCGGTGTATCCATCACGCTTCACCAGATGGCGATGATGGCAAACGCCACAGGCGATCTGGAAAAAGCCAAAAGCTTGTACAAGGAGAGCCTCAGGATCAAGCAAAGGCTGAAGGACCGTATAGGTGTCGCCAAAACTCTGCATCATATGGGGATAATGGCTTATGACAGGGGGGATCTGGACAAAGCCAGTAGGCTGTACAAGAGGAGCCTCAAGATCAAGCAAGAACAGGAATACAAAAGCGGTGTGGCCAAAACTCTGCATCAACAAGGAGTACTAGCTTATGAAACTGGAAATTTGGACGAGGCCAGAAGACTGTACCAAGAAAGCCTGGTGATCAAAAAGGAGCTGCGTGACAAACGTGGCGAGGCCATCACGTTGCACCAAATGGGAAATGTGGCTAATGCCGTAGGAAATCTCGAAGAGGCCAGCATGCTATACCAGAAAAGTCTCAAAATCAAGCAGGAACTCAGTGACAAACGAGGCGTGGCCATCACGTTGCATCAGATAGGAAATTTAGCTTACGCTAAAGGCAATCTGGACGAGGCTGACAGGTTGTACAAAGAGAGCCTAAAGATCAGGCAGGTGCTAGGGGATAAAAGCGGCATGGCCAAGACGCTCCATAAGATGGGAAATATGGCTTATGACACAGGTAACTTAGAGGAGGCTTGGGGACTATACCAGGAGAGCCTCAAGATAAAAGAGGTGCTGGGGGAAAAAAGCGGCATAGCCAAGACGCTCCATAAGATGGGAAATATGGCTTACGCCAAAGGCAATTTGGAGGACGCCAGCAGGCTATACAAGCAGAGTCTGGGTATAAAGCAAAAGTTAGGGGACAGACGCGGCGAGTCCATAACGAGGCATCAGATGGGAAATATGGCTTACGACACCGGCGATCTGAAAGAGGCCCATATACGATACACTGAATGCCTCAGAATTGAGCAAGAACTGGAAGATAAACGAGGTAAGGCCAAAACGCTGCACCAGCTGGGAAATATGGCCTATGCCGCTGGCGATCTTGTCGAGCCCAAAAAACTATACCAGGATAGCTTGAATATAGAGCTGGAGCTGGAAGACAAGCGAGGAATAGCCCAATCCCTGCACAATTTGGGAATTTTAGCTTTCAAAAACAACGATCTGAAAGAGGCCCGAAGGATGTATGAGGAAAGCCTCAAAATCAAGAGGGAGCTCAAAGATAAACAAGGCGAAGCGATCACATTGCATCAGCTGGGAAATATGGCCTATGCCACCGGTGATCTGGAAGAGGCCAGAAGGCTTTACCAGGAGAGCCTGAAGATTGATGAAGAGCTGGGAGACAAACAAGGCATGGCCATAACTTTAGCACAATCTTCGCTCCTGGAGAAGAAAGCTGGCGACCTAGATAAGGCACGGGAGCAGATGGATCTTGCCAAGAAAATATTCCTAGAGTTAAATATACCTATTGGCGTTCAAACACCGGAATACTATGAAAGGCTGGAGAAGAAGGTACGTTAATCTAAGATCCAAAGGAAGATCTTATGGTTCGCATCAAATGCATCAATCCAAAATGCACCGCCCCGGATCGGATATTCTCCTGGAATGAGCGTCCTCATCTGGAGGCAGAAGGAAAGCTGGCAGAGGAAGGCGACGAGGGCGCCGTCTCTTTTATCGTACCATGCAAATATTGCGGCGCCAGGAGCAAGATCTGGGTGACGAAGGTTCGAAAGACAGAAGAAATAACAAGAATCATAGGAACGATTTCGCGAGAGAGATAGGACATGGGAGACAAAGCGGATGCCATAGGCGAGCCCGTGACGGATCTGGATGAGTTCTGGCTAGAGATCGCCCGGGGCACAGTGAAGGAAGCCATCAGCTCTCTGGAGGAGGCAGCCAAGCAGCTCATCAGCGCCGTGACACTGGTAGAAGGCATCTACTTTGCGGCGGTATCCTTCAGCGATCTGCATAAAGCCATGGCTGTGCAGGGCACGGATTCCTGGCTGAGGATCATCCTGTTCGTCAGCCCCATCGTCCTCTGGCTGATATGTCTCTTCTTCGCAGTGCGGGTCTTCACTCCCGAGACCTACAAGACCAACCTCAGCTCGCCAGAGCTGGCGGAGGGCGTCTACAAGGAGATGGTGGGCTACAAGCACCGGAATCTGAAAAGGGCTTACTGGGCACTGCTGGCCGGGTTTGTGATGATGATAGTCGCTGTGGTGTATTACCTGAAATTCCTGGGATAGGTCAGGCTAAACCCTTTCGCATGAAAATCGAGTCGCACCACGTCTTGGTCCTTCTCAAACACGTCCAAGAATAAAGAGCGGGGCTTCATCGATTGTTCCCCGCGGACGCGGGGTTAGGGGGGCCGCCACGGCCATAAGTCTGGCCCCGTCACCCCAGCGCGTTTTATCGCGCGGGACTCAGAAGATGAGATCAAATAAATTTTGTACTTAAAGACAACGTTCACACATTCTTCCGGGGTGCCGCGAGTCGGCCTGCGGGCCTCCCGCGCTATGGTTCCTGGCGCCGCTCAAGGCCGCGGCCGGCCGAGCGACGGCGGGTAAATTGCAGATATGTTGGGGCTGCAAAATCATCGAATGCCCTTTCTCGTCTTGCATGAGCCTCCGTTCAAAAATATAGGGCAGAGCTTCGTAGATTGTTCCCCGCGGACGCGGGGTTAGGGGGGCCGCCACGGCCATAAGTCTGGCCCCGTCACCCTAGCGCGTAACACCCGCGCGGGATCCGGAAGAAGTGGTAGTAATAATTTTTGCGTCTGGATGGGAGATATGCTAATGTCGTTCAACTTCATGTATGAACCCCGTCCTGGGCATTTCAGTCTTCAATAACACCACAAGAATCCCTGTCTTCGCCATGATCATTCTTAAATTCCAGGAGAGTAGCTAATTATCGATGAAATATTCAGTCATCCTGGAACCTCAAGAAGAAGGTGGCTACACTGTCCGCTGCCCGGAGCTTCCGGGTGCAATCAGCCAGGGCGAAACAAAGACCGAAGCTCTGGAGAACATCAAAGAGGCCATCACTCTAATTCAAGAAGTGCTCCGCGAAGATCTGGAAAGCTTAAATCGCACTAATGCGGAGATTCTCAAGGTAGAACTTGCCGATCTCTTCTGAAAGAGCTGAAGAGAGGGACACTAATTGCGATTTTGAAGCAAGCAGGGCTGAAGACGGAAGATCTGCAAAAATAATTATAGATTGCAAATAAAAAAAGTTTGGCCCAAAACGGTTATATCCACATCTTCCGGTCTTGAAGCCATGCAAGAATGGAATAAGATCTTGAGATTTATGGTACTTGCCTCCATTTTCATCTCTCTCGCATCTGTCGCGAATTCGCAGATGAACCGGGATAGCCCGCTTCTTAGTGGCAAGCTTCCCACGACCGCCGAAGAGAGCACTTTCAATAAAGGCCAGATGTCCGGGTCTTCGTTCATGATCTCAGAGCCCTTCAATGGTCAGGCAACTTCAGATTTGATAGTATCTCCTGATCCAGAGAATACGACATGCAATCAGGTCTCATTCCTGCTAACTCTGACTCCGTCACCCAGTGGCTCCACAGGATATCAAAAGGTTTTGGTGAGTGTGTTAGAAGGCTTCGCTTCGCCTAAAGAAGTTGCTGAACTGACTATTCTCATGCCTGTTTCTGGTGCATCGGTTCACGAGATCATCGGCTTCACCAGCTTTCCTCCGGCAACAGGGCAAAATAAAACCAGAGAGATAACTGTAATAGCAGACTCTGATAATAAAATAAAAGAGACAAATGAGGGAAATAATGCCATAACCCTTCCAGGGACTTGCCAGGGATAAAGGCAGAACGAATCGATCTAGATCGCCCGATGTTGCTTCCTTGGAAATAGCAACAAGTTTTTTAATAAGGAGTTGTAATACTGACTGTAGATCAGGTGGTTAACTCATGGAAATAATTGTAGATGAATTGGGTGCTGATCTCACCGGGCTCCTGGGCGCACTTAGGGTCATCGCGCCGGATCTGTGGAGTTCAAGCGAGCGCCGCTTCATGCTTCCTCAAAAACTGGAAGATTTAGAAAACCCAGAATATCTGCTGGAAATGAAGGCGAAAATTGGAAAGCTGAAGCAATTGAAGGATCTGCTTGATGCTGGTTCGATAAACAATGCGGAATATATATTCCTGAGAGATAAAATCCTTTTGAAGGTATAAGAATATTTCAGCTATCACTACGGAACTGTAGATGGCCCGCCTTAATCATCTTTCTTTGTTTTTAGGGTAATAATAAAATGGAACGGACATAAGCGGACCGGACCGAAGGGACGGGAGCTTCAAGACGACAACTTGATCCCCAGAGAGGCGGCGATGCTGACATTTATTGGTGGATTTCCCCTATAGAAGGGCCAGATTAATAAGTAGAGACTGTTTTAGTACGAAGGATGGAAATGTCTGAAGAAGAAAAGCCCAGCGCAAAACAATCATCGCCACAATTCATACCCAAGTTCAAAGGCAAGAAAGTCGTGATCCGCCTTCTCTCAGGAGGCCAGCCGGTTACAGGAACTGTAGAATCATTCAACCCCTATGAGATCCTCCTCCAAACGGCAAAAGGCGAGGTCCTTGTATTCAAACACGCCATTGCAACTATGGAAATAATGGATGAGCCACGAGGATATAAGCCAAGCATCTAGAAGAGAATTCAAAAGATTTCCCGTCGATTAGACTACGTTAGATTGCTTGGGTTTCTTCTTTATTCGGCCGTCTTTCCAGCAAGCTGACTCCAAGAGATAGACCGCAGAGACAGCCATGCCAAGCAAAGGATAACTCCGGCTGAAGTTGATGGCTGTAGCACCTTCTCCTATTGGCGCAAACAGCGCTCAGGAAGCTAGTATCCGCCGAAGACATGAAGGCTGCCGGAGAGCTGCCGCCGCGAGGACCTCAATTCCCGACGAGAGAAGCCCCGCCAAGGGCGCGGGGATTTAAATCTTTTGCCAAACTCCGATCGACGGTACGGTAATATTGCGTTTCCGAGGAATTTTCGTTCTCATAAAAACTCTCTTATAATCTGATATATTTTTAAGCAATGAAAGTCTATTAGAGGTCGTAAGAAATAAGGGAGTTACAAAAATCTGGTGGTAATAGATATGAAAAAAAGCTATTGTATCGCAATATTGATGCTGATAATTATTAGCCTGGCATCAAATGCATGCGCAATCTCTGAAACAACAGGTGCGACGGCTGAAGACGGACAGAATGCAGATCAGATTGCTGCGAACCAGGCTGCCACAGATCAAGTTGCTTCGCCATCCACAGTTGCTTTGAGCCTCTATGTTCTTGAAAGAAAAGGAAATGGAACATCACTTTCCGGAGTGACAGTCACAGCATATGATGCGTCAGGCAAAATCGTTAAAGGTATAACATCTTCAAATGAGCCTATGGTCATCGACGGGCAACCGGGAACGTGGCAGTTCACAATTGCAAAAGAAGGCTATAAGACCATAAGTCTGGCTTATGACGTCACCAATACAAGCACGGCTATAGCCGCCATCGAAAGAATTGACCAATCCCCGGAGCCGGTTGCTCTGACAATCCATGTCCATGATGGAGACCTTAATGGAACTCCTCTGGCCGATGTTCAAGTCAGTGGACAGGATTTCGGAGGTAACGACTTTGAGGGAATGACAAATTCCAATGGAGCGGTGGTAATCGACGGTGTGCCCGGAATCTGGCAGTTTACATTCTCAAAAGAAAGTTACGAGACCATTCGCCTGAGCTACAATGTAACCGAGACAGAGAATACTGGCGCATACCTCCTGAAGGCAACCGATTCCCAGAAGAATCTTACATCGCCGCAATCGAATCAATAACCGAAATTCCATCTAAAAGATCGCGCAGAATCTAGCGAAGATTATCCCAAGAGAATTATCAGCATAGAGAAAGTGGTTCGATGTGGACCGATGCCTCCTGGCCCTTTGGCAACAAATGGCCGGGAGTTTTATTCAATGCTGTAGGCCCAACTATGGCTTCCCGGCTTTAGCAAAAGCGGTTCTCCGCTTCTGCGATTCAATCCATGGACATCAGCGCCAGACCTATGCGATTCCGCCGATTGCATCTAATGCAGCCAACTCATCTGCGATCGATAGGTACTTGTTCTTCTCGTTGGTCATGCAACGATTTGAGGATTGGAGCTCCTCTAACATCCGATTCTCGGTTAAACTTTTCCATTCTGTGCAAAAGCCAATCTCGATGCGATCGAAGAATCGATCGATGAACAACCGGTATCGTCGCTCCTCCTCGATCCCAAATCCTGCTTGCACGACAAGGTCGATGTAGCTCTGACGGTAATATTTCATCCGACCCAAGAACATGCTTAAGCCTACACCCCACCTGCGGTGCCTTTTCGCCCCGATGATGCCGAAAGAGGCTATAGGGTCAGAGGTATAGTCTTCATCCGGCAGAAGCTCTGGCACTCTCGATAGGTTCTTCAGGCACTCCAGATAAAGAATGATCTGTTTGTATTTGGTAGTGATGAGGAGGATTCAAATGCAAGTTGCAGTTGTGGGCGGAGGAGTTTGCAGCCCGGAAGTGGGCGAAACGGCCGAGCAATTGGGCAGACTTCTTGCTGAGAAGGGCCACATTCTGATCTGTGGAGGCCTGGGCGGCGTGATGGAGGCGGTCTGCCGTGGAGCCAGGGAGGCGGGAGGTGTGACTTTGGGCATTCTTCCAGGCAAAAAGATGGATGCCAATCCGTATGTCAGCATAGCCGTTGCTACGGGCATGGGCCACTCCAGGAATGTGATAATAATAGAGAGCTGCCATGCAGTCATTGCTCTGCCGGGCGAACACGGCACCTTATCGGAGATCGCCCTGGCCCTGAAGATGGACCGGCCGGTCATAAGCCTGAGAAGCTGGGACATTGCCGGCACGATTAAAGCAAACGACCCTGATGAGGCATTGGAGCTTCTGGAAAAGACCTTTCTGCATCGTTCGCAATTGGGGGAGAACTCGATATGAGATGCTATAAGCCTTGCACCATGATGATGATAATTATCTTCTTCTTTTTATCGGGCGCAGGGACAGCGGCTGATGCTGCTCCCAAGGACGATGCCTATCACTACATGAAAACCGGCGTCAATGACCAACTCTACAATGAACTGTGGCGCTTCAATGGGGCGGATAATAATTCTCAATTCATGATCACATTCCTCCTCAGCGATCCGGAAAACCTGACATCTTCCAGAAAGATTCAGGTGCAGGCTATGGTTCTGCAAGACGGTCAGCTTCCACATCAAGGCACCCACCAGAGCCAGGGATATGGAGGAGACCATGACTCACCTATGTTTGAAATAGATAAGAGCGGCTTTTCATCTGAGCAAGTCCCGATCCCGAACCTCAAGGTTTGGGGCGAGGTGTTGGATGAGACCACGGGCGAGCCCATTGCCTGGGATCTGGTTTATCAGCAGGCTGCCAGCCCCTGGTTCTCCATCCCTGTGCAGCCACATATCGGCCATCTCAAAGGGGATTGGATGAAATGGCTGGTTTACATGCCTTCTGCCAATGTAACCGGCTCAATCACTGTCGGCAATAGGACGCTTAACATCGACGGCATAGGCTACCACGATCACTTTTGGGGTCGCTTTGCCTTGAGCGATCCTCAAATCACCTGGGCAGAGGCCTCAGAGCCCGGAGATGGTTTCAGCCTGACCTTAAGCGAGATCCAGGGGGATGAGAGAAACGCCTTTCTGGGAATAAAAAAAGGTGGCAAGACCATCAAATTCTCAACCAAGCAGATTAAATTAAATTATACAAATGTCGTTTTGGATAATGCGACAGCAGTTATGCAACCAACCGGTTACAATGTATCCGCAGAGAACGGGGAATATACTCTTGATCTGGCAGTGGCAGTGCAAAAAAGCGTGCCAATGATGGTTGATTATCCTTTTCCAATGCCCTGTCGCCTGGACTTCCAGCAGTACTCGCTATTGCAGGGAACCCTGAAATCGAAATCCGGCGAGGAATATAGCTTCCGGCGGCCAGGCTTCTCCGGTTATGCAACCGGGAGGCTGCATCCCATCTTTGGCAGGCTGGGAACAACGAATCTTAAAAACGCCGATCTCACACTCACCGCAGCCAATGAGAGGTCAAATCAGGTGAAGACGGCAAGAGTCGCAACCAACGGTTTTTACTGCGTGGATGCCAACTATATCGATTATTTGGCCAATCCCACTGCACCATGGGTGTTGAATGGAGACAGGGTGTTGCTGGAAATGTTTGAAGGCCAGAGCCCGGGGAACAGCACGGTATTAGCCGTAGATTTGTCCAAAGATCGGCAGGAAGCGAACCTTTGAGAAATCCACATGAGATCATTTCCAATTAGCACGGCCGGCAAGGCCCTATGGCAGATGAGGATTAGGAGAAGACCTTTTGTCCTCTCTCATGGCATAAACGCCAGGTGCAACCTGAGCTGCAGCTTTTGCGAGTACTGGAGGAGACCGGGCAAGGAGATGAGCACGCAAGAGATCTTCAGGATGCTGGAGGAGGCAAGCTCCTTTGGCATCGGCGTCTACAATGCCTGGACCGTCGAGCCTCTGCTTCGAGAGGATCTGCCGGAGATTCTCTCCCATGCCAAGTCCCTGGGACTTATCACCTCTCTCATCACCAACGGCCGGCTATTGGCTCGCCGGGCGAAGGAGCTGTCGAACCTCGATTACCTGTCCGTCTCAGTGGACGGAATCAAGAGCTACCGGGAGCTGCGGGGCATAGATCTGCAGGACACTCTGGCGGGCATCAAGGCGGCAAAAGTTGCCGGTCACGAGGTCCTCATGAACTGCGTGATTACGGCCAAGAATATGGACGAGCTGGAGGATCTGGTGCATCTGGCGGAGTCTCTCGACACCAAGATCTCTTTTGAGCCGCTCCACGAATCTTCCGGAATAGATGAGAAGGTCTGGGAGACGCTGGGAATCCGGGATCTCTCAAGGTACGAAAGGGCCATAGAGAGGCTGATCGAGCTGAAGAGAGAGGGAGCTCCCATCATCAATTCCCAGACGTATCTAGGAATGATAAAGACTCTCAAACCCAGATTCAAGTGCCACGCCAGTGATATTGTTTTGCATGTAGCATCGGACGGAACCCTGGAAAACTGCAGGGTTCACCAGGAGCCGCTGGGCAATGTCTCGGATGGAATAGCACATGTCTGGAAAACATCTCAGAAGAGACGAAAGGAGACGGCACAGGGATGCCAGGGCTGCCTGTTCTTCGGCTATGTGGAAAATAGCCTGCTTTACGAATTCGTGCCCGAGGTGCTGGCACATTACGAATGGATGTAGGCGACAGGAGGAAGAACTGGACGGGCAGAGAACCATAATGAGAACGAGAAGAGAATTGCAGAAAACGGCTGAAAAGCAAAAAATAATAATACTAGCATGTGAACATAGAAAGAGGTGATTCACCTATGAGCCCGTGCGAGTCCAGAACTATCTGGTGGGATGACGGCCTGTGGCTGATCGATCAGACCAAACTTCCCGGCAAGCTCGAACCCATAAGGATGGAGAGCGTTCGGCAACTGGTCGAGGCCATTCAATCACTGCGCGTACGCGGCGCGCCGGCGCTCGGAGCTGCCGGTGCCTACGGCATTGCTCTCGCCGCAGAGAAGTCCTTTACCTCTAACGCATATGACATGATCTCGGAACTTGAATTGGCCGCAGAGATGATCAAAGGGGCACGGCCTACGGCCATTAACCTATCCTGGGGCGTAGAAAGGGCCTTGAAGGCCGCGACTTCACAGGCGAATATCGATGATATTCGAGAGACGGCTCTCCGCGAAGCAGAGGAGATGGCAGAAGAGGATATCCGCATCAATAAAGCCATTGGAAAGAATGGCGCCCGGCTTCTCGATGATGGGGACTCCGTTCTTACCCATTGCAATGCCGGAAGGCTGGCATGCGTCGGATGGGGGACCGCACTGGGCGTCGTGCGCTCTGCAGTTGCCGTTGGGAAGCGCATTCATGTATATGCCAGTGAGACGCGGCCGCTGCACCAGGGCTCTCGGCTGACAGCCTGGGAATTAGCTCAGGATGGAATTCCCGTAACCCTGATTTGCGATAGCATGTCCGGTAGCCTGATGCGTAAAGGCAAAATCGATAAGATTATCGTGGGAGCAGATCGCATCACCAGAGACGTCGTCTTCAACAAGATAGGAACCTATAATCATGCTGTTTTGGCCAAGCATCACAAGATTCCCTTTTACGTGGCCGCACCCCTGTCCACCTTTGACCGAATAAACGCAGAGGAGGACATAGTAGTGGAGGAGCGCGATCCGGAGGAGATATGCACACTGGCGGGCATGCGTCTCGCGCCCCAGGGCATTGCCGTCTACAACCCGGCCTTTGATGCCACGCCCCTGGAGCTGATAACCGGGCTGATTACTGAGAAAGGTGTTTTCCGGCCGCCGCTCATGCCAACTTTATAGTCTATTCTTTTATGCGAGATATTATGGAGGGCTCACTTCCAGATGTCTTGCATCCAAGAACCAAAATATTAAAGTACATTTAATGGTAGTTTATATTATGTCAGATTCTTTCGAAGCAGTGGTAATAGGCTCAGGATTTGGTGGAACGATTCTAGCGCTATCCTTTGCCAACTCCTTTGCACCGGAAAATAATCCCAATAAGAAGGTCTGCATTCTGGAACGGGGCCAGTGGTGGTTCTCTCATGAGATAAATTTCACGCCAAAGGCGGCGAGAGCAGATCCCGAAAAATCCAGCAATATGCGCGAATATCTGGACGACAATAGTAAGCCCTACCATTTCTGGGCCCATCCCGACAATGTGGAAGGGATTCTAAATCTCTTGGCGGCCAACCGGGCACTTACACCTCAGGGCATTTACGATTACAAAGTCTTAGGAAATGTCCATGCGTTAGTAACCAATGCCGTAGGTGGTGGTTCTATGATCTACTCCAATGTTACCATCGAACCGCCAATGGAAGTATATAGAGATTGGTTCTCAGATGAAAAAGAGGCAGCAAAGCTTCAGGACTACTTCAGAAAGGCCGAAAATTTTATAAAAGTAAATAAGATAGTCTCCAATGCAGGAATGAGCGCCAACCTCCTGGATAAGACCAAAGCCATGAAAGAGGCGGCTCAGGCCCTGATTGATAAAGGGAATAAGGATATCGTTAACGTAACTCAGATTGGAAATAAGACATTGATCGATTTTCCGGTGGATCTTTCCATTACCGATATTCCCCCAGGGTTGATACCTGCCGACCTTCAGCAGAGGATGAAGAATAACGCGCTGACGGTTGCGGACATTGCGTCTCTGCCGGATATCATGGCCAAGCTCTCCCAGAGCAGCGTCTGCCAGAGACAGGGTCGGTGCAACCTGGGCTGCATCCCAGGATCAAGACACACTCTAAACAAGAGCCTTTATGATGCTGTCAAGTCCGGGAACCCGGCCAATCCTCTGGAGATCAGAGAGCTCTCCGAGGTTTACGACATTCAGTTTGAGGAAGGAAAAGAGTTCCCCTACAAGATTCTGTATAAGTTATACGATAAAATGAATAGCAGTTCGCCTCAGAAAAAAGAGGTCTCAGCCAAGAAGGTCGTGATCGCTGCCGGCACTCTCGGATCAACTGAGCTATTGCTGAAATGCAAAGCGAGGGGTAGCCTGCAACTGAGCGACCAGGTGGGCAAGAGCTTCCTCACCAACGGCGACTTCCTTGGTTACATGACACTGGAGCAGAGGACAATAGACTCCACCAGAGGGCCCATCAATGCCTCCCATGTGGCCTTCAAGACAGAAGGAAAGGAGTTCACCTACACTATAGAGGATACAACCATATCGAAGATGGTGGCTCCGCTTGTCGCTACCATGCTGGAGCTTCATGCGCATGGGGCCAAGGTGGCAAATATGGATCTCCTGAAGGACGCAGAGCTTCTCATAAGGTTTGGTCTGAGCAGTTTGATTATGGACAATATCTCGACGACAACACTTATGGAGATCTTCTCAACGATGTGGAACGACCCCAAAGTAAGAGGTGTCCTCATAGACATTCTCCGGACCGGGACCGCCAGCGATGAGACTACTAGAAAATTGGTGGAGAGCCTTCTCACCTGGGCTGTCACTGACTGGGATAACCCTTATGCCTCCCCTGAAGAGAGAATGGCCAGGTTCTTCGTTTTCTCCGCCATGAGCCGGGGAGAGAAAGCCGGAATGGTAAAGCTCAAACCCAACTGGAAGGAGATGGAGGATCAAAACGACCTGGGAGAGAAGATCTTTGTGGACTGGCCTGCCGCCGAGAACACCGGGATTTTCAAGAGCATGGTTGAAGGCATGAAGAAACTGGCGGCCAATATCGAGAGTGGTGGCGAAGATAGAGTGTTCACGCCCCTGTGGAACTTCGACAACCCCGAGGAGAGCACAACTGTGGTCCTCCATCCTCTGGGAGGCTGTAGCATAGGAAAGGATGTGACTGTGGGGGTGGTGGACAATCTTGGCCATGTGTTCAGGAACGATGGCTCATCTGATAAAAAGAAGGCTTATCCCGACCTTTATGTCATAGATGGGTCAATCATCCCTGAGCCTCTGGGCGTCAATCCTTCATTTACGATCTCAGCCCTGGCGTTCAGGGCGGCAGAGAACATTGTAGGGGCCAAAAACCTTCCATGAAGCATAAATAACAGTCAATTTGGGTCTGTGCAAAAGGTCCATGCAAAGGATCCATGAACGGATCCATGCATCTTCAGGAATCGGGACGAATCTCGAAGATGCGAGCCTTTTCCGGCCCCCATATTTTTTGGATCTGTTGCAGATTTCCGGCAAAATGAATTTCAGGCGAAAGACGATTAAGGAGAGATGTCTTTCAGGTTCTGATGAATGAAGAGCTGGCAGTGATCGGTGGCGTGGGCTTTTCCCTGGACGGAATGGCAGACGTTGTTGAGACAATTTATGGACACGTTCCCGTCATCCATACCAGGATCAAGGGCCAGAAGGTATTGTTCATCCCCCGTCACGGCACAGGCACAGTCCATCTGCCTCCTCATAAGGTCAACTACCGAGCGGTCATTTCGGCCGCGAAAAAGCATGGCATAACGAGGGTCATCTCCATCAACACTGTGGGCAGCATGAGGGCAGAACCGACAGGAAGCCTTTTTTTTCCCACTGATTTTATTGAGTTCACCAAATGCAGATCGAATACCTTCTTTGAGGACAGGGCTGTGCACGTGGATATGAGCCAGCCCTACTGCCCGGAGCTTCGTCGCGATCTTGCGGAGGCAGCGCATACTTTGGGTTTGCCGGCAACGGAGGGCGTATATGTTTGCGCCGAGGGTCCGCACCTGGAGTCTCCCGCCCAGATCCGAATGATGAGCCGGTTCGGGGATGTGGTGGGCATGACCGGATACCCAGAGGTTGTCTTAGCCAGAGAGGCAGAGCTTTGCTATGCGTCCCTATGCATCATCACCAATCCCGCCTGCGGCATATCCGGCATAAAAAGTGTGATTGCCTCTGAGATCCCTGAACAAATGCAAAAGAGCCGCGAGGATGTTCGAGAGATAATCTATCAGGCGGCGCAGAAATTCGCTGCAAATAGGTCCTGCGGCTGCCCGAGATCACTATCCGAAGCGGCGCTCTAGCTCAGCCTATTCTGTGCCGTCTTACATCGCCTCAATCTGGACGGAGCCCTGGGCAGAGCTGCCGCTGGCGTCTGTCACCTTCAGGATGATGACGTGGCCGCCTTTGCCGAGTTTTGAGGGGTTTAGCTGGAAGGACTGGCTGGTCGAGAGCACTCCGTCGATGCTGGAGCTCCAAACAAAACTCAAAGGCCTCTTGCCACCGCTCACGGTAGAAGCAAAGCTGAAATCATCCTTTCCCTGCAAGATCTCTCCGGCTTTGGGTGAAGTGATATTCACAGTTAGATTTTCCCGGGCTTGGTCCGCGGCTGTGGTGCCCGTCTTGACACTACTCGTTCCACTCTTCTGCTCCACGCACCCGGCAGCTAAAAGAGCAAAGCATAATGCAATTAAGATCATCCACTTCATGCCGGAGTTGAAGCTTCTAAAAGAATATAATTCCTTCTCTCAAAAAGAAACACTCAGCGAAAGCTCTCAATCGAACATTTAAAAGCAAAGCTTACAGGAATCCATAGTCCCTTACGAGCGCCCTTCTTGCTAGACCACAAGAAAGGCGCTAGAACTCGCCCAAATAGCTTTGCGGTATATTATTGCTTCAGGTTGAGGCTGTAGGTGCGACGGGCGCGGCCGGAGCTGCCTTTGCCATTGCGGGCTCAGCTCTGATCTCAGTCTTGCGCACTTCTACGCGCCTGAGGGGATATATCACCTTGGCCTCTTTGTAGATATCCAGAGAGATCTTGCCACCCACGACATCCTGGATCAGCTGGTTCAGGTCGAGGTTCTTCGACCTCTCCATAACAACTCTCTTGGAGAGCTCTCTTATGGCCTTGACCTGATTGGCCCGTGCTCTCTTTACTGTGAAGCAGCTGGGCTTGATCCTGACCTGGTAGCCGTCTGTTGTGGTTACATCCACAATGGAATCGATGCGAGATGTTCTTCTCTTAACCAGGGAGCGCACATAATCCGTGGTCATCTCATGGCCCAGGAACTTCGTGTATGCCGAATCGCCTGCTACGCGGTCGACCCTGAACTTGAGCTTGGTGTTCTGCTTAGAGAAATTGTTTGTGAGATCTCCCAGGGTGGTCTCAATAATCCTTCCCACAATCCTCTCCGGATCGTTTGCGATCGTTTCGCCAAAGGGAACCCTGCCGAACATCTCCGGACTTACAACCTTATACCATTGCTTGGCCTTTCTGCTCTCAGCCTTTCTTTGCGATCTTCTAGCCAATAAACATCCTCCGAGGTAATATCAATCCGAACTTCGTTCAAGCTCGCTGTATTTAAACTGATCGCCCCAAAAAAGATAAGATGCCGGCAAACCTAATCTGCCGACCAGACATAGATGTAGACATAGTTGGACCAGTCATTGCATTGGTAGCTCAGGATGTGCCAGCCCGGTTCACTGCCTTTAAACCACGTCTGGTACCATCCGGCGCTCTTATAGCCGAAGTTCTTGACCTCGGGAGCACAGTAGTTGCCGTGCGAACCGGCGCACATAGTCCACTCGTAAGACCAGTATATTCCGGGCCGGCTTATCTTGGACCAGAGAGGCAACCATTCTTCAGAAAATACACCGGCAACGAAGCCCGGCTTTCCCGGGCAGGTCTGCACATAATACTCATTGCATCTGCAGGTAGACGGTCTTGGATAGACAGCTTTGTAGCTCTCGGGAAGATATCCGCCAGGCGCAGTTAAGCTGCCCGGATTCGCGCTTGTCGGGCAACCGCTCGGATAAGGACAGGCGCTGCTAACGCCTTCTTTTACAACGGTCGAGCTGGTGCAGGTGGTGCAGGTCGCGGTAGTGGAGCCCGCCAATGCCGGTGAGTTTGATAATGTCGGAACTCTTACGATTGCCGGATTGTTGGCCTGCAACTGACGGCCCGCCTGGGAGGGGAGGCTCCCGGAAGCGGAGTATCCCGTTTGTTGAGCCGGATAATTCACAAGTCCCGGATAGCCCGTCTGAATCGGAGAGCTCGCCGCAGGTGCATTGCTCTGCTGGGCTTGATAATTGTAGAAGGTCCCGTCTGTCGCCTGGCCTGTGATCGGCCTATACAGATTGTTATCAGGCATCGCAAGTCCCTCTGCATTGAGGTCTGGTGGTGTTGGTGCACCTGCAGGCAAAGATACCTGTGCTATTGTGCCTGGATTGCTTGTGTAGCTTTGTGAAGGAGAAGCCACGACTCTCGGATATACATAGATGTAGATGTAGTTGGACCAAATGCCGCAGTTGTAGCAGAGGGTATGCCAGCCTGGAACATCGCCCGAGAACCAACCTTTCTTGTAGCCCGTCCCGGTCCAGCCCCACAGTCGCACGACTGGAGCGGACGCGCCGGGATACCACTCATAGACAAAGAAGTTGCCGCTAGACTTGATGTCCGCAAAGAGTGGAAGATAACCACCGTAGCTGCATCCTGCTATTGTATTCAGGCCTGAAGAGGTCTGGACATAGAACCTGTTGGCGGAATTGACCTGGCCCGGGTAGTACCAGTAGCTTGAACCGGTCAGTGCCGTCTGTGCGACCGCGCCTGCGGTTCCACTCACCATATTCCCTGGTGAAGAGGATGATACAAAGTTCAAGCTCGCATCAGGAACAAAGCTCTCTGCTGCCGGCGGCGAGAGTCTCAGCGCCTCCGCCGTCAATTGATCCTGGACGGGGCCGCCGGTCTCGGGTGCCGAATAAGCGGACCCGGCCCCCTGAAGGCTCACATACGTTTGCTGGCCCTGGGTCGGATAATTATTCTGCTGAGGCTGAAGATAACCATCCTGGATCGATGAGCCGTCCTGATAGGGCACATTGGCCCCCAACGATGCCCCTAACCCTGACGACTGGGCGGTGCCCGTCGAAGTTGTGCCTGTCAAGCTTTGAGCTGGTTGAAGATAGGTGCTCGTATCAGAGCCGCTTACATCGCCAACTGCTCCCAATGCGACATTAATCATAACTAAAAACGCGACTAATACCGTAAGATAACATTTCATATACCCCACTCCTGACTGACTTTGAATTGTTACTCTTTCATTTAAAGCGTTCTATCTATTTAATACTTACTTTTGGAACGAGTGCAAGAAACCATATAGATTATAATAATAATATTTAGCGCTTTAATTCGCTTGCAAGAATAGACAAAAAGTTAGATATCCCGGAACGCAGGAGAGAATTGCTACACCTGCCTCATCGACTACTCTCTCTTGCTCCAATTGTTTCTGACCATCTCTGCCAGGCGCGGATTATCAAATTGATTGTAGATATCAAGGTCCGTGGTGAAGCCCACAAACGGATCTATGGTGCCCTTCTCCAGGTTCGTCACCCAGATTTGTATGCCTTTATCCTCGGCTTTCTCCCCATTCTCCCGGAAGAACTGCATAAAAGGCTCCAGTGTCTCGCTGCTCGGCACCAGAATTACAGAGTCCACTCCAGGCTCAGGTTTGCATTTATCGATATCAATAGCCTTTACGCTTGTGACGATAAAGGCGTTCGCCTTCCGTTCCGGGGCCGAGAAGGTGAGCTCGCCGGGGCTCTCAGCAGTTAGGCTGTACCCGGCGTCACGCATGAAACCTTTTAATGAATCCGTCAGGCTCTGGCTCAGGATGATTTTCAGCTCCGGAAGAGAGCGTAGAAACCTGGCTTGGGCATCATTAAAGTCCTGCTTGCTGTACTTCTTCGTGTGCAGGAAATGGAAGATGCGCCCGTCCATCTGGGTGTATGTATCAAGGCCGGGAAGATCGAAGACGGGCGTCTTGCTCATAATGCTGGCAAAGATGCCGGGTGCAATTTTTTCTCCCACCATTTTCTTCAGCTCCAGGGTTTCCTGGTCGGTCAATTTTGCAGCTCGAACCACGTCATAGATGCGGAGGAGAAGCTCACATCTGGCAATGATCTCCCTCTCACGGAGCAGCGCCCTGAGAGGATCCACAATTTTGTCGGTCACCATTTTATTCATCAATTCCTTTGGCTGGCTAATTCAGCTCTTAGCTCTCCCATCTTGGCAATGCGCTCCGCAAAAGCGTTGTGCTGGTGGATGCTCTCCTCATTGATCTGTTTTAGGGTTACTGCAGCATCATCCGGAAGATCGGTGAATGTCTCCACCAGCTTCTGGGCCATGGTTCGAACGCAATCCTCCACGAATTTGGGGTTACTGTGCGCTCGCCTTACCACCACAGCCTCATCCGGCCTCTTCAGCAGCCCGTAAACCTTGGAGCTCATGGACTCTTCAATGATCTTGATTATCCGATCTATGGAAACGCAGCGCCGGTCATGAACCTCGACCGAAATGCTGCCTCTCCCCCGCTGGTTGTGTGTAGCTACAGGCAGCCTCTCCAAGAGGTCCGAAACTACGGCCTCAGATAGGCCTGCTTTTTTCAGCTCCATACGAGTCTGCTCTTTCATGATCTCCTGGGCACAGGGACAGGCAGTCGTGCCCAGAACCTCGGCGCCCACCGTCTTCCTCACGTAACCGGAGGGGCCAGCTCTTGCCACGGCTTCGGCAAAGATGTCAACTACCTCCTGGCAGGTGACCTTTGTTACTGGAGTCTGTCTGCGAACAATGTACTCGCTCTTCATCTTAACTTCCGCCCGGGATGCGTATTCATGCCGGGAGAGGAGTCTCTTGGCAATCTCTCCGCAAAGCTCCTCGATCTCATAGACGGGGCAGTTTATGGCCTCCTCTAAAACCTCGTCTATAACCTCAAAGTTGCGGGAGAGATTGGCCCCTTTGCGGTCCGAAGGAAGGTCGACAAAGACCTCAAAATTGGATATGAGAACTATGGGCCTCTCATCGTTTCCGCGCTCAACTTTTATCAGCTTCTTGACGCCAGTCACTCCCACTCGTGTCAGATTGAAGGGGTAATCGGGTTCGCAGGCCTGAATATCTGGTAGTGTATCCACTGGTTTCATCACCTTGCGTTCGACTCCAATTCTTCGTCATTGAGCGATTCCTCCTCCATCTCGTCCATGCGGAGGAGGAGAACGTCCACTTCCCGAACCATCTCCTCCAGGGTTTCACGGATCCTCTGGTGGTGCTCGTCCGACAAAAGAAAAGACTCTTCCATCTCGGCCATCAATTGCTCATCGCCCATATCGAGCATCTCGCATATTATTCTCTCGACATCCTTCGAACCGAGCATAATGGTTTATTCAAAATGGACATATTTGAGACTTTCCTTCTTGGGGAAAACGCCCATTGCGGGATCGCTGGATGGGGCCAATGTATTTCGCCTGAAGATTTCGACCGACAACGAGAGTCAGTTATATCTATCCGTAAAGCCATCATGCCGGGAAAGGAGTTCTACTGATGATCAAGCGTTGCCCTCAACACGGATTTTTCAGGGGAGAGCATTGTGAGTGCGGCTCTTCGGGTCAGCTTCTTTTGGATGAGACCAAGACGGAGCAGCTAGGTCGACTGGTAGCGGGGGGCCTCAGGCATTTCCCGGTTGACCTGGGACTGGAGATGGACTCTCGCGGGTGGGTGGACCTGGCAAAACTAGGACTGGTGGTACAAAACAGGCACCACTGGGCCAGCAAAGAATTGGTGATCGCGCTGGTAGAATCTGATTCAAAGCAGAGATATGAAATCTTGAACGACAAAGTTCGGGCCAGATACGGTCACTCCGTGAATGTCGAGCTGGACCATCCGGAAAACATGCTTCCAATGCTCTATTACGGGGCAAGTGAAGAGGAGGCGGATAGGATCCTGGAGATCGGCCTCAAGTCTGCATCGCAAAAGTATGTCCATCTCTCTACGACTCCCGAGAAAGCCTGGCATGTGGCGACTTTTCGCACGGGTAACCCCAGAGTGATCAAAGCGGATGCAGCACTTGCAAGAGCTGCCGGCGTGAAGATGATGACTGTAAACGATGATATCGTGATATCGGAGACGATTCCGGCCCGGTTTCTCTGCATCCTCGCTGCCAGTGACATTCCCAAACCGGAAAAACATTAGGAAAGATAGAGCAATTAAGTCGGCGGAGATCGGCATCAAGGAAGGATGGCATGATCTCAGAAGCCCTTGTGAGATAGTGTATTATCTCATGAATACGGCCTTGCCCTCCCACCCCCTTCGACCACACCCTGCAGATTTAGCGGCCGAAACGTCTCTCTCTTCTCTGGCAGTCCCTTATGGCTCGCAGAAAATCTATTTTGCGGAGCTGGAGCCAGTTGACATCCGTAAAATACAGCTCGGAATAGGCGGCTTGCCAGATCATGAAGTCGCTGAGACGCTTTCCGCCTGACCTTATAACAAGGTCCGGCTTCTGGCTAAATCTCAAATGGGATTCTATAGTCTTTTCATCGATTTGCTCGTAATTCAAGCGTCCACATTCCACATCCCGGAGAAGATCACGAAACGCTTCCGTCACCTCGCGCTTGCCACCGTAGCCTAAAGATACTACCACTTTGAGCCTGCCTCCAGAGCCCGTTTGCTGCACACACGACGCCGTATGCAGGCTGATCTGAGCCGGAGCATGATTGAGAAATGATTTGATCTTCCGGCAAAGCATCGGTTCTTCGTCGCTTATATAAAGCACAAGAGAGGTCAGACCTATGGATTTGCTCCAATCTATGAGGTCCGCCAGTCGTTCCAGGCCTTTACCGAACAGGTCGCCGGAGGTAAGGACGACGGCCACGCAGCCGGGCAGATTATTCTTGGCGATCTGGACTACCAGGAGCTGTTCATAGATACGGTGAATCATAGTCAATCATTCGGTGTCTTCATTGGGCAAAGTATTTTTGCGATGAAATGGGTTCCATAGGCCATGCAACGGGAGGATATCGTCAGGGCGGCCATCGGACTGATGGCGCTGTTACTGCCCTATATCGGAGCCTATACCGTTATTCCTCTGGCGGCCATATTCTCCCTGGACCCGGGCACCCGCCTGCTTTCTGCATCCCTGGGCCTGCTCCTTATCATGAGGCCGGCACTTTCTCTCGTGAACACCAACCTTCCGTTATACATCATCGCCATATCCTTTGTAGCTTCCGCCATTGCTCCAATGGCTTTCCGAAAGTTTGAGACTCTCGCCGGGAGCTTAATCTATCTGCTCATCACTGTGATAATTGGCTTTCCCCTCGCGAGCCTGATCTCGGCGGGCGGCCTATCCTCAGAGAGAATCCTGTTCATGGCGATCCTCGGTGGGCTTTCGGGTGCGTTCTTGCATCATGCCTCCAGAGAGCGTGACTTCACAGTCCCTTTCGGAACGGCCATGGTTATGTGGCTCTTCTCTTTCGACTATCCTCTGCCAGACCTGCATCGCATTTTGCTCATCTGTATCTTCGCTCTCGTCCTGGGGATCGGCGCCTACTGGGCGAAAGCCGCAGACTCGGATGCCGTACTGAGCGAGACAACCGTCTGCTTGCTCGTGATTCTCTTTGGGGGCCTGACCTGGTTTATGCTCTTGCTGGCGTTCTATCTGCTTGGTGGCGGGTTCACCCGGTATGGATATGCACGTAAGGCAAAGCTCGGCATCGCTCAATCCCATGGAGGCATGCGCGGCTACAAGAATGTCTACAGCAACAGCCTGGTTCCTCTGATTCTGGCTATCTGCTACGGTGTTTACCGCAATGAGATATTCATCTATGCCTTTATTGCTTCAGTGGCGACGGCTAACGGCGATACACTGGCAAGTGAGATAGGCGAGACCAGCGGCTCCAAACCGAGGATGATCACCACCTTAAAAGAGACTGAACCAGGGGTGGATGGCGGTGTGACGCCCCTAGGCGAAGCCGCCTCAATAGCCGGTGCTCTTATCATCGGGATCCTGGCCACTGTTACGGGAATGACTGGCCCTTTTGGCATCGTGGCAGGCGCTATTGGCGGATTCCTGGGCACGAACTTCGACAGCTTTCTCGGGGCAACGCTGCAGAGAAGAGGCCTTTTGAGCAACAATGGAGTAAACCTGGCGGCGACAAGCTTCGGCGCCCTGGTGGGCGCAGTTCTCTGGTATATCCTGCAAATTATTTAGGGATAAACAACCACAAGCTATTATGAAGATCTTCGGGATCTTTGGCGATCCAATAGAACACAGCCTCTCGCCGGTCATGCAGAATGAGGCACTGCGGGCTTTGGGCATAGATGCAGGCTTTCACGCCTTTCGGGTTACAAGAGTTGACCTGAAAGACGCAATTCGCGGCGCTGCTGCTATGGGCTTTGGCGGACTTAATCTGACCATTCCCTTGAAGGAAAAAGCGCTGGAATTGGAATTCTTGCGAGCAGATGAGCTAGCTCTGGCTATAGGCGCGGTGAACACGATATCCTTTGATCAAGTGAGCCGGATAAGAGGCCATAACACAGACGGATGGGGCGCGCTGCTGGCCTTGCAGGATGCAGGCGTCAGCATTAATGAAAGCCGGGTGCTTCTGATTGGTGCCGGAGGCGCGGCGAGGGCAATAGCTTACACTCTGGAGAAGGAGGGCGCAGAGATCTCTATCGCGAACCGAAGCCTCAAAAGGGCTCATGAGCTGGCGACCTCTGTGGGCGGAATGGGCTTTTGTCTATGTGATCTGGAAAAACTGGTCGGCCAGGCGGACATAATAATAAACGCAACTTCAGTAGGCATGCGATCTGGAGACGCGGGGCTCTTTGATGGCCGGCTGTTGAAACGCCGCCAGGCGGTCTTCGATATCGTTTACAACCGGGATACGAAACTACTCCAGGATGCTCGCGCGGCCGGATCAGTGGCTATCGACGGAGTGATGATGCTTGTCTATCAGGGGGCGAAGGCTCTGGAGATCTGGACGGGTTTGAAGGCTCCGGTGGATCTGATGGAAAGAGCGGTTCGACGGGCTTTGGCCGAGCGGGCAGGCGAAACTCTGGTGAAGAACGGCAAAGCCTCAAGATGAGCGGAAGCTGAATTGGGAGGAAAGTGATGACAGAAGAAACAATGACAAAATGGCGCATACTGATACTGGGCGGAACGGGCGAGACGGGTTCATGGTTCGCCCGTTATTTTAAGAGAAAAGGATTTGATGTCGCTGTCTGGGGTCCGAGCGGGAAGGTTGAGGTCGCGGAGCGGCTGGGTGTGCGCTATGCCCATGACATGATGAAGGAGGTGGAAGAAAGTGACATCGTTCTGATCAGCGTCCTCATAGAGAAAACGGTGGAGATGATCCAAACGGTGGCTCCCCGCATGCATCCAGGTAGCCTGATCATGGATGTGACCTCCATCAAGTCCGGTCCGGTAATGGCCATGAAGACTTATGCCCCCAAAGGAGTGGAGGTGCTGGGCACCCATCCCATGTTTGGACCAACCATGCCCTCCCTCTTCGGCCAAACCATCATCTTCACTCCCGTAGAAGGAAAGACCGGAAAGTGGCTTCCCATCATTCAATCTCTATTCGAGTCCGATGGAGCGCATATCGGGATCCTGGAGGCGGAAGAGCACGACGAGATGATGGCTGTGGTGCAGGCGCTCACCCACTTCGCCTACATCGGCATCGGAGCGACTCTGAAGGCTCTGGACTTCGATGTCCAGAGGTCACGTAAGTTCATGTCTCCGGTCTATGAAATCATGATCGACTTTGTGGGCAGAATCCTGGATCAGAATCCGGAACTTTATGCCTCCATTCAGAAGAATCCAAAAGCCTCCGCAGTTCGCCAGACCTATGTGGCAGAATGCATGCGATTAAGCGAAAAAGCGGATTCCGGGGATTTGGAAGGCTTCAAACAGATCATGCGGGATGCGGCTCTGCACTACGGAGGGACGCATGAAGCTCTGGAGAGATCGGACAGGGTGATCAATACGAGTATTAGAGAAAGAAAAGAGAAAAAACCGGATTGCTAAAACCTGGTGCGATGGTCTTGAGTTGCACGGGATGAAGTCCGCAAGGATTTCTCGCGGCTTTTTATCAATTTGGATATGATAACCCATCAGTACCTAGAGTCTAATCTTTCTCAACTAAATCCAATTGAAGAAAGGGTTCAGATGAAAAGCAATATTTCTACGGGTGGCTATTCGCTTGCTGAACCCCGGCCTTCTAAGGTGGTCAGATTATGCCAGGCAAGAACAAAAAATTTATATTAGTAATCTCTTTGTACATAACTGGATGAGCTAGAAGAGGTGAACTCATATCAAAGAAGAAGGGGATTGCTGGAATTGTATTGAGAAGGTTTTGAATAAGATTCCGGCCCCGTACCAAGTCAGTTCGCTTTTTATTGGTATTATAATATATTTATATTATGAATTTTTTAGCATGATGATGAAGAATATTTTTCCAGTATCCGATAAAATTGGCATACTATTTATGAGCATTTCGATTGCATTGCAGCTCTTTGGCATTCAATATTTCCTGACCAAAATGAAAGGAAGTTTTGGAGAGCTCATAGTCAGCTCTGAGAGTAAGGATGATAGCCTATGCCCGTTTGATCTATTGAAAACAAATTTCACTACATCCAGGGTCCTCTACTTGTTGATTCTGGCAGCATTTTTGTTATTTGCAACGGCCAAAATAGATGCTTTTTATTCGGGCTCGGAGCCATTCTTCTCTCAAGGGAATCCCACATCCTGGGCTCTGGGTCTGGACATATATAATAATCTTGTAAGCCTTTTCCTGCTCTATCTCTTGGCGATTCTTTTGTGGATGATCTTCAACATATCGTACATGCTATTTAAGATCAATAATGATTTATATGCATTATTAAAGATAGAACCTTTAGACGCAGATAGAGCGGGCGGCTTGAAACCACTCAAAGAATTGCTTTTAGGGTTCAATATCTTCTATTTCTTGATCATACCTCTGGCAGTATTTGCGAATTTTGCCTCCAGGGGATTGAGTTCATTTGAGAGCGCATCTATAGGACTGCTCTGGTTGATCGGCGTCGTGCTTTTCCTTTATGATTGGTACGCACTTCGTAGATTTCTTAGGGGCAAGATAGGAGATGGAGTCTCAATTCTAAGCGAGATACAGGAGTCCAAGAGGAAGCAACTCATAGATTTAGTATCAAAAAATGAGGAAAAGGAAAACGAAGGCCAAATATGCCTCTTATCAAATGTATTGGACATAATCGATAAGGAACGGGAGCGAATACAACAGTATAAAATAAAGTTAATTGATGCCAAAACGATAATCCTGTTTGCCGGTTTCTCTGCTCTATCTCTGATCGCCATCTTAAAAGGATCCGGCGAAGATGGAAGATCCAGTACGGCTGTGTTCGTTATCGATAATGCACGACCCCTTATCGATGATTGCATTAATTATGTGGGCTATATGGTTAATTATTTGTATCAATTTTTACCAAAGTAGCCTCTACCCTGTTTTGATTATAAATTTATTGAGGTGATAATTATGGGAATCTTGATGATCCGGTCATGATAAAGAGATGGCAGAGTGAAGAAGCAGACCCATCCGGATAGAAATAGACCCCCGTGACAAACTGCCCGTTAGAGCCAAACTCAGACAAAAATCAATCCAACAGGAAAATTAACGATAGAGAGGACCCTAGGTGATCCTCGCTACCGCCGCGACCTCGTCGCCCGGTTTCACATTCATTATGCGCACGCCCTGCGTGGACCGACCTTGCACCCTAACTTCGTTGGTTGGGATGCGTATCACTACTCCATCCTTGGTCGTAACCAGCAGCTCGTCCTCCTCGGATACGGTAGTGGTGCAGCAGACAAAGCCTTTCCTGGCATCGATATTCTTGACTCCCTTGCCGCCCCTTCTCTGCTGAGGATAATCCTCCAGCTCCGTCCTCTTGCCATATCCCTGGTTGGTGATGGTGAGGAGTGTGGAACTGGAGCCCGCCTGGATCACATCCATGCTGATCAGCTCGTCACCCATGTTAAGGCTGATAGCCTTCACGCCCATGGTGCCGCGATTCGAGGCGCGCACGTCAGTCTCCTTGAACCGGATGGCCTTGCCGAACTTCGTGGCCACCAGCAGCTCCTTTCCGCCATCGGTAAGCTTTGCCGAGATCAGGCTGTCGCCCTTCAGGTTTATAGCCTTGATGCCGCCCTTGCGGGGATTGCTGAATGCCTGCAAAGGCATCTTCACAATGCTTCCGCTCTTGGTTACAAGGACAATGAACCCGGCCTCAAAGCTCTTCACAGGTATCGCTCCCGTCATTCTCTCATCCGGATCGAGCTGCAGGAGATTTACAATGGACTTCCCGCGCGTCACCCGCCCCAGAGACGGCACCTCATAGACCTTGAGCCAGTGGGCTTTGCCCTTGTCTGTGAAGAAGAGCAGATAATCCTTCGTTGATGCGGTAAAGACATCCGTAACGAATTCTTCGGTCTTGGTATCGGCGCCCATGACTCCCCGACCGCCGCGACGCTGCATGCGGTAGGCCGTGAGAGGCTGGCGTTTGATATATCCGGAGCTGGTGATGGTCACTGCCACCTCCTCATCCTGGATAAGATCCTCCCGGCTGACCTCGCCCTCCACCTCGATGATCTGGGTGCGGCGCTCGTCCCCGTAAGTGTTGATGAGCTCAGTCAGCTCTTGTTTGATGATGCTCAGAATCTCCAGGTTGCTGGAGAGGATCTGCCTCAGGCGGGCGATGAGCAACTCCAGCTCTGCCGCCTCGGAGACTATCTTCTCCTGCTCGAGACCCGTGAGGCGCTGCAGCCTCATTTCCAGAATGGCCTTGGACTGCTCCTCAGAGAATTGGAAGGCCTGCATCAGAGCATCCTTCGCCTCCGCGGGCGTTGCCGCCGCCTTGATTAACCTTATTACTTCATCTATGTTCTTCAGAGCAATAAGCAGGCCGGCCAGGATATGAGCCCTCTTCTCTGCCGCATCCAGCTCAAACCTGGTGCGCCTCTCAATAACTATGGAGCGATAGTGGATGTACTGCTCCAGGGTCTCCTTCAAAGAGACGGCCTTCGGCAGACCGTCGATTAGAACCATGTTGTTGATGCCGTAGCTGGTCTGAAGCGCGGTGTGCTTATACAGTTGATTCAAGACCACGTGAACGTTGAAGCCGCTCTTGACCTCCACTACCATTCGAATGCCGTCCTTATCCGACTCGTCCCGCAGATCGGATATTCCCTCGAGACGGCCGCCCTTGACCATCTCCGCCATATCCTCAATCAGCTTGGACTTGTTCACCTGATAGGGCAGCTCTGTGAATATGATCTTGGTGCTTCTCGTCCCTTCCTCTATCTCGGACTTGGACTGCAGCATAATGCTTCCCCGACCGGTCTGATAGGCGGCCTCAATCCCGGCCCTGCCCACGATAAAAGCTCCCGTGGGAAAGTCGGGCCCGGGCAGGTAATGCATCAATTCAGGAAGCGTCGCCTGCGGCTGGTCTATGAGGTAGATGATCGCTCCAGCCAGCTCATTCAGATTGTGGGGCGGGATATTGGTCGCCATGCCCACGGCAATGCCTGTAGAACCGTTGAGGAGAAGATTAGGGAGCTTTCCCGGCAGCACCGTAGGCTCTTTCAGCGAGCCGTCGTAGTTGGGCACAAAGTCGACGGTGTTCTTCTCAATGTCCGCCAGCATCTCTTCTGCAATCTTGGAGAGACGAACTTCAGTGTAACGCATGGCCGCAGCCGGGTCTCCGTCAATGGAACCGAAGTTGCCCTGGCCATCGATCAGAGGATAGCGCATAGAGAATGTTTGGGCCATTCTGACCATGGTCTCATAGATAGCAGAATCCCCGTGGGGATGGTACTTACCCATTACGTCTCCGACCACACGAGCGGACTTCTTATAGGGCTGATCATGAGTCATGCCCTGTTCATACATGGCGTAGAGAATGCGCCGATGAACGGGCTTCAGCCCATCCCTGACATCGGGCAAAGCTCTGCTTACGATCACACTCATGGCGTAATCGATGTAGGAGGACTTCATCTCCTCAGTGATGTTAACCAGTACTTCCGTCAAAAGCCACCTCAGACATCAAGATTCTTAACATATTTGGCATGCGTCTCGATGAATTCCCGGCGTGGTTCCACCTGATCTCCCATGAGGATGGTGAAGATGCGATCGGCTTCCACGGCATCCTCCAGCGTGATCTTCTTCATGGTCCTCTTCTCGGGGTCCATGGTAGTATCCCATAGCTGCTCGGGGTTCATCTCTCCCAGACCTTTGTACCTTTGTATGGCAGGCTTGACCAGGGACTTCACTAACACGTTCAGCTGCTCGTCCGAGTAAGCATAATTGACTTGCTTTCCTTTTTTTACCTGGTAAAGCGGTGGTTGAGCAATGAAGACGTATCCTGCTTCGACTAAAGGCTTCATGTATCTGTAAAAGAAAGTCAAGAGAAGGGTGCGAATGTGCGAGCCGTCCACATCGGCATCAGTCATTATTACTACCTTGTGATATCTGGCCTTTGTGATCTCGAAGTCGTCCCCGACACCTGTGCCGAAGGCGATTATCATATTTCGAATCTCGCTGTTCTTGAGGATCTTGTCCAGCCTTGCTCTCTCCACATTGAGAATCTTGCCCCGCAGCGGCAGTATGGCCTGAAAATGCCGGTTCCTGCCCTGTTTGGCCGAGCCGCCTGCAGATTCGCCCTCGACTATATAGATCTCGCATTTTGCCGGATCAGTGTTGGAGCAGTCTGCCAGCTTGCCGGGCAAGCCTCCGGAACCCAGGGCATTCTTGCGACGGGTCAGCTCCTTGGCTTTGCGGGCCGCCTCGCGTGCTCGCAGGGCCTCAGCCGCTTTCTCCACAATAGTCGTTGCCACGAGAGGGTTTTCCTCAAAGTGCTCAGCCAGGCCCTCCGCGACCATGGACTCGATGATGCCCCGGATGGCGCTATTACCCAATCTTGTCTTGGTCTGGCCCTCGAACTGAGGATCGGGAAGTTTGACGCTGATGACTGCCACCAGGCCCTCGCGCAGATCTTCGCCGCCGAGCTTCACATCGCTCTTGAACAGCTTGTTAGCTTTGGCGTATTCATTGACAGTCCTTGTCAGGGCAGCGCGAAAGCCCATGAGGTGAGTTCCACCCTCGCGGGTATTGATGTTATTGGCATAAGTGAATATGTTCTCGCTGTAGGAGTTATTGTACTGAAGCGCAACTTCTACCTGAGTTCCATTCTTGCTGCGCGTAAAGTAGATAGGAGGTTTATGCAACGCTTCTTTGTTTACATTGAGATACTCTACAAAAGAGACGATACCGCCCTCATACTCGAAGATGTTCTCTTTATCGGAGCGTTCGTCTCTTATGGTTATCTTCAGGCCGCGATTAAGAAAAGCCAGCTCCCTCAGCCTGGAAGAAAGCGTATCGAAGTTGTACTCGGTTTCCTCGAAGATTGTGCCGTCCGGCTTGAAGGTAATCGTGGTTCCTGTATGCTCCGAGGTTCCCCTTACCTCAACGTCCGAAGCCACTCTGCCCTGTTCATACCGCTGCCAGTAAACCCGCCCGTTCCTCCGAACCTGCACCTCCAGCCATTCGGAAAGGGCATTGACAACGGAGACGCCCACACCATGCAGACCGCCCGAGACGCTATAGGATTCGTGATCGAACTTACCTCCAGCGTGCAGCACCGTCATGACGATCTCCAGGGCAGGCCGGTTGAACTGGGGATGGTTATCTACAGGGATGCCGCGGCCATCATCTTTTACGGAGACGCTTCCGTCCGGTTGGATGACCACATTGATCTCTTTGCAATAGCCGCCCAGGGCCTCGTCCACGCTGTTATCAACTACCTCGTAGACCAGGTGGTGCAGCCCCAGGGTGTCTGTGCTGCCGATATACATCGAGGGCCTGCGCCTGACTGCCTCAAGGCCTTCAAGAACTTGGATTTGGCTTGCGTCGTAGCCGGTTGCTTCGCTCAAAACTGATTAAGCCTCCTGAATAATTAGGACTGTAATGAAATAACCTGAGCGGATATAAGCTTTTCCCCCAAATATAACTTAGATTTTATGTAACGAATGAAATTCTGAAAAAATAAGGCAAAGTATCCCATGCGATTGGAAAGCCAAGGTCCGGATTCGAACCGGAGTGGTAATGCTCTGCAGGCATTTGCGTAGCCGCTCCGCCACCTTGGCATTGGTAAAGGCGTCCGACAATTGTGTCGATCTGCCTTAAACCTTTATCGGTTAGAGGCATCCTTTGCGCCGAATCTTGCTGAGATGTCATCCCCTATAAAGATTGCCTTCGAGGCAAAGACAATATTGGGAAAAATTGAGCGTCCCGGCCAAATGATGCCGCATTCCTCCGGAGATCTTGCGCCAAATACGGTCAGGGCATAGCGTGATAAAGAACAAAGGCCACTGGTAGGAGTCAGCCCGCATGCTAAAAAGATACCCAGGTCCTGCAAGGGGACGGTGTCAACATTCCAGCGCGCGTTCGCCCGGGTCCTTCCTAATATGCCCTTATTGTGTGCTATTCAGGGAAGCGTTAATGGAAGTGCTAATGGGAATTCTAGCGGCGGTATTAACGAGTCCTACTTTTGCCGTTTTCTTGGAAATATTGCTGTAACCTGCACTCGGGTCAGCTTTCCTAAAATCATTGATGCTTGTAGTGTACAAACTTGATCCCAATATGCCTCCGGCTTCCTTACTGAATGCGGCATTCTGAAATATCACAGGGTTTACGCCATTGAGGTCTAATGCCTGCGGGTTGCCCCAAACGTAATTGGGATCCATTGGATTGATTATGACGGCAGTTGAAGGTTGCCCGGCTGCTTCACGATTGCCGCTTATGGCTTCTGACGGCAATTGCGCAACTATAGGTGCTACCAAAGCTATCAAGATAGCTCCAATTAGTATATTAAGAATTTTTTTCATGTAACGCCTCCATGATTGCATCTCGGTTCTCTTTCATTTGATTTTTCGACAAGGTATGGCCGAAGCCCAATATCTAATGCGTCTCTCCGATCCGAATGCGATTTCAATTCACGGCAGATGACGATTTAAACTTGGACAATTATAAACCTTGTGGTTATTTTCCATGACGTACTTAATTATGATTCTAATTTCCATTTCATCAATTTAAGACCCCAGGGATCTGCTTTTTCCCTTACATACCCACCACCTCCCCGCCCCCCCCAAGGAACATTTTATATGGTTTGCAGATCACTTGAGAGCGAAGCATTATGGTCCTCGAAAACTTAGGCGGATCGCTGCGCAATGCTCTGAAGAAGATAGCGTCGGCGAATAAGATAGACAAGGCTCTGGTAGACGATGCCGTGCGAGAGATTCAGCGTGCACTCCTGCAGGCAGATGTGAATGTGAAGCTGGTAATGCAGCTCTCCAATACCATCAAAGAACGAGCTCTAAATGAGAAGCCTGCTGCAGGCATGAACCCGCGCGAGCACGTCATCAACATCGTCTATCAGGAGTTGATCAACCTGGTAGGCCGCGGTGCGGATATACCCCTCAAGAAGCAGAACATAATGCTCGTGGGTCTGCAGGGATCAGGAAAAACAACGACGGCAGCAAAGCTGGCCACCTTCTTCCAGAGAAAGGGGCTACGTACGGCCGTCATCTGCGCCGACACCTTTCGCGCCGGAGCCTTTGACCAGCTTAAGGCGCTGTGCGAGAAGCAGGGCATTTTCTTTTACGGCGAAAGGGGCAACCTCGATGCCGCTGCTGTGGCCAGGAACGGCCTTGAAGCCACCAAAAAGTATGATGTGAGAATTGTCGATACCGCGGGACGCCACGCCCTGGAGGGCGACCTGATCCAGGAGATGAAAGACATCCATAGCGTCGTCAATGCCGAGCAGAAGCTCCTGGTGATGGATGCGGCATTAGGCCAGCAGGCCAGCGAACAGGCCAAGGCATTCAACGAGGCAATTTCGATCACAGGCGTCATCATCACCAAACTGGACGGCACTGCCAAGGGCGGCGGAGCACTCTCTGCAGTAGCCGAGACCAAGACCTCTGTAGCCTTCATCGGCATGGGCGAGACGCCTTCCGACTTAGAGAAGTTCGAGGCGGACCGATTCATCTCCCGCATGCTTGGCATGGGGGATATCAAAACACTTATCGAGAGAGCCCAGGAGGTCCAGGCGGACCAGAACGTGGACGTTGATTCCCTCATGCGAGGCAAGTTCACCCTCCGGGATATGTATCAGCAGATGGAGGCCATGAACAAGCTAGGTCCCTTAAAACAGATCATGCAGATGCTGCCTATGGGAGGCCTGGGTTTTGAGCTATCCGATAAAGAATATCAGATGACAAAAGACCGTCTGGACAAATATCGAGTAGTCATGGATTCCATGACTGCCGTGGAGCTGGAGGATCCGAAGGTCATAACAGCATCGCGCATCAAGCGCATATCCCGGGGCAGCGGTGCCTCACCGGATCTCGTTCGGGAGCTTCTCAAGTCCCATCTGGCCATGCAAAAAGCAATCAAAGGCATGAGAGGCGGCATGGGCAAGATGAACATGAAACGCATCATGAAGAGGTTCAGCCCGGGGAAGCAAGACGTGAGTTGATGATTGCCGATGCAAAAAGCATCGGCACTCGATTTCCAAATTTATAGGCAGATCGGATATCGATTATTATTCCCTATTTTCTCAGTGGAGGCTTCAGATCACCCACTTGCCCTTCGCCAATCCCGTGAGACTCACTCCATTTGACAGAGACTCGCTGAAATCCCCCATTACCGTGCTGCCTTCACTGGCCAGATTGAATTTGTAGAGCTCGCCCCCGCTGGCAGTTACGTCGAGAGACAGCTTGTTTCCCTGAAGCGTTCCTACTGCCACCACAGGCTCCGTTCCATTAATCTCGGTCATATTTCCCCGGCCCGACATGCCTTCCCGGGTCTTTGATAGAGCGAGATGGATATTGCTCTTGTCTTCTAAATCCAGGCTCAGCCTGCTCTCTGCCGAGGCCTTTACATCCGGGACAACAACGGAGTTCGGGACAGCGATGGAGCTGGTAGGAACATTTTCTCGCGCGAACTCATCATAGCCTTCCATGTTGACGTCCACAGCCTGGTCGCCCAGAAAATTGTATGAGGCACCACCCAACGAGCAGGCGCATGTGGCCGCCGCATGAGAGCCTGCGGCAAGCATTAGAATCAATATCGCGATCAGAGCTTTCGTCTTAGATTCCCCGGCAGCAGTTTCAGCTCGATTCAGCATTAATCTTTTTCCTTCAGACTTCAAGCTCATCAGTAGCTTGTAGTGGTCTGGGTTCCTTCCGAAGTGGATGTGACGCTCTGGCCATTGCTGCTCTTGTAGACGCTCTCACTTTTTATGAGATGATTCGATGAATCCAACCCGTTTTGGGTTTCCGTGGCCCTTCCCAGCAATGCGCCGGAGGTCGCACTCGGACTGATGCTTTTACCAAGCTCAGTTGGTCGATTCTGTCGGGATGAGAGAGCCATGCTTCCGGTAACCGTTCCCGATTCGTGAATCAGACTGCTGGAAAGCGAGTCGAACTTGCCGGCAAGAGCGGTTCCGGATGCAGAGAGCTCCAGCCTGAAGACCTCCGGTTTATCGACCGAGGAGACGAATATGGTCGGCCTATCCCCGGCAACAGACCCTGCCACAGTCACTGCCCTGTTGGCGCCATCGGCAAGCATTTGCCCCGATCCCATAACCAGATCACTTTCCTGAAATATCTGCAGGTCAAGATGCCTGATCTCTGAACTCTTCAGATCAACCGACCAGCTTCCAGTCAGGTTTAGCTGAGTCGAGAGTGCACCTACGCTCTCGGAAGAGATTGTCCCCTTGCCCACGGTCAAAGGAGACAAGATTCCCGTTCCCGTGGTCACAGTGCCCATGTACCCCTGTGAAGATGCATTTGCAATCAGACTGATGAATAATATTAATGCTATCAGAATTTTGTTAGATGCCATATTACTAACCCTCGGGTCCCAATTGGTTGATGCTATTAATAATGGTAATGGGTATGCCTTGCCGATCAGTCAAAACGAGATCTCAAGAACAGAGAAAAAACTCGATGAAATGAAATATACAATAAAAAAAAATGCGCCCCGGGCATCTCCCGGGAGGGCACTCAGTTATGATCTCATTAGGCTGAGGAGACCGGTTGAGGCTGGATGGTTTGCATAGCCTGATTGTTCTGGTAAGCTGGTGCCGTCCGCGTGGCAGGAACAGAGGGTGCCGTTGATGATAGCAGGCTGCCAAAGGCGACTCCCGGTTGGGTTATTCCCGGAGCCGTGAAGACGTAATCCACATTCATGGAGCCAGGCGTTATGGTCAGGCTTAAGCGATAGAGGTTCTGGGTGCCCACAGGGGTCACGAATAAAGCCAAGCGGTCTCCCAGGATGGTTCCTGTTGTTCAGAAGAATCAAATCTCATATCCAGAGGAGCGACACAGACCTGCCCTCCCATTTTCAGATAGAGAAAATCCCATCCCCTCCAAAACCCTCTTAGATCTGCCCCGCCCGTGCAAGAGCACCTCCGCCAGATCCTCCGGCTCGTCGATGTCGCATCCTGCCCGGAAGGACTCATAGACCGAAACTTCAAGGCCCGTTTGACGAGCAAATGCCAGATGCTTGGGAAAGCTCAGACCCTGGTAGCAGGTGCGAAACCTGGGGCTCCTGATGAGGATCATGTTGGTGCCGCCGCCTCGCCCCGGGCAGAGGACCACATCCCCGTCGCAATTGAGAATACCCGCGACATCCTTTTCAGTTAATAGGGCCAGATCCGCCATAACTATCAGAATGTCCGACGGCCACCCGTGGCGAGCAACCTCCGCGATCAGTGCATTAAGGGCATCGTTCAAGTCCAGCTCTGACTCCTGGATCTCGACATCGCTGTCGATATCTGCGATATTCAGCCCCGGTCGGGAGAGGATCGTCGCCGGTCCTTGGCCCGAAACGACATCCAAGACATCCATTAGCATAGCAAATGACAAAAGCCGCCGCTCTTGGGGAGAGAGAACTGAAGCCAGCCTGCTCTTTGCCCCCTGATTCTTGAAAGGAATTACCATGTGAATTGGCTGTCCCACGAGAGAGCAGCTATACCATGGCTCCGATAAAACCTTAACTCTTCAGCCGCGGCCGGATGACATCCATCTCTTCAGCCATGAAGACGTTCCCGCCGGAGCCTGGATATTTCAAGCCCCGGAAAACGACTGCCGGAGTCCCGGCCCCGGCCTCGCCCATGAGCAGATTTGCAGCGGCCGCAATCTCGTCCACGATCGCTTCCAGGGTGATCTCCAGAACCTTGCCATGCATATCGCACTCTCCGCGCCAGTCCCGCAAAGCAGCAATGCCTGCCCAGCCCACTGCTATGCCCGCAACACCCGTTCGGAACGGCCGGCCGCAGGTATCGGTGATGATGACGGCGCAATCCCTTCCCAGGCTCGCGCGCAGCCGCTCGGCACTCCTGCAGGGGTTTTCCGGGAGTAGTAGTATCCGTTCGTCTCCTACGTTGGACTGGTCGATCCCCGCATTGACGCCGATGTGACCGAATCGGGTCACCACCAGCAGAAAAGGCCGGTCAAGCAAGACCTCCACGGATTCGTCCAGGACCGCCTGCACAAACCTGGGGTCTTTTCCAATATGCTTCGCAATCTCGACTGCGCGCCCCCCGGGCTCGTAGCTCTCCAGATCTCGAAAACGGCCCTCAGACTTGGCAACTATAGTGCTTGCAAGGCAGAGCACATCTCCATCTTGAAACTCGAAAAGAGACTGGACCAATGAAGCTACATCATCGCCCTCTTTGATGACCGGCAGGCCTCGAATGAGGTAGCCTTGCATGGACGCCTTTGGTTCGGACATCTATCGACTTTCAGATTTACTACTGAAATCGCTCATCAAAAGGCAGCTTACTGAGACTATACAGCCTCGCCTGAACCAGAAGGTCCAGCAGATAGGAATAGTTTTCAGCGACGATAGCTGTTCGCTCGTCGCTGCTCTCTATCCAGGGAAGACCACGGTACCCTCTGGCAAACTCCAACCAAAAGGGGGGAGGAGAGAACTCAAGCTGATACTTGTGCTCCTCCGTGAAGGTGAGCGTGATCGTCTCTTCCATTCTAAGCTACCTTTCCTTTTCGTTCCACAACCTCGGCAAAGGCCAGAGTTCCGCTTATCTTCTTGATCTTGGCCTTGACGATCTCGCCTTTAACGGCGCTGGGTACGAAGATGAGGTATTTATCAACCTTGGCGATTCCGTCGCCTTTGTTGCCCACGGACTCGATGCGCAGCTCATAGGTCTCGCCTTCTTCAATGACATCCTTCTGCACCGCTGCCGTGGCCTTTCTCTTGCGCACAGGCCGGTGAGCCCCACAAGCATCGCACTTAAGCGTCAGCACACGATCGGTCTTTATGAGATGAGTATCGGGCAGCCTGCACTCTGTGCAGACTACATACTCTTCAAAGTAGGACTCTATCTGGCGGGCGATGGCGGTCTCGCCAAACTTTCCCTGAAAGATCCCGCGCTGCCCCTCGATCTTGCCGGCGGTTCCCATCTCCTGGAGCAGATACTTCATGAGGTGTTCAGGATCGCGGTTCAGAGTATCCGCTATGGCCCCAAAGTTCTCCAGGACAGTGGTCTTGCCTTCGTAGAAGACCTTGACGGACGGTATAACGAACCGCTCCTTGGTCTCCCGAGTGGCCGGCATCTTCTTTATGGCCCGATCCAGGCCCGCTAAATAGTCATCCATCCAGATTACCTTATCAGCTCTTGACCTGAATCCACAACGATCTGAATGGGTGTAGGCAATTTATGGCCTGCCCTCGTCAACGCCACCTTTGCATTGTTAAGGAATTGGGGGGTTACTCCAACGGTGAAGAGCTTCTGGCCGGCCTCGACCCTGGCCGCAGTTCCCACAGCCTTGCCGAAAGCCATTCTCATGCCGCTGGAGACACGGTCTGCACCGGCTCCCGTGGCCTGCTTATTCTCGCGTATTACGTGGTGAGGATAAGTCCTGAGCTTTAGGTGGAAGTTAGTCCTGCCCACCTCCTTCAGAAGGAAACGGTTGGCTGCTACCCTGGCCGCCTCAAGAGCGGTATGCCTGATCTGGCAGGGCTCCATGACAACCAGAGTGAGCTTAATGGGAAAATCCTCCGTTAGATTCCCCATGTCATAGTGAACTACTTTGCTTCCCGGGACGCCGCCCATGTACTTTCTGCGCGTGTAGGGCCGTTCCCGCCTCCTATACATACTTGCTGGCTTGCGTGTCAAAACGAATTCCTCCGATAATCCTGAGATTGTGGCACTATTCACCTTGCTTATAAGGTTTGGCCTTTATACTTCATTCCGGCCCATGCCTTATAAGCTTCGCTATGATACCTGCCCATTATTCTTCATTTATTCTCTATTCAACGGGCTGAGCTTGCATACTATAGCTTGCAGGCTACACCGTAATTGGCGTGGAGAAGCCAATCTCGCCTGCGAGGGGCGTCTTCATCAGCGAACGAACCTCATCCGGCCTATTTGCCAGTACCCACATGAGCTTGACCAGTGCCACCTCCGGCAGCATGTCCTCACCTTCGATTGCTCCAGCATCGAGCATGTAGCGTCCTGTGTCATACACTCTATCGCATATCCTGCCCCGCAGGCATTGCGAGGTTATGACCACGGGGACGCCCTCTTCTGTGGCTCTTCTTATGCCGCCTATCCAATCGGAAGCCACATGGCCGAGGCCGGTTCCCTCCAGGACGATTCCCCGATAGCCTTTATCGATGTAGTAGTCCAAAATCTCCGGGGATGATCCGGGCGTGTACTTGACGAGGCCGCATCTGGGCTCAAGCAATTCCTTCAACTGCAGTTTTGCTTCGCCACGACGGCAATAAGGCAGTAAGGGCTGAATTTTTCTGGTGAGGTAATCCACGCGCCCCAAGGGCGGCTGGTTCATGCTCTGGAAGGCGTCTCTGCGAGATGTATGCATCTTGCGAATGCGGGTGCCGCGGTGAATGGAACAGTAATCGTCGCTGGTAGTGCCATGCATAACCACACAGACCTCTGCCATGTCGCTGATGGCGACAGAGGCCGCGCAGACGGCATTCATGGAAGCATCGCTGCTGGGCCGGTCAGAGCTCCTCTGCGAGCCGACGATGACCACGGGCACAGGGGTCTTCAGCATGAAGGAGAGCGCTGCTGCGGTGTACATCATGGTATCGGTGCCATGGGTTATGATGACACCTTCCGCACCGCTCTGAATCTCCTCCGCCACAGCCCGCGCGAGACGGGTCCAGTATTCGGCACGCATGTTCTCGCTCAAAATCTGATAGATCACCCGGGCATGGTAGTTGGCAATCTCCTCCAGCTCCGGGATGGCGGAGATGATCTCGCCTGCAGAGAACTGGCTGGTGACGGCACCGGTCCTGTAATCGACCTTACTGGCAATGGTTCCCCCAGTGGATAGAATGGATATCTGAGGAAGCCCCGCCCTTTTTTGAAGCGACTTATCTTTATCTAAAGGCTTCAAATCCAGGCCCTTCTCCACGAGCTTAAGGTCGCTCTCGCGAACACGTAGGCCTATATTGTAGCCATTGTTCAGCTTTATGACTACATGTCCAGGTCGTCGGGACGGCATGAGCACGCCCTCGTAGGACATGCCGTTCCTCTCCACGGAGATTCTGTCCCCTAGATCCATTTTGTTCTCACCAGATTGCCATTAACCCCTGCTACTTTATGCTCGACATCTAAAAACGTTGCCCTTGAGCTAGATCAAACATCAAAAAAGCCTTTATCTCAAGAGGCCGTCTAACTGCAGAGGCTGTCAGTAATGCACAAATGGGACCCCAAAGTCTATGAGAAGAGCTCGTCAGCCCAGCAGAAGTGGGCAGAAGAACTTCTATCCAGGATTTCAATCCGGGGAGATGAAAGGATACTCGATATCGGGTGCGGAGACGGAAAAATCACAGCCGAAGTTGCGATGCTCGTTCCGGGAGGATCTGTCCTGGGCCTTGACAATTCCCGAGAGATGCTGAGCTTCGCCAGGGAAAGGTTTCCGCCTGTGAGCTGGCCGAACCTTGAATTCCAGTATGGAGATGCTTCAAAATTGCAGCACGTGGATGAGTTCGATCTTATTCTCTCTTTTGCCTGCCTCCATTGGGTGCAGGATCACAGACCGGTTCTGGAAGGGATCAAACGCAGCCTCAAGAATGGCGGCAGGGTCTTAATGCAGTTTGGTGGCCTGGGAAATGCCGCCGGGATCCTGAAGGTTGTCGATGAGCTCATTTCTGAGGAGAAATGGTCCGGGTACTTCGAACCATTCCAGTTTCCTTATGGCTTCTATGGCCCTGACGAGTACCGAAACTGGCTCGAACTTGCAGGCTTGAAGACCTGGAGAGTGGAGCTGGTGGCAAAGGATATGGTTCAGGCAGGGCGAGAGGGACTTGTCTCCTGGTTCAAGTCTACATGGCTGCCATATATCGAAAGAGTGCCCGAGGATTTGCGAATGGATTTTATCGATGAAGTGGTTGACCGATATATCACGGCTTATCCACTCGATGACAAGGGTTATGTTCATGTTGGAATGGTGAGGCTGGAAGTGGAAGCCGAGAAGAGCTGTCAGGAGAAGATATGATCAGTTTTGTTACCAGCAATAAGGGAAAGTTTGCGGAGGCCCGGGGAATCTTCGGAGATCTGGAGCAAAAGGACATCGGCTATACCGAGATCCAGGCAGACACGCTGGAAGAGGTGGCAATCTTTGGCATGAAGGAGGTTTCATCCAGATTGCAGGTCCCGGTAATGCTTGAGGACGCGGGGCTCTTCATCGAAGCTCTGCAGGGTTTTCCAGGAGTCTATTCGGCTTATGTCCAGAAGACCATCGGCAATGACGGGATACTGCGGCTTATGGAAGGCGTAGTGGACCGCAGAGCCTTCTTCAAATCGGTGGTCGTCTATGCCGAGCCGGGGCTCGAACCGCAAATGTTTAAGGGAATTGTTCAGGGCCGGATTGGCTATGAGGCGCGGGGCAGTTTGGGCTTCGGCTACGACCCAGTCTTCTATGTTGATGAGAGGAGTCTCGGTGAGACGGAGATAGAAGAGAAGAACCGCATCTCTCACCGCGCGGCTTCCATGCTTGCCCTGAAAGAATGGCTGGACAGCCGTTAACCCTTTTTTGCTCTTTTCGGAGCACCAAAGCTGGATATCAAATTATCAAGCTCATCAGATCCCAGCCCACGATCGTCGGCGCCCCGGATTGCTCGATCACCTGTTCCGCCATCTCGTCCTCATGCCCGTCAGCCTGCGGGTAGAGGTGCGTCAAAACTACGCGCTTCACGCCCTGGTTACGAAGCATATTGCCAAGCTTCAGGGGCGTGCTGTGGTTGGTGACGTCAAAGGGCTCCGGGAAAGAGCACTCGTGGATGAGCAGGTCTGCGCCATCCGCCAGAGCTGTCACGCGGGCCGAGGGCTCGGTATCACCCGAGTAGACAATCACTTTTTCCTCCGCTTCCAGGCGATAGGCCAGAGCCGTCACGCTATGTCGCGCCTCCTCGGCGAAGATGTCGAAGCCCTTGATAGAGAAGGAATCCATGGGGGAGAGTTCGTGCACAACAAATTGCATCTTTTCCAGGTTGGGGTAAGCGCTTCTTAGGAGCCCAAACCATGAATCCGTTCCTTTGGGGCCGTAGACCGCAAGACCTGGCAGGCCTGAGAGATAGCGCGCATTGGCCAGAGCCAGGAGATCGGAGACGTGATCCAGATGCAGATGCGTGAGCACCACTGTGTCCAGAAGCTCCGTGGGAACGCCAGCCTGATCCAGGCGCAGGAGAGTACCGGCTCCGCAGTCGAAGAGCAGGGGCTGGCCGTTCTCCAGCAAAACCGCCGCCTGAGAGCGGCCGGGCTGAGGGATGCCGACACCAGTGCCGAGCAGCGTGACCTTTAGACTCATTCGGCAGTAACTCAGACTCGATGGTAAATAATGGTATTCATAAGGGCGTTTCCAACAGATCGGAGATCCCAGAGATAAGAAGATATCGAGTGCTCAAGACTTGATCATCACTAACAACATCTTGAATTTGCTCAGCGCCTTGAGGGCATGAGTCTCACCAGCGGGCAAGATCACATAGTCGCCTTGACTCAGGTGATACGGTTTGCCGGAGATGGTAACCTCGACCTCTCCATCAATAACATGCACCAATGCGTCGAAGGGCGCAGTGTGCTCGCTCAGCCCCTGGCCTTCATCGAAGGCGAAAAGGGTTACCGTTCCTGTACTCTTGCGGATTATCTCCCGGCTCACTACAGAGCCGTCCTGATAGCCTACCAGATCCTTCAGCTTCTGGACCTTCGGTGCGCTTTTATCGTTTTCATTTTCCGTCATTTAAATTCTCCTGAATTAAATCATCTGAACATTCCTTTTCGCTCTCGCCTTCTCGTACATTTTTTTGTCCAGTGTCAACAGCGTCACTTCTTCCCTCTCTGCTGCCGCCAGGAAGAGCGAATCATAAAATGCCGTATTATTCCCCAAAGCGATCTCGTATGCCAATTCAGCCAGGTCTGATGCGCAAATCACGGTACATGACTTAATGAATTCCAGGCATTTGGATAGCGACGCCCTGGCGGACTCTCTGTTCTCTTTAAATAAGGCGACCCTCTTCCAGGCTGCGTTGCCAACCTCAGCTACGGCGAGATCAAGTGTAATCGGACTGAGTTTATAAGCCGCTTCTGATGCCCTTTCAGAAGCTTCTTCTTCAAAGAAGAGGGCAAAGATAACGCCTGAATCAAGGACAGCTCTATCTCGCATCTCTGTCCTCTCTGATCAATTCGGATGCACTAACGCCTATGTTCTTCGTTGCCTTTCTCAGCTCTCGTGCCTCATTCAGCAGTCTGTGTCTTTTTTTTTCCCTGACCAGTTCCTCAACCGCCTGCCGAATGTCCGACTGCCAGTTAATATCCTTCATCTCATCCATCATCTGTCTGACCTCTGCAGGGATGCGAATTGTATACACACAACTTATGGACATATAAACATGTTTACGTTAAAGATATATACATATTCCTATCCTAATTAACACATCAAAAACTTTTAACATAATAACGACAAAGAAGCGCGAGGGCGCAAGGATGTGCTTTACAGCGACTCAAGGGAAACGGTGGGACTAAAATGGCTCAAACCTACCCGATGATACCGAGGTGGCTTCGGCCATTGCCCGAAATGTTTTCTCAAGAGGTTTTCGGGGTCTGGAGGCAGAAGACAAGATCATCGGGTATACTCATATGGTGGAAGTCTTCGAGGCCAACTGCGAGGGCAGCAATATTCGGGCTTGGCGGATGAAAGACAATCCCTTCGGGCGACTGCTCCAAGGGTTCGCAAGATCCTGCAGGGCGGGGATTTTTCCGCCTTTCGTCCGCATCCAGCCGAAGGCGAGCGAAAGTTTGCAGCGCTATCCATGCTCATTGGAAACGGCGTGGGCCCGGCAAGGTCAGAGGCGATTTTAGAGAAGTTCAACCTCATACTGCAGCCCAAGTATCCAGATAACCACCTTTGTGACTGCAAGGGAATAGGCCTCAAACTCGCATCGACCATCCTGGAAGCATTGGAGCTCCCTGATGAAGTGACGGAGAAGGCAGCCTGCCCGAAGCCGCCAAAACCCAAATGAATGCGCCGGCGCTTTAGCAGCGAAATCTAGACCTCGACAGAAAGAAGGTAGCCACTAAACCCGGGGTTGGGTTTAAGTATCTGCAAATGGTTTCTCTTGTCAGGTCAACTTAAGAAATTTCAAGGTGATATTTTTGCAGAAGAGCGTCGTCAAAGATCCAAGTCTGGCAGAATCCGGAGAGAAGCGCATCGAATGGGCTCGCAGGCACATGCCCGTTCTGGAGAAGATCAAGCAGGAGTTCGAGAGAGATAAGCCCCTCAAGGGCGCGCGCATCGTGGCCTGCCTGCACGTAACCGTGGAGACGGCCAACCTCATTACCACCCTCGTTGCGGGCGGAGCCGAGGTTGCAGTCACGGGCTCCAATCCACTCTCCACTCAAGACGAAGTGGCGGCAGCGCTTGCGGCGCGCGGCCTCTATGTCTATGCCTTCCGGGGGGAGAACGAGAAAGAATACTACGACTGCATCAAGAAGGCTCTGGAGCTCAAACCCAATGTCAGTTTGGACGATGGTGCCGACACTATCGCCATCATCCACAAGGAGCATCCTGAGCTTGCTCTCCAGATGTTTGGCGGCTGCGAGGAGACCACCACCGGAGTCGTGCGCCTGCGGGCCATGGCCGAGGACAACGCTCTGCTCTATCCGGTAGTCGCCGTCAACGACGCTGAGACCAAGATGATGTTCGACAACCGCTACGGCACAGGCCAGAGCACATTACACGGCATAATGCAGGCCACCAACTTCCTCTTCGCGGGAAAGACCGTGGTCGTGGCCGGCTACGGCTGGTGCGGCCGGGGATTCGCATTGCGAGCGAAGGGCCTCGGTGCTAATGTAATCGTAGTAGAAGTCGAGCCGCGCAAAGCCCTGGAGGCTGCCATGGACGGCTACCGGGTCATGCCCATGCTGCAGGCAGCACCCCTGGGAGATCTATTTGTCACCCTTACCGGTGACATAAACGTCATCCGAAAAGAGCACTTCGAGCGGATGAAGGACCAGGCCATCCTTGCCAACAGCGGCCACTTCAATGTGGAGATCGACATACCTGCGCTGGAAAAGATAGCCGCGGAGAAGAACGAGGTGCAAAACAACGTAGCCGAGTATAAGCTCAAAGACGGCCGCAGACTCTACCTGCTGGCGGAAGGACGGCTGATAAATCTAGCTGCCGCTTACGGCCATCCTCCCGAGGTAATGGACATGTCCTTTGCCAACCAGGCGCTGGCAGTGCGCTACATCGTGGAGCACGGCCGAGGCCTGGAGAAGAGGGTCTATGCCGTTCCAGTGGAGATCGATCGCAGGGTAGCGGAACTGAAGCTGGCCTCCATGGGTCTCGAGACCGAGAAGCTCACAGCAGAACAGGACAAATACCTGCATAGCTGGCAGACTGGGACTTGAAAAGGGGTGTTCGGCCTTGGATCTTAAGAGGGAGAATCTGGAGGCATACCTGAGGAGCCTCTATGGAAACGATCTTTCGCTTGTAAGCCTGCAAAAACTCGGGGAGACCATTCCCACCACAGAGGATGTGAAAGGATTCGGGTACGGATCGCCTCTGCTGGTGGAGTATCAGATCGCGGGAAAAAATGGCTCTTGCGTACTCTCTTCCATGCGGCTGCAGCATGGCTTCGGCCACGACCATTTCTCTGACCGGGCGAGGATACTGATCTGGCAGAACTCGACCTTTGCCGGCCTCCCCAAGCACGTCCCATCTCTCGATGTGGGCTACTTCACAGGAAGAGGAAAGCTGGTTTCCGCAGGAGATGCAAGCGAATATTTCATGCTCATGGAGAAGGTTGAGGGAAAGGAGTACTTCTTTGATCTGGAGAGGGTCAAAGAGCAGGGAGCGACAGACCTGGACCACGACCGGGTCATCGCCCTCTCCAATTACCTGGCCGAGATTCATTCCGTCAAGAACGACTGCCCGCCACTGTATCTGCGCAAGATCCGGGAGACGGTGGGAGATGGCGAATGCATCTTCGGCATCCTGGATGACTACCCGGAAAACCCCAGCTTCCTGGACCCGGATGAGCTGCAAGAGATAGAGAAGGTCTGCGTGGAATGGCGCTGGAGGCTGCACGGCAAAGCCCACCGTCTAGCCCAGGTTCACGGCGACTTCCACCCCTGGAATATCATGTTCCGCGAGGGCACGGACTTCACCGTCCTGGACAGAAGCCGGGGAGAGTGGGGCGAGGCTGCGGACGACATCACCGCTCTGGCCATGAACTACATATTCTATTCAGTGCAAAAGAGTCTGCGCCTTACAGGCGACTTGAAAGACCTCTTCGAGCTCTTCTTTGAGAACTATCTGGATAAGACCGGTGACGATGAGCTCCTGGAGGTCATCGCACCATTCTTTGCCTTCCGAGCGGTGGTCGTGGCCAGCCCAACCTGGTATCCATTGCTCTCCGATGATGTTCGAAGGTCTCTCTTCAATTTCCTGGAGAACGTCCTCGCCTCAAAGCGGTTCAATTTCAGGGATGTAAACAGCTACCTTGATTGAAGAATAAAATGAAAACCTATGCCTTCGAGCTCTCCGGGGAGCATGAGACTCTGCCAAGATGCGAAGCTCTGGCACTGGTGGAGCTTTTTTCCACCAGCTTTCGGGAGACCGTCTTCCTGGACCAGTGCCTGATCGTGGAGGCGGAAGGCCTCGATGTGCAGATGCTGGCCGGGCGCCTGGCATTGACTCATCGCATCATCGAAGTACTGGCGACTTCCGACGCAAAACTGGAGGCACTTTGCGAGTCGGTAAGTCTTCTGGATCTTCCCCACAAGAAATATCTGGTCAGGGCTCGACGCATTAAGGACGCTTCGCCCGGAGCTGACGCTGTGGAGCATGAGGTGGGGCGAGTTCTCTTTCAGAAAGGCTACAGAGCAGACCTAAAAGACCCGGAGATGGTGCTGAGGGCCATCATCACGACAGGAAAGATAGTCTTGGGGCTGGAGGCAGCCGTAACGGATCGCAGCTCTTTTGAGGGGCGCCGGCCGCATCTCAAGCCGTTTTTTCACCCCGGTGTGCTCATGCCACGCATGGCCCGCTCATTGGTCAACCTTACTCAGGCACGCGCGAGCGAGCGTCTGCTCGATCCCTTTGCAGGAACCTGCGGCATTCTGATTGAGGCATGTCTCATAGGCATCGAGAGCGTGGGCGTTGAAGTTCAAACCCGGATGGTGAAGGGAGCTCTATGTAACCTCCACAACCAGGATTGCAGCCTTATATTGGGAGATGCGAAGCGTCTGCCCCTGAAAGATGCTTCCATGGATGGAGCCGTCCTTGATACGCCCTACGGAAGGTCGGCTAAGATTCTTGCCGCCTCCAAAGAACTTCTGATAGAAGAGAGCCTGAGAGAGCTTTTCCGGGTTATCAAGCCCGGCAGACGCATGGTAATTGTGGCGGATAGATCTCTTGATGCCATGCTGACGGATGCAGGGTTCGAAATCATCCAAAAACATACGGACCGGGTGCATAGAAGCCTGACCCGGCATATATTTGTCGCCAAAAGGGTCGGAACGATAGACATGAGCAAAACCTCACAACAAAATACGGTATAATAATATGGATTCTTTATAAAACAACTAAGCGCGAAGAAGCACAGGAACAGCAGCGGCCAATCTCTTAAGGTTCTCCAATTCCGGAATAGCAGGGCCATTTGCCCAATATCCATTATTGGTAGATCTCTCTTTGAATCGCTTTGAGACTCCCCAAGAGTTCAGTTCCCTTTTCCGTAGTCTCGTACATTATAGAAGGCTCACGTTTAGTGTCAATGAACCCTTTTTCGATCAATAATTTTAGGTAGGGGTCTACAGTTCTGAAGTTTAGATTTGCCTGATATACTATTCGGGTCTTATTTGCGCCATGAGCACAAATAAATAATATCTGAGATATGATTAAATCGCGGCTGCGCTTCATAAGTTCACCTCATATTTCCTTTCTTATTTTATGACCTCGTGGAAAGTTTGCGCCGTTCGATTCATTTAGCTTTTGACCAGCAGTGAAACGGCGGCGGCGCACCCCGCTGCAAGCAGACGGGGCATCCAAGGCGCCGCCGCATGAAAACGGAATCAGGTTACCTGATCCAAAAGCGAGGCATGTTTGCATCGTTTAGCGTCATTCGAATTCCAGCAAATTCA